>NZ_JAJQXW010000001.1:1336798-2005197 GCF_021246445.1 Rhabdothermincola salaria
GGGGTCCCGGGTGCGACGCCATGGGAGGTCGCGGCGGGTGGCCTCCCACCAGCCGAGGACCTCGTGGCTCGCCTCGGCCTGCGACCGACTCCCGCTCATGGCCACGAGTGTGGCCCAGACCGCCGGTCCGACGGCTCGGACCGACGGCTCGGGCCGACCGCGGCCGCTCGTCTCGGCGCCTACTCGTCGGCGAAGACGTCGTCGCCGTAGGGCAGGCCGCGCGCGGGGGCGAACGCCCGCTTCCAGACGATGATCTTGCGCCGGAAGAAGCAGACCTCTTCGGAGCGCTGGTTGATGCCCTTGGTCTCGACGGTGACGATCCCGCGCTCGCCGTCGGAGGTCTCCTTCTTGGCCAGCACCTTGGTGACGGCGTAGATGGTGTCGCCGTGGAACGTGGGCTTGGCGTGCTTGAGCGTCTCGACCTCGAGGTTGGCGATGGCGGCTCCGCTCACGTCGGGCACGCTCATGCCCAACACCAGCGAGTACACGAGGTTGCCGACCACCAGCGGCTTGCCCACCGGGGACTCGTTCTCCGCATACCAGTTGTTGGTGTGCGTGGGGTGGTGGTTCATGGTGATCATGCAGAAGAGGTGGTCGTCGGCCTCGGTGATGGTCTTGCCGGGCCAGTGGCGGTACACGTCGCCGACCTCGAAGTCCTCGAAGTGACGGCCGAAGGGACGATCGATCACGGTCACGGCAGGCTCCTCACGACAAGGCGGAGGCCGTCCGCCGCGGGAGGCGGCGAAGGCTCCGCACGATCTCGTCGTCCAACCTACCCCTGAGTAACCTCGGGGGATGACCGTGATCGACCCGGACCTCACCGCCGCCGCAGCCGTCACCGAGACCGCCCACGGCATCGTCGAGACCTGCACCCGCCACCTGGCCGCGGCCGGCGACCCGGACGCCCACCAGGTCGTCACCTACGACCTGGCCCACGCCGCCGCTGCCGTCGAGACGGGCCGGGCCATGCTCACCTACGGGGCCAAGGGCGACCTCGAGGCCCGCATCGCCTGCGCGTTCGTGGCCGACGCGGTCGCCGAGCTGGCGCCCAAGCTCTTCGGTCGCGAGGCGCAGTGGGGCATCGAACCGGGAGCGCTCGACGGCACCCGTGACTTCGTGGCGGCCTATCGGGCCCCGGAGTTCCTGGCCGCGCTGGCCGACACCGCCGGACCCCGCCACCTCGACAGCGACTTCGAGATGGTGCAGGACACGTTCCGGCGCTTCGCCACCGAGAAGATCGCCCCTGTCGCCGAGCACATCCATCGCGAGAACGCCGACATCCCCGAGGACCTCATCGAGGGCCTGGCCGAGATGGGTGGCTTCGGGTTGTCCGTACCGGTCGAGTACGACGGCTTCTCCGAGGGTGGCGAGAGCGAGTACATCGGCATGGTCGTGGCCACCGAGGAGCTGTCCAAGGCGTCGCTCGGGGCCGGCGGGTCGCTCATCACCCGCCCCGAGATCCTCACCCGGGCCCTGCTGGCCGGCGGCACCGAGGCCCAGAAGGCCCACTGGCTGCCCAAGCTGGCCTCCGCCGAGGTCATGGCCGCCGTCGCCGTCACCGAGCCCGACTACGGCTCCGACGTCGCCGGCGTGAAGTGCACCGCCACCCCCACCGAGGGAGGCTGGCTGCTCAACGGGGTGAAGACCTGGTGCACGTTCGGCGCCCGCGCCGACGTGCTCATGCTGCTGGCCCGCACCAACCCCGACAAGTCCCTCACCCACAAGGGTCTGTCGATGTTCGTGGTGCCCAAGCCGCGCGGCGAGGGCCACGGCTTCGCGTTCGCCCAGGAGGCCGGCGCCGACGGCGGGGCCCCCGGCGGCGGGAAGATGGAGGGTCGGGCCATCGACACCATCGGCTACCGGGGCATGCACTCCTACGAGATCGCCCTCGAGGACTGGTTCGTGGCGGCCGACAACCAGGTCGGCGGCGACGACGGCCTGGGCAAGGGCTTCTACTACCAGATGGCCGGCTTCGAGAACGGCCGGCTGCAGACCGCCGCCCGTGCCGTCGGGGTCATGCAGGCCGCCTACGAGGACGCCCACCAGTACGCCCTCGACCGCGTCGTCTTCGGCCAGCCCATCGCCGAGTACCAGCTCACGCGGGCCAAGCTCGGTCGCATGGTGGTGCTCATCCAGGCCGGTCGCCAGTTCGGCTACGAGGTGGCCAGGCTCATGGCCGAGGGCCGCGGCCAGCTCGAAGCGTCGATGGTGAAGGCGTACGTCTGCAAGGCCGCCGAGTGGGTCACCCGTGAGGCCATGCAGATCCACGGTGGCTTCGGCTATGCCGAGGAGTACCCGGTGAGCCGGTACTTCGTCGACGCCCGCGTGCTGTCCATCTTCGAAGGGGCCGACGAGACCCTGTGCCTCAAGGTGATCGCCCGTCGCATGATGGACAACGCCAAGAGCTGACACCCCGGCGCGCCGCACACCCCGACCCTTCGACAGACGCGCCGGCGCTCTGCGACGCCGTGTCGGGTTCTACGAGCCCCCTGAACGGGTAGCGACTCTCGCACATCCACACCCGAGGGGCTCCACGATGCCGAGCGTCACCGACACCGTCCGTCATGGCTCACCCGGCCGTGGTGACTGGAAGGAGACGCTCGGCCGCGTCGGCCTGGTCGGCAAGGGGGTGGTCTTCGCCGTCATCGGCGTCCTGGCCATCCAGCTAGCCCTCGGGGATGCATCGGGTGACACCACCAAGAACGGCGCCATCGAGTGGGTCGGCGCCCAGCCCCTCGGCAAGTTCCTGCTGGTGGCCCTCACCATCGCCCTCTTCGCGCTGGCCGCCTGGCGGCTGCTCGATGCGCTGACCGGCGACCCGGTGGAGGGATCCGAGCCCAAGGACCGCGCCAAGTTCGCCGTCCTCGGCCTGCTCTACCTGTCGCTGGCCACCGCCGCCCTCTCCGCCACCATCGCCAACTGGAACGACGCCGGTCAGACGTCGCAGGGCGGCGGCACCGAGACCCGCCAGCAGGCCACCGCCGTGGTGCTCGACTGGCCGGCCGGGCGGTGGATCGTGGCCCTCATCGGGCTCGCCATCATCGGCTTCGCCGCCTACCAGGTGAAGAAGTACGTCATCGACATGCAGTTCCTCGAGCGCGTCGACGTCGGCGAGGAGAGTTGGATCGCCTCCGCCGGCCGCTGGGGCTATCTGGCCCGGGCCATCGTCCTGGCCATGGTCGGCGTCTTCTTCATCCAGGCCGGCCTCACCTACGACGCCAGCGAGGCCGAGGGCCTCTCTGCGGCCCTGCAGAGTCTGTCCGGCGAGGGCTGGGGCCAGTTCGTGCTGTGGGTGGTGGCCCTCGGCCTGCTGGCGTTCGGCGTCTTCACCGTCGCCGAGGCCAAGCACCGCAAGGCGGCCTGAGACCGGTCCCCTCCCCGCCACCGGCCCTGGATCGCCGTCGGTCAGCCCGGCTGGCGAGCAGCGATGGCCTCGGCCTGGGCGAGGACCCGGCGGGCCTCGTCGACGTGCAGGTTCTCGATCATGCGGCCGTTCACCGTGACCACGCCACGACCGGCGGCGGTGGCTTCCTCGAAGGCGGCGATGATCTCGCCAGCCGACTCGATCTCGGCGGCCGTGGGGGCGAACGCCTCGTTGCAGGGCTCCACCTGGCTGGGGTGGATGAGCGTCTTGCCGTCGAACCCGAACTGGCGCCCCTGCGCGCACTCGGCGGCGAAGCCCTCGGCGTCGGCGATGTCGTTGTAGACGCCGTCGAGGATCACCTTGTCCGCCATGCGGGCCGCGAGGAGGCAGGCCTGCAGCCCGTGGCGCAGCGGCTCTCGCCCGGGCACGTGCTGGGCCCGGAGCTCCTTGACCAGGTCGTTGGTGCCCATGACCACCACGGCGAGGCGGTCGTGGGCCCCGACGATCTCGGCGGCGTGCAGCACCGCGACCGGGGTCTCGAGCATGGCCCACAGCGCGGTGCGCTCCGGGGCCCCGGCGGCCTCCAGCGCCGCCACCAGCGTGCGCACCTCGTCGGCGGAGTTCACCTTGGGCACCAGCACGGCGTCGGGCCCGGCGGCTGCCGCGGCGGCGATGTCGGCCTCGTGCCACTGCGTCCCGATGCCGTTGACCCGGATGGCGAGCTCCTTGGAGCCGTACGCCCCCGACTGCACGGCGGCGCACACCCGATCGCGGGCGTCGGGCTTGGCGTCGGGTGCCACCGCGTCCTCGAGGTCGAGGATCAGGGCGTCGGCGGGGATGGTCTTGGCCTTCTCGAGGGCGCGCTCGTTGGCTCCGGGCATGTAGAGCACGGACCGGCGGGGACGGAGGTCGTCGGACATCGGGGCTCCTGACGGGATGGGTCGGGGCGGGGTCGGGGCGGGAACGGGTCGGGTCAGAACCCGTACGCCGCGGCCAGCTCGGGATCGTCGGCGGCGAGCGCTTCGGCCAACTCGACCATCACCTTGCACTGCTTGACGGAGGCGTCGTCCTCCATCTTGCCGTCGAGCATGAGGGCACCCGTGCCGTCGCCCATGGCGTCGATCACCCGCTTGGCGTGGGCGACGTCGGCGGGGTCGGGCGAGAAGACCTTCTTGGCGATGCCGATCTGCACCGGGTGCAGGCTCCACGCCCCCACGCACCCGAGCAGGAACGCGTTGCGGAACTGGTCCTCGCAGGCCACGACGTCGGCGATGTCGCCGAACGGGCCGTAGTAGGGCAGGATCCCGTTGGCGGCACAGGCGTCGACCATGCGGGCGATCGTGTAGTGCCAGAGGTCCTGCTGGTAGATCCTGCGGTCGCCTTCGATGTCGCCGTCGACCGGGTCCTGGCGCACCAGGTAGCCAGGGTGGCCGCCGCCGACCCGGGTGGTCTTCATGCGGCGGTTGGCGGCGAGGTCCGCGGGCCCGAGCGACAGGCCCTGCATGCGGGGGCTGGCGGCGCAGATCTCCTCGACGTTGGCCACCCCGCGCGCCGTCTCCAGGATGGCGTGCACCAGGATCGGCCGATCGAGCCCGGCTCGGGCCTCGAGCTGGGCCAGCAGACGATCCACGTAGTGGATGTCCTCGGGCCCCTCGACCTTGGGGATCATGACCACGTCGAGCTTGTCGCCCACCTCGAGCACCGCTGCGGTGAGGTCGTCGAGGCACCAGGGCGAGTCGAGGGAGTTGACGCGGGTCCAGAACTGGGTGCGGCCGAGCTCGACCGTCCGACCGACCTCCACCAGCCCGGCCCGGGCCGCCTCCTTGGCGTCGGCGGGGATGGCGTCTTCGAGGTTGGCCAGCAACACGTCGACGGTGGGGGCGATCTCGGGGAGCTTGGCCACCACCTTCTCGAGGTGCGGGGGGAAGAAGTGGATCATCCGTGACGGCTTGACCGGGATCTCCCGCAGCGGCTCGGGTGCGCCCACGGCGAGGGGACGGAAGAAGTCCTTGGGGTTCCGCATACGCGAAACCTACCCTCGGGTAACCCGATCCGGCGAACGTCGGGTCAGGCCCCGCCCAGCTCCTTCACCTGGTAGCCGCTGCGCTGGCGCAGGAGCAGCTCGGCCGCCAGGTCGAGCACCCGGCGGGCCGCCTCGTCGGGCGCCACGCCGTCGGCGTGGATGTTGGACACGAGGTTGCGGTCCGCATCGGTGTGGCCGGGGCGGGGCCGGAAGGCGAGGTAGGCCGACAGGCTCTCGGCGATGGCCAGACCGGGCCGCTCGCCGACGAGCAGCACGACGACCTCGGGATCCAGGGCCGCACCGATGTCGTTGAGCAGGCCCACCCGGCAGTGGCGGACGAAGAACGGCCGCCCCACGCTCCAGCCCCGGGCCGCGGCGCCGTCGAGGAGCCCCGGGAGCAGGACCGGCACCTGGGCGTGCACCGCTCGGGCGGAGAGGCCGTCACCGACCACGACCTGCACGTCGACGCCGGTGGGGCACTCGGCCCGGAGGTGCTCGGCCTCGCCGTCGGCCAGGCGGCGGCCGAGATCGGGGCGGGCGAGGTGCTCCGCCGGCGACGAGGCACCCGAGCGCACCTCGAACAGGCCGACGCGCTCGACCAGCGGCGCCATCACCTCGTCGTCGAGGGCGATCCGCTCGTGGAGCGCGTCGCGAGCGGCGGCGTGGTCGGCGCGGAGGCGGAGGTGGGTCGAGGTGCGGTAGGAGGTGCCGGCCCGGCCGAGCAGCACCCGGGCGGGCGTGACGCCGGGGACCTCGACCCCGTCGAGCACCTCGAAGGCCCCGGGGACGTC
This sequence comes from Rhabdothermincola salaria, assembly GCF_021246445.1. NCBI lineage: Bacteria > Bacillati > Actinomycetota > Acidimicrobiia > Acidimicrobiales > Iamiaceae > Rhabdothermincola > Rhabdothermincola salaria. Next base: position 1,342,977 of record NZ_JAJQXW010000001.1, read on the forward strand.
GGATCCCTCCGCCGGCTCGAGCTCGCCGCTCACGCGCCGATCTCCCGCACGGCGGCCGCCAGCAGGGCCATCGACCCCGGCCCGTCGGCCGTGGCCTCGGTGAGGCGACCCGCCCGCATCACGCCCACCGACTCCAACCACGCCTCGAACTCGGGCGCGGGCCGGAGGTCGAGCAGCTCGCGCACTCCGGCCGCGTCGTGGTAGCTGGTCGACTGGTAGTTGAGCATCACGTCGTCGGAGCCCGGCACGCCCATCACGTAGTTGCAGCCCGCGGTGGCCAGCAGGACCAGCAGCTGGTCGGTGGTGTCCTGGTCGGCCTCGACGTGGTTCGTGTAGCAGACGTCGCAGCCCATGGGCAGGCCCAGGAGCTTGCCGACGAAGTGGTCCTCGAGCCCGGCTCGGATGATCTGGCGACCGTCGGCGAGGTACTCCGGGCCGATGAAGCCCACCACCGAGTTCACGAGGAACGGGTCGAAGGCGCGGGCCACGCCGTAGGCGCGGGCCTCGCAGGTGAGCTGGTCGACACCGTGGTCGGCGCCCGCCGACAGCGAGCTCCCCTGCCCGGTCTCGAAGTACATGACCTGCTCGCCGAGGAAGCCACCACGTTCGCGGTGGTGGGCCACGACGGCGTCGCGCCCCTCGGCCAGCACCGACAGCGACACGCCGTAGCTGTCGTTGGTGGCCGTGGTGCCGCCGATGCTCTGGAACAGCAGGTCGACCGGGGCCCCTCGGTCGAGGGCGGCGAGCTGGGTGGTGACGTGGGCCAGCACGCACGTCTGGGTGGGGGCGCCCGTCCGCTCGAGCAGGGCGGCGAGGGCCCGCTCGAGACCGGCCACGACCTCCACCGAGTCGCCGGCCGGGTTCACCCCGATGACGGCGTCGCCGCAGCCGAACAGCAGGCCGTCGGCGGCGGAGAGGAGCACGCCACCCAGGTCGTCGCTGGGGTGGTTGGGCTGCACCCGCACGCCGAACACGCCCGGCCCACCCATGGTGTTGCGGCAGCGGGTGACGACCCGGAGCGGCGCCGCCCCCTGGATGAGGTCGCGGGTCCCCATGAGCTTGGCCACCGCGGCGCCCACCTCGGGCGTGATGCCTCGGTGCAGACCGGCCGCCCACTCGTCGGCGAAGCCCGGCCCCAGGATGCGCTCGCGCAGCTCGCCGACGGTGAGCCCGGCGATCGTGGCCTGCTGGTCGCGATCGAGGCGGTCGAGGACCAGCGCGGTGACGTCGTCCTCGACGAGCGGGGTGCCCACGATCTCGGCCACCGCCACGTCGGCCAGCGCCCACTGGGCGGCGACCCGTTCGCGCTCCGAGCGGGCTCCCACCCCGGCCAGGGCGTCGCCGGCCTTCGGGGCACCGGCCCGCCCGAGGAGCTCTCGCAGGTCACTGAAGGTGAACGTCTCGCCCCGAAGCGTGGAGCGGTAGGTCATGCCGCGGCGGCGGCCAGATCGGCGGGGACCAGTTGCTCGGTGAGCAGGGTGGCGAAGCGCGACGGGTCGCCGGCCACGTAGCGCCGGCACAGCGGCAGGCCCTCGACGTAGCAGGAGATGTAGGCCCGCCAGGTGGGTGAGGTCAGGAACTCGACGGCCTTCTCGGCCCGGTTGCGCGGGAGCAGGGCCCAGCGTTCGGCGTAGGCGACGGCATCGTCGACCGACGCCCCCTCCTCGTGGAGCCGCCAGGCCACGTTGGCTCGCACCGCGTTGAGCGCCTCGCCGGCCTGGGCCACGGCGGCCACGACCTCGGGGTCATAGGCGATCCCGAGGGGGCGCAGGTGGGCGGCCACCTCCTGTTCGGGGTGCTCCCCCATGACCACCTCGAGCGCCAGGTCGGCGAGCCCTTCGGCCAGCAGGCACTGTGGGGTGCCCACCAGGAAGATGGTCTCCTCCTGCCATCCACGCTGACGCACCAACCCCGCTTCCTTGCGGGAGTGCTCGGTGTGGTGGCCCGGGTAGGCCTCGTGGGCCACCAGGTGGGCCAGGCTCGGCGAGAGCACCGGCAGGTCGGTGTTGATGGCCACCCGGCTGCGTAGCCCACCCAGGTAGTAGTTGAACCCGGACCACGGTTGGTCGCGGGCCAGCTCCCACTCGACGTGCTCGCCTTCGGGGAGGCCGAACCGGGCGTCGGTGCGCTCGCGCAGATCGTCGGCCAGGGAGTGCAGGGCGGCCGGCAACGTGTCGACGGGCACGGCCTGGGACTCGCGCCAGGCGATGTAGCGGTCTCGCAGCGGGCCCGACCCGGGCAGCGCGTCGTCGAGGCGGGCGTGGGCGGCGCCGAAGACCTCGGTGTCGACCGGTGCCGGTCGGACGCCGTAGCACCACTCGACCTCGTCGGCATACCCGATGGGCTCCCCGGCCAGCTTGCGCGCACTGGTGTGCAGGCCCACGATCTGGGCTCGCAGCCATCGGCGACGCCCGGCATCGAGGTCGGGCTCACCGACCCCGGCGTCGAGGTCGACCAACAGGTCGGCCGCCTCGCGCACCAACCCCGCCGGCGGGGTGACCGCCTCGCGGGCCACTCGCTCGGCCAGGGCGGGCGGTCCGTAGTAGGCGTCGACGAACCCGTCGACGTGACGGCCCAGCGCCAGCCCCAGGACGAGGTAGCGCTCGACGAGCGACGAGTCCGACACGGGGTGGCTCTACGCCAGGTTCTCGCGCAGGAACACGGTGGTCTGCTCCCACGTCTGCGCCGACATCTCGGGGTCGTGAACCTCGGGTCGGGTGTCGTTGAAGAAGGCGTGGTCGACGCCGGGATGGATGATGAGCTCGGCGGCCTTGCCGTGCTCGCGGAGGCGTTCCTCGAGCTGGCGGACCTGGTCGGGGCCGAACATGGCGTCCTGCTCGGCGAAGTGGCCGAGGATGGCGCAGTCGATGCGTGACCAGTCGGGCTGCAGGTTGGGCCAGGGGATGACGCCGTAGTAGGGGACGGCCGCCCCGATGGCGTCGGGGCGGGCGCAGGCGAGCGCGAGGGCCAGGCCTCCCCCCATGCAGAAGCCGACGACCCCGACCTGGTCGGAGGTGACGGCGTCGAGGCTGCGGAGGTGGTCGACGGCGCCGCTCATGTCCTTGACCGCCTGGTCGAGGTTGAGCGCCATCATGAGCTTGCCGGCCTCGTCGGGCTCGGTGGTGCTCTCGCCGTGGTAGAGGTCCGGCGCCAGGGCGACGAAGCCGGCCGCGGCGAAGCGGTCGCACACGTCGCGGATGTGCGGGACCAGGCCCCACCACTCCTGGATCACCACCACACCGGGGCCGGAGCCACCGACCGGCACCGCCAGGTAGCCGTCCGTCTCGTGGCCGTTGGTCGGGAAGGAGACGAGTTCACCCATGCCGCGACCCTATCGACCCCCTGCCCCCACTGCCCCGACCGCCCCAGCTGCCCCGACCGCCCCCCCCCCCCGCGGCTTCTTGTATGAGATCAGCGCACTCCACCGCGACGATTCCATGCAAGAACGGGTGGGGAGGTCGACTCGACGGCTACGAGCGGCGGATCGGAGGCGTCGTGCTCGACGGTTGCGAGCACCGAGGGCTCAGAGGATGTCGCCCTTGAAGAGCTCGGGGGCGACGGGGCAGTCGGTGCGACGGAGGGCCTCGGCGACCTCGAGGGGCCCGGTGGGCCCGACGATCCGGTCGACGAGATCGAGGGGGACCACTTCGTCGTCGTCGTCCCACGGTTCGGCCGAGACGATGCGAGCGCGCAACGGCTCCCACATGCGCTCGGGGAGCAGGCGCCCCACCCCGGCCACCAGCCACACCGGGACGCCGGCCGCCCGGGCCACGGCCGCCGCCGCCCGCGATCCGCTGGGGGCCAGCAGCTCCCGGGGGGACACGACCGCCGCCTCGAGCAGGACGAGGTCGGCCTCGGCCACCGCCGCACCCAGCCCGGCGACGGGGACGTCGACCACGTCGACCTCGGCGTGGGCGAGGCGCCGGACCAACCCCGAGCCCTCGGACGCCACGTCGACCACCAGCACCTCGACGTCGCCTCGGCGGGGCAGGGCCGCGCCCGCGGTCTCGGGCCAGCCCAGCACGACGACCGAGGCGTCGTCGGGCAGCGCGTTGGCCAATGCGGCCGCCGTGCGATCGTCCTCGAGGTCGCGCAACGCGGCGCGGATCTCGGCCACCGGGTCGCCCGCGGTGAGGACCCGGGCGCACAACCACACCAGGGCGCCGGAGCGCGGCTGGCGCGACACCATGCGCCGGCAGGCCGTGACCAGCCCCTGGGGGTCGTGGGCGAAGGCGCCCAGGGCCCGAGCCGTCTCGGCGACGACGAGGTCCTGGGGCGCACCGGTGGCGCGGGCCACGTGCCGGAGCCGCTCGACGGGATGCATCACCGCTGACGCTAACCGGCGGCGAGACCGTCCTACAGGCCGGGCTTCCAGATCATCAGGTAGAGGGTGACCACGAGGATCAGGTGCGTCACCCCGGTGCCGGCCATCACGATCTTGCGGGCGTTGGCGTCACCGTTGCCGAAGGCCTTGATGGCCGGTCGGGTGACGAAGAGCATCACGGCGAGCACCACGAGCCAGAGCAGGGCAGAGGTCATGAGCCAGGGCTGGGCCACCCGATAGACCCTGTCGCTCATCCCGGCCAGCCCGAAGCCCAGCAGGCCGGCCACCCCGAGGAAGGGCAGCGAGAGCCGAACGATGGCCATCTCGAGCGCCTCGGCGGCGGCACGGTCGCCGTTGGCGGTGAGGCGCACCAGCACCGGGGTGAGCCACGCCGGCGCGAACCCCACGAACATCCCGAGCACGTGCAGCAACAACACGATGTTGTAGCCGGTGTCTCCGACGGCGGCGAACAGCACGGATCTCTCCCAGGGTCTCGACGGTGAGGACGCGCCGAAGGTAGCGCCCGCGCCGGCCCCGACCCTCATCCACGACCTCGGCTCGGGGCCACCCCCGGCCCCATTTCACGGCGTCGTGGTGGGGCGCGCTACCTTTCGGGGCCGTGATCACCGACGTCCCCGCCGACCTCGAGCTCGCGTCCCTCACCGGCTCGAGCCGCCCGATCAGCGAGTGGACCACCACCTTCCATCTGGCGGTCGTGGCCCTCGATCCCTTCACCCTCGAGAGCTCGTGGATCCTGCCTCCGGCGATCCGCATCCTCTCGCGCTACAAGGAAGCCGACGTGCGGTGCGCCTTCCTGGTGGCCGGCACGCCCGACGAAGCCCGCCGGTTCCTCGGGCCGTTGGCCTCGGAGTACCTGGTCTTCACCGATCCCGACCGCACTGCGGTGAAGGGCCTCGGCTGTGCCACCCTCCCCGCCTTCGTGCACGTGAACCAGCACCACCAGGTCGAGACGGCGGCCGAGGGCTGGAACCCCGAGGAGTGGCGGACCGTGGCCGAGAACCTCTCGGACCGCATGGACTGGACCGTCCCCCTCGTGCCGGACGTGGGCGACCCGAGCCCCTTCCACGGCACGCCCGTCTGAGCCGCCTCCCTGCGAGGTCGGCCCAGCCGGTGGGGTCGAGGCCCCGGGTTCAGCGCTGCACGCCGCCCTTGGTCATGGACAGCACGTCGAGGGCACGGTCGAGCTCCTCCTCGGTCATGAGGCCGGTCTCGAGGGCCAGCTCACGGATCGAGCGGCCGGTGCTCACCGACACCTTCACCAGCTCGGCGGCTGCCTCGTAGCCGATGAAGGGGTTCAACGAGGTGCCGAGCGACGGCGAGGACTCGGCGTAGTCCCGGCAGCGCTCCTCGTCGGCCTCGATGCCGTCGATGCAGCGTTCGGCGAAGAGTCGGCTCACGTTGGCCAGCAGGCGGATCGACTCCAGCACGTTGCGGGCCATCATCGGCATGTACACGTTCAGCTCGAAGTTGCCCTGAGAACCGCCGAAGGCCACGGCGGCGTCGTTTCCGATCACCTGGGCGGCGACCTGGGTGACCGCCTCGGGCAGCACCGGGTTGACCTTGCCCGGCATGATCGACGAGCCGGGTTGGAGGTCGGGCAGGCGGATCTCGGCCAGACCCGTGCGGGGCCCCGACGCCATCCAGCGCACGTCGTTGGCGATCTTGGTGAGGGCCACCGCCGCCACCCGCAGCTGGCCGGAGGCCTCGACCAGCGCGTCACGGGCGCCCTGCGAGGCGAAGTGGTCGGAGGCCTCCGAGAGCGGCAGGCCGGTGCGCTCCCGCAACGTCTCGATGACCTTGGGGGCGAAGCGACGCGGCGCGTTGATCCCCGTTCCGACGGCGGTGCCGCCGAGGGGGAGCTCCCCCAGGCGGGGCAGCACGTCGTGGAGGCGGGCCACGCACTGCTCCACCTGGGTGGCGTACCCCCCGAACTCCTGGCCCAGGGTGACCGGGGTGGCGTCCATGAGGTGGGTGCGGCCGGACTTCACCACGGTTCGGAAGCGACGGGCCCGCCGACGCAGCGAGGCCTCGAGCTGGGTGAGGGCGGGGATCAGCTCGAAGGCGATGGCCTCCGACGCGGCCAGGTGCACGGCGCTGGGGAACACGTCGTTGGAGCTCTGCGAGGCGTTCACGTGGTCGTTGGGGTGAACCTCGGCGGCGCCGCCCAGGTGCTGTGAGGCGAGGGTGGCGATGACCTCGTTGGCGTTCATGTTCGACGACGTGCCCGACCCTGTCTGGAAGACGTCGACCGGGAACTCGTCGTCCCAGCGACCCTCGGCCACCTCATCGGCGGCCGCGGCGATGGCCTCGCCCATGCGGCGGTCGACCGCCGGCACGTCGCGCAGCGAGGCGTTCACCGGTCCGGCTGCGCCCTTGACCAGGGCCAGGGCCCGGATCAGCGCCCGATCGATGGGCTGGCCCGAGATGGGGAAGTTCTCGACGGCCCGCTGGGTCTGGGCCCGGTAGAGCGCACCGGCGGGCACCAGGACCTCGCCCATCGAGTCGTGCTCGACCCGGTGGGTCGGGCGGTCGGGCAGGTCGTCGCCCGGCGAATCGCCGGTTTCGGGCAGGCGGGTCTCGTCGCTCATGCGGCGAACCTACCCAGGCCCTCCCGTGAGCGACGTCGCGGTGGTCGGCGTGGTCGGCGCTCCGTCGACGGGGTCGTCGGTCCGACCGGCGTCGCCGGCGCGCTCTGCGGTGTCGGTCGTGGCCGTCGGGTCGAGCCAGATCTGGGCGAGGGCGACGGTCACACCGTCCTGTCCGAGGCCGCGCCCGCCTCCGGGGAGCTCCCAGCTGGTGACGTCGCGCACGCCGGGCACGAAGGCCACGCCCTGGCGCAGCTGCACCAGGAAGAGCCAGGGCACGTCGTTGAACAGCTGCTCCTGGACGATGCGGTAGGCCTCCACCTGGGCGGCCACGTCGGCGGTGGCCCGCGCTTCATCGAACGACTCGGTGACGACCGGGTTGACGTAGCGCGTGAGGTTGGGGTTCACGAGGGGCTGCTCACCCGGGAGGCCCCGGAACTCAGGCTCGTAGAGGTCCGGGTGGGCGGCCACGAACCCGATGGTGATGGCGGCCTGGTACTGGCCCCGGGCGAGGCGGTCGGCGAGCTCGGCGTCGGTGACGGGGACGAGCGTCACCGAGATGTCGACCTCGGCGAGCTGCCGGCGCCACAGGCGGGCCGTGTCGCCCAGCAAGGGGTCGGGCGGGACCAGCAACTCGACCGCCAACGGCTCCCCCGCCTCCTCGGCGTAGGTGGCGGCCTCCCCCCGGGATCGAGGGCCGTCGGGAACGGGCAGGGGCAGGTCGGAGAACCACGGAGAGGGGTCGCTGATCAGGCTGCGGGCCAAGGTGCCCTCGCCGTCGAGCACGTCGTCGACCATCTCGTCTCGATCGGTGGCCAGACCGACGGCCCGACGGGCACTGATGCGGTCGAAGGGGGCCTGGGCGGTGTTGAGGGCGATGGCCACCTTGGGCGACTCGGCGTTGCGATCCTCGACCACGGTCACGGTGTCGCGGCGCGCGGCCCGGTCGAGGCGAACGAGCTGATCGGGACGGTCCGCCGCCACCAGATCGGCCTCGCCGGCGATGACCGCCGCCACGCGCTCCATCGGATCGACCAGCACCGGGAAGGCCACCGCATCGAGCCGCGGCAACCCGGCCTGCCAGTAGAAGTCGTTGGCCACCAAGACGATGCCGCCCTGGGCCGCGTCGGTGGCGACGGTCGCCTCGTCGGCCCGAGGCATCCGGAACGGACCCGTGCCGACCGGGAGGGCTCCCCCACCGACCAGCGTGGCCGGCGAGGCCACGTAGCCGACCTGGGTGGCCAGCGTCTCGGCGAAGGTGGACCACGGCCCCGACATCGCGACCTCGACCGTCAACGACGACGGCGTGCTCACCGACACCACGGGGGCGAGGAGGTCGGCTCCGACCACCGACGCCCGCTGGGCCTCCAGGTTGGCGGCCACGGCCGAGGCGTCGAGCGGGGTGCCGTCGTGGAAGAGGACGCCCCGCCGCAGACGGATGGTCCACGTGGTGAAGTCGTCGTTGGGTTCGAGGGCCTCGACCAGCTGCCCCACTGCGGAGCCGTTGGCGTCGTAGACGACGAGGCGGTCGTAGAGCCCGCGCGCCACCTGGGCCGCGGAGCTGTCCCACACCTGGGCCGCAGGGCTCCAGTCGAGCGGCAGAGGTCCGCTGGCCACCCGGAGCACCCCGCCCTCGACGGGCACGACCGGCTCGTCGGTCGGGACGGGGGGAGGTGGAACGACGGGCGGATCGGCCGTCCCGCCGTCGGTGCAGGCACCGACGAACACCACCACGGCCAGCACCCAGGCCAGCCACCGGACCGTCGCCCGCCCAGAGCGCCTCGGGGTCACCGAGCCGTCCAACCACCATCGACGGGAAGGGTGTGGCCGGTCACGTAGGCACTGGCGTCGGACGCCAGGAACAGCAGGGCGCCGTCGAGCTCATGAGGCTCACCACCGCGGCCGATCGGTGTGTTGCGTTCGACGAAGCGAACCGAACCCGGATCGGTGAACATCACCTCGGCCATCTCGGTGCGGAACCAGCCCGGCGCCAGCGCGTTCACCCGCACCCCACGTCGGACCCACTCGGATCCGAGCTGACGGGTCAGCCCCACGACCGCGTGCTTGGAGGCCACGTAGCTGGCCTCGTTGATCGGGGTGGAGGCCACCAGGCCGAGGATGGAGCTCACGTTGACGATCGACCCCCGACCGGCCTCCAGCATCGGACGCGCGGCCAGCTGCGAGAGCCGGTAGACGGAGTCGACGTTGACGTCCATCACCCAGCGATAGTGCTCGACGGTCTCCTCCTCGGCCCGCATGGGGTCGGAGACGCCGGCGTTGTTCACCAAGACGTCGATGCGACCGTGGGCATCCATGGCGGTCGCCACCAGCCGTTCGAGGTCGGCTTCGACGCTGACGTCGGTGGGCACCGCTATCGATCCGGGCAGGTCGGCGGCGAGCGCCTCGAGGCGGTCGGCCCGCCGGGCGGCGAGCACCACCCGGGCGCCAGCCGCGTGCAGCACGCGGGCGAAGCGATCGCCGAGGCCGCTCGAGGCCCCGGTGACGATGGCGACACGGTCGTCGAGGCGGAACAGGTCGGAGAGATCGAGATCGGACACGGTCGACGACCGTACTCGCCCGTCCCCCTGCCCCGGACCTCACCGCCATGGCAGGATCGCCCGATGACCACCGCCTCGACCACCACCCGCCGCGGCACCAAGGTGCGCATCGGGGTGGGGCTGGGCACGGCCACGACCGCAGTCAGCGGCCCCGGCTTCGGCCCCCTCGTCGACCGCCTCGAGGCGCTGCGCTTCGACAGCCTATGGCTCTCGGAACGGATCAGCGGCCCCGCCCCCGATCCTCTCGTGGCCCTCGCCGTGGCCGCCGGACGGACCGAGCGCTTGAAGCTGGGCACGTCCGTGCTCGTCGTCCCCGGCCGCAACCCGGTGCTGTTGGCCAAGGAGATGGCCTCGCTCGACGTGCTGTCCCAGGGACGGTTCCTCCCCGCCGTGGGGCTGGGGGCGGTCGACCCCGTCGAACAGCAGGCCTTCGGGGTCCGGCGCGAGGAGCGCGGCCGACGCCTCGACGAGGCCCTCGAGCTGATGCGGCGCCTCTGGTCCGGTGAGCCCGTCGACCACCAGGGCGACTTCTACGAGGTGCAGGGGGTCCGTGTCCTGCCCCGGCCTCACCAGGACACGCTCGACGTGTGGCTCGGAGGCATCGCCCCGAGCGAGTTGCGCCGCGTCGGACGCATCGGCGACGGCTGGCTGCCGTCGTTCTGCACACCCGAGGACGTGATCGAGGGGATCGCCGTGATCGAGGAGGCCGCGACCGCCGCCGGGCGGACGTCCGACCCCGAGCACTACGGGGTGCTTCTGGCGTATTGCGACGGACCGGTGCCGCCGCGCATCGCCGAGCTGGTCGCCCGCCGACGTCCCGGTCTCGATCCCCGCCGGGTGGTGCCGGACTTCTCCCAGCTGTCGGGCCTCGTCAACGACTTCATCGCGGCCGGGGCCACCAAGTTCGTGGCCATGCCGCTCGGCGACGCCGACGACTGGGATGCCGAGCTGGGGCGCCTCGCCGATGCCCTGCTCCCGCTCGAGACCTGACCCGACGCTCGCGGCGGGGCCGACGCGACGCTCAGGCCGGATCCATGACGAAGGCCATCAGTTCGACCCGGGTGCCGTCGGGGTCGGCCAGGAAGAGCAGCTCGGTGCGACCCCCGGGGAAGGGGATGACCGTGCGGGTGGACTCCAGGACGGTGCAGCCCAGCTCGACGAGGCGAGCCTCGACCGGGGCGATCTCGTCGACCGTGACGGAGAGATGGGTGATCCCGAGCTGGTTGCGCTGGGTCGAGGGCGTGCCCTCGACCGGAGGGCTGACCCATCCCAGCAGCTCGATCTTGAAGCCGTCGCGGGCGATCATCTGCGAGACCAGCTCGACGCCGTGCGGCACCTCCAGTGTGTCGGCGACCTCGTCGCCGATGTCGTAACGCTCCGCCGGCTCGAAGCCGAGACCGTCGCAGTAGATGCGCATGGACCGGTCGAGGTCGGACACGCACAGGCCGATGTGGGAAACCGAGATCTGAGCCATCGGGGCACCCTACGACGCCCACACGAAGCCAGTCAGTGCTGGGGTCACGCTCGCGGTCACCGACAGCAGCCCAGCACCATCACCAGGCTGCGAGAGCGATCCTCACGGTCAGTACTCGGCGTCGAGGTCGTCGACCTCGGTGGCCTCGTAGGCCCGACGGCGTCGCTGCAGGCTCAGCCAGGCCCCCACCACGACGAGGGCCAACAGGGCGAAGATCAACGTGAGCAGCACCCGCCCAGCATCGCAGACCCGCGGGGCGACCTCTCGTTCAGCTCACCATCTCGATCTCGGCCACCACCACCGGCGACGACTCGACGGTGCAGTCGGCGACGACCTGGTCGCCGCCACTGGAGAAGGTGAACCGGTAGTCGACGTCGACGAAGGCGATGGTGACCGTGCCCGGTCCGGTGGTGTCGATGATGTGGTCGAACGTCTCGAACGGCACGGTCGTCCCGACCGGATAGTCGGCGGGGCCCTGGTCGAACTGGACCGTTCCGGGCGATGCGACGGGCCCGGTGATCTCGTAGGTGCTGGTGATCACGAGGTCGTAGACCGTGATGCTCGCCGGCGAGAGACCGGGCATCTCGAGCTGCACGCTCACGGGGACGTCGACGCCGGCCAGGGCGGTCTCCGGGGCGGTGACGGTGACGATGCCGATCTGCTCGCTCACCACCGGGGACTGAGGATCGAACACGCAGGTGAAGTCCACCTGCGTGGAGTTGGTGACGGGTGGACCGCATGCCGAGGCCAGCAGCGCCGCGGCCCCGACCACGACCAGCGATGGGAAGCGGGATCGGCGTGCCCGCGAACGTCCTCGACTCATCGTCAACACGCTCCTCCTGCGACGACCGGGAAGGGGCTCAGACCTGGTCGGCTCGGTGCCGACGCGGCGACCCGTCCACGGGGCGACCATGGTTCACGACGGTTCGGACGTTACGCCGATCTGTGCCGGTTGTGAACCCCCACGGTCCTCGACGAGGACGAGGCCGACCACAGCCAGGTCGTCGTCGCGACGGCGACCGGCGAGGAGGCCTTCGACCGTGTGGGAGAGCACTTCGTCCGCAGGCGATGCAGGGCCAGATGCCAACACCGCACAGACGCGTTCGAGGCCGACGTCGATGATCTCGCCGCGCCGCTCCACGAGACCGTCGGTGAACAGGACCATCACGTCGCCCCGTTCGAGACCGACCCCGGAGGTCTCGTAGGACACCGACCGACGGACACCGAGGGGCAGCCCCACGACCTGGTCGAGGGTCGCGGCGCGGTCGCCCCGACGCAGCAGCGGCGGGTAGTGGCCGGCGGAGGCCCATCGGGCCGAGCGCTGGTCCTCGGAGATGACCATGTAGCTGCACGTCACGAAGGGTCGGTCGTCGCCCTCGGCGGCGATGGCCCCGTTGGCCCGACGCAGCACCTCGTCCGGCTCGAGCCCCTCGAGGGCGAGGGCTCGCACCACGTTGCGCACCTGCACCATGGTGCGGGCGGCCTCGTCTCCGTGTCCGGCGACATCGGCCACGACCACGCCCACGTCTCCACAGGAGGGCAGCGAGAAGACGTCGTACCAATCGCCCCCGACGGGCATCTCGGCCCGCGCCGGCTCGTAGCGCACGGCGATGTCGAGCCCGTCCACCCGGGGGAGCTCGTCGGGCAGGCAGGCCGCTTGGAGGAGCTCCACGGCCATGCGGGTCCTCTCCTGCTCCGATCGGGCCTGGCGCAGCTCGCGCTCGGCCAGCACGGCCGACGTCTCGTCGCGGGCCGCCGCCAGGTACCCGTCCTCGAACGGGACGACCTGCAACGTCCACCACCCGTCGATCGGCCGTCCCTCCGCCGTGGTGCCCTCGTAGCGCTGCCGCTCGAGCACCAGGGGCTCCTGGCGATCGACCACGGCCCGGAACGCGTCGAACAAGCCGAGCTCCACCCAGCCGGGATAGAGCTCCAGGACCCGCTGTCCGATCAACTCGGGCGCAGAGCGGCCGGCACCGTCGGCGGTGCCGGCGTTCATGTACTCGACGGTGAAGTCCACGATGTCGCCGGCCTCGTCGCGGATCGGACGGCAGATGGTGACCTGGTCGAGGAGGGCATCGAGGGCTCGCCGGAACTGGTCCCGGTGGAGCCGCTCGCGCAGGCGCATGTTCTCGATCGCCGCACCCACGCGCTCGCCGACCACCTGGGCGAGCGCCACGTCGTCGTGGGTGAAGGGACGGCTCCCGGCGACGTTCACGAAGAGGATGGCGCCCAGCACCCCGTGGCCGGCCTCGACGGGGACGGTGATCGCGCTGTGCAGCCGGAGCTCGCGGGCCACCTCTTTGGCCCCCTCCGGGGCATCGAGCCCATCGATGAACGACTCGTCCAACTCGGCGATGAACTCCGTCCCTCCCCCTCTGAGCACGGCCGCGACTCCACCGGTCGCATCGGGGTCGTAGGGGTAGCGGACCTGGAGCTCCTGAGCGAGCGCCACCATCTCCGGGTCGACGTGGGCGACCTCGACGACCGGCGGCTCGTCGTCCTCCTCGGGCATCACGGTGACCGAGCACCAGTCACCCAGGCGACGGACGGCCGAGAACGCCACGTTGGTCATGAGGGACCGCTCGTCGGTCGCGCTGTCGATCGCGTCGTTGAGGTGCACGAGGAACTCGAGTCGCTCGGCATTGAGGCGCTCGGCCGCGGCGGCGCCCTCGAGGGCGTCGAGCGCCCGGCGCAGCTCCTCGGTGGCGAGGACCCGCTCGGTGACGTCGGCCGCGCAGCCGATGGTGCCCGTGACCGTGCCGGCGTCATCGACGGTGACGGCGCCGCGACCCTCCAGCCAGCGCACGGTCCCGTCCGGCCACACCGCTCGGTGGTTCACGACGTAGGAGCCACGCGAGGCGATGGCCTGGTCGACGGCGGCGAGCGACTGCGCCCGGTCGTCGGGGTGGAGACGCTCGACCCAGCCCTCGAAGGTGCCGTCGAACGCCCCGTGGTCGAGACCGAAGAGCTCCTCGAGACGGGGGCTCCACTGGGTGCGGCCCGTCGCCCGGTCCCACCGCCAGGTGCCGAGCCCGCCGGCATCGAGCGCCAGCCGGAGCCGGTCGGCGAGCTCGCCCAGACGCCGGGCGACGCCCTGGCGTTCGCGCAGGTCCTCGAACGCCCAGATCCACCAGCCCTCCTCGGAACCCTCCTTCGGCAGCGGCCGCTCGTAGAGGAGGACCTTGACCGACGATCCGTCACGGTGGGCGAGGGTGGCGACCCCCTGCCACGGGAGGCCGGCGATGGCCGAGCGCAGGACCTCCTCGGCCATGTCCCGGTCGGCGAAGGGCACCACCACGTCGGTGCAGAACCGGCCGACCACGTCGTCCTCGGACCACCCGAGCAACTCGCGGGCCGAGCGGTTCCACAACCTCAGGATCCCTGCGGCATCGGTGACCGCCACCCCTCGTGGCAGCGCGTCGATGGCCGCTCTGAGAGGGAGCAGCTCGTGGCCAGCCATCGACGGGGACATTACGCCCGAGGCCCCCAGGCTGCCCACCGATCGCCGCCGCCCGAGCACGCTCGGTAGCCGTGCGCCCGGTTGGGCGGGCTCCTGGTCACGGGCGGGCGCGGCGACATGGTGCGCGGCGCCGACCCCAGGGGCTCGATCCTGCTCGCCCGCGACAGCCGCCTCCACTGACCACGACGAGCCTCGACGAGGTCGAGACGACGTGCCCGGGGCGGGGTTCGAACCCGCACGCCCCGTGAGGGGCTGGGGGGTTTAAGCCCCCTGCGTCTGCCAGTTCCGCCACCCGGGCCGGTGGCCTCACGGTAGCCAGGGCCCCACCCGCGAGCGCAGGCAGTCAGGCCACCCGACGACCGGGCACCACCCGGAGCGGGGGCCGCCCCGGGCGACGCTGGTCGGGCGCCGGGAGGGGGCGGCGGGCGGCGAAGCGTCGGGGAGGAGCCTCCCGCCCGTCCGAGGCGGCCACCTCTTCGGCGTGACGACGGGAACGGGCCACGCTGTCACGGGTGCGCTGCGCCTCGACCTCCACCGCCGCCCACAGCGCGGTGCGCGCCCGGTCGGCATCGGGACCGACGAGGCGATTGGCGGCCACCACACCTTCGATCATGTCCGCCACCACCGCCGACCACGGACGTTCACGTAGCCGTACCGACACGGTGGCGCCCCCGGAGCGATGACGTCGAAGCGAACGATCGGCCCCCTCGAGTCGGGGTGGGCTGCGGAACGAGGGCACGTCGAGACCCCGGCGGCGGGCGACCTGGCCCAGCACTCGGGCAGCGGCGGCGAACCGCACGGACGTGGCTTGCATGCCTCCCATCCTCCCCACCGCCTGTGACACTCCCCCGGTGGCCCACCCCGGGGTCGGCCGAGCGGCCGGCTCCCGGCGGGGCTCATCACCCGGGATGTCGTCGACCCTCCGTACCATCCTCGGGTGACCTCCCTCGAGCCTCCGCCCCTCAACCCGGCCCAGCGCGACCTGCTCGACCTGCTCGGCGCCCCCGCCGAGGCCCGCCCGGTGTTCGACGCCGGCCTGCGCCACGAGCTGCGCGCCGAGCTCGAGGAGGGCCTGGCACCGGTGGCCGAGGAGCTGGGCCCGGACGACTCGCTGTGGGTGGCCAAGCACACGCTGACCAGCGTGCACGGGTGCGAGGGCCGTCACCTGGCCGAGAAGGCGGGCGACTTCGCCTGGAGCCCGGCGCTGGCTCGCGGTGCGGTGGTCCACAAGGCGGTGGAGCTCTCGGTGCACTGGCGGGGCGAGCTGATCCCGCTCGACCTGGTCGACGAGGCCATGGCCCGGTTGGCCAACGACGACAAGTCGATCTCCGATTGGCTGCGCACCTGCACCGAGAGCGATCGGGCCGAGCTGCGATCGGTCGCCGGCGAGCGGGT
Organism: Rhabdothermincola salaria; assembly: GCF_021246445.1. Classification (NCBI taxonomy): domain Bacteria; kingdom Bacillati; phylum Actinomycetota; class Acidimicrobiia; order Acidimicrobiales; family Iamiaceae; genus Rhabdothermincola; species Rhabdothermincola salaria. The sequence goes on from NZ_JAJQXW010000001.1 coordinate 1,358,797, forward strand.
GACCTCCTTCCTCGAGTGCTTCCCCCCGTTGTCGTCGCGCTGGGTCCCCGTCACCGAGGGCCGCCTCCGCGCCGACCTGCTCGGCGGCAAGGTGGTGCTGCAGGGTCGCACCGACCTCACGCTCGGCCGGGCCGACGGCACCCGGGCCGGCAAGGTCGTGGTCGACCTGAAGACCGGCGGCTTCTCCCCCGCGCACACCGACGACCTGCGCTTCTACGCCCTCGTCGACACCCTGCGCATCGGCACGCCGCCCCGTCTCATCGCCTCGTACTATCTCGACCAGGCCCGGGCCCAGCCCGAAGCCGTCACCGAGCACGTGCTGCGCGCCGCCGTGGCCCGCACCATCGACGGGGTCCGCAAGCTCCACGAGCTCGAGGGGGGTCGCGCCCCGGAGCTGCGGCCGGGCCCGCCGTGTCGCTGGTGCCCCGTGCTGGCCTCCTGCGCCACCGGTCGGGAACACCTGGGCGACGACGCCGATGACGAGCGCTGGGACGACGCAGACGACGAGATCTGACCGCAGCCGGGCCCAGGCCTCACGGGACCCGGGTGCTCGAGCGAGGGACCGCTCAGCGCCCTTCGACGGCGGCCTCGACGGCCTCGCTCTCGGCCACATCGAGCTGCAGCTCCCCCTCGTGGACCCGGTCGTGGTCGGGGACGTCGTCCATGTGGACGAAGAGGTCCGTGGCGAAGCGCAGGACGAAGAAGACGCCGAGGAACAACACGCCCGCCCCGGCCACCGTCCACTGCGGTCCGATGACGTCGATCAGGGCGCCCTGGACCAGCGAGCCGATGGGCATGGCCAGGGTGAGCGACATCACGTAGAGGGCGAGCACCCGGCCTCGCATGAGCTCGGTGACCTGCATCTGGATGGTGGTGTTGAGCGTCGAGGAGATGCCCAGGTATCCCGCCCCCGACACCAGCAGGGCCGCGGCACCCACCGCGTAGACGGGGGCCGCACCGACCGCCACGAGGGCGGCGCCGTAGCCGACCATGGCCAGCGACACCATGGACCCGCGGCGCTGGCGGGACCCCCAGCCCGCCCACACCGGAGCGGAGAGGATGGATCCGATGCCGATGCACGCCGCCAGCACGCCGTAGGCGCCGTCGCCGACGTCGTACACCTCCTGGGCGAACACCACGACCAGGTTGAACAGCGGCCCGCCGAGGAGCCCCAGGGCGAAGACGACGGCCAGCGACGCCACGATGCCCCGCTGGGTGCGCACGTAGCGCATGGCGGTCCACATCTCGGCCAGGACCCGTGGTCGACCCTGGGACGGGGGACGTTCGATGCGGGGCACCTTCACGAGGACGAGACCGCCCACGATGGCGAAGAACGACACCGCGTTGACGAAGAAGGCCCACGAGGGCCCGGCGGTGGCGATGACCAGGCCGCCGAGCGCGGGCCCGAACGCTCGGGCCGCGTTGAACTGGGCGGAGTTCAAGGTGACCGCGTTGAGCAGGAGGCGACGCGGCACCAGCGACGGGACGAACGCCTGCCACGACGCCACCGTGATGCCCGCCACGCACGACACGGCGGTGACCAGGACGATCAGGACCCCCACGGACCGCACCCCCGCGGCCCAGGTGAGCCACAGTCCGGCGGTCAGCAGGCCCTGCAGGCCGGCGCCGATGGCCAAGACCCTGCGCCGGTCGAAGCGGTCGGCCACCGAGCCCGCCATGGGGCCCAGCAAGACCATCGGGAGCAGCATCATGAAGGCGGTGAACCCCAGCCAGGCCCCGCTGCCGGTGAGCTGGAAGACCACGAAGGGCACGGCCACGTTCTGGAGCCACTGGCCGGTCTGGGACACCAGCGACGCCGTCCACATCACCGCGAAGTTCCGCTCTCGGAAGGAGGCGAACGCCGAGATCCGCTCGGCCGTCGATGCGTCGTCGGGCGACGCGGCTGGTGTCGCCCGAGCCGGAGCGGGGGCGGGCTCCGGGGCGTGGTCCATGGCGATCGACCTTACCGGCGCGCTCGTCGAACCATCGAAGCCACCGGACGCCCTCGCGCCGCCTCACGAGGGGCGCCCGGACGTCAGTCCAGCCACTCCCGGCCGAGCTCGAGCCGCCGCTCGTCCCACTCCTCGGCGGTGATGGCGTAGCGCACGTGGTCCTCCCACTCGCCGTTGATCTCGAGGTAGCGCACGGCGACGCCCTCCTCGCGTATGGCGAGCTTCTCCACCACGCGCCGACTGGCGGCGTTGCGGGGGATGATGGCGATCTGGATGCGATGGAGGCGCAGCTCCTCGAAGGCGAAGCGGGCCACCACCACCAGCGCCTCGGGGGTGTAGCCCTGGCCCGCGTGGGCCTCGTCGATCCAGTAGCCCACGTACGCGCTCTGGAACGGTCCCCGCTGGATGGACGACAGGTTGATCTCCCCGGCGAACGACCCGTCGACGAAGACCCCGAAGCCGTACCCCGCGCCGAGCTGGCGCTCGCGTTGGCGCGCCGAGCAGCGCACCGCGAACGCGTCGCGATCCTCGACGACGTCGGGCTGCCCCGGAACCCGGGTGGGCTCCCAACGGGTGAGCCACTCCTCGTTGCGGCGACGGACCTCGCGCCACGAGGGGAAGTCCGAGACCACGAGGGGGCGCAGGAGCACTCGCCGGCCGAACAGGGTGGTCACGGGCGGCGATCCTACCCATGAGGGGTGATGGTCGAGCCGCCCCCGGTCGCCGCCGGGACGGCGTTCGGTCCGCGGTTCCGACGGGGGCAGGCCCGCGCCGGGCGTGGCCGAGCTCACCCGGCGATCGACATGGCCAGACCGTCGAGGATGTCGGCCTCGGAGACCAGTACCTCGCCGATGGCGAAGCGCCGCATGACCGTGACCAGCACGCACAGGCCACCGACGATGACGTCGGCCCGCTGGGCTTCGAGGCCCGGGTTGTGCACGCGGTCGGCCAGCGCCTCGGTGGCGAGCGTGCGAAAGACGTCCTCGGCTGCGTCCTTGGTGAGACGGAAGTGATGGATCCGGTCGCGGTCGTAGGCGGCCAGGCCCATCTCGACCGCCGCCGCGGTGGACACGGTTCCGGCCAACCCCACGAAGGTGCGCGTGTCGGAGAAGTCGGGCAGCTCGCGCAGCACGTCGTCGAGGTGGATGTCGATCACCGAGATGGCCTGGCTGAGCTCGGTGGCCGTGGGGGGATCGTGGTGCAACCACGCCTCGGTCATGCGCACGCAGCCCATGTCGGTGGAGATCGCCCCCTCCGCCTGCCGGTGCCCGTAGACGAACTCGGTGGATCCTCCGCCGATGTCGAACACGAGGAACGGCCCTTGGGCGGGGTCGAGGTCGGCGGTGGCCCCGAGGAAGGAGAGCCGGCCCTCCTCGTCGCCGGTCAACAGCTCGGGTCGGGCGCCGACGATCTCGCCGGCCGCAGCGAAGAAGTCCTCGCGGTTGGCGGCGTCGCGCGCCGCCGACGTGGCGGCCATCCGGACCCGTTCGACGCCGAAGCGGTCCATCACCCCGCGGTACTCGCGCAACACGTCGAGGGTGCGCTCGACAGCCGCCGGGTCGAGGCGTCCGGTGGCACCGACGCCCTGACCGAGGCGGGTGATGCGCATGAGCCGCTCGAGGGTGGTGGTGCCGTCCTGGCTGACGAGGAGGCGGACCGAGTTGGTGCCGCAGTCGATGGCGGCGACCGGGGCGCTCATGAGGTGATCCTCCCGGGGGCATCGGCGGGCATGAGGTCGGTGTCGAGGAGTTGCTCGTGCACCCACGCTCCCACCGGGTCGGCACCGCCGGCCAACCAGTGGGCGTAGTGGGCGTGGAGGCACTTCACGCCGCGGCGGGTGCCCCCGACCCCGCCGAAGGGCTTCGGGCCCTCGTAGCCCGTCGGGAGGTCGCCGTCGCGCTCCGCGGCGTGGGCGGCGTGGGCTCGGGCGATCGCCTCTGCGTCGAGCTCGGCTTCGGCCCGGCGCACCCCGCCATGGGACTCGAGCGTGCCGATCGCCGCCCGTAGGCCGGAGTGAACCAGCCAGTGGCGGGTGGGCATGGGAGTGCCGTCGTCGAGCAAGGGCGCGTTGCGCAGCACCGCGGGGTCGCCGGACACCGTGCGCACGACGACGTCGAAGTCGCCCCGTGGGATCCGGCCGAGGAGCACGGCGACGCGCTCGCGGTCGGCCGGAGACGCGGTCACCGCCGGCGGCGAAGGAGGCGCCACACCACCACCGCGGCGATGGTGAGGCCGAGCAGCGGGACCAACCGCTTGAGCATCGGCGAGCCGGCGTGCTCGAGCAGGTCGATCGCCTCGGGCTCGGGGGCCTCGACGCGGCGGACTCCGCCGGGACGGCCGGTGGCCCCCTCGGCGTCGGACTCGGCGGCCTCGGCGGCCACCGCCGCTTGCTGGTCGACGATGCCCGCGGCGTCCTCGGACTCGGCGACGGCGGCCTCGCCCGCAGCCGCTTCGACCGCGGCGTCGTCGGCCGCGGCCTCGACCGCCGCCAGGTCGGCTGCGACCCCCGCCTGCTCGCCGGCGCCACCCTCGGTGTCGTCGAGGTCGACGAGGACGGTCGTCTCGAGGTTGTCGACGAACTGCGTGAGCAACTTGGCGCTGACGTCGGCCAGAACACCACGGCCGAACTGGGCGACCTTGCCGGTGACGGTGAGATCGGTGGTCACCTCGACGTGCGTGCCGCCGTCGGCTTCGGTGAGCACCGCCGTGATGGTGGCGTTGGCGTTGCCCGCCCCCCGGGTGTCGCGCCCGGTGGCGTCGAGCACGGCTCGGTGGTTGGCCTCGTCGAGCTCGGCGAAGGTGGCCTTGCCCTTGTACTGGGCGGTGATGGGGCCGACCTTCACCTTCACGATGCCCCGGTACTCGTCGCCCTCGACCTCCTGGAGCTGCGCGCCGGGAAGGCACGGAGCGATCCGCTCGACGTCGGTGAGCACTGCCCAGGCCTGATCGACCGGCACACTCACGTCGAAGGTGTTGATCAGCTCCATCGGTCGAGATCCTCCACTGTGTCGATGTCGAGCGCGTCGCCCGGGCACGCTACCTCGCCGACGAGTTCGGGCCTCCCACGCATGAGCGTCCGCGCGCCCTCGTCGCCGGTCTGGGCCAGCAGGGGCCACACCTCGCGGTCGAGGCGGACGGGGTTGCCGCGCTGACCGCCGTAGGTGGCGGCGGCGATGGGTCGTCCCACGTCCTCGGTGGCCACGAGCCGCCAGGCGTCGGCGCCGACGAAGGGCTGGTCGGCCAGGCCCACGACGAGGGCGTCGAATCCCCCGACGGTGGCGGCGTGGACGGCCACCGCCAGCGACGTCGCCTGCCCCTCGGCCCACCTCGGGTTGTCGAGCACGACCACCCCGCCGGGAAGCGCCCCGGTGAGGTCCGCCGCGCCGGTCACGACGAACACCGCCGCGAACACCTCGGCGCCGACGGCCGCCTCCACCGCGTGGGTCACCAGGGCCCGACCGCGCAGCGTCGCCAACTGCTTGGGTCCGCCCTCGAACCGGCTGGAGCCGCCGGCGGCGAGCACGGCGGCCGCCACCAGCGGCGCGTCGACGTCGGCCATCGACCCAGTCAACCAGCGTGGTGGCCGGGGCGGGGTCGATAGGGTGCGGCCCATGGCCCCCCTCACCCCGCCCAACATCATCGCGTCGGTGATCCTCGCCGAGTCGGCCCAGGTGGCCGAGGGCAAGCTGTTCCTCCTCGGAGGTGGGCTCGCCATCCTCCCCGCCCAGCCCAAGCCCATCTCGCTGGCTCTGCTGTTGCAGGTGCCGTGGGATCGGGCCGAGGAGCGCCTCGACTGGGTGTGCGAGCTCCTCGACGAAGACGGCGTGCCCGTCCTCGTGGGCGAGCGTCCGGTGATGGTCAACGGCCAGTTCCAGGCCGGTCGGCCGGCCCAGTGGCCCGAGGGGGCACCGCTCAGCGTGCCCATCGCGATCAACTTCTCCGCCCTCCCGCTGCAGGCCGGCCGCCGCTACACCTGGCGCCTGGTCATCGACGGGTCCACCGAGCCCGAGTGGCAGACCAGCTTCTCGGTGGCCAACCCTCCGGAGCGCCCGGCCTGAGCCACGCGTCGGGGAGGCCGCCAGCCGGGCCACCGGTCAACAGGTACTGTGCCGGGGGAATCGCCGCAGAATCGAGGGGGACGATGGAGATCACGGTGACCGTCAACGGCGTGGCCCGCACCGCGGAGGTGGAGCCACGCACGCTGCTCGTGTACTTCGTGCGCGAGCACCTCGGCCTCACCGGCACCAACGTCGGGTGCGACACCTCGTCGTGCGGGGCGTGCACCCTCCACCTCGACGGCGAGTCGGTGAAGTCGTGCACCGTCCTGGCCGTCCAGGCCGACGGGTGCGAGGTCACCACCATCGAGGGGCTGGCCCCGAGCGACACCGAGATGCACCCGATGCAGCAGGCGTTCCAGAACGAGCACGGCCTCCAGTGCGGCTACTGCACCCCGGGCATGGTCATGGCCGCCGTCTCGTTGCTCGAGGAGAACCCCGCCCCCACCGAGCGCGAGGTGCGCCTCGGGCTCGAGGGCAACCTCTGCCGCTGCACCGGCTACCACAACATCGTCAAGGCCGTCCTGGCCTGCGCCGAGCAGCCCGTGGCCGAACCCGCCCGGGCCGGGTCGGGAGGTGCCGCATGATCCCCGCCGCCTTCGACTACCAGCGCGCCGACTCCGCCGACGAGGCCATCTCACTGCTCACCGAGCACGGCGACGAGGCCAAGCTGCTGGCCGGCGGCCACTCGCTGCTGCCGCTCATGAAGCTCCGCCTGGCCGCCCCTTCGGTGCTGGTCGACGTCGGACGCCTCGACGACCTGCGCTACGTGCGCGACGAGGGCGACCACGTGGCCATCGGGGCCCTCACCCGCCATCGCGACCTCGAGACCGACGCCCTCCTGGCCACCGAGGTGCCGCTGCTGGCCCACGCCGCCGGCGAGGTGGGTGACCCGCAGGTCCGGCATCGGGGCACCTTCGGGGGCTCTCTCGCCCACGCCGATCCGGCATCGGACCTCCCGGCCGTGCTGTTGGCTCTCGGGGGCACGCTCGTCGCCCGCGGCCCCGGCGGCGAGCGCACCATCGCCGCCGGCGACTTCTTCGAGGGGTTCCTCGAGTCGGCCCTGGCCCCCGACGAGCTCCTCACCGAGATCCGCGTGCCCAAGTGCCCCGGCGCCGGCTGGTCGTTCCAGAAGTTCAACCGCCGGGCCCAGGACTGGGCCATCGTCGGGGTGGCGGCCGTGGTCGGCGACTCCGTCACCGGCGTCGGGCTGGTCAACATGGGTTCCACCCCGCTCTACGCCGCCGGTGTCGTCGACGCGCTCGGCCAGGGTGCCGACGCCGCCTCCGCCGCCGACCGGGCGACCGAGGGCACCGAGGCCCAAGCCGACAACAACGCGAGCGTCGAGTACCGCGAGCACCTCGCCCGCGTCCTCACCCGCCGCGCCCTCGAAGCCTGCGGCCGATAACACTCAGCTCCGGTCGGCAAGCCGCGACATCTTGCTCCGGTCGGCAAGCCTCCCTCCGCCGCCTTCGGCGAAGCGCGTGGCCTGTCTGAGGCTCCGTCGCTGGCGCTCCTCCGCCTGTTGCGAGTCGGCTGACGGCCTGCGCCAGCAACTCGGGGCCGAGCGGGTTCCGGGGGGTGGCCCGCACCACCGGTTCTGACGCGCGCACGGGAGCGAGTGCGGCTCGGCGGCCGGCGCCGGCGATCGACGAAGGGTTCGTCGACCACTGCCCGAGCTCGACGAAGCTGCCGCTGCGAGCGACCGAGCACGTCAGGTTCTGGTGCGGGACAGGACCCGCCGGGACCCCGAGGACCCGAACAGGCGGTGCGTGGGGTCCGGGGGTGGCCCGCACCGCGGCCCGACGAGCTCGCGAGGGGGGCCCCGTGTCAGTGGATCGGGCCGGTGGTGGTGCGCAGGCTGGAGGAGGGACGACCGGTGCGGGTGGCGATGATCTCGGCCACGATGGCCACCGCCGTCTCCTCGGGGGTGCGGGCCCCGAGGTCGAGGCCGATCGGGGCGTGCAACCGGGCGTCGACCGCCGCCATGTCGGCTCCCTCGGCCTCCAAGCGGTCGAGGCGCTCGGCACACGTGCGGCGGCTGCCCATGGCACCGAGGTAGCCGACGTCGGTGGTGAGGGCGGCGAGGATGGCCGGCACGTCGAACTTGTGGTCGTGGGTCAGCACGCACACCGCGTCGCGCGGGCCGAGCCGCTCCCCCACCCGGTCCAAGAGGCGGTGGGGCCAGTCGACCACGACCTCGTCGGCGTCGGGGAAGCGCCGCTCGGTGGCGAACACCTCGCGGGCGTCGCACACCGTCACCCGGTAGCCGAGGACCTTGGCCACCTTCACCAGGGCGCCGGTGAAGTCGACCGCCCCGAACACGAGCATCTGCGGGGGCGGGGCGAAGCTCTCGACGAACACGGCCACGGCCTGCTCGCGGGCCTCGCCGTGCGGGCCGTAGTGGCGCACGCTGGTGCGACCGGACTCGAGCTCGCCGAGGGCGTCGCGCACGACGACCCGGTCGAGGTCGGGGTCACCCAGGGTGCCCATGGCCTCCACGCCCTCGCCGACGAGGATCTTGGCCCCGGTACCGGGACCCTCGATGACGGTGGCCAGCACCACCGGACGCTGGTCGGCGACGGCATCGCGCCAGGTGTCGTAGAGGGATGCCATCGTCGAGCCGACTACCAGTCCAGCGGTTCGAGGAAGAGGTGGACCGTGCCGCCGCAGGTGAGCCCGACGGCGAAGGCCTCGTCGTCGCTGTAGCCGAAGGTGACCAGCCGGGCCTCGCCGCTGTCGTGCACCTCGAGGGCCTCGGACACGACGGCGCCTTCGACGCAGCCGCCCGACACCGAGCCGGCCACCTCGCCGTCGTCGGCCACGGCCATGGCCGCCCCGGGCAGCCGAGGACCGGAGCCCTCGATGTCGACCACGCGGGCCACCACGATGCGGCGACCGTCGGCTCGCCACCGTTCGATGTCGGGGATGAGTTCCTTCACCGGCACTGCTCGCGGTCTGGTCGGGGGGTCACCGGGCGATCACCCGGGCCAGCTCCTCGAGGGCATCCACGGAGTGGCCCTCGACGAAGTCGTCGACGAACGGTAGCGCCGCGGCCATGCCCTGCGCGAGGGGGGCGTACTCAGGTGAGGCCTTCAGGGGGTTCACCCACACCACCCGGTGCGCCACCCGGGACAGGCGAGCCATCTGCTCGGCCAGCTCGGCGGGGTCACCCCGGTCCCAGCCGTCGGAGAGGATCACCACGGTGGCGCCCCGGGCCATGCCCCGCACCCCCCAGGCGTCGTTGAAGGCCTGCAGGCCCTCCCCCAGCCGGGTGCCGCCGGACCAGTCGGGCACGGCCGCCGCGGCCCTGGTCAGCGCCGCGTCGGGGTCGCGGGTGGTGAGCTCCCGGGTGAGGCGGGTGAGTCGGGTGCCGAGGGTGAAGACCTCGACCCGCGTGCGTCCGCTCACGGCCGCGTGGGCGAAGCGCAGCAGGGCCCGGCTGTAGGTCTCCATGGAACCGCTGACGTCGAGCAGCACCACGATGCGCCGGGGTCGGGTGCGGCGTTCCAGCGTGCGGCGTTGCAGCGGCTCTCCCCCGGTGCGCAGGGCGGCGCCCACGGTCCGACGCAGGTCCGGGTGCCCCCGAGGGCGGCGGCTCGGGCGCAGCCGGCGGGACCGTCGGGCGGCGCCCAGCAGCCTCAGGTCGGCCATCAACCGCCGGGCCTCGGCCAGCTCGGCCTCGTCGTAGTCGGCGAAGTCCTTGGCCCGCAACACCTCGTGGGCGCTGAAGCGCAGGGCCTGCACCGCCCCGGCGTCGTCCGCCGCTGGTGGCGGGGTCCCGTCACCGCCGTCGTCCTCGTCGTCGGTGACCAACGTCGTCGGGACGACCGGCTCGTCGCGGTCCGGCCCGGCCTCGCCGCCCAGCCACCACCGGGCGAACACGGCGTCATGGGTGGCCGTCTGCTCGGGGCCGGTGAGCAGGGTGGCCCGGCCCGCCCAGTACAGCTCGTCGAGGCTGCCCCCGAGCTCGGCCAGGGCCCGCAGGTACGACACGGCGGCCGTGACCGGCACCGCCACACCGGCGCCGCGCAGGGCGGCCACGAAGCCGAGGGCGGTCTCCTCGGCGGTGGCCGGTGCCGGCGCAGAGGTCATGCCCGGGCCAGGGCGGCGGTGACCAGCTCCTCGAGGCCGTGGCGACGGGTGCGCTCCGCGTCCTCGCGGTACTTGAGCACGGCCCCGAGGGTGACCGACACGGTGCCGGCGTCGAGGTCGTGGTGTCCGAGGAGGGCGAGGGCCTGCGCCCAGTCGATCGTCTCGGCCACACCGGGCGGCTTGTACAGGCCGAGCTCCCGCAACGCTTCGGTGGCCGCCGCCACCTGGCGGGCCAGGGCCTCGGGCACCTCGGGGGCCCGGGAGCGCACGATGGCCACCTCGCGCTCGAAGTCGGGGTGCTCCACCCAGTGGTAGAGGCACCGGCGCTTGAGGGCGTCGTGGACGTCGCGGGTGCGGTTGGAGGTGATGACCACCACGGGCGGCACCTCGGCGGTGAACGTGCCCAACTCGGGGACGGTCACCGAGAAGTCGGCCAGCACCTCGAGCAGGAAGGCCTCGAACTCGTCGTCGGCCCGGTCGACCTCGTCGACGAGCAGCACCGGGGCGGGACCGTCGGCCGCCGCGGTGATGGCCTGCAGCAGGGGGCGGGCGACGAGGAAGCGCTCGCTGTAGAGCTCGTGCTCGAGTTGGTCGGCGTCGACGTCGCTGCGAGCGGTCTCGGCCGCCCGCAGGTGCAGCAGCTGACGGGAGTAGTCCCACTCGTAGAGGGCCTGGGAGGCGTCGATGCCCTCGTAGCACTGCAGGCGCAGGAGGGGGCCGCCGGTCCAGGCGCTGAGCACCTTGGCCACCTCGGTCTTGCCGACGCCGGCCTCGCCCTCGAGCAGGAGCGGTCGGTGCAGGCGCAGCGCCAGGAAGACGGCGGTGGCCAACCCCTCGTCGGGCAGGTAGCCGTGGGCCTCGAGCGCGGCGGCGACCTCGTCGACGGAGGTCGGGGCGGGCAGCGGGGCAGGGGTCACGGGGGTCACCGTAGGAGTCGCGGGCGAGCGGGGTTCAGCTCAGGACGAGCCAGTAGAAGCCGCCACCGCCGACCACGACCACCAGGGCCACGGCCACGAGGGTCCACTTGGCCGAGCTCTGCCACCTGGTCTCGGGCGCCGCCGGGTCGCGGCGGCGCTTGTCGAGGTGCTCGGGGCGCAGCGGCTCGGTCATGCGCCGCCGTCCCGGATGGCTCGCCACACCCGCTCGGCGTCGAGGGGCATGTCGAGGTGCTCGACCCCGTAGGGCGACAAGGCGTCGATCACCGCGCTCTGCACGGCGGGCGTCGAGCCGATGGTGCCGGACTCGCCGATGCCCTTGGCCCCCAGCGGGTTGACCGGAGTGGGGGTCTCCATGGGCACGAGCTCGAAGCTGGGCAGCTCGGCGGCCGACACGAACGCGTAGTCGGCCAGGTTGGCGGTCTGGGGGTTGCCGTCGTCGTCGTAGAGGACGGCTTCGTAGAGCGCCTGGGCCACGCCCTGGGCGATGCCCCCGTGGCGCTGGCCCTCGACGATCAGCGGGTTGAGCATGCGGCCGGCGTCGTCGCAGGCCACGATGCGATCGAGGGTGACCTCGCCGGTCTCGGTGTCGACCTCGACGACGGCGAGGTGCGCACCGAACGGGAACGTCGCCTTGTCCGCGGTGTGGGTGAGGGCTGCTTCGAGCGGTTGGCCGGTGGGGCCCTCACCCATGGGCGCGGTGAGGTCGCCCGCCGCGCCCACGTCGGCCCACGACCGGGTGACGCTCGGCGTACCGGCCACGTGGAAGACGCCGCGGTCGACGTCGAGGACCACGTCGGCGACGGCCGCCTCGAGCAGGTCGGCGGCGACCTCGCGCGCCTTGTCGACGACGATCTCGGTGGCCTTCCAGACGGCGGTGCCGCCCAGCTGCAACGAGCGCGACCCGAACGTGCCGGTGCCCTCGGCCACCCGGTCGGTGTCGCCGGCCACCACCTCGATGCGATCCATGTCGACGCCGGTGGCGTCGTGGACGAGCATGGCCCACGACGTGGAGTGGCCCTGGCCGTGAGCCGAGGTCCCGGTGTGCACCACGACGGAACCGTCGGGGCGCACGTGCACCTTGGCGTACTCGCCCTGGGTGCCGGCAGGACCGGCGGTGATCTCGACGTAGATGCTCACCCCGATGCCCATCTGCACGCGGTCGCCGCGCTCCCGGCGGCCCTTCTGCTCGGCTCGGAGGCCGGCGTAGTCGGCGGCGTCGAGGATGCGGTCGAGCGCCCCGGCGTAGTCGCCGACGTCGTACTCGGCGCCGGTGGGGGTGGTGAACGGGAAGGCGTCCGCGGCGATGAGGTTGCGGCGGCGCACGTCGGCGGGATCCATGCCGATCTCGGCGGCGAAGAGGTCGATGGCGCGCTCGACGGCCGCGGTGGCCTCGGGGCGACCGGCGCCGCGGTAGGCCTCGACCGGCGTGGTGTTGGTGACCACGCTCTTGACGTTGCACTCGACCTTGGCGATGTCGTAGACGCCCGGGGCCATGGTGCGGGTCATGAAGGGCAGGAAGGCGCCCATGCCCGGGTAGGCCCCGGCGTCCTGCACGACGCTCAGGCGATAGGCCTCGACGGTGCCGTCACGCCGCCCGCCGATCTCGATGCTGTGGTGCTGGCCCCGGCCATGGGGCATCGACACCATCGACTCGCTGCGGGTCTCGGCCCAGCGGATGGGGCGGCCGAGCCGGCGCGAGATCCAGGGCAGCAGGGCCTCATCGGCCTGCAGGTTGATCTTGGCCCCGAAGCCGCCACCGACGGCGGGCGCGATGACGTGGACCTGCTCGGGCTCGAGGCCGTACATGCCGGCCAGCTTGTTGCGGGCCCCGTGGGGAGCCTGGGTGGAGACGTACGCCACCAGCCGCCCGTCGTGCCAGGTGGTGGCCACCGCACGGGGCTCGAGCGGGCACACCGCCACGCGCTGGTTGACCAGGTCACGGCGGACGACGACCTCGCAGCCGTCGAAGAGGTCGTCGGTCGTGCCGAAGTCGACGCCCAGCGCGGTGTTGGTGCCGTGCTCGGGGAACAGCAGCAGCTCGTCGGTGGCGGCGGCGAGGGGATCGACGAGGGTCTCGAGGGGATCGACGTCGACGATGACCAGCTCGGCGGCGTCCTCGGCGGCCTCCTTGGTCTCGGCGATGACCACGGCCACGGCCTCCCCGACGAAGCGGACGACGTCGGTGGCCAGCCAGGGCCGGGCCAGCCCGTCGGGGATCATGCCGGGGATGGGCACGGGGAAGGGGGCGAGGTCGCCGGCCGCCGCGATGTCGGCGGCGGTGTAGACGGCCACCACGCCCGGCGCCTCCCGGGCCTCGGAGGCATCGACCTCGACGAGCCGAGCATGGGCGATCGTGGAGCGCACGAACTGGGCGTGCAGGGCCCCCTCGAGGAGCGGCTCGTCGAGGTCGGCCGTGTAGACGCCGCCCGTGGTCAGGAAGACCGGGTCCTCCCGCCTCGCCACCCGCGTTCCCATCACGCTCATCGTTCTGCTCCCCCTGGGCCGTCCGCGACGTACGTCAGGCACGCTACCGCTTGCCCGTCGGGGCGGGTGTCGCCGCACCCCTCTTCGGCGTCGGGGGTCAGGGAGCGACGCGGGTGAAGGGCCAGGCCTCGGGGATCTCGATGGGGTCCTCGGGTGGCGGCAGCACGTGGTACACCTCTTCGCCCAGCTCGGCCAGGCCGTACTCCTCGCGAGCGATGCGCTCGACCTCGTCGTCGGTGAGCAGCGCCTCCACCCGGTCGCGGCGCTCGGCGTTGGCCGCCTCGAGCTCGGCCAGCTCGGTCTGGGCGCTGCTCAGCGCGGCACGCTGGTCGAGCCACGTGCGGGTGGGGAACACGCCGAGGAGCATGACCCCCACGGTCAGCCCCACGAGCACCAGCGGCAGGACGAGGCGTCCGGCCACCCTGCCCACCCGGCTCGGCCGGCGCGTGGCGCGGGCTCGGGTGCGCCCACGTCGGGCGACCCGGGGCTCGTCCGCCGACGTCGCTCGATCGGGATCGGGGACGGGCGCGATCGGCCGGACCCGCTTGGGTTCGCCGGCCGGCGCCTTCGCGGTTCGTGCCGAGCGGCCGGGCCCGGGTGCCTTCGCCTTCGTGCCCCTGCCGGGAGCCTTCCCCGGGGTGGCCCCGGTTCCGGCCTCGGACGCCCGGGACTGCCGGACCGGCCGCTTGGACGCCGCCTTCGGGGCCTCGGCCGTCGTCACGCTCGCCGATGACCGAACCGGCCTCGCCGATCGGCCTCGCTCGCCGGCGTCGGAACGCCGGGACCGCCTTCCCTTGCTGGACTTCGGGGGCTTGCCGGACTCGGGGGGCTGGCTGGCCGCGGCGGGCTCGCCGGCTGCGGCGGGGCGGCCGGCATCCGGCGGCCTCGACACCGAACGGCCCGTGGGCTCGGCCGGGCGTCGGGCCGGACGACCGGAACGGGGCGGGGCGGAGCGGGGCTGGGCGGAGGGCGACGCCGACTGGTCGCTCGCAGACCTCGCCGAAGACCGTGCGCGACGCGCGGGCGCCGCCGGGGCGGTCGCGGGGTGCGACGCCGGGCTCCGGGGGCGTCGGCTGGCCGCGGGGAGATCGTCTTCGCTGAGCAGCTCGAGGAGAGCCGTCAGGTCGCGCCGGGGCGCGTCGGGTCGACGGGGGGTCGCCACCGGTTCGGTGCGCGGACGTCGGCCCCGGGTGCTCAACCCTGCGAGCTCCCCCGGGCCAGACCGGCGCCACCCCAGAAGGCCGCCGACTCGCCCAGGTCCTCTTCGATGCGCAGCAGCTGGTTGTACTTGGCCACCCGGTCGCTGCGGGCCGGGGCCCCGGTCTTGATCTGGCCGCAGTTGGTGGCCACCGCCAGGTCGGCGATGGTGGTGTCCTCGGTCTCCCCGGATCGGTGCGACATCACCGAGGTGTAGCCCGCTCGGGTAGCCAGGCCGACCGCGTCGAGGGTCTCGCTCAGCGAGCCGATCTGGTTGACCTTCACCAGGATGGAGTTGGCCACGCCGGCGTCGATGCCCCGTTGCAGCCGTTCGGAGTTGGTGACGAACAGGTCGTCGCCGACCAGCTGCACGCGCGAACCGATGGCCTCGGTGAGGGCCTTCCAGCCGTCCCAGTCGTCCTCGGCCATGCCGTCCTCGATCGACACGATGGGGTACCTGGCGGCCAGGTCGGCGAGGTAGCCCACCATCTCGGACGGATCGAGGGTACGGCCCTCCCCGGCGAGGACGTAGTTGCCGTCGCGGTAGAACTCGGTGGAGGCGGCGTCGAGCGCGATGGCGATGTCGTCGCCCGGGGTGAAGCCGGCCTTCTCGACGGCTACGAGCAGCAGCTGCACGGCCTCTTCGTTGGAAGCCAGGTTGGGGGCGAAGCCGCCCTCGTCACCGATGGCCGTGGACAGGCCGCGGTCGTGGAGGACGCCCTTGAGCACGTGGTAGGTCTCGACGCCCCAGCGCAGTGCCTCGGAGAACGAGGCGGCGCCGACCGGCATGATCATGAACTCCTGGACGTCGACGTTGTTGTCGGCGTGCTCGCCCCCGTTGAGGACGTTCATCATGGGCACCGGCAGCACGTGGGCGTTGGCCCCGCCGACGTAGCGGTAGAGCGGCATGGCCAGCTCGTCGGCGGCGGCGCGGGCGACCGCGAGCGACACGCCGAGGATGGCGTTGGCCCCGAGGCTGGCCTTGTTGTCGGTGCCGTCGATCTCGATCAGCACGCGGTCGATGTCGCGCTGATCGAGGGCGTCGAAGCCGACGATCGCGTCGTAGATCTCGTCGTCGACGTGGGTGACGGCGTCGAGGACGCCCTTGCCGCCGTACCGGCTCTCGCCGTCGCGCAGCTCCACGGCCTCGAACGCGCCGGTGGAGGCGCCCGAGGGCACGATGGCCCGTCCCGACGCGCCGGACTCGAGGATGACCTCCACCTCGACGGTGGGGTTCCCTCGGCTGTCGAGGACCTCACGACCGGCGATGTGCTCGATGATGCTCATGGTGGGGGGATGTCTCCTGGTGGCTGGGGTCCGCACAAGGGTGTCACGCCCGTCGGGGAGAATGGCGCACCCCGGTCGGCACGAGGCTCGCCGGGCGGTGGCGGCGAGCGGGACGGCTCAGCCGCCCGTGGCCTGCTCGGCCCCGCGCACCTCGTCGCGGTACCGCGACGAGGCGACGCGCAGGGCGTTCTCGGGATCGATGCCGGCCGAACGGGCGAGGTCCACGAGGGCGAACAGGGCGGCGCCGACGGCCTCCTCGCCGGGGTCGGCGGCGGCCGTCGCGGTGGCCTCGGCCAGGCCGGGCGGGGCCACCACCGAGGCGAGGTCGAGCCCGCTCTCGGCCAGGGTCGCCGCCTTCTTCTGCACCTTGGTGGCGTGGAGGAGGGCGGGCAGGGCGTCGGGGATGCCGTCGAAGACGCTCTCGCGCTGCTTCTCGGCCTTCTTGAGCTGCTCCCAGTTGCGCACCACGTCGTCGGGACCGCCGACCACGACGTCGCCGAACACGTGGGGGTGCCGCGACCACAGCTTGTCGTGGATGGTGGCGGCCACGTCGGCCAGGGTGAAGTGCCCCTCCTCCTCGGCCAGCCGGCTGTGGAACAGCACCTGGAACATGAGGTCGCCCAGCTCCTCCTCGAGGTGCTCGAAACCGGTGCCGGCCTCCACGTCGAGATGGTCGATGGCCTCGAGGACCTCGTAGGCCTCCTCGAGCAGGTGGCGGCGCAGGGACTCGTGGGTCTGCTGGCGATCCCACGGGCAGCCGACGCGGAGGTCGGCCACCAGCTGCACCAGCCGGGCCATCTCCCGTGAGACGGGGGCGGCCAGCTCGGGGATCCACAGGGAGGTGAGGTGGTCCGGCTCGACGACCCGGTCGAGGTCGTGCCAGGCCACGGTGCGGATCGACTCGTCCGCCAGCCCGAGGCGTTGGAGGACGACGACGGTGGTGTCCGGGCCCACGGCCGGCGTGGGACCGGCGTCGAGGACCAACTTCACCTCCGAGAGCACGTCGACCGAATCGCACTGGCCCACCAGCAGCGGTCCGCGCTCGCCGGCGGCTTCGACGGCGAAGCGGTGTCCGTCGACGACGCGGGCCCCGGCGGCGAAGGGGTCGACGCCGAGGCGGACCCAGGCCAGATCGAGGAACGAGAGCGCCGGCACCACGTCGGTGCGCACCCGGGGGTCGGCCACGAGCGCCTCGACGGTGCGCTCGGCCACGACCGGCGAGCCGGGCACGCCGTAGAGCACCGTGCCGTGGTCGCCGGCGGCGGCCACCAGCCGCTCGACGATGGTCGTGTACACCTCGTCGAGCGTGGCGGCATCGTCGTAGACGTCGTCGAAAGAGGTGGCGTCGAGCACCAGGCGGGCCGACGGGTGCCGCTCGGTGCGCAGGAAGCGGATCGGGTGGGCCTCGATCTCGGCGAGCGTGCCCCCGGTGACCAGGTCGGGGCCGCCCGGCCCCAGTCCGACGACGACGACGCGGGGCGTGACGCTCACCGGGTCGCTACCCCTCGGCCGGGAAGAGGCCCTCGGGGAGGCCGTCGAGGCCCTCGAGGTCGGGCGTGGGCATCGGCGGGGGCTGGGCCCCGGCCGGCGGCAGCACCTGGCCGGACTCGGCGTCCCACCGACCCCACTTGGGGTCGACGCTCACGTCGGCGTCGGTGAGGAGCCCGGCGAGGGCGTCGCCGATGATGGCCTGTCCGTTCTGCTGCACGGCGCGGGCCAACTGGCTGCGGGCGTCCTCGAACGACACCTCACCGCGGGCGGTGACGAGGATCAGGTGGTACCCGAAGCTGGTGCGCACCGGCTCGCTCACCTCGCCGATCGGCTGGGACCACACGACCTCGTCGAACTCGGCCACGTAGGTGCCCTCGGGAGCGCAGCCCAGCTCGCCGCCCGCTGAGGCGCTGCCGGGGTCGTCGGAGAACTCGGCGGCCAGGGCCCCGAAGTCATCGGTGCCGTCGAGCTGCCCGGCGATGGTCTCGATCTCGGCCAGCGCCTCGGCGAACTGCGCCTCGGTGGGTTCGGCGGAGCCGTCGCCGGCCTGGACCAGGATGTGGTTGGCGCAGGCCCGGTCCTCCTGGGTCTGGGCCTCGTAGAGCTCACGGAGCCCTTCGTCGCTGGCGGCCCGGTCGAGGATGTCGGCCCCGAGGACCAGGAAGCTGGCATAGCCGCTCACGAGGTCTTGGCGGTTGGAGTCGGGGAGCTCGTCGAGCACGGCGAGGCCGGCCGGATCGGCGGTGCTGCCACCACCCTGGCCACCGGTGGGCGAGAACTGGAAGCTGAGCTGCACCTCGGCGTTGCGCAGGTCGGTCTCGCTGACCTCGAGGCCACGCTGGGCGACCTCGGCGGACGCCACCCGGAACAGCACCTGGGCGTTGAGCAGCTGGGCGGCCAGGGCGGTGGACCACCCGTTGCCCACCTCGCCCTCGGGGGTGAGGGCGTCGAGCTGGTCGACGAGCGCTTCCTCGGAGAGGCTCCACCCCTCCACGGTGAGGGCCTTCGGCGTGACCGAGGAACACGAGGCCCCGACCAGAGCGGCGGCCAGGACCAGGGCGAGCAGGGCGAGAGAGCTGCGAGCGTTCGTCTTCACAAGGTCGCTCACACTACCGAAGGGGTCTTGTCCGGCGAAGTCGACACCTCGGCGGGTACGAGGTCGGCGAGGGCAGCCACGATCTCCCCCGCCGCGCCCGCCGCGGTCTTCACCGCGAGCAGGACCTGCTCGACCGCCGGCTTGATCACCGTGCCCTTGTAGAGGCGCTCGACGCGCACCGACTTCGACGCGGGAAGGGTGAGCGGGAACAGGCGGGCCACATACTTGGGTCCCCCGAAGCCGGGGCCCTTGGTGACCACGACCTCGCGGATGCCGGTGCGCACGCACTCGGCACGGAGGCGGGCCACCTCGAGCAGGGCCTCGGCGGCAGCCGGAAGCGGCCCGTAGCGGTCCTCCCACTCGGACCGGATGTCGTCGACCTCGGCTTCGGTGGTGACACCGGCCAGGCGCCGATAGGCCTCGAGTCGCAGCTCCTCGCGCTCGACGTACTGGCGCGGGAGGTTGGCGTCGAACGGCAGCTCGATCTTGATCTCGGCCGGCTCACGGGGCGTCTCGCCCTTCAACTCGGCCACGGCCTCGGTGACCATCTGGCAGTACAGGTCGTAGCCGACCGCGGCGATGTGTCCGCTCTGCCCGGTGCCCAACAGGTTGCCCGCACCGCGGATCTCGAGGTCGCGCATGGCGATCTTGAACCCCGACCCCAGCTCGGTGGCCTCGCCGATGGTCTTGAGCCGTTCGTAGGCCTCCTCGGTGAGGGAGCGGTCCGGCGGGAAGAACAGGTAGGCGTAGGCCCGCTGCCCCGAGCGACCCACCCGCCCCCGCAGCTGGTGGAGCTGGCCGAGGCCGAGCAGGTCGGCGCGGTCGACCACCAGGGTGTTCACCGTGGGCATGTCGATGCCCGACTCGATGATGGTGGTGCAGACCAGGACGTCGAACTCGCCTTCCCAGAAGTCGAGGACGACCTTCTCGAGCGTGCCTTCGTCCATCTGGCCGTGGGCCACGGCGATGCGGGCCTCGGGCACCAGCTCTCGCAGCTGCGCGGCCACCCGCTCGATGTCCTGCACCCGGTTGTGCACGAAGAACACCTGGCCCTCGCGCAGCAGCTCCCGTCGCAGCGACTCGGCGATGGCCCGCTCGTCCTGCTCACCGACGTAGGTGAGGATGGGCTGGCGCTCGCTGGGGGGCGTGTTGAGCAGCGTGAGGTCGCGGATGCCGGTGAGGCTCATCTCCAGGGTGCGGGGGATGGGTGTGGCCGACAGGGTGAGCACGTCGACGCCCACCTTGAGGTTCTTGATGGACTCCTTGTGGTTGACGCCGAAGCGCTGCTCCTCGTCGACCACCAGCAGTCCGAGGTCCTTGAACCGCAGGTCGGGGGCCAGGAGTCGATGGGTGCCGATGACCAGGTCGACGTCGCCGCTGGCGAGGCCCTCGACGACCTTCTTGGCCTGGGCGTTGGTGAGGAACCGGCTGAGCACCTCGACCCGGATCGGGTAGCTGGCGAACCGTTCGGCGAAGGTGGTGAAGTGCTGTTGGGCCAGCAGGGTGGTGGGCACCAACACCGCGGTCTGCTTGCCGTCCTGGATGGCCTTGAAGACCGCCCGGATGGCGACCTCGGTCTTGCCGAACCCGACGTCGCCGCAGACGAGGCGGTCCATGGGGGCGTCGGCCTCCATGTCGGCCTTGACCTCGGTGATGGCCTTGAGCTGGTCGGGGGTCGGCTCGAAGGGGAAGGACTCCTCGAGCTCGCGCTGCCATGGCGTGTCCGACCCGAAGGCGTGCCCGGGGGCCGTCACCCGCTTCTGGTAGAGCACCACCAGCTCCTGGGCGATCTCGGTGACCGCGGCCCGGACCTTGGCCTTGCTCTTCTGCCACTCACCGCCGCCCAACCGGCTGAGGCTGGGCGAGTCGCCGCCGGTGTAGTGGCGCACGGCGTCGATCTGGTCCGACGGCACGTAGAGCTTGTCGTCGCCGCGGTACTCGAGGAGCAGGTAGTCGCGCTCGACGCCCCCGATGGCCCGCTTGACCATGCCGCCGTAACGGGCCACGCCGTGCTGGAAGTGCACCACGTGATCGCCGACCTTGAGGTCGTCGAAGTAGCCCTGGGCGGCCGCCTTGCGGGGCTTGGCCCGCCGGTGGGCCCGGCGCCGGCCGGTGACGTCGGCCTCGGCCAGCACGGCCAGGCGCACCGACGGCAACAGGAACCCTCGCTCGATGGGAGCGACGACGACGTGGCCCCCGGCGACGGTGAGGTCGGCGACGCCCCGCTCGTCGAGGTCGAGGTGGATGCCCTGCTCCCCCAGCAGCGACACCAGCCGGGCACCGGAACCGGCGCCGTCGGCCGCCACCACCACGCGGTAGTCGTCGTCGAGGAGCTCACGGAGCTGGCGCACGAGGCCCTCGCCGTCGCCCACGACCGGGTTCCAGCCGGCCGCCGCCACGGTGGCCACGTCGGGTCCCTCGGGGGCGGTGGTCACGGTCCACGAGGGAGCCGTGGTGCGCACGAGGAGCCGCTCGAACGGCAGGTGGAGCCGGGGGAACGGCGACCGGTGGGTGTCGGCGCGATGGCCGGCGGAGGGCGTGTCCTCGGCCGACGTGCCCGCCCCTTCGCCGCCCGCGGCCTGGTCGGCCTCGTCGGCATCGGCGCCCGGCACCGGACCGTCGTCGAGGGCCCCCCAGGTGCGGGCCAGGGTGACGGCGAGGTCGTCCTCCTCGGCGAGGATGTCACCGGCGCGGTCGCGCATGCGTCGGGGCTCGAACAACAGCACCTGGGCGTCGTCGTCGAGCAGGTCGAAGAGCACCTCGGCGTCGTCGCTGTCGCGGCCGTCGGCGACCAACCAGGGCAGCCACGACTCCATGCCGTCGAAGGTCTGGCCCTCGGCCAGGCGCTCCCATTGCTCGCGTCCCCACGGCTCGGCGGCGATGAGCTTCTCGGCCCGGGCCCTGACCTCGGCGGTGGGCAGCAGCTCGCGGCACGGGAACAGCTCGACCTCGGCCAGGTCGACCGTGGAGCGCTGATCGGCGGGCGAGAACTCGGTGAGGCGGTCGACCTCGTCACCCCAGAGATCGATGCGTACCGGGGCGTCGGCCGTGCTCGGGTAGACGTCGACGATGGAGCCTCGCACCGCGACCTCGCCGCGGTGCTCCACCTGGTACTCGCGGCGGTAGCCGAACGCGACCAGCTCCTCGACGAGCTCGGTGGGGTCGACCCGGTCGCCGGCGCCGACCACGATGGGCTCGACGTCGGCCACGTGGGGACCGAGGCGCTGGACCAGCGCCCGGACCGGGGCCACCACGACCCGCGGGGCCCGCTGCGGGTCGCGGAGGTGCCACAGGGTGCGCAACCGCCGGCCCATGGTGTCGGTGTTGGGGCTGACCCGCTCGAAGGGCAGGGTCTCCCAGGCGGGGAACAGGTCGACCTCGTCGGGACCGAGGAAGGCCACCAGGTCGTTGGTGAGACGCTCCGCCTCGCCGGAGGTGGGCACTGCCACCACGATGGGTTGACGGTCGGAGCGGTGGGCCAGGCCGGCCACCACCACGGCCCGGGCCGGTTCGGGGACGGCCAGGACGGCATCGCGACGGCCCATGACCTCAGTGAGGCCGGGCTCGTCGGCGAGGAGCGGGGGGAGATCGGAGAGCGCCATGAGGACCTCGGAGGCTACCGGCCGCGGCACCCGGCCGGAGCGGGCGGCGAACGTGTCAGTTGCCTCAGCGCCGTCGGGTGTTGACCTGGTTCATGGCCGCCTCGGGACCCTCGGCGAGGATCAGCTCCACGGCGTCGGCGGCTTCCTGCACGGCGATGTCGAGCTCGGTGCGCTCGGACTTGCCGACCCGCTTGAGCACGTGGTCGGCTCCTTGCTCCTTGCTCGGTGGCTTGCCCACGCCGATGCGCACCCGCACGAAATCGGCGGTGTGGAGGTGGGCCTTGATCGACCGCAATCCGTTGTGGCCGGCGAGCCCGCCGCCCACCTTGACCTTGACCTGCCCCAGCGGGAGGTCGAGCTCGTCGTGGACGACGACGAGCGCCTGGGGGTCCTCGATGCCGTGGCGGCGCACGAGCGGACCGACGGCATCACCCGACAGGTTCATGTAGGTCAGCGGCTGGGCCAGCGTCACGCGCCGGCCGTCGATGCGCACCTCGGCCACCAGGGAGTTCTCGCGCCCGCCCTTCAGCGAGCCGGCGTGGCGCTGGGCCAGCAGCTCGATCACGTCGAAGCCGACGTTGTGGCGGGTGTGGGCGTACTCCTTGCCGGGGTTGCCGAGCCCCACGACCAACAGGTCGGCCGGGGTCCCGCGGCGAGCGTGCTCACGCCGTCTGCCGAAGGCCATGGTCGTCGCGCGCTCCCGGTTCGGTGGCGGCCGCCCCGTCCCTCAGCCGAGGGCCGCGGCGGCGAGGATCACTCGCTGTCGCCCTCGGACTCGGACTCGTCCGACGCCTCGGCCCCTTCGGCGCCCTCGGCCTCGTAGCCCGTGCCCTCCTCGTCGAAGGCGGCGTCGCTGGGATCGACGCCGGCATCGATGAGGGTGGTGAAGCGGGTGCCCACGCCGACGACGACGGGGGCCTCCGGGTCGAGATCGGTGGAGACGCCCCGGGGCAGCTCCACGTCGGCGACGGTGATGACCCCACCGATGGTGAGGTCGGTGACGTCGATCTCGAACTGGGTCGGGATGTCGGCCGGCTTGGCGTTGACCGTGAAGGTCTTGAGGGTCTGGTCGACGATGCCGCGACGGTCCTCGACGTCCTTGGCGAAGCCGGTGAGGAGGATGGGCACGTCGACGGAGGTCTCGGCGTCGCGGTCGAGGCGGAGGAAGTCGACGTGTAGGACGTCGCGCCGCACCGGGTCGCGCTGCATGTCCTTGACCAGGGTGAGCTCGGTCTCGCCGTCGATCTCGAGGTCGATGAGGGCGTTGAGGCCGGCATCGGTGGTGAGCACCCGGCGCAGCTCGGTCCACTCCACGGCGACGGCGACGGCGTCACGCCCCAGCCCGTAGACGACGCCGGGGACCTTGCCCTCGTTGCGGAGACGGCCGGACGTGCGCGAGCCGAGCTCGCGACCGGTGGTGGCGGTGAGGGTGAGTTCCATGGTCTGTCAGGTGCTCCTGGGGCGGCGGCCGGTGCGCGCGCCGGCGGGTGGCGGAAGAACGGCAGGCAATCCTACCGGGGGCCGGCCGAACCCGGGAAATCCTCCGGCGACCGTGCCCGCGGGCCGAGGGCGTGCCGCCCCCGAGGTCAGGACTGGTTGGCTCCCCCGAAGATCTCCGAGACGGAGGTGTCCTCGAAGACGGCGTCGATCGCGTCGGCAATCACGCTGGCCACGGACAGCACCTCGATCTTGTCGAGCTGCTTCTCCGACGGCAGGGGCAGGGTGTTGGTGACGATGACGCGGGTGATCACCGAGTTCTTGAGCCGGTCGATGGCCGGGCCCGAGAGCACCCCGTGGGTGCAGGCGGCGTGGACCTCGGCGGCACCGTGCTCCATGAGCTGCTCGGCGGCGGCGACGATGGTGCCGCCGGTGTCGATCATGTCGTCGATGAGCACGCACGTGCGCCCCTGCACCTCGCCCACGACGTCGCGGGCCTCGACCGCGTTCTTCTGTCCCTTCACCCGGCGCTTGTGCACGATGGCGAGGTCGGCGTGCAAGGAGTTGGCGTAGCGCTCGGCCACCTTCACCCGGCCGGCGTCCGGCGACACCACCACCAGGTCGTCGCCCAGGCTGCGCATGTGCTCGACGAGCACGGGCATGGCGGTGAGGTGGTCGACGGGGCCGTCGAAGAAGCCCTGGATCTGCCCCGAGTGCAGGTCGACGCTGATGAGGCGCTTGGCGCCGGCCGACTTGAACATGTTGGCGACGAGCTTGGCGGTGATCGGCTCTCGTCCCTCGGACTTGCGGTCCTGGCGGCCGTATCCGTAGAAGGGCGCGACTGCAGTGATCCGCTTGGCCGAGGCCCGCTGGGCGGCATCGACCATGATCAGCTGCTCCATGAGGGCGTCGTTCACCGACATGGTGTCGGTGCCGACGTGGCTCTGGATGATGAACACGTCGGTGCCCCGCACGGACTCACCGAAGCGGCAGTGCAGCTCGCCGTTGGCGAAGCGACCCAGGTTGGCGTCACCGAGCTCCACCCCCAGCTGCTCGGCGATCTCGGTCGCCAGAGGGAGATTCGCCCGCCCCGACACGAGGTGCAGGCGCTTCTTGGTGACCAACTCCATGTGCTTCCCCTGGGGTGGGTGGCGGATGCCCCGGCGCTACTGGGCCGGGTCGGCGAGAGTCGCAGTGTAGAACGGCCCCGTGCGCACGCCGTCGGGCACCCGGCTGCCCGCATCCAGGGCGGCGAAGGGACCGACCACGGTGCCCTCACCGATCTCGGCGTCTCGCCCGACGGTGTGCTCGACCACCGAGGCGGCGCCCACGACGCAGTCGACGAGGCGGGTGTCGGGGCCGATCTCGGCCCCCGAGCCGATGACGCACCGTCCTTGCAGCATGGTGCCGGGGAACAAGGTGACGTCGGTGGCCAGCTCGACGGTGGCGTCGACGTAGGTGCGCTCGGGATCGAGCATGGTGACCCCCTTGCGCAGCCAGGCCTCGTTGGTGCGCCGGCGCAGCTCGGCCTCGGCCGTCGAGAGCTGGACGCGGTCGTTCACCCCCTGGGTGTCGGCTGCGTCGTCGGCCGCGACGGCGGCGACCTGGTAGCCGGCGGCGGCGAGGACCCCGACCACGTCGGTGAGGTAGTACTCGCCCTGGACGTTCTCGGGGCTGAGCCGGCGCAGGGCCGGGGCCAACAGGCTGGCCCGGAAGCAATAGATCGAGGTGTTGACCTCGTCGATGGCCAGCTCTTCGTCGGTGGCGTCGGCCTGCTCGACGACGCGCTCGACGCGATCGTCGCGACCTCGCACCACCCGGCCGTACCCGGTGGGGTCGGCCATGTGGGCCGTGAGCATGGTGCAGGCGGCGTCGCTGGCCCGGTGGGCCTCGACGAGGGCGGTGATGGTGG
Source organism: Rhabdothermincola salaria (assembly GCF_021246445.1). NCBI lineage: Bacteria > Bacillati > Actinomycetota > Acidimicrobiia > Acidimicrobiales > Iamiaceae > Rhabdothermincola > Rhabdothermincola salaria. Next base: position 1,384,343 of record NZ_JAJQXW010000001.1, read on the forward strand.
AGGCCCGCAGCAGCGGGGTGTCGCCGGGGAGGACCAGCAGGTCGGCGTCGCTCTCGTCGAGGTCCTCGGCCGGGAAGGCGGTGAGGGCGACGCTCACCGCGTCGCCGGTGCCGCGCTGCACGTGCTGCTCCACGAACTCCAACGGGACGTGGGGGGCGGCGTCGACGAGCTTCTTGGTGACCCGCTCGGCACCGTGGCCCACCACCACCACCGCCCGGCGCACGTCGCAGTCGACCAGCGAATCGAGGACGTAGAGCACCATGGCCCGCCCGCACAGCAGGTGCAGGGGCTTGGGGCGGCTCGACCGCATGCGGGTGCCTTCGCCGGCGGCGAGCACGATGGCTGACAAGGGGCGGTCCATGGCCCCTTTCTATCGCCACCCCCCGTCGGGTGACAGCAGGGCCGGTGGTACCGTCGGGGGCACCTTTCGGGGGTGGTGTAATAGGTAACACGCCAGGTTTTGGTCCTGGTCTTCGGGGTTCGAGTCCCTGCCCCCGAGCTGGTCGCTCGTTTCGCAACCTCGTCACGGTCCCGGTAGAGTCCTCGCCGCCATGGGTTCTCTGATCAAGAAGCGTCGCAAGCGAATGCGCAAGAAGAAGCACAAGAAGATGCTGAAGCGCACTCGTTTCCAACGCCGAGCAGCCGGCAAGTAGCCCCCGTTCGCGGGGGCCGGACCGGCCCACCGTCACGTCCATCTCTCACCCACCCGGCCCTTTCGGCGCCGGGTGGGTCCGCGTCCGGGACCCCTTCCCCGCACCCGCCGCCGGCCCTCGGTGGCCGGAGTGATGCCGCAGGGCTCAGACGGTGTGGACCACCACGCGACCGTCGCCGGGGTGGTCCCCGTCGACGAACCAGGTCGAGCCCGACCCGGCCAAACGGGGCCGCTGCCCGGTGACCTCGGCCAAGCGTTCACGCCACGCCGCGAGACGGGGCTCGACGACGAGGGCGGCGGGCTCGAGGTCGTTGCCGTGCTCGCCCCGGGGACCACCGAGGTCGTCCCAGGCCCGGTAGACCGCCGGGGTGGAGCAGCCGAACGGCGGGGTCCACAAGGTGAGGGTGCGGACCTCGACCGGGAGCGGTTCGACGACTTCGCCGATGCCGCGGACCCGTGCCCGTCCGCCCACCAGGCAGAACGGCACGTCGGCACCGAGATCGGCCGCGGCCTCGAGGTCGTCGAAGCGGGCCCAGCGCAGCACGGCCGCGGCGTCGGCCGACCCCCCACCCAGCCCGGCGCCGGCAGGGATGCGCTTGTGCAGCCGCACGTGGGCCCGACGTCCGACCAGCGCCAGCGCCCGGCGCACCAGGTTGTCGTCGTCCGCCTCCACCTCGTGGGCAGCGCCGGACGATCCGTCGACGATGTCCAGGCCGTCGCCCTCGGCCACCTCGAGCGTGTCGCACAGGTCGAGGGTGACCATCTCGGCGTCGAGGAGGTGGAACCCGTCGTCACGCCGGCCCGTGACCCGCAGGGACAACGTGAGCTTGGCCGGGGCGGTCAGCGTGACGGGCAGGGTCGGGGCGTGCTCGGACATCTCGGTCAGCCTGGCACGGGCGCCGGTCCCACCACGTCGGCCAGCGCGCCCCACTGCTCGATGCCGAGCTGCTCGGGCCGCTCGTCGGGGGCCACGCCCGCGGCGGCGAACATCTCGGATGTCACCCATCCCGACAGCGACCGGCGCAGCATCTTGCGTCGCTGCCCGAAGGCCTTTCGCACGAGCGCGAAGAGCACGTCGCGATCGGCGTCCACCGCCGGGCGGGGACGACGGCGGATGCGCACGAGCACGGACTCGACCTTGGGCTGGGGCACGAAGACCGTGGGCGGCACCCGTCCGACGACCTCAGCGGTGGCCCACAGGGCCACCTTCACCGACGGGATGCCGTAGGCGCCGCCACCGGGACCGGCGGCCAGGCGCTCCCCCACCTCCCGCTGGACCATCACCAACATCGTCTCGATGGCGGGGACGTCGTCGAGCAGCTGCAGCACGATCGTGGTGCCCACGTTGTAAGGGAGGTTGGCCACGAGGGTCCACGCCGGAGCCGACGCCAGCAGCTCGGACCAGTCGACGGCGAGCGCGTCGCCCTGGACCACCCGCACCCCGAGGGGCACGACGACCTCCTCGAGCACCGGGAGGAGGTGCCGGTCGAGCTCGACCGCGGTCACCGTGGCCCCGGTCTCGGCCAGAGCCGTGGTGAGCGACCCCACGCCGGGACCCACCTCCACCACCGAGTCGCCGGGACCGACCTCGGCCAGCCGGGCGATGCGCCGCACGGTGTTGGGATCGACCACGAAGTTCTGGCCGAGCGCCCGGCTCGGGGCCAGGCCGTGGCGCTCCAAGAGCTCGACCACCTGCGTGCGGGTGAGGGTCACCGTGTCAGCCTCGCCCATCGCCGGTCACCGGGCGAGTCGAGGTCCCGACCGCCGCCGCCACTGGCGAACCCGGCCGGCGGAACACCAGTTGGCAGCCCGGCCGGGCCGGGCTGTCGGCGAGGGCTACAGCAGGCCGAGGAGGCGAGCGCAGCCCGGCCAGGCACCCCAGCCCTGCTGGGCACGGAGGCGTTCGGCCGCGGCGATCTGCTCGGCTCGGCTGGCCTGGTGGGGCATGGCGGCGAAGTCCGTGCCCCCCACGTAGCGCCAGCTCTGCATCGTGAACTGCAGGCCGCCGTAGAAGCCGTTGCCCGAGTTCATCGACCAGTTGCCCGAACTCTCGCACTGGGCCAGCTGGTCCCAGATGGCGCCGTTGGACACCGGGGGCGCCGGTGCCGCCGTGGTGGGCGGAGGAGGCGGGGCGGTCGTGGGGGGCGGAGGAGGCGGGGGCGGGGGCGGAGGAGGAGGCGCCGTGGTGGTGGTCGTGGTCTGCGGGGCCGCGGTGGTGGAGGGCGCCGCCGTGGTCGTTGTCTCGATCGTCTCGACCGGGGCCGGCTCGGCCGTCGTGGGCACTGTCGTGTCCGGCGCAGCGGTGGTGGAGGGCGCCTCGGCCACCACCAGGCTGGGCTGGGGGGCGTCGGTGGTGACCACCGCGACCTCCGAGTCGGCCGAGGCCACCCCACCGATGATCTCGAGCGCCAGGATCGGAAGGCAGACCAGCGTCACCACCAATGCGAGGACCATTCGACGCTGCGGGGGGCTCGACGTGGTGGACAGCGTGCTCTTCTCTCACTGGGCGACAGGCCGGCTGCGCACAGCGGGGCCACGCCGAGCGCATCAACGCTCACCGTCACTCCGCCCGGAGCCGTCTCCGACCCTAGGCAGCCTGCAACGCGATCGCAACTTCTGTCACCTGGCTGTCAGACACGACACGGGGCCGACATCGACGTCGCCCCTCACGGCCCGTGGGGCCGGGAAGCGGGGCGCGCCGGGCGGCCCCCGCCGGCGTCAGGAGCCGTCGGCGCCGAGGTGGTAGACCCGCTCGGCGTTGGCCCACGTGGCCTCGGCCACGGCCGCAGTCGCGACGCCGCGGGCCGCGGCCACGGCCTCTCCGACGAGGGGCACCAGCGCCGGCCGGTTGGGACGGCCCCGGTGGGGCACCGGGGCCAGGTAGGGCGAGTCGGTCTCGACGAGGAGGCGGTCGAGCGGGCACAGCACCGCCGCCTCGCGCACCTCGGGCGCACCTTTGAAGGTGACGATGCCGCTGAACGACAGGTGGGCGCCGAGGTCGAGGCAGCGCCGGGCCTCGTCGGGGCCTCCGGTGAAGCAGTGGATGACCGTCCGTTCGGGCAGGCCCTCGGCCTCGAGGACGGCGAACGTGTCGGCCCATGCCTCACGGGTGTGCACGACGAGGGCCAGGTCGTGGGCGTGAGCCAACGCGACCTGGGCGGCGAAGACCGCCCGCTGGGTGTCCCGGGGTGAGTGGTCGTAGTGGTAGTCGAGCCCGCACTCCCCCACGGCCACCACCTCCGGCTCGGCCAGGAGGGCTTCGATGCCGTCGAGCCCCTGCGAGGCGTCGTGGGGGTGCACACCGGCGGTGGCCCACACCCCGTCGTGGGCCCGGGCCGACGCGATGGCGCCACGGGAGCCGTCCAGGTCGGTGCCCACGGTGATCAACCGCTCGACGCCCGCGGCTCGGGCCTCGCCGACCTGCTCGGCCGCGCCGGCACCCCCGTCGGCGCCGAGGGCCAGGTGGCAGTGGTCGTCGGTCCAGCGCAGCCCGCCGGTGGCGAGCGTCGGGTCGTCGCCGGGCACGCCGTTCAACCCGCGGCCGGGGCCTGGATGCGCGGGAACAGCCCGGCGCCCTTCTCGACGGCCAGGCCCCCCGGGTAGGCACCCCACGCCGCGGCCTCGGGGAGGCGCTGGTCGCAGGGTGTGCCCTCGAGCCCGATGCGCTGCCACACCTGCTCGCAGGCGCGGGGGACGGCAGGCGAGGCCAGCACGGCCACGATGCGCAGCACCTCGAGGGCGTCGCCCATGACGGCGTCGACCTGCGGGCCGGGCTCCATCTTCCAGGGCTCGTTGGCCTCGAGGTGGGCGTTGGCGGCGCCGATGAGGCGCCAGGTGGCCTCGAGCGCCACGCTCGGAGCGATGGCCTGCCAACCGGCGGCCGTGGCCTCGTAGGCCTCGGCCACCACGTCGGCGAGCGGCGAGGTGGGCGAGGGAGCCGGACCGATCCCACCGCACTTCTTGGTGACCACCGTGGCCACCCGGGCCAGCAGGTTGCCGAGGTTGTTGGCCAGATCGGTGTTGTACCGGGTGACCATCTGCTCGTAGGAGAAGTCGCCGTCGGGGCCGAACGGGGTGTCGCGCAGGAAGTGGTACCGGAATCCGTCGACGCCGAAGTCGGCCACCAGGTCGGCCGGGAAGATCTGGTTGAGTCGCGTCTTCGACATCTTCTCGCCGCCGACGAGCAGGAAGCCGTGCACGGCCAGCTTCTTGGGCGGTTCGATGCCGGCGGCCAGGCACATCGCCGGCCAGTACACGCAGTGGAAGCGCAGGATGTCCTTGCCGAGGAGGTGGTGCACCTCGGGCCACCACTGGGCGAAGCGCTCGCTGTCCGAGCCGTAGCCCACGGCCGTGGCGTAGTTGATGAGGGCGTCGTACCAGACGTAGAAGACGTGGCCCTCGTCCCAGGGCACGGGCACGCCCCAGTCGATCGAGGTCCGCGACACCGAGACGTCCTCGAGTCCTTGGCGGATGAGGCCCAGGGCCTCGTTGCGCTTGCCCTCGGGCTGCACGGCGTCGGGGTTGGCCTCGTACCAGTCGAGCAGGGGCTGGGTGAACTTCGACAGCTCGAAGAACCAGTTGTCCTCCTCGAGCCACTCGACCGGACGGCCGTGGATGGGGCAGTTGCCGTCGACCAGGTCGGCTTCGGTGTAATAGGCCTCGCAGGCCACGCAGTACAGCCCGGCGTAGGTGCCCTTGCGGATCCAGCCGTTGTCGAAGATGGCCTGCATGAACGCCTGCACCGACACCGTGTGACGGTCCTCGGTGGTGCGGATGAAGTCGTCGTTGGTGATGTCGAGAAGCTCCCAGACCTCGCGGAAGCGGGCGCTGGTGCGGTCGGCCTGCTCCTGGGGGGTGATCCCGTTGGCCTCGGCCGAGCGGGCCACCTTGAGCCCGTGCTCGTCGGTGCCGGTGAGGAACGTCACCTCCTCGCCCAGCAGGCGGTGCCAGCGGGCGAGGGCGTCGGCCGTGACCGTGGTGTAGGCGTGGCCGATGTGGGGGACGTCGTTGACGTAATAGATCGGCGTGGTCACGTAGAAGCGTTCAGGCACGCCTGCCAGGCTACGAGGCGCCGGCAACACCGACGAAACGGTTCGGTGAGCGACGTCTCCGGGCGAAGGGGCCGGGACGCGCGTCGCGGATCGTGCTCTCCGGCCCCGCCGAGTGTGACGCGTGGCCCTTGTCACAGGACGCCCCGACCCGGACAGTGAGGGCACGGCGAGGAGGTCGTGATGCGTGCGCTGCAGATCCAGTCCTGGCAGTCGGACCCGGTGCTGACCGAGGTCCCTGAGCCCGATCCCGGTCCGGGGGAGGTGGTGGTGCGCATCGGTGGCTCCGGCGCCTGCCACTCCGACCTGCACCTCCTGCACGACTTCACCGAGGGCATGGTGCCGTGGGACCCGCCCTTCACCCTCGGTCACGAGAACGCCGGCTGGGTCCACGCCCTGGGCCGGGGCGTGTCCGACCTCGAGGTCGGAGAGCCGGTCGCGGTGTACGGGCCATGGGGTTGCGGACGCTGCCCACGCTGCCGGGTCGGGATGGAGAACTACTGCGAGCGGGCGGCCGAGATCGGCGTGGCGGGTGGCGGGCTCGGGCGAGACGGGGGGATGGCCCCACTGATGCTGGTCCCCTCGTCGCGCCTCCTCGTTCCCCTCGGCGACCTCGACCCGGTGGAGGCCGCTCCCCTCACCGACGCCGCCCTGACGCCGTATCACGCCATCAAGCGGTCGGCGGCGCTGCTCGGACCGGGCAGCACGACCGTGGTGATCGGCATCGGCGGGCTCGGCCACATGGGGGTCCAGCTCCTCGCCGCGACGACGCCCACCAGGATCATCGCCGTCGACACGCGTGACGACGCGCTCGCCCTGGCCCGCCGGGCCGGGGCGGAGACCGCGGTGGCGGCCGGCGACGACGCCCCGGCGGCGATCCTCGACGCCACCGCCGGACTCGGCGCCGACGTGGTCATCGACATGGTGGGCAGCGACGAGAGCCTGGCGCTGGCCACCACGGTGGCCCGCTCCTACTCCCACATCACGGTCGTCGGCATCGGCGGCGGGAACTTCTCGTTCGGGTTCTTCTCGGTGCCCTACGAGTGCTCGGTGGCGACCACGTACTGGGGCTCGCTCCCCGAGCTACTGGAGGTCGTCGAGCTGGCCCGCCGGGGATCGATCCGCGCCGAGGTGACCCGGGTCGACCTGGAGGGCGCCGCGGGCGCCTACGAGGACCTCGCGCACGGTCGCGTGGCCGGCCGCCTCGTGGTCGTGCCCGGCAGCTGAGCGCGGCGCGACCCCCGGGGCCGTCAGGCCGGCGCGACCGGCTCGGACGCACGGATGCCCAGTCCACGACGCACGGGCCCGGTGCCGTCGGCCCGAACCGGGTCAGGTCCGGGTGACGTCGGCCGATCGCTCGAGGGCCGGCAGCACGGCGGCCAGCGCATCGGTGAGCCCGGCGCGCGCGTCGGTGGTGCTGGCCCCCAGCACCTCGTCGAGGCCGACGGCCAGCTCGTCCAGCAGCTGCGCCGCCGTGGTCCGACCCTGCGTGGTGAGGGTGACCACCACTCCCCGGGCATCGCTGGTGTCCTCCGCTCGACGCACGAGCTCGCGAGCCACCAGGCGGTTGACGGTCTTGGTCATGCCGCTGGTGGTCTGCACCACGGTGCGGGCCAGCTCGGTGGGCGACTGGCCGCGCTCGGGCGGCGCCAAGAGCAGCGCCGTGAGCACCGAGAACTCGGAGCGTTCGAGCCCGGTGGGACGCAGGAGCACCTGGAGGTGGCGCTCGACCAGGCGTCCGAAGCGCATGGCCCGCAAGGCGAGCACGACACGGTCGAGGTCGTCGGGAGCGACGAGGTCGCGCAGCGCCCGCACCAGTCCGGGCTGGTCGGGGCCATCGGCGGCGGTCATCCCGCCGGTGTGCTCGTCGTCGGCTGCCACCCCGTCATGATCACACGGCCCGCGTGGTGGATCGCCCGACGAGGGGCCCGACCCCCGATGGGAGCGAGCCGACGTCGAGCAGTCGAGGCCGCATCCCGAGGCGAACCCTTCGTCGACGCCTCGTCCGTCGACGCCCCGACCCGGGACGACGGCCGATCCGGGACGACGGGTGACCCGGAGGCCGGGCGACCCTCGACTACTTGAGGCGCAACGACGCCGGGCGGGTCGGGGCCCGACGGTCGTCGTCGCCGACCGCCCGGTCGAGCGTCGGCGCCTCGAGGTACCGCGTATCGATCGAGGTCGGCGCCTCATCGGCGCCCTCGGCACGAGACGGGGTGAGGCCGTCGGTGGCCGGCGCCACCGACAGAGGCGTGACCGCCTCGAGACCCCGTTCGGTGCGAAGGCGCTCGATGTGGGCCAGGGTCCGCTCGAGCTGGTTGGTGCGGGTGCCGGCCAGGGCGTCGTAGGTCTTGGCCGCAGTGGCCATCTGGCTGCCCAGCTTGGCGAAGCTCTCGGAGTACTTGGTCCACTCCTTCTCGAACGAGGCGAGGCAGGCCAGGATCTCGTCGCTGGTGCGCTCGAGGCGGAACTGCTCGACGGCCTGGCGCACCACGGCCAGCACCGCGAACAGGGTCGACGGGGAGCAGATGACCACCTTCTGGCCGATGGCGTGGTCGACCAGCCCCGGATCGCGCTCGTGGACGAAGGCGAAGATGGCCTCGTTGGGGATGAACAGCACCACGTGGTCGACGGTGGTCTCGGCGTCGATGTAGGAGCGGGTGGTGATCTCGCGGATGCGGGCCTTGACGTCGGACAGGAACTTGGCCTCGTAGGACTCGCGCTCGGTGTCGGAGTCGGCTTCGAGGGCCCGCAGGTAGTTGTCGAACGGGAACTTGACGTCCATGTGCAGCTCACGACCACCGGGCAGGGGGAAGGTGAGGTCGGGGATGGTGCCCCCGGCGATGGCCGTCTGCTTTCGGTAGTTGATGCCCTCGACGAACCCGGCGACGCGCAGCACGTCCTCGGCCATGCGCTCGCCCCACTGGCCGCGGGCCTTGGTGCTGGCCAGGGCCTGGCGGAGGGCGTCGGTGGTGCCGGTGAGAGCGGTGGTGGACCGCACCGCCTCCGCCAGCCCCTGCTCGAGGCGACCCTGCTGCTCGGCCCGCTCGCGCCGCAGGTCGCCGACCAGCTCGGCCATCTGGGTGAGCTGGCGGCGGGCCTCGGCGAGCTCGCGCCCGACGACGTTGCGGTCCTCCTCGAGGGCGGTGGAGATGGCGGCCTGGCGCTGGGCGAGGGCGCGGTCGGCCACCTCGACCCGGCTGCCGAGCTGCTCGCCGGCGACGCTCACGACCGACTCCACCGCCGCCTGCACGGTGGCCACCTGCTCGGCGCGCAGCGCGGCCACGGTGGCCGCCACCAGCTCCTCGGTGACGGGCTGCTCCGGCACGGCCGGGGCGGGCGGCGACCGGCGTGCGAGCACGACCACGAGCGCCACGGCGCAACCGACGGCGACCACGAGTGAGGCAACGGCGAGCAAGACCATGTGTTCGATTGTGCGCAGGGGGTGTGACAGTGGTCGCGGACCCTCGGCGCCGATCGGGACCGACCGGGTCGTCGGCCCACCGGTGGGTGGCTCAGGCCTCGAGCGCCAGCGCGTAGACGTGGCGCTTGGACAGCCCCAAGGTGCCGGCCACCTCCGCGGCCGCGTCGCGGGTGGACAGGCCCCGCTGGCGGGCGTGGGCCACCGCCTCACGGACCTGGTCGTCGGACGGGGGCCCCGGGTCCGGCGCACCGTCGAGCACGACCACGTACTCTCCGCGAGGCTCGGTGTCGGTGCAGTGCTCGACCGCGGCGGCGAGGGGCCCCCGCCACACCTCCTCGTGGAGCTTGGTGAGTTCGCGGGCCAGCACCACCCGACGGGTGGGCCCACAGACCTCCACCAGGTCGACGAGCGTGCGCGAGAGGCGGTGCGGAGCTTCGTAGAGCACCACCGTGCGGGGCTCCGCAGCCACGGCCGCCAGGCGTTCCCGGCGCCCCGAGCCCTTGCGGGGCAGGAAGCCCTCGAACACGAACCGGCCGGCGGGCAGCCCGCTGGCGACCAGGCCGGCGATGGCCGCCGACGGTCCGGGCACCACCTCGACGCGGTGCCCGGCGGCCGAGGCGGCGGCGACCAGCCGTTCGCCCGGGTCGGAGATGCCGGGCATCCCGGCGTCGCTCACCAGCGCCACCCGCTGGCCCCGGTCCAGCCGGCTCAGGACCTCGCCCACGGCCCGAGGCTCGGTGTGGTCGTTGACCACGAGCAACGACGGGGCCCGGACACCGACGTGGGCCAGCAGGCGCCCCGTGCGACGGGTGTCCTCACAGGCCACCACGTCGGCCCGGCCCAGCTCCTCGATGGCCCGGGGGGTGAGGTCCCCGAGGTTGCCGATGGGCGTGCCGACGAGCACGAGGGCGCCGGTCATCGGATCTCGAAGCGGTCGCCCACCTCGATGCCCCACGAGGCCAGGCAGCCGGCTTCGCACTCGAGGATGCTGCGAGCCTTCCAGACCACGCGGCCCAGGCGGTTCGGGACCATGGTCGTGATGCGCAGGACGGTGAGGTCGGCGTCGAGGTGGGCCACGTCGATCGGGAAGCGCATCCGGAAGGTGTGCACCGATCGGGCCGGGCGCAACAGCAGGGCTCCCTCGATGCCGTCGCGCCCGAGCAGGCCCTGGCTGCGGTCCCGCCACGACTCGGCGATCTCGAGGCTGGCCAGCACGCGGTCGCCCGACACGAGCCAGCCACCATCGGTCGCCGCAGGCGAGTCGGTCATGACCAGAGCGTACGGGTCAGACGTTGAACCTGATCTCCATCACGTCGCCGTCGGCGACCACGTAGTCCTTGCCCTCCACCCGGAGCTTGCCCACGTCTCGGGCCTTGGACCACGAACCCACCTCCAGCAGCTCGTCCCAGTGGATGACCTCGGCCCGGATGAAGCCCCGCTCGAAGTCGGTGTGGATGACCCCCGCGCACTGCGGCGCCTTGTACCCGGCCCGGAAGGTCCAGGCCCGGCTCTCCTTCTCGCCCGTGGTGAAGAAGGTGCGCAGTCCCAGCATCTGGTAGGCGGTGTGCAGGAAGCGTGGCAGCGCCCCCTCGCCCAGGCCGAGGCCCTCGAGCATCTCGGCCCGTTCGGCGACGTCGAGCTGGGCCGCCTCGGCCTCGAGCTGCACGCACATGCCGATGACCTCGCCGTGGCCGCCGAACTCGGCCAGCACCGGCGCCACCTTGTCGTCGACCCGTTCCAGGTCGTCCTCCCCGACGTTGACGATGGCCAGCACCGGCTTGTTGGTGAGCAGGAAGTAGTTGCGCAGCAGCTGACGGGACTCGTCGCCGAGCTCGCTGCGGTAGATGGGCGTGCCCTCCGACAGCACCGTCAGGGCTTCACCCAGGGCCGCCACCTCGTCGGCGACGGCCCGGTCCTGCTTGGCCGCCTTGCGGCGCTTGTCGATCTGGGTCTCCACCGTCTCGAGGTCGGCGAGAGCGATCTCGGTCTCCACGATGCGCAGGTGCTCGAGCGGATCGGAGGGGCCGGGCACGTCGTCGTCCTCGAACCCCCGCAGCACGAACACGATGGCGTCGGCCTCGCGGATGTTGGCGAGGAACTTGTTGCCGAGCCCCTCGCCGGCGCTGGCCCCCTCGACCAGTCCGCCGATGTCGACGAACTGCACGCTGGCGGGCACCACGTTCTTGGACTTGCTCATGGCCGCCAGCTCGTCGAGCCGCGTGTCGGGCACCTTGGCCACCCCCACGTTGGGGTCCTTGGTGGCGAAGGCGTACGGCGCCGCCAGGGCGCTGCCCCCGGAGAGGGCGTTGTACAGCGATGACTTGCCGGCGTTGGGGAGTCCGACGAACCCGAAGCGTTCCACGACGGCGCAGGCTACCGGTGGTCCCCACCCCCTCCGGCCGCTCCGTCGAGCCGTGACGCGGCCGACCCGGGTACACAGGAGGGGTGGATCCTGCGCTTCTCGGCATCGCTCCCTTGACCGCCCCCATGGCCCCGGCGGACGCCCTGGCCCGCATCGGCCACCTCCTCGACCGGCAGCTGGCCCCGTCGAGCAAGGTGCGGGCCTACCGCCGGGCGGCCGAGATCGTGCTCGACCTCGGCGACGACGAGATCGCGGATCGGGCCCGCCGAGGCACGCTCCAGGAGCTCTCGGGCATCGGGCCGTCGACCGCCTCCGTCATCGCCGCCACGGTGGCGGGTGAGGTGCCGGCCCGCCTCGCCGAGCTGGAGACGGGCCCCGGGGTCGAGACCACCGAGGCCGGGGCGGCGTACCGCCGGGCCCTGCGCGGCGACTGCCACAGCCACTCGACGTGGAGCGACGGCGGTGCCTCGATCGAGGCCATGGCCCGCGCCGCTGCGGCCCAGGGCCACGAGTACCTCGTCGTGACCGACCACTCCCCCCGCCTCACCGTGGCCCACGGCCTCGATCGCCAGCGCCTCCTCGCCCAGATCGACGAGATCGAGGTGCTCAACGCCGAGCTGGCCCCGTTCCGGATCCTCACCGGCATCGAGGTCGACATCCTCGAGGACGGCGCGCTCGACCAGGACGACGACCTCCTCGCTCGCCTCGACCTGGTGGTGGCCAGCGTGCACTCCAAGCTGAGGATGGACCGCGAGGCCATGACCCGTCGCATGGTGCTGGCCGTGGCCAGCCCCCACGTGGACGTGCTCGGCCACTGCACGGGCCGCATGGTGCGATCGCGTACGGGGGCCGCCGGCCTGGAGGTGGCCGACAAGCGACCTCCGTCGGTGTTCGACGCCGACATGGTGTTCGCCGCCTGCGCCCGCTTCGACACCGCCGTCGAGATCAACTGCCGACCCGAGCGCCAGGACCCGCCCGACGAGTTGCTGGAGCTGGCCCTCGGGTGGGGCTGCAAGATCGCCATCGACACCGACGCCCACGCCACCGGCCAGCTCGAGTGGCAGGGCTACGGGTGCGACAAGGCGGCCCGCCACCGGGTCGGCCTCGACGACATCGTGAACACCTGGAGCGCCGACGACCTCGTCGAATGGGCCGCGAGCCACCCGGACCAGTAGCCTCGCACCCCTATGTCGAAGAAGACCGATAAGCGCAAGAACAACGCCCGCAAGAAGCCCGCCAACCACGGCACCAAGCCCAACGCCGGGCGCTGAACGCGCGCCGGTCCGTGCCCAGCCAGCCGTCCAAGGAGCTCGTCACCGTCCCGAACCCGGAGACGGGACGGGACTACGAGATCGTCTGCGAGACCGACGAGCTCACCTGCCTGTGCCCGGTCACCGGCCAGCCCGACTTCGCCACGGTGCGCATCACCTACGTGCCCGATGAGCTCCTGGTCGAGCTGAAGAGCCTGAAGATGTACCTGTGGAGCTACCGCGACGAGGGCGCGTTCCACGAAGCGGTGACCAACCGCATCCTCGACGACCTGGTGCGAGCAACCCTCCCCCGTCGGATGACGGTCGAGACCATCTGGAAGGTCCGTGGGGGCATCGCCACCACGGTCACCGCCTCGCACCCGAGCTGACGCCACCGCGGTCCGGGCTCGCCCTGCCGGGGCTGCTCGTCGGGGGTGCTCGGGCCCCGCTACGCCGGAGCCGGAGGCGGGAGCTCGTCGCGGGGGCTGACCTCGGGGGGAGCGGCCTCCGACGGCGGAGGCTCCACGTTGCCGGCCGAGAGGTCCACCGTCTCGGTGATGAGGTCGATGACCCCCCACGCCAGGCGGCTGCCGCCGGCGGCGGAGAGGTGGACCTTGTCGCTCTGGCGCAGCTCGCGGGACTGCCCGTCGGCGTAGATCGCGGTGTCGACGTAGGCCATGTTGGCGTCGGCGAGGAAGGGATAGGTGTCGAAGTAGGACACCCACGGTCGGCTCTGCGACTCCTCCCAGTAGATCTGGTTGAGGAGGTCCATCCCCTTGACGCCGGAGCCCGGGCCCATGATCGGGGCGCCCACCCACACCACCAGGCGCTGGTTGTCGGGTGACTGGAGCAGGTCCATGGTGGCGGCGACACGACGTCGGTACTCGGTGAGCCACTCCTCGGAGAGGCGCTCCACCGGGCGCCCGTCGATCGTGAAGTTCTGGCTGTCGTTGGCCCCGAACTGCAACACGACCAGCTGCGGGTTGGTCGGCACCACGTCGCGCACCAGGTGCTCGGGCCAGTTGAAGAAGTCCGGACGGGACAGCCCGGTGGCGGCCCGGTAGTCGAGCGTGGGGGCGATGACACCGGTGGCGGTGGCGACGCGCTGCATGGCCTGGCCGAAGTCGCGGGCGATGGAGTCGCCCCCGATGTACATGCTGAGCGGCGCCGCCGGCGTGGCCGCAGGCAGGTCGGGTTCGAGCGCGGCGAGACGGTCGGCCTCGGCCTGGGCCGCGGCGGCCTCGGCCTCGGCCGCCTCCGCAGCGGCCTCGGCCTCGGGATCGGCGGCCTCGGGGTCGGCCGCCTGCTCGGCTTGCTGTTCGGCCAACAGGTCGGCGACGTCGATGTCGGTCGTGGTGTTCTTGCCCAGTGCCTCGTCGGCGCGGTTGCGCAGCGAGGTGAGGCGGAGGGTGCCGCTCACGTCGGCGACGACCTGGGCGACCTCGTTGCGCCAGCCCTCACCCGCGGCGTTGCTCTTTCGCAAGGTGGCGTCGGCGTTCAGCACCGCGGCCACGAGGAGGGCGACGAGCACCACCACCAACACGATCCCGGCCGGAGCGGTGCCCTCCTCCTGGGACCGCAACGGGTGCAGGAGCATGCGCCAGCTGAAGCGAGGACCGCGGGCGTGGCGGCCGCGGCCCCCGGTGCCCACCGGGCGGTCGTCTCGAGGGGGCTGGCGGGACATCGGCCCGAGGGTACCGCCGCCCCCACCCGTTCCCGGGACACCCCCGAGGTCGTCGCGGGGTAGGAGCGAACCCATGGCCAACAACAACACCTACAAGATGTCCAAGCTCGTCGGGGAGTCCCCCGACTCCATCGAGGAGGCCGTGCGCACGGCGCTCGCCACCTCGGGCGAGAAGGTCCACGGTCAGAGCTGGGCCCAGATCAGCGAGCTCCGGGCCTCCCTCGGCCCGGACTCGACGGTCGAGGCGTGGCAGGTCGTGGTCGAGGTCGCCTTCAAGGTCGACAGCTGACCCGACGCCGCCGGTCGGCGGCCCGGAGCGACACGGTGGCCCGGCTCTCGGCCGGGTCACCGTCGCGTCCCGACGTCGAAGCCGCCGACCACCCGGTGGCGGTGGCCTCGCTCAGAACTGGAAGTAGATGAACGGGGCCACGCCCTCGGGGCCGAGGGCGTCGATGACCACCAGGCCCACGGCCAGGATGGCCGCCTGAGCCAGGGGCGCCAGCTTCGAGAAGACCTGCTCGCCCCGTTCGGCCACCCGGGGTGGCACGAACTGCGAGGCCAACGACAAGACCACGGTCACCAGCACGAGGGTGGACACGACCGACGGCGCCCCGCCCCCGGCGAAGAGCCGGCCGAGCATGGTCCAGGCGTCACCCACCGACGGGGCCCGGAAGAAGACCCAGGCCAGGCACACCACGTTGAAGGTCAGGAACCACTGCAGGCCCTTCACCAGCGGCGCCGGCAGACCCAGCGACCCTCGGGCCGCCCAGCGCGTCTTCACGACCCGCTCGGCCACCAGGTAGCCACCGTGGATGGCGCCCCACACGACGAAGGTCCAGTTGGCCCCGTGCCACAGGCCACCGATGAGCATGACCAGGAACAGGTTTCGATACGTGAAGAGCGTGGTGCCCCGGTTCCCACCGAGGGGGATGTAGAGGTAGTCGCGCAACCAGCGCGACAGCGTCATGTGCCAGCGACGCCAGAAGTCCTGCAGCGACGTGGCGATGTACGGGGCGTTGAAGTTCTGGGGGAACCGGAAGCCCAGCAGCAGGGCCACGCCGATGGCGATGTCGGTGTAGCCGGAGAAGTCGGCGTAGATCTGGATGGCGTAGGCGTAGATCGCCCACAGCACCTCCCACCGCCCGTAGGCCTCCGGCACGGCGAACACCGGATCCACGATCTGGGCGGCGAGGAAGCTCGAGATCACGACCTTCTTGAACAGGCCGCGGAAGATGAGCATGAACGCCTCGGAGTAGCGCACGAAGCGCGGGTCGGCGGGGCGTTCGAGCTGCGGTGCGAACTCGCTCGCCCGCACGATGGGGCCAGCGACCACCTGGGGGAAGAAGCTCAGGAAGACGGCGAAGTCGAGCAGCGTCATCGGTCGCCGCCACTCCCCCCGGCCGATGTCGAGCACGTAGCTCATGGCTTGGAAGGTGAAGAAGGAGATGCCGACCGGCAAGAGGATCTCGAGCACGGGCGGGTCAACATCGAGACCGAGCGACTCGAGGCGGTCCGACACCGAGGAGACGAAGAAGTCGAGGTACTTGTAGTAGCCGAGCGCCGCCAGGTTGACCACGACCGAGGCGCGCACCAGCCACTTGCTCGCCGTCGTGCGCTGCCCGTCCGGTCCGAGCGCTCGGTACACCGCCTCGCCGAACAGCCAGTTGACCCCGATGCTGCCGAGCAGCAAGAAGAGGTAGCCGAACTCCCAGTAGGCGTAGAAGTAGCAGCTGGCCGCCAACATGAACCAACGCCAGACCGTGTGCCGAGGCCGCAGCAGCCAGCTGGCCGTGAACACCACCACGAAGAACACGGCGAAGTCGATGGTGGGGAACAGCATGCGTGGCGGGCTCTCGCAGTGACGACTGGCCGTCCCACCTCGGGCCGGCGGCGGGGGCGACGCTACCGCAGCACTTTTCCTCCCCCGGGGACCCGGACGGGGCCGGCCGGTGATCGCCCGAAGAGCTCCCCGGCGGCTCGCTAGGGTCGCCGCCGTGACCCCCGACGCCGACGCCGACGACCGTGACGGCGGTCGCCGTGGCGACGTCCTCGACCGGGTCCGACTACGGGCCGAGCAGGTCGCCGCACGCGCCTCCCATGTCCGGCTGGCGCCTGAGCGCCTCGATGCGTACGCCACCGAGCTCGTCGCTTCGGGCGCGCTGCGCCCGGCCGACCCCGGCTCGGGCCCCTGGGCCGTGGAGCATCCGCAACCGGAGGCGGCGACCGCGATGGTGCTGGCGCTCGACACCATCAACTTCGGTTCGGGATGGCACCCGGTCGTCCGCAAGCGACCGGGATGCTCTGGTGCGGTCACCATGGCCACCAACCTGCGCGAGCACGTGGCCCGCCACGGCGACGTGACCGCGGCGTGGCTCGCCGCGCTCGAGCCGGCCGATGCCCACCGGATCTTCGATCAACCCCACGACGACGGCCCGGTCCACCAGCTGATGGTCCACTTCGCCACCGCCCTGGCCGAGCTGGGAGTGCTGGTCGAGACCGACTTCGACGGATCCTTCGTCGCCCTCGTCGAGTCCGCCGACGGTGCCGCCGCCGGGCTCGTGGATGTGCTGGCCTCGTTGCCCGGCTTCGCCGACGTGTGGACCCACGACGGACTCGAGGTGCCGATCCTCAAGCGGGCGCAGCTGGCCGTCGCCGACCTCCACCGCACCTTCGGCGGGGACGGGCCCGGCCGGTTCCACGACGTCGACCGCCTCACCGCCTTCGCCGACAACCTGGTGCCCCACGTCCTGCGCCTCGACGGGGTCCTGGAGCTCGACGGCGCCCTGGTGGCCCGCATCGAGGCCGAGGAGCTGCTGGAACCGGGGTCCCGTGAGGAGGTCGAGATCCGCGCCGTGGGCCTCCACGCGGTCGAGGAGCTGCGGCGGGCCCTCGCCGCCCAGGGCCACGACGTGGCCAGCTGGCACCTCGACCAGGTGCTGTGGTCACGCGGTGGGGCGCCCCGGTACAAGGCCCACCCGCGCCACCGAGCCCGGAGCACCGCGTACTGACCCCGGTCCGGCACCCCTCGGTGCCGGGCCGTCGGGACAGAGACCCGTCAGGGTGCGCGGCGCCAGGCCGGTAGGGTCCTGCGCCGATGCTCGATCATGTCTTCACCGATGCCATCGGCGCCCTGCGCGACGCTTTCGAGGGGGCACTGCTCGAGCGCCAGGCCTTCGAGGAGCGCTTCCACGTCGACGTGCTCCTCGGTGACATGACGTGGGAGACCTCGTACGGGCTGCCCGGCGAGGGGCTCCCCCCGCGTGTCCAGGCCGACATCACCCTCGACTGGCCGACGTGGGCCCAGACCGCGTACCGGTCGTGGTACATCGGCGAGCCCCTCGACGAGCCCCCGCGCATCGACATCGAGATCGTGCTGCGGGTGCAACGGCTGGCGTCGAGCCCCGACCCCAAGGCCCTGCTCGACGTCCTGCCCGAGATGAGCCCCGTCATCGGCCACGACCGCCTCGAGCGCAGCGGGCCCACCATCGAGACGGTGTACCCCGGCGACCTCGGCGACCCGGAGTTCGCCATCGAGGTGTCCTACGAGGGCACCTACGAGGTCGACGAGGACACCCTCGCCGACGGCGCCCAGCTCGACACCCACCTGTCCTCGATGGGCGGGTGGATCTCGTCGATCCTGGTCAAGGTGGGCGACATCAAGTGGGACCACCTCCCCCCGCTCGACGACCTCCACGACACCTGACCCGCCCGCGGACCTGTCGGGAAACGGCGCCACCCCCCAGCGCCCTTCACCGACAGCTACGCGACTGGGGGGTGATCAGAAGTCGTCGGGGCTCGGGAGCAGGTCCGGGAACTCGGGGTCGCGGCCCTCGGCCTTGGCGGCGAAGGCCTCCATCATGTCGCCCGGCTGGAACATGCCGGTCTGCCAGGTGGCGATGTACTCGAGCCCGTCGGCGATGGTGTGGTCCCGCGAGAAGTTCATCGTCTGCTTGGTGCCCCAGATCGCCAGCGGGCTCTTGGCCGCGATCTCCGCGGCGATGTCCAACACCCCTGCCACCAACGTCTCGTGGTCGGCGAAGACCTCGTTGACCAGACCGACCTCGGCCGCACGACGGGCCGGCATGCGCCGACCGGTGTAGGCCAGCTCCCGGGCGATGCCCTCGGGGACCAGCCGGGGCAGCCGCTGGAGGGTACCGACGTCAGCGGTCATCCCGATGTTGATCTCCTGCACGACGAAGAACGCGTCATCGGTGGCGTAGCGCATGTCGGCCGCGCAGACGAGATCGACACCTCCGCCGATGCACCCGCCCTGCACGGCCACCAGCACCGGGAAGCGGGCCTTCTCGAACGCCGTGAAGCTGTCCTGCAGCATCAGCGCCGTCTGACGGAGGCGGGCCCGCACCCGCCCGACCTCGCCGCCGTCACCTCCGAGCGCATCACCGGCGGTGAACACCGAGAGGTCCATGCCGGCGGTGAAGTGCCTCCCGGTGGAGGACAGCACCATGGCCCGCACGTCGCCTCGACCGTCGAGCTCGGCGACGACGGCCGGGAGCTCCACCCAGAAGGCCCGGTTCATGGTGTTCAGCTCATCCGGCCGGGACAGGCGGACGTGGGCCACCTTGTCAGCGACCTCGACCTCGAAGCAGGAGTACCCCATCGCCGAAGGCTACGCCCACGGTCCCCGCCCGGGTCGGCGCTCCGACGCGGCCGGCCGCCGTCGCGGCCGCCCCCACCGACCGCCCGACCTCGAGATGCGGCTACGGCCCCTCGACCCGAGGGACCGAGGCGACGAGGTTCAGCCCCAGCGCATCGGAGAGGTACTCGGTGAGCAGCTGCCCCCGGACGCTGTTGCCGGCTGCGTCCAGCGGCGGCGAGAAGGTGGCCAGACCCCCCCCCTTGCCCGGGGCGACGGTCACGATGCCGCCGCTGACCCCGCTCTTGCCGGGCAGACCCACGTCGGAGAGCCACTCACCGGACTGCTCGTACAGGCCGGCAGTGGCGAGGACGGCGAGCACCCGCTTGCTGGTGCTCGCCTCGACGACCCGCTCACCCGACCGGGGGTTGACACCCCCGTTGGCCAACGTCGCCGCCATGGCGGCCAGGTCCTCGGTGGTCACCAGCACCGAGCACTGCCGGGTGTAGGTGTCCATCGCCTCGTCGGGGTCGGCGTAGAGCCGCCCGTAGCTGTCCATGAGGTGGGCGATGCCCTGGTTGCGCAGGTTGTGGCGGCTCTCGGACTCGTAGACCTCCTCGTCGAGGACCAGCGCCCGGCCGGCGAACCGGGACGACCCGTCGAGGACGAACCCCCAACGCTCCTCGGCCGTGGACCCGGGCCGGAGCCCATGGTGCTACTCGGAGCCGGCGCGGAGCGAGCGCAGGTCGGCCTCGGGCCGGGCGCCGAGGTGTGAGATGGCCTCGGCCGCGGCGAGAGAGGCCACCCGGCCGCACTCGGCGAGGTCGGCACCGGCGGCCCACCGAGCCAGGAACCCGGCGGCGTAGAGATCGCCGGCACCGGTGGTGTCGACCACCTCGGCCGGCGCCGCCGGGATCTCGACGCGGTCGCCGTCGGCGGTGAGGATCACCGAGCCCCGCTCGGAGCGGGTGACGCAGGCGATGGCCACGTGGCCCGCCACCATGGCGGCAGCCTGCTCGACGTCGTCGACCTCGTACAGCGAGCAGATCTCGGCCTCGTTGGCGAACACGATGTCGACCCGGCCGGCCAGCAGCTCGAGGAACTCGGTGCGGTGGCGATCGACGCAGAACGCGTCGGACAGGGTGAACGCCACCGGGGTGCCGGCGGCACGCGCCTCGTCCATGGCCAGCCGGATGGCTTCCTTGGCCGACGGCTCGTCCCACAGGTAGCCCTCGCAGTACAGGGCCCGGGCCGCATCGAGGCCGAGGCCGGCGACGTCGTGGGGGGTGAGCTGGGCCGACACGCCGAGGTAGGTGTTCAGCGTGCGCTGGGCATCGGGGGTCACCAGCACCAGGCAGCGGGCCGTGCCCGGCGCCGCCGCGGCACCGGTCACCGGCGCCACGTCGAACGCCACGCCGGCGGCGCGGATGTCGTGGGCGAAGACCTCGCCGAGCTGGTCGTCGGCGATGCGGCCGACGAAGCGGACCGACCCGCCCAGGGCGGCGATGCCGGCCGCGGTGTTGGCGGCCGAGCCG
The DNA here is from genome assembly GCF_021246445.1 of Rhabdothermincola salaria. NCBI lineage: Bacteria > Bacillati > Actinomycetota > Acidimicrobiia > Acidimicrobiales > Iamiaceae > Rhabdothermincola > Rhabdothermincola salaria. The sequence goes on from NZ_JAJQXW010000001.1 coordinate 1,404,892, forward strand.
CCCGAGATCTCGATGCTCGGGGGCATGTCGGCGTACACGCGATGGGCGACCTCGGTGTCGATGAGCTGCATCGAGCCCTTGGCCATGGCATGGCGGTCCAGGAACGCATCGTCGGTGTGGGCGAGGACGTCCACGATGGCGTTGCCGATGCACACGACGTCGAGGGCACGGCCGGCGGGGGGCTGGAGCACGGTCACGGCGAGCGACCCTACGCTGACGGGGTGACCGAACGCGAACCCGTCGAGACCCCGTTCCCCGAGCCCGTCTTCGACGACCCGCCCGTCGTCGACCCCTACCGACTCCCCGAGGGCGTCCGGCCGGTGCGCTACGACCTGCACCTCGAGCCCGACCTGGCGGAGGCCACCTTCACCGGCTCGTGCGCCACCTCGCTGGTGCTCGACGACGACGCCGCCACCATCACCTGCAACGCGCTCGAGCTGGTGATCGACGAGGCCTGGGTGGAGACCTCCGACGGCACGCGGCTCGCGCCCACGGCCGTCACCATGGACGTCGACACCGAACGGGTGAGCTTCGGCTTCGACGAGCCCGTCCCCGCCGGCGACGTCACGTTCCACACCCGCTTCCGGGGTCAGCTCAACGACAAGCTCCGTGGCTTCTACCGCTCCACCTTCACCGACGCCGACGGGGCGGAGCAGACGATCGCCACCACCCAGTTCGAGGCCACCGACGCCCGCCGGGCGTTCCCCTGCTGGGACGAGCCCGCCCACAAGGCCGTCTTCTCCATCACCCTGGTCGTCGACGCCGACCTCTTCGCCGTCTCGAACGCCGCCCAGGTGTCGCGCACGCCAGTCGAGGGCGACCAGGGCCGCCACGAGGTCCGCTTCGCCGACACGATGGTCATGTCCACCTACCTGGTGGCCTTCGTCGTGGGGCCCCTCGAGGCCACCGACCCCGTCGACGTCGACGGCACGCCCCTCCGGATCGTGTACCCGAGAGGCAAGGGCCACCTCACCTCCTACGCCCTGGAGGTGGGGGCGTTCTGCCTGCGCCACTTCACCGACTACTACGGCATCGCCTACCCGGGCGACAAGCTCGACCTCGTCGCCGTGCCCGACTTCGCGTTCGGGGCCATGGAGAACCTGGGGTGCGTGACCTTCCGTGAGGTGCTGTTGCTGGTCGATCCCGGCGAGGTGACGCAGGCCGAGCTGTTGAACGTCACCGACGTCATCAACCACGAGCTGGCCCACATGTGGTTCGGCGACCTCGTCACCATGAAGTGGTGGAACGGCATCTGGCTGAACGAAGCCTTCGCCACCTTCATGGAGATGCACGCCACCGACGCCTTCCGCCCCGAGTGGGAGCGCTGGGTGACGTTCGGTCTGGCCCGCTCGGCCGCGTTCGACACCGACTCGCTGTCGAGCACCCGCCCCATCGAGTATCCGGTGGTGTCACCGGCCGACGCCGAGGGCATGTTCGACATCTTGACCTACGAGAAGGGCGCCGCCGTGGTGCGGATGCTCGAGCAGTACCTGGGCGCCGACGCCTTCCGCTCGGGCATCCGCCTCTACCTCCAGCAGCACTCTTACGCCACCACCGAGACCACCGACCTCTGGGACGCGCTGGAGGAGGCCACCGGTGAGCCGGTGCGGCGCATCATGGACTCCTGGATCTTCCAGGGCGGCTACCCCCTCATCACCGTCGACCTCCTCGACGACGGCGGCACGCTGCGGTTGTCCCAGCACCGCTTCGGCTACGCCGGGGACCTCGGGGAGGGCGACCCCCAGCCCCTGCCCGCCGACGACGACGCCACCCGCTGGTCGGTGCCGCTGATCTTCACCCAGAAGTCCACCCAGGACGGCGTGGTCACCTTCGAGAAGGTGCTGCTCGAGGGCGACAGCATCGACATCGAGCTGGTCGAGCCGGTCGAGTGGATCCTGGTCAACACCGAGGGCACCGGCTTCTACCGCGTGCGCTACGCCCCCGACCTGCTCGGCGCCCTCGTCGCCCACGCCCCCACCGACCTCTCCCCCATCGAGCGCTACGGCCTGGTCGACGACGCGTGGGCCAGCGTGCTGGCGGCGGAGACCACCGCGGCCGACTTCCTCCACCTCGCCGAGTCGTTCGCCACCGAGACCGACCTCTCCGTGTGGCAGCGCCTGGTGGGGTGCCTGCACGCCCTCGACCGGCTGGTCGACGAGCCCGAGGACCGCCTGGCCTTCCAGGAACGGGTCCGCGCCCTCGTCGGTCCCGCGCTCGAACGCCTCGGACCCGAGCCCGGCCAGGACGAACCCGACCGCACCCGTGCCCTGCGCGGCGTGCTGTTCGAGGCGATGGGCACCATCGGGGCCCACGACCAGACGGTGCTCGACGCGCGGGTCCTCGTCGCGCACCCCGACACCGCCGATCCGGCCATGGCCGCGGCCGCGGTCAACGTCGTGGCCGCCCACGGCGACGACGCCGACTTCGAGCTGTTCCTCGAGCGCTTCCGAGGCGCCTCCTCTCCCCAGGAGGAGTTGCGCTACCTCTACGCCCTGGCCGACTTCGACGACCCCGACGTCGTGCGCCGCCTGCTGGCCATGACCCTCGACGAGGTGCGCACCCAGAACGCGCCGCTGCTCCTGCGTCGGGCCCTCACCAACCGGCACCACGGAGCCCTCGCCTGGTTCTTCGTGGCCGAGGAGTGGACCACCATCAACGACCGCTTGCCGTCCAACTCGATCGCACGGATGCTCGAGGGCATCCGGTCGCTCTCCGGGCCCGAGATGGCCCCGGCGGTGTTCGCCTTCTTCGAGGACCACACCGTGCCCCAGGGCGACAAGATCCTCGCCCAGCACCTCGAGCGGCTCGAGGTCAACGTGGCCCTGCGCGACCGCGAGGCGGCCGCCTTCGCCGGCTCCCTCCGTTGAGCGGCCCGGAGATCTGGCCCGGGGAGGCCTTCCCGCTGGGCGCCACCTTCGACGGCGCCGGCGCCAACTTCTCGCTGTTCTCCGAGGTCGCCGAGCGGGTGTGGTTGTGCCTCTTCGACGACGACGGGGCCGAGACGTGCCTCGAGCTGCCGGAGATCACCGCGTTCGTGCACCACGGCTACGTGCCCGGCATCCAGCCCGGTCAGCGCTACGGGTTCCGAGTCGACGCACCGTGGGCGCCCGAGCAGGGCACCCGCGGCAACGTCGACAAGCTGCTCATCGATCCCTACGCCAAGGCCGTCGAGGGCGGGGTGCGCTGGGCCGAGGCGGTGTTCCCCTACGCCTTCGCCGACGGTCCGGACGGCCCGCCCACGACCTCGGACTCGGGACCGTTCGTGCCCAAGTCGATCGTGATCAGCCCCTACTTCGACTGGGCCGACGACCGCCACCCCCGCACGCCGTGGCACGAGACGGTCGTGTACGAGACCCACGTCAAGGGCCTCACCATGAACCACCCGGACGTGCCCGAGGACCAGCGGGGCACCTACCTCGGGCTGTGCAGCCAGCCCGTGATCGAGCACCTCCGCCACCTCGGGGTCACCGCCGTCGAGCTCCTGCCGGTCCACCAGTTCGTCCACGACTACCGCCTCGACCAGCTGGGCCTGCGCAACTACTGGGGCTACAACTCCATCGCCTTCCTGGCCCCCCACAACGAGTACGCGGTGTACGGCCAGCGGGGCCAACAGGTGCAGGAGTTCAAGCAGATGGTGAAGACCCTGCACCGCGCCGGCATCGAGGTCATCCTCGACGTCGTCTACAACCACACCGCCGAGGGCAACGACGGCGGGCCCATGCTGTCGCTGAAGGGCGCCGACAACGCCGCCTACTACCGGCTCGACCCCAACGACCAACGCCGCTACGTCGACTACACGGGCACCGGGAACAGCATGAACATGCGTCACCCGCACGTGCTGCAGCTCATCATGGACAGCCTGCGCTACTGGGTGACGGAGATGCGCGTCGACGGCTTCCGCTTCGACCTGGCCGCCACCCTCGCCCGTGAGCTGCACGACGTCGACAAGCTGTCGGCCTTCTTCGACCTCATCCAGCAGGATCCCGTCGTCAGCCAGGTGAAGCTGATCGCCGAACCGTGGGACGTCGGTGAGGGCGGCTACCAGGTGGGCAACTTCCCGCCCCTCTGGTCGGAGTGGAACGGCAAGTACCGCGACGAGATCCGCGACTTCTGGCGAGGGGCGGACCACACCGTCGCCGAGCTGGGCTACCGCCTGACCGGCTCGAGCGACCTCTACCAGGACAACGGCCGCACCCCGTCGGCGTCGATCAACTTCGTCACCGCCCACGACGGCTTCACCCTCACCGACCTGGTCTCCTACGAGTGCAAGCACAACGACGCCAACGGCGAGGCCAACCGCGACGGCACCGACGACAACCGGTCGTGGAACGGAGGCGTCGAGGGCCCCACCGACGACGAGGCCGTCAACGCCGTGCGTCGCCGCCAACGGCGCAACATGCTCACCACCCTCCTGCTCTCGCAGGGGGTGCCGATGCTCCTCGGCGGCGACGAGATCGGCCGCACCCAGCACGGCAACAACAACGCCTACTGCCAGGACGACGAGCTGTCCTGGTACGACTGGAGCGCCGTCGACGAGGACCTGCTCGAGTTCACCTCCCGACTGATCAACCTCCGCCACACCCACCGGGTCTTCCGGCGCCGCAAGTTCTTCCAGGGTCAACCGATCATGGACGAGCACATCGACGACATCGGATGGTTCACCCCGGCGGGCACGCCCATGAGCACGTCGGACTGGCAGACCGGGACCAACCTGTGCGTCGGCGTCTTCCTGAACGGCGAGGCCCTGCCCGGGCGCGGCCCCCGAGGCGAACGCCTCACCGACGCCAGCTTCTTCGCGGTGTTCAACGCCTGGGACGACACCGTCGAGTTCCGGTTGCCCGACGAGACCTACGGCCCGGTGTGGACGACGGTCCTCGACACCGCGCACGACGACCCCAACCTGGCGTTCCCGCGCAAAGGCGAGCACCGCTTCATCGCCAGAGCTCCCGTGTCGGTCATCGCCCGGTCGGTCGTGCTCCTGCGCCGCCTCTCCGACCGGCCGCGGGGGTAGGAGCGCCTCCATGGCTCCCCTCGTCCGCGCCACCTACCGGATCCAGCTCACCCCCAGCTTCGGCTTCGACGCCACCGCCGCGCTGGTGCCCTACCTTGCTCGCCTCGGGATCAGCCACCTCTACACCTCACCCCTCGCCGAGGCCACCCCGGGCAGCACTCACGGCTACGACGTCACCGACCACCAACTGGTGCGCGAGGAGCTCGGGGGATCCGACGGGCTGCGGCGCCTGTGGCAGACCCTGGCCGACCACGACATGGGCCAGGTGCTCGACCTGGTGCCCAACCACATGGGCATCCGCTCGCCCTCCAACCGGTGGTGGCAGTCGGTGCTGGCCCGAGGGCGGGACAGCGTCTACGCCCACCACTTCGACATCGACTGGCAGACGGGCGGCGAGCTGCACGGCAAGGTGGCGCTGCCCTTCCTCGATCGCCCGCTGGAGCGAGCCATCGCCGACGGAGCCATCACCGTCGAAGCCCGCCCGGGCACGGTGGAGCTCGAGGTCCGCCACCACGGCGATCGGTGGTCCGCCTCGGAGGCATCGCTCGAGGTCGTGGGGCTCGGGGCGGGCGACTGCACCGAGCGGATCCAGGAGGCGCTCGACGCCCTGCACCGAGACCCGTCCCTCCTGGCCGACTTCATCGACGCCCAGCACTGGCGTCCCGTGCACTGGACGCGCACGGCCGACACGCTCAACTGGCGGCGTTTCTTCGACGTCACCGACCTCGCCGGTGTGCGCATCGAACGGGCCGACGTGTTCGACGACGTCCACGACCTGCTCCGGCGGTGGTTGGCCGACGACGACCTGGGCGCCCAGGTGATCCAGGGGGTTCGCATCGATCACGTCGACGGCCTCGTCGATCCCGAGGGCTACCTCGAACGCCTCCGGGCGCTGGTGGGGCCGGATCGTCTCATCGTGGTCGAGAAGATCCTCGCCGCCGACGAGGTCCTTCCCCCGCACTGGCCGGTCGACGGCACCACCGGCTACGAGCTCACCGCCCGCATCAGCGAGGTCCTGACCCTCGGTCAGGGCGCCACCGCCCTCACCGAAGCATGGGGCGATCGCACGGGGACGACCACCTCCTGGCACGACGTCGAGACCGAGAGCCGCGTCGTCGTGCTCGACAACCTGCTCGTCCCCGAGACCCGACGCGCCGCCAAGGCGCTCGTCGACGCCGTCGATGCCGTCGATCCTCCCCACCACCTCGACCTCGACGAGGCCACCGCCCTGGTCCGCGAGCTGGCCATCGGCTTCGACGTCTACCGCACCTACCCCGTGCCCGGCACGGACGGGTTGGCCGACACCGACCGCGCCCGGGTCGATGCCGCCGCCGAGCGCCTCCGGCGCCGTCGTCCGGAGCTCGCCGGGGCGACCTGCGACCTGGTGGTCGACCTCCTGGCCCGGCGTGAGGGCACCGGGGCCGCCGTCGACCGCTTCGTCGTGCGGTTCAACCAGCTCACCGCTCCGCTCGCGGCCAAGGCGGTGGAGGACACCGGTTTCTACCGCTTCACCCCCCTGCTGTGGATGAACGAGGTCGGCGGCGACCCGACACGGAGCGGGCGTCACACCGACGAGCTGCACGCCGCGCTGGCCACGACCGTCGAACGGTGGCCCGGCACCTTCGTGCCCCTCACGACCCACGACACCAAGCGCGGCGCCGATGTCCGTGCCCGCCTCGGACGGCTGGCCGAGGACCCCGGAGCCTTCACCGAGGCCGTCGGGCGGGCCCGAGCCGGCGTGGCCGAGGCGGCTCCCGACCCGGCGTTCGAGTGGCTGCTCTGGCAGACGCTCATCGGGGCGTGGCCCATCGACCCCGACCGCAGCCACACCTTCGCCACCAAGGCGATGCGCGAGGCCAAGGCCCACACCTCGTGGGTGGCCAACGACGAGGCCTACGAGGAGAGGGTCCACGCCTTCCTCGACCAGGTCCACCGCGACCCCGCGGCCACCGGTGCCATCGGCGCGCTGGTCGGGCAGCTCCTGGCGGCCGGGCGGGCGGCCTCGCTCGCCCAGGTGGCGCTCGCCGCCACCGCCGCCGGCACCCCCGACATCTACCAGGGCGACGAGCTCTGGAACCTGGTGCTGGTGGACCCCGACAACCGGCGACCCGTCGACGCCGACCGCCGGCGCGCCGTGCTGGCCGAGGTCGAGGGCCTCGATGGCGCCACGCTGGTCGAACGGTGGCAGCGCACCGCCGGCGATCCCACCGACGACGGCGCCGTCAAGGCAGCCGTGCTGCACCGGCTCCTCGGCCTGCGCGCCGGGCCCTCCCCGATCCTCGACCCCACCAGCTCGTATCGCGCTCTGGCCACCTCGGGCCCCGAAGCCGACGCGGTGCTGGCCTACGGACGCGGCGAACGCCTCGTCGCCGTGGTGCCTCGACGCTTCGCCACGCCCGTCGATGCCGTGGTCGAAGTGCCGTCCGGCCGCTGGGTCGACCTGCTCACCGGTGACCCCGTCGCCGCCGGTCCCGTGCCGTGCGCCACCCTCACCGCCCACCTCCCTGTCGCGGTTCTCGTCGCCGCGGCCTGAACGGGCTCAGGTCGGCGTCGCGGTCCGCTCGGGATCGAGGACCTTGTCGAGCGCGAGCTCGACCGGGATGATGAGCAGCCAGGTCCACATGGCCAGGGTTCCGCTCACGAAGGCCACCGGTATCGACGCCAGGAACACCGCCGTCGGTACCAACCCGGCCACGACCAGCCGACGGCGCTGGGCCCGGTTCCGTTCGATCCGAAGGCAGTCGTTGGCGTCGGCGACCACGTCGACCACGACCTCCATCGTGCTCACCACCGCGAGCGCGACCGCCTGGAGGACCACAGCCGCTGTCTGGCCGTCGTAGCGACCCAGCACGGCCATGGGGAAGGGCAGGAAGGCCACCGAGCCGAGGTAGACCACGTTGGCGAACATCACCGGCGGCACGATCGAGCCGTAGGTCGACCACTGCGAATGGTGGGCCATCCAGAAGCGGCCGATCAGCACCACGGTGATGGTGAAGGCGATGATGGCCGGCACCTGGTCGCCCAGGCCGTCGCTGAGGCTCTGGCCGGAGGCCAGCGTCGGCACCGTGATGCCGGTGACGAGCAGCGTGAGGGCGAAGCCGAAGACGCCGTCGCTCAGGTTCAACAGGCGGGCGAACTCGAGCGAATCACGCGTCCAGCGGCCCTGGCGCAGGCCGGCCTGGAGCTCGGCCCCGGTCTCGCGCTCGTCCCCCATGAGGCGGACGCTAACGCCTCACACCCGTCCGATCGGCCACACCGACACGTGCGCTCCTCACCCCCGCACCGTGACGGGCGTCGACGAGGTCAGCTCCGCCGGCGGGAGCCCAGCTGGTCCGGGGTGGGCGGTGGCGCGTCGAGCACGGCCGCCCAGTCGACGGTCGCCTCCCCCGCCGATCGGCCCCCTCGGAGCCCGAAGAGCCGTTTCGCCCAGATGAGGTAGGCCAGCACCAGGAGGTTGACGGTCAGCGTGGCGACCTTGACCGCGCTCACGCCCTCCACCAGCTCTCGCACCTCGAGGGGCAGGAAGATCGCGGTGGCCACGACCGTGAGGTACTCGGCCCAGCGCTTCTCGAGCCAGAGGCCGATGGCCTCGGTGCCCTCCATCACGGCGAACAGCGCCGACGCCACGAGCAGCACCCGCACCGTGTCGCCCTGCAGGCTGGCCAGCTCCTCCAGGCGCTCGGCCGCCCAGGAGTGGGCGCCGCCCCGACTGGATCCCGCCACGGCGTCGGTGAGCCCGTCGGCCATGGAGCGGGCGTCGGCCCGCAGACCGCCGAGGTCGGTGTCGACCAGGGCGAGCGCGACGGCCAACAGGGTGAACACCACGAAGTGGCCGAAGCGCTCGATGGCGATGAAGCGGGTGATGATGGCGTCGTCGAGCGCCTTCCCGCGGCGGGGCCGGGGCAGGGCGTCGAGCGGGGGGAGCCGATCCCAGGTGGCGGAAGCCGACGTGGGGGGCTCGCTGCGCAACCAGTTGTCGCAGCGCAGGCAGCGGCTGAGCCGGGCGCCGTCCGGGGCGTCGACGGCGAGGTCGTGGTCGTCGTCGGTGACGATCCGCGCTCGGGCACCGGGGGCGACGTGGCCCCGTATCGCGCAGGTGAGCGCTTCGGCGTCCCAACGCCGAGGCAGGGGTCGCACGGTTCAGCCGCCCGCCGGGCCGGGCCGCTGGCTCAACCCACGGCGGCCGGTGAGGGAGCCTCGTCCTCGACCGGTTCGTCGATCCGTTCTCGACCCAGGCGCCGCTCGAAGCGGGACGCGAAGCGCTGGGCCCCGAAGGCCATGCCGGTCACGAGGACGACGACCCCGAGGCCGAGCAGGTGCTGGTACTCGGTGAGGTAGTCGACCGGGATGACCGAGGTCGGCCACACGAACCAGCTGATGGCGAGGCACACCATGAGGTACGAGGGGCGGTAGCGGCCCAGTCCGACCGCGGCGAGCAGGGCGAAGCCCGCCGGCAGGTACCACGGCCACAGCACGGGGCCGAGGAGCACGTAGGCGACCAGGATGACCCCGGTGGCCTTGACGATGCCGATGCGGGGGCTGCGCAGCATCATGACCAACCCGAGGGCCGCAGTGCCGAGGAGGCCCAGGATGCGCCACCCGGCGCCCACGGCGTCGGGGCTCACGGGGAGCCCGACCCAGGTCATGACCTCACCGAGGCTGAAGCCGATCTTGGTGGTGGGTGAGAAGGTGGTGGTGACCTTGCCGGTGGACTCGAGGGCGGTGATCCACCCGATGCCGACCCCGGTGGCCAGGCAGGCGACGGCGATGAGCCCGGCGGCGGCCGCCACGACGGTTGCGGTGGTGGCGATGCGCTGGCGGAACGTGGCCACCAGGCCGGGCCAGGTCCAACCGAGGTAGACGAGGCCCACCGCGGCGGGGAGCTTGATGGCGGTGGCCGCGGTCATCAGGACCAGGGCCAGCACCCGTTTGTCGCGTTGGGCGGCGGCCAGGCCGAGAGCCAGGAACCCGAACATGAGGGCGTCGTTGTGGATGCCGCCGATGAGGTAGAGCGTCACGAGCGGGTTGCCGATGCCGATGGCGACGGCCACAACCGGGTCGATCCCCGATCGGGCGGCGATGAGGGCCACACCGACGGCACCCATGATCACGCCGATGACCATGACCCCCCGGAACAGCCACACGGAACTGGCGGGGTCGTGACCGGAGGCCTCGACGACGGCCTCGCCCACGCCGATGGCCACCGGGCCGTAGGGGGCGGGGGCAGCCCGCCAGACCGGGTCGACCTGGCGCAGCCAGTCGCCGCGCCCGAGGGCGATGGGGCCGGTGGAGGTGGGGTCGATGCCCTGGCTGGCCATCTCGCCCTGGGCGGCGTAGCTGTAGACGTCGTTGGACAGCAGCGGCGGTCCCACGAGGAAGGGCAGGCACCACAGCGCCATGACGGCCGCGATCGTGGCCATGCGGCGACGACGATCGCCGGGTCGTCCGGCCCGGGCGATGAGGCCCAGCCATCCGAGGCCCAGCAGGACGAGACCACCGACGAAGAGGGCGGCGGACTGCATGGTGGTGCCGGGGTGGGGGATGAACGGGAGGGTGAAGCGCCAGGAGGGCACCGCCAGACGCCACACCGGGGCCGAGGTGGAGATGAGCACGGCGCCGAGGAAACCGGCCAGCGCCACCAGCACGGTGAGCCACGGGCGTCGGGCCTCGGTGCGAGCGGGCCGCCACGGCGAGATCTCCGAGTGGGCCAACGGCGCATCGGGGTGCCGTCCGTAGAGCAGGTCGCGACCCCGGTCGACGAGATGTCGGAGTTCTGCAGATCCGGCCACGGCGGCGCGGGCGCGTTCGATCGTCGTGGCCACGGATCGAGGGTAGCCCGGTGGCGTGGTCGCCGCGCGGCAGATGAAAACCCGAACCCCCTGGTCAGAGGCTTGTGTGCCCTCCGTCACTCCACTTCCGGCGCGAGGAACACCACTCCGAGTGGGGGAAGGGCGAGGGGGACCGACCACCCGAACCCGTGCGCCGGATCAGCGGTGGCCTCGACGCCACCGTGGTTGCCGACCCCGGAGCCGCCGTAGGCCACGTCGTCGGAGTTGGCCAACTCCGTCCATCGACCCGGCCGGGGCACCCCGACGCGATACCCCTCCCGCGGCACGGGGGTGAGGTTGGACACGCAGAGCACCTCGCGAGCGCCCTCGGTGCTGGGCCGACCCTCGGCGTCACGGCGCGGGTGGCGCAGGAACGACTGCACGCTGGCGGCCGTGTCGGAGGCGTCGACCCACTGGAAGCCGGCCGGCTCGATGTCGACCTCGTGCAGGGCCGGCTCGCGACGGTGGAGCAGGTTGAGGTGGCGGACCCAGGCCTGGACCCCGGCGTGAGCCGGACGGTCGAGCAGCCACCACGGCAGCGGGCTGTCGTGATCCCACTCGGACTCCTGGGCCAGCTCGGCCCCCATGAACAGCAGCTTCTTGCCCGGCTGGGCGTACTGGTAGCCGTAGAGGGCCCGCAGGTTGGCCATGCGCTGCCACTCGTCGCCGGGCATCTTGGCCAGGAGCGACCCCTTGCCGTGCACCACCTCGTCGTGGGACAGCGGCAGCACGAAGTTCTCGGTGAACGCGTACACCATGCGGAAGGTCAGCTCACCCTGGTGGTACTCGCGGTGGATCGGCTCTCGCTCGAAGTAGGCGAGGGTGTCGTGCATCCAGCCCATGTCCCACTTCAACCCGAAGCCCAGACCGCCGTACTCGAGGGGTCGGGACACCATGGGCCAGGCCGTGGACTCCTCGGCGATGGTCTGCACGTCGGGGAAGTCGGCGTACACGGTCTCGTTGAGCTTCTTCAGGAAGCGCAGCGCCCCGAGGTTCTCGTTGCCTCCGTGCTCGTTGGGGATCCACTCGCCGTCCTCGCGCGAGTAGTCGAGGTAGAGCATCGAGGCGACGGCATCCACGCGGATGCCGTCGACGTGGTAGCGGTCGAGCCAGAAGTGGGCGCTCGAGAGCAGGAAGCTGCGCACCTCGAAGCGGTCGTAGTTGAAGATGGCGCTGTTCCAGTCGGGGTGGAACCCCTTGCGCGGGTCGGCGTGCTCGTAGAGGTGCGTGCCGTCGAAGTAGCCCAGGCCGTGCTCGTCGGTCGGGAAGTGCGACGGCACCCAGTCGAGGATGACCCCGATGCCGGACCGGTGCAGCACGTCGATCAGGTACATGAGGTCGTGGGGCGACCCGAAGCGGGCCGTCGGCGCGAAGTAGCCGGTGGTCTGATAGCCCCACGAGCCGTAGAAGGGGTGCTCGGTGAGAGGCATGAACTCGACGTGGGTGAAGCCCTGCTCGAGCACGTACTCCGCCAGCACGGGCGCCAGCTCGCGGTAGTTCAGCGACCGGTGCTCGTCGGCGGCGTGACGCCAGGAGCCGAGGTGGAGCTCGTAGACCGACATGGGGGCGTCGAGGGCGTTGCGACGCCCTCGGGTGGCCATCCACTCGCTGTCGCCCCACTCGTAGCCGTCGAGCTCGACGACCTTGGAGGCCGTGCGCGGCGGCATCTCCGAGGCGAAGCCCACCGGGTCGGTCTTGTCGACCACGTAGCCGTTGGCTCGCGACTCGACGTGGTACTTGTAGCAGTCGCCCTCGGCGACGCCGGCCACGAAGCCGTTCCAGATGCCCGAGCTCTCCTGGGGGTCGAGGAGGTCGACGCCGGGGCGCCAGGCGTTGAAGTCACCCACCACGCTCACCTGGCGGGCGTTGGGGGCCCACACCCCGAACGAACAGCCCGGTTCCCCGTTCGGACCCAGGCCGGGATGGGCGCCGAGGCGCTGGTACAAACGGGTGTGGGCGCCTTCGTTGAACAGCCACAGGTCGTCGGGGGTGAGAACGCTCATCGGGATTCCTCCTGGGCCCGGGAGTGGGCCGCCAGTCGGGCGGACTGCAACGCCTCGAGCGCAGCCCGGATGTCCGGGTCGGCGTCGAGGTCGCGGATCGGTCGGGGGAGCTTGCGCACCCAGTTCGGGCGGTCGAGGCCCGTGCCGGGCACGTTCTGGGGCTCGGTCTCGCCGAGCAGGTCGTCGACGCCGACGAGCACGGTCGCGGCCGGGCTGGCGCCCAGCTGGGCGACCAGCGCCACCAGCGTGTCGTGGGTGTCGGCGGGTTCACCGAGGAGACCGGCACGCTGCAGCGCGGCCATGAGCCGGTCCACGTCGCGCTGACGCTCCCCGTAGGCTCGGCCCGCCGATCGCTCGTCGAGCAGCCCCATCTGCTTGCGGATCTCGATGTCGAGCCCGCTCATCCAACCGGCGAAGGTCGGCGTGTCGTGGGTGTCGATGCTGGCGACCTGGCGGTCGGTGGGAGCGGGGACGGGCCCTCCGTCGTTGGGCAGCTGGAACTGGCTGACGTACATGCCGAGCAACCCGTGGTGGCCCATGGCCTCACGCACCTCGTCGGGGACGGTGCCCAGGTCTTCGCCGATCACCCGGCAGTCGTGGCGCGCCGACTCCACCGACAGCACGGCGAAGAGCTCCTCGCGCGGGTAGCGCACGTAGACGCCGTCGCGAGCGTCGGCCCCGTCGGGCACCCAGAAGAGGCGGTGCAGCCCCATCACGTGGTCGAGTCGCAACACCCCGGCGGCGCGCATGTGGTGGCGCAGGCAGGCGGCCAAGTGACGGTGGCCCTGCTCCCTCGACGCCATCGGCGAGACGGGCGGGAAGCCCCAGTTCTGCCCTTCGCTGAAGAAGTCGTCGGGCGGGGCCCCCACCCCGCACCCCCAGCCGTACAGGTCGGGATGGGACCAGGTGTCGAACCCGTCGCCGTGGGTGCCCACGGGCAGGTCGAGGTAGAGGCGCTGTCCGTTGTCGCCGAGCTGGGCGGCCACGTCGGCCATCTGGCGCTGCATGGTCCACTGCACGTACTGGTGGAACCGGGCCTCGGGGCCGTCCACGTCGGTGCCGTCGGGGAGGCGTCCCGGCCCGGTGCCCCAGGCGTGCCAGCCCGTGCCGGTTCGGTCGGTCGCCGCCCGGAAGGCGGCGTAGCCCCGGACAGTCGGGCGGGCGGACATCCATCGGTCGAAGCCGGCGCGGCCGGACTCCGGCCCGGAGAAGAACGTGGCGGCCAGCTCCTCGAGCACGGGACGCAGGATGCGGTACTGCGCCCGGTGGTCGAAGCGGTCGGCCTCGGCCCGCTCGGCGATGGCGCGTTGGACGGCCGGCTCGGCCAGCAAGGCCCGCGCCGCGGGGCTGGCCGCCAGCTCGGGCGCGGCGTGCAGGTCGAGGTAGAGCTCGTTCCAGAAGCGTTGGCTCACCGGCGTGTAGGGGCTCGGATCGAAGGGGGCGTCGAGGTAGGTGGCGAGCATCGGCAGGGTGCCGACCACCTTGCCGCCCTGGTGGCCGATCCAACGGCCGAGCTCGACCAGCTCGCCCACGTGGGGACCCACGGCCATGGTGGGGCGCAGGGCGTAGAGGGGGGCGATGACCCCCCAGGTGCGCTCGTCCCAGGCCGGCTGGGCAACCCGGCGAGGTGCGACGACGAGGGTCGCCTGGTGGCGCTGCGCCCCCCACTCGACCGTCAGGCGGTGGTAGCCGACGGGCAGCGCGTCGGGGATGTCGAGCGTGACGCGGCGCACCGAGTGGGTCACTCCCCCGCCGTGGCGGTGGCCGACCTCGATGGACTCGGCCAGATCGGCCCGACCCTCGACGTCGCCCCCGCCGTGCTCCAGCGCGACGTGGAAGGCCAAGGTGTCGTCGACGCCGGCCAAGGGGACGCAGACCTCGATCTCGAGGTGGGCGTCCTCGGCCCACCACACGACCACCGGAGCGATCAGTCGGACCCCGTTGGCCTCGACGTGGCGACGCAGCTCCATCAGGTCGGCCGACTCGTCCACGGGCGCGCCCATGGCCGACAGGACGGCCCGGAGGGCATCGGGCGTGGCCTCGTGGCGGTTGCCCGCCGTGTCCCAGTAGGAACCCTCGACGCCGAGGGCCCCGGCCAGCGAGCTCAGGTCGCCCGGGTCGACGGCCGTGCTCACGCGGGGGCCTCGTCCTCGGCGGCGATCAGTTGCAGGACACCCCTGAGGGGGATGGCTGCCCAATCGGGCCGGTTGTTGAGCTCGTAGCGCACCTCGTAGAGCGCTTTGTCGAGGGTGTAGGCGGTGAGCAGCGAGGCCACGTCGCCCTGGTCGGCGGGCACGAACGGGGACTCGCCGGCGGCGTCGAGGTACCCGGCGAGGAAGCGCACGGTCACCCAGTGCTGCCACACCCGTCCGCGACGGGTCATGGCGTCTCGCTGCTCGAGCGGGAGCAGGCCGCGTTCCTCGAGCGCCCGCAGGGCGGCGACGCGGGCGTACTGGAACGAGCGCATCATCCCGGCGACGTCGGTGAGCGCCCCCCGCTTGATGCGGCGCTCCGTGGGCGAGCGCGACGGCTCCCCCTCGAAGTCGATGATCACGAACTCCCGTCCGGCGTGCAGGACCTGGCCGAGGTGGTAGTCGCCGTGGACGCGGATGCGATGGGTGTCGATGCGGTGATCGCGCAGGGCGTCGAAGCGCTCGAGGATGGACCCCTCGCTCTCGAGCGCCAGCTCGGCGAGCGGACGGGTGCGGTCGTCGAGGTGGGCCAGGCTGCGGCGCACCATCGACAGCGTGGGGCGCACCTGCGAACGCATCGACTGGTAGAGGGAGCGCTGATAGAGGGTGGTGAAGGGCTCGGGGGCGAACGCCTCGTCGAGACCGCTGGCCAGCGAGTGGTGCAACTCGGCGGTGCGCCGGCCGAGCAGCTCGGCGGAGTCGAGGAAGGGGCCGATGGCGTCGGCGGCCACCTGTGGCACCTCGCCTCCGACCGAGTCGAGGATGGTGGACCACGCCGGCACCGCCAACTCGTCGTCGGGGATGGTCTGCAGCGCCGACTCGTAGAAGAGGCTGAGCTGGTCGAGGCTGTAGTGCCAGGCGTCGCCCTCGTTGGCCACGTAGGCCGAGAGCAGGGCGATGGTGCGCGGCTCGCTGCGCGCCCCCTTCTGGTACTCCAGGGCGCCGAGCAGCGGCGCGGTGTGCTCGAAGCCGGCCTGCTCGGTGAGGAAGCGCCCGATCTCGAGGTCCGGGTTGACGCCCTCCTGGGCCCGCCGGAAGAGCTTCATGACGACCCGGTGCCCGAACATCGCCGAGGTGTTGCTCTGCTCGGCTCCGGAAGGTTGCACGGCGAGGTCCTCGTGGGTGGCCCCGCTCACGGCCCGGCGGAAGCGCGGGTTCACGCTGGCCCGGAGCTCGGCGCCACCGAACGACGTGAAGCTGCGCCGCTTGGCGAAGCCGTCGAGGGTGGCCTCGAGGAACCCGGTGTCGACCAGTGCGTCGTGGAGGAAGACCCGCTCCCCCGTGGCCCGGTTGTCGATCCAGGCCACCCCGCAGTTGGGGTGATCGGCCAACAGCTGGTCGGCCCGCCCCGTGGAGGCGACGGTGAGGGGCAGGACGTAGGTCTCGGACTCGCCCTGGGTGTAGTCGAGGTGGGCGAGCACCATGAAGGCCTCAGCCCGGTTCTTGCGGGTGCGGGGTGCGGACAGCGGCACCACGTCGAGGATGTCGACGGCGCGGATCTTGCGGGCCTTGCCTGCGTACCAGCGGTTGTGGGCGAGGAACTGCGGCAACGCCTTCTCGAGCCCGGCCCGGCCGCGCCCCCGGAACACCGAGCGCCAGTCGTTGGCGACCGTGAGGGTGGCCAGGTCGCGCCCGTCGTGGAACTCGGGGCCGCCGCCGTCGCTGCGCTGGCTCTCCAGCGAGAACCAGTAGAAGCCGTAGGGGCCGAGGGTCAGCTGGTACGGGCCCTCCTGGATCGGTGCGAACTCCGTGTGGCCGAAGAGCTCGACGGGTACGGCGCCGCGGAACTCGTGGAGGTCGAGGGTCACCGCGGTGGCGAAGCGGGAGAGGTTGGCGACCACCATCACCGTCTCGTTCTCGTCGCGCCGCAAGAAGGCCAGGACCTTGCCGTTCTCGGGCAGGAGGAACTCGATCTCACCACGCCCGAAGACGCGGTGCTGGCTGCGCAGGGCGATGAGACGACGCATCCACCACAACAGCGAGCTGGGGTTGCTGGCCTGGGCTTCGACGTTGACCGTCTCGTAGTGGTACTCGGGGTCGATGATGACCGGGAGGAAGAGCTTCTGGGGGTTGGCCTGCGAGAAGCCGGCGTTGCGGTCCGGGCTCCACTGCATCGGCGTGCGCACCGCGTCACGGTCCCCGAGATAGACGTTGTCGCCCATCCCCAGCTCGTCGCCGTAGTAGATGACAGGCGTGCCCGGCAGCGCGAACAGCAGCCCGTTCATGAGCTCGATCTTGCGCCGGTCGTTCTGCATCAGCGGCGCCAGCCGGCGCCGGATGCCCACGTTCACGCGCATCTGCGGTTCGGCGGCGTAGGCGCGGTACATGTAATCGCGCTCTTCGTCGGTGACCATCTCGAGGGTGAGCTCGTCGTGGTTGCGCAGGAAGATGGCCCACTGGGACGTCTCGGGGATGTCGGGCGTCTGCTGGAGGATGTCGATGACCGGGTAGCGGTCCTCCATGCGCAACGCCATGAAGAGCCGGGGCATCAAGGGGAAGTGGAAGGCCGTGTGGCACTCGTCGCCTTCGCCCTCGCCGAAGTAGGCGACGGCGTCCTCGGGCCACTGGTTGGCCTCGCCCAGCAGCATGCGGTTGGGGAACGCCTCGTCGACGTGGGCGCGCAGGTCCTTCAGGAACTGGTGGGTCTCGGGGAGGTTCTCGCAGTTCGTGCCCTCCCGCTCGAACAGGTAGGGCACGGCGTCGAGCCGCACACCGTCGACGCCCATCTCCAACCATTTGTCGACGACGCGCAACATCGTGTCGCGCACCTCGGGGTTGTCGTAGTTGAGGTCGGGCTGATGGGAGAAGAAGCGGTGCCAGTAGTACGACTGGGCGACCGGGTCCCACGTCCAGTTCGAGGTCTCGTAGTCCTCGAAGATGATGCGCACCCCCGGGTAGCGGTCGGGGGTGTCGTTCCACACGTAGAAGTCGCGCCAGCGGCTGCCCGGCTTGGCCCTTCTCGCCCGCTGGAACCACGGGTGCTGATCGGACGTGTGGTTGAGCACCAGCTCGGTGATGACCCGCAGCCCACGCCGATGGGCCTCCTTCAAGAACCGCTTGAAGGAGCGCAGGTCGCCGTAGCTGGGGTTGATGTCGGCGTAGTCGGCGATGTCGTAGCCGTCGTCGCGCAACGGCGACGGGTAGAAGGGCAGCAACCACAGCGCGGTGACGCCGAGCTGTTGGAGGTAGTCGAGCTTGGCCGTCAGACCGTCGAAGTCGCCGATGCCGTCGCCGTCGGAGTCGCCGAACGCTCGGACGTGCAACTCGTAGATGACGGCATCCTTGTACCAGTCCTTCTGGTCGGCGGACTCTTCGATCATGGGCGCGTATCCCCGTGCGTGTCTGGAGGGCGGATGGAGCAGATGTCGATCAGGCGACGGGTTCGCCGTCGGGCCCGGTCGGCACCGGGAGCTGGCTGATGCGCAGGACGTGCCCGGGACGGTCGCTCGGGTGGAGCTCGACGTAGGGGTTGGGTCCGTGCCACTCGTAGTGGCGGTCGGCCAGCAGGTCGTGGGCGTCGTAGGGGCGGGCCGGATCGATGCCCAGCGCAGCGAGATCGAGCTCGAGCACGCCGGCTTGGCCGCCGGAAGGATCGAGGTTGACCACGGTGAGCACCGGGTTGCGGTGGGGTCGCGTCGGGTCCGGGTCCGCCCCGTCGTGGGCGGTCTTGGAGTAGGCGATGAGCAGGTCGTTGGCGACGTCGTGGAACTGCAGGGTACGGGTGGTGTGCAGCGCCAGCTGCGTGCGCCGGATGCGGTTCAGCGCCGACAGCTGGTCGCGCAGGCTGATCGGGTCGTCGAGATCCCAACGGCGCAACTGGTACTTCTCGGAGTCGAGGTACTCCTCCTTGCCGTTGCCGGCGGCCTGGTTGTCGCAGAGCTCGAACGCCGGTCCGTACACCCCGTAGCTGGCGCTGAGGGTGCCCGCCAGGAGGTGGCGCAGGGCGAACATCTCGCGGCGGGCGCCGTGCAGGTGCCACGGGAGGATGTCGGGGGTGTTGGGCCAGAAGTTCGCCCGGAACCGATCGGCGCCGGGTGAGGTGCTGACCTCCGTGGCGTACTCGACGAGCTCGGCCTTGGACACCCGCCAGGTGAAGTAGGTGTAGCTCTGGGTGAAGCCGCACCGGGTGAGACGGTGCATGACTTCGGGGCGGGTGAAGGCCTCGGAGAGGAAGATCAGGTCGGGGTCCTGCGCTCGGAGCTCGGCGATGAACCACTCCCAGAACGCGAACGGCTTGGTGTGGGGGTTGTCGACGCGGAAGATGCTCACGCCCTGGTCCATCCAGAACTTCCCGACGGCGAGGAGGGCCTGCCACAGCTCGCGCCAGTGCTCGCTGTCGAAGTCGAGCGGATAGATGTCCTGGTACTTCTTGGGCGGGTTCTCGGCGTACTGGATGGTGCCGTCGGGCCGATGCTTGAACCACTCGGGGTGCTCGGTCACCCACGGATGGTCGGGCGAGCACTGGAAGGCCAGGTCGAGCGCGACCTCGATGCCCATCTCCCGGGCGGCGTCGACGAGGCTGCGCAGGTCGTCGACGGTGCCCAGGTCGGGGTGCACGGCGGTGTGACCCCCCTCGGCCGAGCCGATGGCCCACGGGCTGCCCACGTCGTCGGCGCCGGCCTTCTCGGCGTTGTTGGGCCCCTTGCGGAACGACCGGCCGATCGGATGGATGGGCGGCAGGTAGAGGATGTCGAAACCCATCTCGGCCACCAGGTCGAGCCGAGCCTCCACGTCGCGGAGGGTGCCGTGGACGATCTCGTCGTCGGGAGCGGCGACGGCCTCGGCGCGGCCACCCCCCACGAACGTGGAGCGGGGGAACAGCTCGTACCAGGCGCTGAACTGGGCCCGCTCCCGCTCGACGAGCACCTCGACCAGGGGGCCGCTGGCGGCCTTCGGGCGCCGGAGACGGCGGTGGTAGAGCTGCTGTGCGGACGGGCGGTCGGTGCCGCCGGGGTCGGTGAGGTCGACGGTCTCTCCCGCTCGGAGGCGCTCGGCGGCGGCGAGCAGCGGGCCCGCGTCGGAACGGGGCGCACCGGCGGCGGCGTCCTCGAGGAGCGCCGCACCGGCCAGCAGCTCGGAGTCGATGCCGACGCCGGCGGCCAGCTTGCGCAGGGTGCCGTCGGCCCAGGAGGCGAAGTGGTCGACCCACGCCAGCACCTTGAAGCGGTGGGTGCCGCGCTCGAGCGGGGTGAAGCTCGCCTCCCAGCGGTCGAGGCCGGCGTTGACCTGGCGCATTGCCACGTCGGTCCAGTTCTTGGACCCGGGCGGCTGGTGGCTCACGACCACGCGAAGGACGTCGTGACCGTCGGCGAAGACCGTGGCGCCCACGGTGACCGGCTCGCCCTCGACCCGCTTGACCGGGAAGCGGCCGCCGTCGATCTGCGGGGTGACGGCGTCGATGACGATGCGGTTGGGAGCGCCGGGGCTCATGCGCGCCTTTCTAGTCGTTGGCGTGGCCGTCACGGTCTCCTACCCAGGGGCTGGCATGGTCGTGCACCGACCTTGGCCGGTGATCGTGGACGGCGGGCGTCGGGAGCGTGAACGTCGTGGGTCACGCGGACGCCGAGTCGGCGACGGGCCCACCGGGCGCATGCATGATGCGGACGATGTCGGCCTGGTCGGCCGGGCTCGGGAGGCCCCAGCCGACCGGGTAGCCCACCACCTCACGCAGCGAGACGGCCCGCCACCGGTCCTCGAGCAGCTCGAGCTGGTCGGCGGTGACCAGGCCCGGGTGGGCCACACCGCAGGCCCGGGCGAGACGCACCAGCTCGAAGCGCAACGAAGCCAGGTACAGCGCGCTGCGCACCGACTTGAGCTCGGGGTCGAGCCCTCGCTGCAACCAGCGCGACTGGGTGGCCACGCCGGTCGGGCAGCGGTCGGTGTGGCAGCGCTGGGCCTGGATGCAGCCGACCGAGAACATGGCGGTGCGCCCGACGTTGACCATGTCGCATCCGAGGGCCATCGCTGCCAGGGCGTTCTCGGGCAGACCGAGCTTCCCCGAACCGACGAAGACGATGTCGTCGGCGAGGCCCCGCTCGGCGAAGGTCCGGTAGACCCGGGCGAAGGCCCAGCGGAACGGCAACGAGACGTGGTCGCTGAAGGTCAGCGGCGCCGCGCCGGTGCCGCCTTCGCCGCCGTCGACGACGACGAAGTCGGGGCCGGTACCGGTGCGATCCATGCGCAGGGCCAGGTCCTCCCAGAAGCCGCGTTCGCCCACCGCCGACTTGATGCCCACCGGCAGTCCCGTCGCCTCGGCGATGCGTTCCACGAACTCGAGCAGGCCGTCGACGTCGGCGAACGCACTGTGCCCGGCCGGGCTCTTGCAGTCGACCCCGACCGGGATGCCACGGATCTCGGCGATCTCCGGGGTGACCTTCGCCCCCGGCAGCATGCCGCCGAGGCCGGGCTTGGCGCCCTGGCTCAACTTGATCTCGATGGCCCGCACGGGGGCGGCGGCGGTGCGCTCGACGAGTCGTTCCAGGCTGAACGCCCCCTCCGGGTCACGACACCCGAAGTAGCCGGTGCCGACCTGCCAGACCAGGTCGCCGCCGTTGAGGTGGTACGGCGAGATGCCACCCTCTCCCGTCGTGTGCAGCGCGTGCGCCATCGCCGCGCCCCGGTTGAGCGCCTCGATCGCCCGAGCGCTGAGCGAACCGAAGCTCATCGCCGAGATGTTGGCCACCGACGACGGACGGAAGGCCTGACGCCGCCCGTGGGAGGCCCCGAGGACCTTGGCGCACGGCAACAGCCGATCGGGGCTCGGATGGGTGGGTTCGTCGGGTGGACCCGCCACGGGGAAGGCGACGTGCTTCACCACCAGGTAGTTGTGAGCCCGATCGAGGTCGTTGTCGGTCCCGAAGCCGAAGTAGGCGTTCTCGCCCTTCGCCGACGTGTAGACCCAGCGTCGCTGATCTCGGCTGAACGGCCGCTCCTGGTCGTTGTCGGTGACGATGTACTGGCGGACCTCCGGACCGATCCCCTCGAGGATGAAGCGGAGGTGACCGATGACGGGGAAGTTGCGCAGGATGGCGTGGCGCCGCTGGATGAGGTCGTGGAGGGCCACCACGGCGAGGAGCCCCACCACCACCCCGACCGCCACGAGCCATCCCATGGGGCTGAGCCTACGGAACCGGGCCGGCCCCGGAACCGGCCGTCGGACCCGAGCCCACCCGCCGAGGGGCCCTGAAGTCGGGCTACATCAGCCCGACGACGAGCAGGGCCTGGCCGAGGTGGTAGGTGACCATCACCACCACCCGGCTGTGGCGGAACGACGACACGAAGCGGGTCCAGCCCAGGACCGCGTCGCTGACGTAGAACGAGACGGCACCGAGGACCACCAGCCAGAGGCCGGTGCCGGCGGCGGTGGCCACCATGATCGAGATCACCGCCAGGTAGAGGGCGACGGGCCCCACCAGGGCAGGGTCGGCGGCCTTGGCCCCACGCAGGACGCGCCCACCCACCACCGCGACGGCCAGTCCGACGGCGACGAGGCCGAACGGGAGGCCGGCGCCCGAGGCCCCCAGGAGCACCATGGCCACGATGTAGGCGACGTGCGCGGCGAGGAAGGACGCCAGCCCGGGCACGAAGAGGTCCCGGGGCAGCATCAAGAACACGTCGCCGGCGAGGGAGAGCACCAGGGCGACGACGACGGCCACCCGCACCGCGTCGTCCGAGGCGTCGAGGGTGAGCGCCGTCACCACGAGGCCCACCATGACCAAGGGCTTGAGGGCGTACTCGGCCGCACGGCGCCCCGTGCCGACCGCCAACCAATCGAGGACGGCCACGACCGCGGTCAACGACAGCACGACGACCGCAGGCGCGTTCACGGGGACCTAGGGGGAGTCGAGGCGGGGCAGGACGAGGGCGAGGCTGTCCGGGCAGGCCGGCTTGTCGGCCAGCCAGTCGCGCAGCTGGGTGATGGGCACCCAGACGGCGTCGACGATCTCGCCGTCGTCGAAGCTGAAGGGCCCGGGGGTGCGGGCGTGGTAGATGCGCGCCAGCACGCGGACCTCGTCGTCGTCGTAGCGGTCCTCGCCCAGGTAGCCGAGCTCGGCGACCGCGCCGGTCTCCTCGACCATCTCGCGCGCCGCGGCCGCCTCCCACGCCTCGCCCGGGTCCACGACGCCACCGACGGCGACGTCCCAGCGGTCGGGCCACACGTCCTTCCACGACGCCCGCTTGTGCACGAGGATCTCGTCGGCGTCGTTGACCACCGCCACGAGGACGCTGCGGTGGCGCAGGTTGCGCTCGCGCATCTCCCGGCGCGAGACGGTGTCGATGACGGCACCGTCGTCGTCGAGGACCTCGACCATCTCCTCGTCGGCGCTGTCCATCAGAGCTCGGCCGCTCGGGCCAGGGCGGCATCCCAACCGGCGTCGTCCTCGAGCAACGCCCGCAGCTGGATGACGTGGCGGGGTCGGTTCATGCCGAGGACCCCGACCAGGCGGTCGTCGCGGCGGTAGAGGGCCACGAAGCGGAACTCCTCGGTGGACCCGTGCACGACGACGACCTCGTCGTCGGGTCCGGGCCGTCCCGCCAGCTGGATCTTGCGGTCGTACTGATCGCTCCAGAACCACGGCACCGGGTCGAAGACGGCAGCTGGGTCGCCCCGCTGCTCGGCGAGGAGGCGTTCGGCGGCCGCTTCGCCACCGCGCACGGCGTGCTCCCAGTGCTCGACGCGCAGCATCTGACCGAAGCGACGGCTCGGGTAGCGGGCCAGGTCGCCGGCGGCCACGATGCCCGGGGCGGCCAGCAACGTCTCGTCGCACACCACCCCGTCGTCGAGGTCGAGACCCGACCCCTCCAGCCAGGCGGTGTTGACGCCGACCCCGATGCCGACCACCACGACATCGGCCTCGACAGAGGTGCCGTCGGCGAGCACGACCGCGCCGACCTGCGGACCGTCCGGGCCGTCGGTGGTCTCGAGGTGGTCGACGCCGACGCCCAGACGCACGTCGACGTCGTGCTCGCGGTGCAGCTGGGCGCAGACCTCGCCCATCTGACGGCCGAGGGCTCGCTCGAGCGGGACGGGGAGGGCTTCGAGGATGGTCACGTCGAGGCCGCGGCCCCGACAGGTGGCCGCCACCTCGGCACCGATGAAGCCGGCGCCCACGACGACGACCCGACGGGCGCCGGCGTCGAGCGCGGCTCGGACGGCCACGGCGTCGTCCCAGGTGCGCAGCACGTGCACCCCACCGATGCCCTCCGTGCCGGGCAGGCGACGGGCCTCGGCCCCGGTGGCCAGCACCAACTGGTCGTAGGCGACGACGGCCGCCTCGCCCCCGGGGCGCTCGACGTGGACCACGCCGGCGTCGCGGTCGAGACGCGTGGCCCGCGTCCCCATGTGCCAGTCGAGGTCGAGGTCCTCGGTGGCGGCGGGCAGCACGATGCGATCGAAGTCCCACTCGCCGGCCAGCACCTGCTTGGACAGCGGTGGCCGGTCGTACGGCGTGTGGTCGTGCGCGTCGATCACCGAGAGGCGACCGGTGAAACCCTGGTGGCGCAACGTGCGGGCCGCGTGCAGCCCGGCGAGCGATGCGCCGATGACGGCGATGGAGTCTGTCATGGCAGCGAACACCGGCCCGCCGCCGGTGGAGAGGTCGGGAGGCTCAGTCCTCGGCGATGGAGATGGCCTGCTTCGGGCAGCGCTGGACGGCCTCTTCGATCTTGGGTCGCATCGACTCCGGCGGGGTCTCGTCGAGGACGTAGAGGAAGTCGTCGTCGCGCACCTCGAACACCTCGGGCGCGATGCCCATGCAGATCGCGTTGCTCTCGCACAGGTCGAAATCGACAACCACTCGCATGATGCATCCCCTCACGTTCAGACCGTTCGGCCCATCCGGCACGAGGTCCCATCATGCACCATGAGAGGCCGCCTCGTGTCCCGGTCCGGCACTCGACCCCCCGCGGATCCGCCACGGGGCTACCCCGACCATCTGAGGCTGTGTCAGATTGATGGACATGACCACCGTCGCTCCCCTCGCCGGCGTCCGCATCATCGAGGCCTCGATGCTCGGTCCCGCCGCCATCACCCAGAACCTCACCGACCTCGGCGCCGAGGTCATCAAGGTGGAGCCGCCCAACGGCGACTACGGCCGGGAGATGACCTGGCCGATCGTGGACGGCACCTCGTTGTTGTTCCTGCACGCCAACCGGGGCAAGAAGAGCATCGTGTTGGACCTGCGCACCGACGAGGGCATCGAGGTCTTCAAGGAGCTGGCCAAGGGCGCCGACGCCGTCGTCGAGGCCATGCGTCCCGGGGCGCTGGCCCGCCGAGGCCTCGGCTACGAGGACCTCAAGGCCATCAACCCCGAGATCGTCTTCATGACCATCTCCGGCTACGGGATGACCGGTCCCTACAAGGACCTGCCCAGCCACGGCATCGCCTACGACACCTGGGCCGGCATCGTGCCGCCCGCTTACGACGAAGAGGGGTTCTGCTACATCCCCGAGCACGTCTCGATCGGCATCAACGCCGCCCCGGTCATGGGGGCGATGGGCATCCTGGCGGGCATCATCAAGGCCCGGGCCACCGGTGAGGGCTGCCAGATGGAGATCGCCCAGGCCGACGCCGCCGCGGCCACCGATTGGCTGCGCAGCGAGACCTGGAAGGCCTACGAGCGACCCGAGGACGAGGTCACCGGCAACAAGGCCGACGACTACGAACGCCGTGCCCCCGGCACCGGAGGCATGAAGGAGGGCGTCCGCTACCAGATGTACGACACCTCCGACGGGCACATCTTGTTCATGTCGTCCGAGCAGTCCTTCTGGAAGAGCTTCTGCGAGAACGTCGGGCGCCCGGACCTGTTCGAGAAGTGGCCGGGCTCGAAGTTCGCCGACCACGCACGCGGCAACCGCGAGCTCCAGCGCGAGCTGCGCGACATCTTCCTCACGAAGACCTCGGCGGAGTGGATGGCCTGGGCCGCCGACAACGATGCCCTCCTGGCCCCGGTCAACACCCCCCAGACCCTCGCCGACGACCCCCACTTCAAGGACCGCCTGCCGTGGCTCCCGAAGGAGACGCACGGGGCCGACATGTTGCCGAGCCCGGTCAAGGTGGTCGGAGGAGAGCTGTCCGACCCGGGCATGGCCCCCACCCTGGGCCAGCACACCGACGAGGTCCTGCGCGACGTGCTGGGCCTCGACGAGGCCCGCATCGCCTCCCTGCGCGAAGCCGGCGCCGTCCGCTGAGACCCTCGCCGCCTGCAGACCGACCATCCGTCGGTCTACAGAGCGGACCAGGGGCGCCGCTAACGTCGAACGGGTGACGGCGCCTGACTCGACGAGCGAGACGACGGGCGCGGTCTCTCGCGCGCCGCTCGGCGAGCCCGGTCACGTCCCGGCGGGCGTCGGGGGCGACGACGTCTCTGCCCCGGCGGCGCGGCCGTCGGTGCTGCGCATCATCGGCCGGCTGCTCATGCTGGCCATCGCCGCCGTGGCCCTCTACGGCCTGGCCCCGCAGCTGGTCGACATGTGGGACTCCGTCCCTCGCCTCAGCCGCATCGCCCCTCTGTGGTTCGCGGTCATGTTGCTCTTGATGGCCGGGAGCTACGCATCGGTGTGGTGGCTCACCAGGGTTGCGCTCCCCCAGGTCTCGTGGTTCGTGGCCGGCACCTCTCAGCTGGTCTCCAACGCGGTGGCCAAGGCCGTGCCCGGCGGGGCGGCCATGGGGGCCGCCGCCGGCTATCGGATGCTGGCCGTGTCCGGCGTGAACAAGGGCACCGCCGGGGCGGCCCTGACCGCCACGAGCATCATCTCCAACGGTGTGCTGTTGATGCTCCCGCTGGCCGCACTGCTCATCTCGGTGATCGGTGCCCCGGTGCCGCGTGGGCTCGACCTGGTGGCCTATGGCGGCGCCGCCCTGTTCATCATGTTGTTGGTCTTCGGCTTCTTGTTGGTCAAGTACGACCGGCCGCTGCTGCTCTTCGGGCGGTCCATCGAGCGCGTCGCCGGCTTCGTGCTGCGCCGCCTCCACCGCACCGGGGGGCCCACCGCCGAGGGGTTCGTGCAACAGCGCGACCTGATGGTCGCCGGCCTGGGCGCCCGCTGGAAGAAGGCCCTGCTCGCCGCCGTCGGCAACTGGTTGCTCGACTACTTCGCTCTGGTGGCCGCCCTCATGGCGGTGGGGGTGAGCCCCCGCTTCAGCGTGGTGCTGTTGGCCTTCGGCGCCGCCGCCGTGCTCGGGATGATCCCCATCACCCCCGGCGGGCTGGGCTTCGTGGAAGCCGGCCTCACCGCCATGTTGGTCGTGGCCGGGGTGCCGTCGGACCAGGCCCTGCTCGCCACCCTGGCCTACCGCATCGTGTCGTACTGGCTGCCCCTGCCGGCCGGGCTGGTCGCCCACCTGCTGTTCCGCCACCGCTACGGGCGCACGGAGCTCGCCCCCGCCTGACCGCAGGCACGGTCCGTCGGACCCACGCGCCCCTCGTCGAGCTCACCCTCCATCTGCCCGGCCCCGCCCGCATCGCGTCGGGCTCTCGGTGACGCGGCTCGACGACCGCCAGCCATTCGAGGCGACGGCTCGACGGCACGACGCGCGGACAACGACCGTCCATGCATGGGATCACCTCCGTCTGGGCAGATGGAGGGCACCACCCCGAACCGGGTTGCGGCGCACGCTGCACCACCGGTGGGAATGACGCCGGGGCCCTGGTGGTTGTAAGGGTCACGAACCAAGGGGAGGAAAAGAGTCCCGATGGACACCGCTCGACACACCACTCAAGACGCGACCGAGGCCGCCGCGAGCCGCGAGGTCGCCGGCCTGCGCAGCCGAGCCACGAGCCTGCGCCACCAGGCCGACGCACTCGACGACGTCCTGGCGGTGACCTACCGCCGGCGAGCCAGCGAGCTCGAGATGGAGGCGTGGATCCTCGAGGTCCAGTTCGGTCTCACCGTCACCGAGGCGCACCCCAGCGCCGCCTGACCCCCCACCGGAGCGGATGGGCCCCACCCCCCACCGACATCTGCTCCGGGTCTGCGCCGTGGCTCCCCCTCCACGAGCGCTTGCGATGCCCGCCCCTCCCCCCGGGGCGGGCATCGTCGCGTCTGGCCAGCCGGCACGGCACGGCACGGCACGGCGGCTACGAGCGTGCCCACGGCCCGAGCGAGTCACCTACGATCGCTCGGGCGCGCCGACGGCCGGCGCCGCCGACCTCAG
The DNA here is from genome assembly GCF_021246445.1 of Rhabdothermincola salaria. Classification (NCBI taxonomy): domain Bacteria; kingdom Bacillati; phylum Actinomycetota; class Acidimicrobiia; order Acidimicrobiales; family Iamiaceae; genus Rhabdothermincola; species Rhabdothermincola salaria. The sequence goes on from NZ_JAJQXW010000001.1 coordinate 1,433,082, forward strand.
CCAGGAGCGCACCGTGGCATACCCCAAGGACATCCCCATCGTCGAGACCTTCGTGGGCATGCCCAGCCGGAACCGCAAGGAGGTCTACAAGTTCCTGGCACCACACCTGCGCGACGAGGGCTCCAAGGAGATGCGGTTCCCGGCCCAGTACATGTTCAAGGACGTGCCCGGCGACCTCGACGAGAGCGTCGACCCGGTGGCCCTGCTCATCGACAACCTCGATCGCTACAACATCGAGGTGGCCATGCTCGGCCTGGGCCTCAACGACATCAACCCGGATTCGGCCCGGGCCATCGAAGAGCACCCGGACCGGTTCGTCACCTGCGTCGAGTTCGACCCCAACGACACCATGGCTGCCATCCGCAAGATCCGCGACATGGTGGAGCGCTTCCCGGTGCGAGGAGTGAGCACTTTCCCGGCCGGCTACCGGGTGCCGCTGAACGACAAGAAGATGTACCCGCTCTACGCCCTGTGCGTGGAGCTCGACCTGCCCATCTTCGTGTGCGTCGGCATCCCGGGCCCCCGTGTGCCCTTCGCCCCCCAGCACGTCGAGCTCATCGACGAGGTCATGTACGACTTCCCTGAGCTCACCTTCGTCATGCGCCACGGAGCCCAGCCGTGGACCGAGCTGGCCATGAAGCTCATGCTCAAGTGGCCGAACCTCTACTACTCCACCTCGGCCTTCGCCCCGAAGCACTACGACAAGGTGATCATCGACTACGCCAACACCCGCGGCGCCGACAAGATCATCTACGCCGGCTACTTCCCCGCCGGGCTGTCCTACGAGCGGATCTTCAACGACATGGAGAACGTGCCCTTCAAGGACCACGTGTGGCCCAAGTTCCTCCGCGAGAACGCCCTGAAGGTCCTCAAGCTCGGTTGAGCCGGGGGCTCGGCAGCCTACTTGGCCAGCTTGATGGCATAGACCCCGCCCACACCGACCGGCCCCCCACCGGTGATGCCTCCCTCGACCTGCCCACCGACGAGGTAGCCGCAGAACTTGGGGTTGGGGGTACCGAGGTCCTCGCACGGGCCCTTGTCCGCACCGTTTCCGAGTGAGTAGACCTCGAACACCGAGAACCCCACGATGTAGACCTCGGCGTTGCTGCCGGTGCCTCGGGCGTTGCTGGCCAGCGGCACCACCATGAGGCACCCGTCGAATGTCAGGGTGTTGGCCGGGCAGGCATCGGAGCCCAGGACGGGCGTGAAGTCGCCACTGAGCGGGTCGGGATCGTCGTTGCCGGTGTCGGTGCCGGTCCACTCACCCACGATCGCGGGATCGCCGTCGCCCTTGCCCTTGAACGTGTTCGAACCACCGTCGCAGCGCTTGAAGGTCTCCGTGTTGCCCCCGCCCGGGTCCTGCAGCGGGTACAGGATGGACCCGATGACCTCGGGCCGAACCTGGAGGTTCTGGTCGAGGATGTCGAAACCCCCCGAGTCGGCGACTCCGCACATGATGAAGGGGAACGTCGCCCCGGTGCCGACCAGGGGTTGGAGCGTGGCCGCCGCCTCGGTGCGGGCCGAGACGGTCTCGATGCCACCCACCTGGGCGAAGAACGTCTCCTTGTCCGCGCTCGTCTCCACCTCGACACCCGACGCTGACCCAGCGTTCGCCGATGCCCAGGTCGCCCCGGATCCGCAGATGTCGACCGGCGACCCGATCGGCAGCCGGCGCACCTGGTCGTCGACGAACCAGCACTTGAGCCGATCACCCGTCACGTCGGCACCATTGGCCTCGGCGACGGTGCGGACCTGGTCGGTCACGCTGCTCAGCCCGGGTGCGGGCTGGGAACGCTGGGTGGCGAACGCCGCAGCTCCGGCCATGGCCGCCGCGTCCGAGGCGTTCTGCATCTGGCGACGGTTGGCGTAGGCCTGCCCCCCGTCGATCGCCAGCGCAGCAACCAGGACCAGCGCCAGGGCGAAGCCAGCCACGAGTACCGCCGCGACACCTCGATCGTCCCGGTGGGTCCGGTTGGGGGTTCGTGGACCAGGATTTGGCATCATCTGTCCGATCTCAGTTCGAGCCCATCGTGAACTGGTACTGGCCGATCACCACGTCGGTGCCGGTGAGGACCTGGAACTGGACGACACCAGGGGTCCAGCCAGGGGCATTGCCCTGGGAGGGCTTGTGGTTCGCCGACCAGGTGTAGGCGTAGGTGTTCGGCGTGCTCTGCGGGTTCAGCTGTTGTGTCAGCGACGGTGGGTTCGTCCCGTCGGCGGTGTAGAAGATGCGGATCTTCGGGATGCCACACGACCCGTCGCCGTTGGTGACGATGTCGGCGATCGTCATCGCGCTGCGCAGCTGGCCGTTCGACTTGGCCGCGGCACCGGTGATGGTGGGGACGAGGTTCGTGCTCAGCTGACAGCCCGTCGACGGTGGTGCGGTGCTGGTCGTCGTCGAGGCCGGCGTGGTGGTGGACGTCGAGGCCGTGGTGGAGGTGGTGGGGGTGACCGTCACGGGCCCACCCACCAGCGTCATGGTGGAGGTGCTCTCGATGGTGGAGGGGACCAGAGGACCGAAGAAGGTGAGATCGGTGTGGGGCCACGAGACGGCGACCTCGATCGATCCGGTGATGGGGACGGTCGAGCACGCGGCGGCGGCTCCCGCCGTGGTGAGGCAGCGGACGTCGACCGACACGTTGTCCTGGCCGGCGAGGCGGGCATTGACCGCCGCCACGATCGCGTCGTTGTCGGCGCTGCCCACGATGTCTGCCTCGCGGTAGCCGAGGATGCCGACGCGGGCGCCATCGCGGGCCGCTGAGCTGGCCTGACCCTGCTGGAACTCCACCAGGGAGAACTCGACGAAGCCGAGCAGCAGCGCGAGCAACAACGGGAGCACGAGCGCCGCCTCGACGATCACGGCCCCCTGCTCACCGACCGAGCGGCGCGACGACGTCGGGGCCCCGGCCGTCACCCCTGCACCGCCACTTCGGCCGAACCGTCGATCCCGAGCACCGAGCCGGTGAGGGCTCCGACCAGGGGGGTGACGATCGGCATCTCGGTGGTGACCACGACCTCGAGGAGATCGCCCGACAGGGCGCTGCCGGAGCAGCCCGTCAGCTCGGTGATCACTCCCCCACGGTCTCGGAACACCTGGACCTCGACGTCGGCGCCGGGGCTCTCGGCCTGCACCTCGCCGACGATGTCGTCGCCCGACGAACACTCGACCCGGCCGGGGTGGAACTGGCCGTAGAAGGCACCCTCACGGGCCATGTTCGTGACCTGGTTCTGTAGTTGGTAGGCGCGGCCGAGGTCGATCGTGCCGAAGACCAACACGGCGAGGAAGGGCAGGAGCAGGGCGAACTCCACGAGCACGGCACCCGCGTCGTCACGAAGGCGTCGGCCCCCACGAGAGTCCTGGGACGGCTGCCCCATGGATCACCACTTCCTTCCCGTCCAGCACGGCGAGGACCGTCCAGGCACCTCGGGAGGGAGTGTACACAACCTCAAGAAGCTCGACCACCCTCTGTGGTCGAGCAGAACTCAGCACTTGTCACGTGCGATCAGGTTGTCCAGGTGATGCGAGCCGATGGCTCACAGAGACCCTACCCGTTGGCGGCCCTCACCGGCGAGGCAACCGGGCGCGCCTCGAGCATGGTCCGGCCAGCGATCCTCGGCGCGCGGGTCAGCGCACCAGCGTCACGAACCGGTTCACGCCGATCTCGGACGGGGCCTCGGGGCCACCGAGGCCGCCGGGCAGCATGGTCTCGGGGAAGAAGAAGGCCTCGACCGACGTCTGGGGGGTGTTGGGGACATCGGGGTCGGTGGGGGAGAACCCGGCGTCCCACACCGACCGGGCGTTGCCCAGGTTGAGGCGGTTGATGTAGATGGCCCTGAACTCGATGAAGCGGATCTGACCTGAACCGCCCGACGGGATCACGTCGGTCACCGGGGAGTACCCGAAACGAGGCGAGTACTGGATGTCGTAGAGGTCCGGTTCGTCGCCGCTGCTGTTGCGTGCGAAGACGGGAGCGGTGCACCCGCTGGCGCACTCGGGCGGCACGGGATCCTCCTCTTCCAGTTCACCGGGGAAGCCGTCCCAGGTACGACCCGAGTAGTGGTCGAAGCACCGCACGAGGAGGCCGAGGTACTTGTCCGACTGCTCGTCGAAGCCCTCAAGATGGGCCGCGACACCCGGATCGAGGTCGCCGTTGTCGGTCAGGTCGGTGTAGCGATTGCCCGAGTCATCGAGGAACTGATCGCGTTTGCAGCTCGGAGGGATGTCGGCGAGCTGCGCCTCACCCGGCCCGTAGTTCTCGGGGATGAACCACCACAGCGGGGTGTTGTCGAGGTCGCGACCGTCGTAGGTGGTGATGCGGGGCGGGAGCACCGACCCCACACCGGCGTCGCGCTGCAACCGGGGCCCGTCGCCGTCGCGAAACTGCGCCGAGGACCCGGTCAGGAGGCCGTCGCGGACCTCGCTCGGCTGGTTGCCGGTGAAGTTCTCGGTGGCGTTGGGCGCCAGCGGACAGCCAGGGGAGATGTCGACCACGACGTTGGAGCCGTGGGGGTCACCGTTGTAGAGGCTGAGGTCGTGGTCGACGCCCGCCCCGGCGTTGTCGACGAGCATCGACTTCGCCTCGTTGATGTTCCCGCCGACCTCGCAGGTCGGGGTGTGGTAGCTGAAGCGCAACGGAAAGAAGCTGCCAGTGGCGGGATCGCAGTCGGAGGGGCCGTCGGCCAGGAGGCAGTCGTAGCCGTTGGCCGCAACTCCCGTGGTGGTGAAGAAGGGCAGCACCCCGCCGAAGCCGGCCCCTTCGAGACCAGCGATGGCGAACGCCGAGTGACGGTAGTCGCCGAGACCGACCACCCCGCCGAACGCCGTGGGATAGAAGCGGTCCGGGAGGCGGACGCGCACCTCTGAGCCCTCGTAGGAGATGCAACTGGCGCTCGCCGTCTGGCTCGCCAGCGCCGCGGGATCGGGGCGAGGGCAGCTGTTCCAGCCATCCGCACCATCGGGGATGGTCGTTCCGAGCGTGTCGTGGGCGTAGGTCTTGGCCGTGGCCACCATGGCGGCTTCGCCGTTGCGCAGGTCCTGCGCGGCGGCAAGGGCCGACACGTCGGCTGCCGTCTGGTCCTGGCGACGAGCGGCGTACACGCCACCCATGTCGACGGCGAACGCGGCGAAGATGATCAGCACGACGAGCATGAGGGCGACCAGGATCAGGGTGATGCCGGCGTCGTCTCGCAACCGGCGAGCGACGCCGTGGCGCGCCCCCCGAGCGGGTGTCGACCTGCGCCGCATCACGGACACGCCTGAGATGCGACGGCCACGAACGTGGCGGGACGTTCGAGGCGGCTCGTGGCCTCGCTCGTGAGGCTGGTGGGCAGGAACGGGTCGAGGAAGCCGGTGAGGCTGTCGACGCCCTGGGTCACCTCGACGGTCACCGGGTCGCCTGTGGCGCTGCCGGCGCCGTCGAATCGGATCTCCACGGTGGACTCGTCGGGATTGGTGAGCCGATCGCAGGTCTCGGCCACGATCTCCGCGCTCTGCGCGCCGCCGGTGGCCCCGGCAGTGGACCGGTAGTTCACCGCCGTGAGCCGTGCCGACTCGCGGGCTCCGTGCCGCACGTCGAGGTACTGGCCGAAGGTCCACCCGAACTCGATGATGCCGAACAGGAGCAGGGCGAGGAACGGCAGGACGAGGGCGAACTCCACGAGGGCAGCGCCCTCGTCGTTGCGGGCTCGGGCTCGGCTCAACATGCCGATGCTCCGTCAGCCTTGTCCACCGAGTAGGTCACGGGGGCCTCGCCGTAGGTCACGTCGTCGCCGACGACATCGGTGATCACCAGCTCCACGCGGCTGTCGTCCTTGGCCGGATCGCTGTTGCCGAAGGTGAGCTTCTGGCGGGAGATGACCACTTCGCCGCCCAGGTTGGAGGTGACCTCGACGTCGTCGGTGCCGGTCAACCCGCTCTGGCGGAACGTTCGCAACTCACCCAGCACCGTGACCCCCACGACCGGATCACCGGTGTTCTGGTCCACGAGGTCGAAGGTGAAGCGGGCCAGCCACTTCTTCGCACCGTTGTCGTCGTCCCAGCACGCCTGCACGTTCTGGATGGTGGCGATCGCCGTCCCGGGAAGGACCGTCGTCACGCTGGAGGGAGGCGGTGGCGTGGAGGTGCCGGGAGAGAGACCAGCGTCGTCGACGTCGGGAGCCCCGACGCGGTTCGCCCGATCACTCAGCTCCGAGGAGCCCTCGTCGGTCACGTACTGGACCGCCCCGATGATCGCCACGACGACGACACCGACGATGAGGGCGTACTCGACGAGGCTGGCACCCCGGTCCCGCTCGGCGGTGCGCGAGGCGTCATCCCGGTGCCGCTTCGGGCCTCGAGGGGAGTTGGTCCAGGGGGTCCTCACATGACGAACATCGCCTGACACTGCCCGCGCGATACGGGCGGCACCGATCTCACTCTGAGTGAGATCGGTGGCCGGGACCCGGACTCAGTCGGAAACGCCCTGGCCGCGACCCGGATCGGTGTCCGACGGGTTCCCACCACCCTGACCCGGAGCCGTCCCCGACGGATTCCCACCACCCTGACCAGGTGCGGTGCCCGACGGGTTCTCCCCGCCCTGACCCGGCGCCGTCACCGACGGGTTCTCCCCGCCCTGACCCGGCGCCGTCACCGACGGGTTCTCGCCACCCTGACCCGGCGCCGTCACCGACGGGTTCTCGCCACCCTGACCCGGCGCCGTCACCGACGGGTTCTCGCCACCCTGGCCGGGCGCGGTCACCGACGGGTTCTCGCCACCCTGGCCGGGAGCCTCGCCGGTCAGGCCCGGAGCGTTCTCGGAGTTGCCCGGCCCACCACCCTCTTGCCCGGGTGCGTTCTCGGAGTTGCCCGGGGCGTCGCCGCCACGACCGGGGGCATCGTCGGACTGGCCACGAGGGATGTCGATGCCGAGCGGCTCGACGGCGTCGGAGACGAAGTCCTGGATGGGGGCCGGCAGCGAACCGGAGGCGGCGGCCACTCCCCCGCCGCCGAACACCAGCACCGCCGACGCGGCCACACCAGCCAACACGGCAGTGCGCTTGCGAGAACGGCGGGTGGCCAGCTCGTCGGGGCGGGCGGCGGCGATGAGGTCCCGCTCGGGGGCCTCGTGGCGCAGGATGCGACCGTCGGGGCCGGTGATCCGGGCCAGGTGGGCCCGCACGACGTCATCGGCTGGCGGCTGCGCGAAGGCCTCACGGACCGCGTCCGAGACACCACGCATGGTCGTCTCGTCGAGTCCCGAGTCGCCCTCGTCGCGCCGCCGTGGCGTCTCTTCGGCCATCACGCCACCACCATCGTCGTCAGCAACACTTTCGATACGGCCACGGGACGCGTTCGGCGACGAAGGGCCATCCGGCTCATGTCTCGTCCCCCAGGCTGTCGGCCATCTGGCGTCCCATGGTGGCGACGGCGCGGCGCAGCAGCGCCTTCACCGCCGGCTCGCCCTTGCCCACGATGTCGGCGATGTCGGCGATGGGCAGGTCGGCCAGGACCCGGAGCAGCAGGACGGACCGCTGATCGGGGGTGAGGCGGTCGACCGCGGCGATCACGTTCTGCACCCGAAGCCGTGACATGGCATCGGCCTCACCGTCGCCGCCGGCGCCCAAGGCGCCCTCCATCACCTCGGCGTCCATCGGCGCCTCCGGGCGCCGCCCCCGTCGGCGCCGCTCGTCGACCACCCGGCGGTGGGCGATCGTGAACAACCACCCTCGGAAGGCGTCCTCGTCGCCCTCGAAGTGCGCCAGGTTGCGCACCATCGACACGAACACCTCCGAGACCACGTCCTCGGGGTCGGAGATGCCCTGCGCCCGCACGTAGCCCAGCACCCGCGGCACGGAGTCGACGTACAGACGGGTGACGGCGTCGTCGCTGCCGGACTTGGCGGCCGCCAGAACCGACTCGAAGTCGTCGCCGATCACGTTCCGACGCTACCGGGCGCCACAGGACGCAGCCGACGGGCCACCACGGGCGCGATCGGTTGGACGGTCGGAGGACGAGGAGTGCACGGTGATGGACCGGTGGGCTCAGGCGTCGAGCGCCTGGCGATGGTGCTCCATCAGCCGGTACAACCGATCGAGCTCGACGACCGGTGGGAGGGCCAGACGATCGCCGGAGTTGAGCTCGACCTCCAGGTGCCAGAACCCGGGGATGACGTCGATGGCCAGGATGCGGTACCAGGGGTAGGTCCGGCGCAGCGGCCAGTTCTTCTGCACCCGGAGGCCATCGTCACGCACCACCACGACGGGGCCCCAGAGGGTGCGCAGCCCCGCCAGCGAGGCCAGGGCCACGAGTGCGCTGGCCACCCGGAACCACAGGGCGGAGTCCCCCGCGACGGCCCACGACGCGGCCAGCACGGCGCACAGCACCAGCACCAGGGTGCGCAGCACCCGCGGCACCGGGCGCATGTGGAGACGGAACCCGATGGCGTTCACGTGCACAGTGTGGCGCCAACGGCGGCCCGACGCCCACGCGGCCCCCCGATGCCGGTCACGACGACTCGATGAACTCGCGCGCCCGCTCGGCCTGGTGCTCCTGGGAACGTCGACGGCCGGGCAAGAACAGGGCGGCGACGATCGTGGCCACCACCAGCCAGAACACGACGAGGAACACCCCGTTGTAGGCGGCCTGGGCCTCCTCGAGCGGCGGGTCCACCGGAGCCACCGCCCCCATGTCGGCCACCAGCAGGGTAGCCAGCACCGCCACCCCGAGGGCGCCCGCCATCTGGCGGATGAGCTGGCTGATGGCCGTGCTCTGCGAGACGAAGCGGCTGGGCAGGCTGTTCATGGCCGCCACCGAGCTGGGGATCTGGCACAGGCCGGCGCCGGCGCCCTGAATGATCAACACGATGGTCACCCACCGGTCGGATCCGTCCACGGTGAGGTGGGCCAGCTGCCACATCGAGAAGGCCATGATGACCAGCCCCACGACGGTGGGCGGGCGGGCCCCCACCCGGTCCGAGACCCAGCCCGAGATGGGCATCATCACGGCCGCACCGAGCGCGGCCGGAGCGAGGAGCAGGCCCACCTCCTGGGCGTCGAGGCCGCGGACGACCTGCAACTCGATGGGGATGTAGTTGAGACGGGAGAACTGCGCCATCGTCACCAGTGCGATCACGCCCATGCCCACCGCGAAGGTCGGATAGGCGAACATCCGGAACTCGATGATCGGATGGTCCCGGCGCAGCGCCCAGCGCACCAGCACGACCAGCACCGCCAGACCGGCCCCCACCACCGCGATGGTGAGGGCCGAGGTCGGCCCCCACGACGTGGCCTGACGGGCTCCGATCACCACCATGGCGATGCCCACCACGGCGAGCACCCAACCGGTGAGGTCGAGGGGGCGGTGCTCCCGGGCCCCGTTGTCACGCAGGACGCCGTAGGCCAGGGCGGCGGCACCCAGCCCGACGCCCACGAACACCACGAACAGCACGCGCCAGCTCGCCGCGGTGACGATCCACCCGCCGAGAGGCGGACCCACCGCCGGGGCGGCCATGACCGCGATGCCCCAGATGCCGAGAGCGCTCCCGCGCCGGTCGGCCGGGAAGAGCTCGTAGATGGTGGCCATGCCCACCGGCATGACCGCACCCGCTCCGAGGCCCTGCACGAAACGGGCCCCGACCAGCACCTCCATCGTCGGTGCCAGCGCCGACACGGCCGCACCGGCCACGAAGCACAGCAGCGCCCCGACGTAGACGTGCTTGCGCCCGAACCGGTCGCTCAACCAGCCGATGCCGGGCTGGATCATGACGATCCCGAGGAGGAAGGCGGTGATGACCCAGTCGACGTCGACCCCGAGCGGCGAGGGGGTGAGGTCCCGCGCCACCTCGGGCAGCGCCACCCCCATCGTCGTGGAGTTCAAGACGGCGCCGTAGGTGCCGACCAGGATCACGCCCATGGCCACCCACGGCGACTGGCGCGGGCGCGAGGGCCCGTCGTCGACGAGCGCGGACGGGTCGGCGGTGACGTCGACCTCCGCTGAGGTGTCCCCCCGCCCGGGACCGCTCACGCCTTGAGGATCTCCCGCCAGGGCAGGTCCTTGTCGGGCTGGATGTCGCGGGGGAGCCCCAGGGCCCGCTCGGCGATCATGTTGCGGTGCACCTCGTTGGTGCCACCGCCGATGCGGGACGAGAACTGCGAGAGCACCAGGTTCTGCCAGAAGCCCGCCTCGGGAGCGTCGGCCCGGTCGAGCATGCCGCCGGGGCCCTCGACGGCCACCCCGAGGTTCACCTTGATCTCGGTCGACTGCGTCGAGAAGTTCTTCATGACCGACGGATCGGGCGGGGTGCCACGGCGGTGCATGACGAAGGTCTGCATGCGCAGGCCCATCCACGACAGCATCTTCTCGCGGGAGTACACCTCGGCCAGACCCTGGCGGACAACCGGGTCGTCGGCGCGCCCGAAGGCCCTGGCGGTGGCCAACAGCGAGTCGAAGCTCGAGGCTCCCCCGCCGCCCGAGCCGATCATGCCGGCCTCGCTGGTGAGCACGGTGCGGGTGACGGGCCAACCACCGTCGACCTCGCCGACCACGTTCTCGGCCGGGATGCGCACGTCGTTGAAGAACACCTCGTTGAAGTGCGACTGCCCGGTCGCCTGGCGCAACGGCACCACCTCGATGCCCGGGGTCCTCATGTCGACCAGGAAGAAGGTGATGCCCTTGTGCTTGGGGGCTTCGGGGTCGGTGCGGGTGATGAGGATGCCGTAGTCGGCGTGCTGGGCCTCGGAGTTCCAGACCTTCTGGCCGTTGACCACGAACTCGTCGCCGTCGCGCACGGCCCGGGTGGAGAGGGCGGCGAGGTCGGAGCCGGCGCCCGGCTCGCTGAAGAGCTGGCACCAGGACTCCTCCCCGCTCATGAGCTTGGGCAGGTAGCGCTCCTGTTGGGCCTGGTCGCCGTGGCGCATGATCGGGGGACCGACCAGGGACTGGGCGGCCCCGAAGAACCCGGCGGACACGTCGAACTTGGCCGCTTCCTGACCGAAGATGATCGCCTCGGCGGGTGTACCCCCCCGGCCACCGAACTCCTTGGGCCAGGTGATCCCGGCCCAGCCGTTGTCGTAGAGCGTGCGCTGCCAGGCCCGGGTCTTCTCGAAGTAGGCGTGGGCGGCATCCTCGCTGTCATCCACCGGCCCGCGCGACCAATCGGCCTCGGTACCGGTCTTGCGCGTGGCGTTGGCTTCCAGGAAGGCGCGGATCTCGGCCCGCAGGGCGGCTTCCTCGGGGGATTCGTCGAAGTTCACGCCTCGACTCTAGAACGGGGTTCCTGTTCGGTTCGAAACGGCCGGGGGGACCACGAGGCGTCGGGCTCGTAGGGTGAGCGCACGATGTCGCGTCCCTGCCCCGCCCCTTCCCGACACCGCCGATCACCCTGGCCGACGGCGGTCGTCCTGGCCGCCACGCTGGCCCTCGGGGCTGGTGCCTGCACCCACGAGGACGCCTCCGGGCCACCCACCACGAACGCCGACGAGGTGGCCACGGCCGTCGACGACCCGCTCGGCTACGCCGCCTACGCGGACCCGGCCGCGCCCGTCGAGGCGCAGATCGGGGAACGCTTCGCCCTGATCCTCGACGCCGAACCCACCGAGGGCTACCGGTGGGAGGTGGTGAGCGAGGTCGACCGGGCAGTCGTGCTGCCCCTGGGCTCGCAGTTCGTGCTGCGCGACACGGTGACGAACCTGCCCACCACCACCGTGGCGCCACCTGCGCCCCCGCCTCCCCCGCCGGAGGAGGGCACCACGGACCCCGCCGAGCAGGAGGCCGACGGGGCCCCCGAGGGCGTCGTCCCCGAGGACCCCGAGACGACGGCGCCGCCCACCACCGAGGCGGCACCGACGACGACCACCGTGCCCACCCGGTCGCTCCAGGTGCTCTCCTACGTCGCCCGGGCACCAGGGACCACGACCGTCGAGCTGCGCTACGTGCGGGTCGGCCAGCCCGACGCCGAGGCCCCCACCGTCGTGTTCACCATCCAGGTGCCCGTGCCTCCGCCGCTCTTCCCGGTTCCGGACGCCGAGGCAGGCGAGGAGGAGGAGCAGCCCGTCGAGGCCGGCTGACCACGCCGTGCACCTGTCAGGCGGCGTCCCGCTCGTCTCGGAGCCGGGCGATGTCCTCCTCGAGGAGGTAGCCCGGGGCCACGTCGTCGTAGAAGTCGGCCGGTCGCATCACCAGGTCGATCGCCGTCCAGATGGTGCGGGAGAACGGGAAGAACGCCAACGGAACCACCACTGCGGCCGAGGCGTCGATCACCCCCAGCACGAGCATGGGCGGGTCCGGATAGGTGATGGCCACCCCGATGATGAGGATGCCCAGCACGACCACCTGGGCCAGGCACACGTTGAGGAACCACGAACCCAACCAGTGGCCGGGGATGCGGGCGAAGCGCAGACCGCACTGAGGGCACGTCGGGGCCATCCGGACCCAGTGGCGGAAGAGGTGGCCCTGGCCGCACACCGCACACCGACGCGTGAACCCCCGCCGCAGCACGGTGGACGGCGGGGTGGCCATGAACCCATTGTGCCCCCGTGGGTGCCTCGCGCGGCGGGCCGGGAGCCGAGCATCTCGGGCGGTCCCCGGGGCGGTCCCCGAAAAGGCCCCACGGCGGCGGCTCATCGACCGGTGCGGCACCCCGGACGATCCCGCCGTGCACCGCTAGCCTCGCCGCCGATGGCCTCGAGCGCGCACGCCCCGACCACCACCCCCGGGCCGGCCGACGGCCCCGTCGGCGACGTCGACGCCCTGGCCGGCCGCTTCCGCCTGCTCGCCGACCAGGACTTCACCGGCTACTGCCCCGTCTACGACCGCGTCGCCCGGGCGATCGCCGACGACCCGGCCTCGCTGCGACGGTTGCTCGGACCGGCCCCCGTGAACCGCACCCCCGTCCTCGCGCTGGCGGCCATCCACCACCTGGTCCTCGCCGAACCCATGTCGCCCCTCGCCGCCATCTACCGGGGCGCCGACGACGCCGACCCCTGGCCGCTCGTGCGGGACCTGCTGCACGAGCGGTCCGACGAGGTCCGCCACCTCATGGCCACCCGTTCGATCCAGACCAACGAGGTCGGTCGGTCGGCGGCGCTCGTGCCGGCCCTGGGCGAGGTCGTACGCCGTCTCCGTGACCACGGCGACAACCGTCCCCTGGCACTCGTGGAAATCGGTCCGTCCGCCGGGCTGAACCTGCTGCTCGACCGTTTCTGCATCACCTACGACGACCCCGACGGCGCGGCCTCGACCACCATCGGCCCGCCCGACTCACCCGTGCGCCTGCGCTGCGAGCTGCGCGGCGGCCTCCGCCCCCCGCTCTCCGCCCTCGAGCTCCCCATCTCGACGCGCCGGGGCCTCGACCTGGCCCCGATCGCCGTGGCCGACGACGACCAACGACGATGGCTCACCGCCTGCGTGTGGCCGGGCATCCCGGACCGCCCCGAACGGCTGGCCGCCGCCATCGAGATCGCGCTCGAGGATCCGCCGACGTTGCTCACCGGCGACGCCACCCGGGACCTCGGCCCGCTGCTCGACGCGCTCGGCGACGACGTCGTGCCCATCGTGGTCGCCACCTGGGCGCTGGCCTATCTGGCCGGCGACGACCGGGCCGGCGTGCTCCGGACCATCGACGCCGTGGGCGAGCGACGCACCATCGCCCTGCTCACCGCCGAGGTCGCCCACGTCACGCCCTGGGTCCCCCCCACCGACCCCGCGGCGGTCGCATCCACGACCGGCCCCGACGACGACGCCGACGGCACCCTCACCGTCGTGGGCCTGCACCTCGTCCTCGACGGCGCCCCCGACGACCAGGCCCTGGCCATCATGCACCCCCATGGGCGATGGCTGGGCTGGCTGACCAGGAGCGAACGATGAGCGAATGGGTCCTGCGGCGCACCGCCGCCCGCGTGGTGCTGCTCGACGCCGACGCCCACGTGCTGTTGCTCGAGGCCCGCGATCCGGCCGATGCGGCCAAGGGCCACTGGTGGGAGATCCCCGGTGGGGGCATCGACCCCGGCGAGGACACCGCGACCGCGGCTCGGCGCGAGCTGCTCGAGGAGACCGGCATCACCGATGCCGAGATCGGTCCGTGCGTGTGGACCCAGCACGCCCGCTTCACCTTCGCCGAATGGAAGTTCGACCAGCACGAGCACGTGCACGTCGCCTGGTGCGACCGCATCGACCTGGCCTCGGTGCAACCGGCAGGCCTCGAAGCCTTCGAGGCCATGGCCTTCGGAGGCCGCCGCTGGTGGTCCATCGACGCCTTGATGGGCAGCACCGACAACGTCTTGCCGGTGCGCCTGCGCGAGTTCCTGCCCGACCTGGTGGCCGGGCGGGTTCCCGACGCCCCCATCGACATCACCCACACCGGTCCGGGTCCCTTCGCCTGACCCGTCCCGCCGATCCGCACCTGCCAGGAGGGGACCTTCGTCGGTTGTCGTCGGCGGTGGCCGCCGACACCATGGACGAGGTGACGAGCCCCACCGTTCCCTACCGACCGACGGCCAAGGGCGCCATCGTGCCCACCGAGCGCCGCGGCCGCACGTTCCTGCGAGGGTGGCTGAAGCACTGCGGCGTCTGTGGCCAGGGCCGCCTCTTCCGCCGCTGGTTCTGGATGACCCCGCGGTGCCCCCGGTGCGGGCTGCGCTTCGAGCGGGTGGAGGGCCAGATCACCGGCGATATCGGCGTCAACACGATCGTCAGCTTCGGGGTCCTGCTCATCGTGCTGCTGGGGGGCTTCCTGGTGACCTGGCCCGACCCCCCGATCGGTGTGCTCATCGGGGCGTCGGCGGCCACCGCGGTGCTCATGCCGCTGCTCTTCCTGCCGTTCTCCAAGACGGTCTGGTTGGCCGCCGACCTCATGATGCGACCCCTCGAGCCGGGCGAGGTCGACGAGGGCTACGGACCCCAGCGCGGAGATTCCACTCCACCCGAGGCGTCGACCGGCCGATAAAGCACAAGGACCGGTGACGGTCGAGGGCTCAGGAGGTCGTGGCACCGTGGCGAGGATCGTGAAGTTCGCAGGGGGGATCGTCCTCGTGGCCGCAGTGGCGGCGGGGGCCGTGTACGTGGCTCGCGAGGTCGACGCGCTGGCCGGCGCCCTGGTCGTGCTGGGGGCGCTCATCGCCGTGAGCCTGGTCCTGCGCCTGCGGGCCGCCCGCGACGAGAAGTCGGGGATGGCGGACTGGGAGGACGTCCTCGAGTCCAACGCCCCCGACGACGCCTTCTTCAGCGAGTGGACGATGTCCGACGACGAGCGCTCCACCCACGCGGCGGACGGAGAGTTGGTCATCGAAGCGCACACCGCCGCGGGCCTCGAGTCCCTCGGGTCGCTCGAAGAGCTCCTCGCCGGCTCCGACGCCACCGCCCCTGCGCCCGTCACCGACGACGAGACCGACGGACCCACCCCCGAGACGTCGCCCTCCCCCGCCCCGGCCACCAGCGGTACCGACGACGAGACGTCGGCATCCGCGTCGGACGACGAGGTCTTCCCCTTCGACGACCCCTCCGACACGTGGGGCGACCTGCCGCCGCTGCCGGGCCTCGACACGCCCGCACCGCCCGCAGCCGGCGAGCCGGCACCTGTCAGCGCCGACCACGAGGACACCATCGGCGACGGCTCCGAGAGCCCCGAGCCCGCCGGGAGCGACGAGACCCCCCTGGCGCCGGCCGCCGAGGACGCCGACCCCGTCACCGCGTGGGACCCCACCGCCGAGCCTGGTCGCGGCTTCGATCCCTTGCCGACGCCGACCGCACCCGCCGAGGCCGCCGAGCCGGTCGGTCCCTCCGGAACCGGTGCCCCGCCCGATCCGGGGGTCCCCGTGACGGCCGAGGCCGACGCCTACAGTCTGGCCGGGGTGGGGCAGCCGTCCGGGAACGGCACCTCCTCCCGACGTTCGATCATCGACTGGAGTGGTCCGGTGCACGCCATCGACGAACAGGTCCGCACGAGCGACGACATCCTCGCCGCCAGCGCGGCCACGGCGCTGCCCACCAGCGAGGACCGCCCGGCCCCCTCCGGCGGCTCCGAGCTGACTCGCCTGCTCTCCAAGGTCGAGGCTCGCCTCCGCGACTACGAGTAGCCACCGGGGCGAGGGCTACCCTCGGCCGCCGATGCCCCCCGAGCCTCCCTCCGGACCTCACGCGTCCCACACCCCCGAGACGGACGTCGACGTGCTCGTCGTGGGCGCCGGTCCGGCCGGTGCCGCCACCGCCATCTGCCTGGCGCAGGCCGGACGCCGGGTGCTGGTCGTGGATCGGGCCCGCTTCCCCCGCGACAAGATCTGCGGTGACGGGCTCACCACCTCGGCCCTGCGAGAGCTCGAATCGTTGGGGCTCGACCCGGCGGCGGTGGCGTCGTGGACCGACGTCGGTTCCGTGGCCATGCGCTCGCCGCGCGGGCACCACGTCACGTTCCCGCTGCCTCGCGGGTCCGGCCGCTACGGCGCCGTGGCCCGCCGGCGTGACCTCGACGCCGCCCTCGTGGACCTCGCCCGGGCGAGTGGCGCGACTGTCGCCGAGGGCCACCCGCTGCGCGGGGCGCGCCTCGACGACGCCACCGGCGACCTCGTCGCCGACGTCGACGGGATCGGCGCGGTCCGCGCCCGCCACGGCGTCGGGGCCGACGGGATGTGGTCGCCCCTGCGCAAGGCCCTGGGGGTGAACCCGCCCGCCTACCGGGGCGAGTGGCACGCGCTGCGCCAGTACCTGACCGGGGTGAGCGACGAGGCCGCCTCCACCCTCACGGTGTGGTTCGAGCCCGACCTCCTGCCCGGCTACGCCTGGTCCTTCCCGCTCGGGGAGGGGCGGGCCAACGTCGGTTTCGGCATCCAGAGGGGCGGCTCCTACGACGTGGGCGACATGGGCGCGCTCTGGCGCGAGCTTCTCGCCCGCCCTCACATCCGCTCCTTCCTGGGTCCGGCGGCCGAGCCCGAAGGGGCCCACCGGGCCTGGCCCATCCCCGCCCGGGTGCAGCACATGACCCTCGCCCACGGTCCGGTGCTCTTCGTCGGCGACGCCGCCGCCGCCACCGACCCCATGACCGGCGAAGGGATCGGCCAGGCGCTGCTCACCGGGCGGTGGGCCGCCGAGGCCATCCTGTCCGTCCCCGCCTCGCCGGCCACCGAGGGGCGCCGGCAGGCCGGCGAGAGCTACCGGCGACGCGTCCACCACGAGCTGGCCGTCGACCACCGCCTCGCCGATCGGCTCATCGCGGTGCTCCGCCACCGCAGTGGCGTCCGGGCCACGCTGCGGGCGGCGGGGTCCACGAGCTGGACCCGCCGCAACTTCGCCCGATGGCTCTACGAGGACTACCCCCGGGCCCTGCTGCTCACCCCGTCGCGCTGGCACCGTGGGATGTTCACCGGTCCCGGCGCCTACCGGTCGGGCTCCGTCGACGGAACCGCTTGACCAGACGGTCAAGAGCGTGTGGGCTCGCACCATGCGCACCCCACTGACCGACATCCTCGAGATCGAGCACCCCGTGATGCTCGCCGGCATGGGCGGCGTGAGCTACCACGAGCTGGTGGCGGCGGTCAGCGAGGCCGGCGGCTTCGGCTGTCTGGGCGCCTCCACCATGAGCACGGAGCGCATGGTCACCGAGATGGAGCAGGTGCGGGCCCTGACCTCCAGGCCCTACGGCGTCGACCTGCTCACCGCCGCCCCCGGCGACATGGCGGCCCAGGTGCAGGCGATCATCGACCACGGCGGGCGGGTGTTCGTCGCCGGTCTCGGCGTGCCGCGCGACGTGGTGGACCTCTGCCACGACAACAACGTGCTCATCGCCTCCATGTGCGGCAAGGTGCGCCACGCGGTGGCCGCGGTGGAGGCGGGCTGCGACCTCGTCATCGCCCAGGGAACCGAGGCCGGTGGCCACACGGGCGCGGTCGCCACCCTGGCCCTGGTGCCCCAGGTCGTCGACGCAGTCGACGGTCGCGTGCCCGTGGTCGCCGCCGGCGGGATCGTCGACGGCCGGGGCCTGGCGGCCGCGCTCACCCTCGGCGCCGACGGGATCTGGGTGGGCACCCGCTTCATCGCCACGCCCGAGGCCTGGGGCACCGCCGGCTACAAGGAACGGCTCCTCGCCATGCACGAGGACGACACGGTGATCACCAGGGCCTTCACCGGCAAGACCTGCCGGGTGAACGCCAACGCCTACACCCGGGCGTTCGACCAGGGCGACCGCGCCGTCAAGCCCTTCCCCGCCCAGTTCGTGCAGTCCATGGAGGACGGCGCCAACCACCTCGGGAGCGGCCCCGACGTCGTGGTGGACCCCGACAAGGAGTTCTGGCCCGCCGGCCAGGGCGTGGGCGCCATCGACGAGCTCGTCCCCGCCGGCGACCTGGTGCGCTCGTTCGTCGTCGAGGCCGAGGCCATCATCGAGCGGGTCAGCGCCCTGCGCTGACCCGTCGACGGCGGATCAGGCCGTCCACTCCTTGACCTTCTCGATGATCTCGAGGGGTCGGTCGCCCACCGGGATGATGTTGAGCACTGTGACCCCCGCGTCGCGGAAAGCCGCCAGGCGTTCCTTCACGAAGCTCTCCGGGCCGCACAGGTTGGTGAGACGCAGGAACTCGTCGGGCACCTTGGCCGCCGCCTCGTCCTTCTTGCCGTCGAGGTAGAGGTCCTGGATCTCGGCCGCTTCGGCCTCGTAGCCGTAGCGGCACATGAGGTCGTTGTAGAAGTTGCGACCCTTGGCGCCCATGCCACCCACGTACAGGGCGACCATGGGGCGGGTCATCTCGGCCACCGGGCCGGCGTCCTCGCCGATGGCGACCACCCCACCAGCGGCGATCTCGAGCGGGGCCAGGCCCTCCTCGCGGACGGCCTTCCCGGCCGCCAGGTCGTCGCCCCACACGTCGTTCACCCGCTCGGGCACGAAGAAGATGGGCAGCCAACCGTCGGCCTTCTCGGCGGTCATCTGCACGTTCTTGGGACCGAGCGAGGCGATCCAGATCGGGATGCGCTCACGCACCGGCTTGGCGATGATCTTGAGCGGCTTGCCGAGACCGGTGCCCTGGTCGGCGGGCAGGGGCAGCGTGTAGTGCTTGCCCTCGTAGGTGACCCGCTCGCGCCGCCACACCGCCCGGCAGATGTCGATCATCTCGCGGGTGCGCCCGAGGGGGGCGTCGTAGCGCACACCGTGGAACCCCTCGATGACCTGCGGACCGGACGCGCCGAGGCCGAGCAGGAACCGGCCATCGGAGAGGGCGTCGAGCCCGGCGGCGGTCATGGCCATGAGCGTGGGGGTGCGCGTGTAGATGGGCAGGATCCCCGCGGCGATGGTGACCGACTCGGTGGTCGCCGCCAGGTAGCCCATGAACGAAGGCCCGTCGAAGCCGTAGGCCTCGGCCACCCAGGCCACGTCGAGCCCCGCTCGCTCGTAGTCGGCGACCCGCTGGGCCGAGGCCTTGAAGCCTCCGGCGTAGTCGATCTGCATTCCCAGCTTCATGACGTGTCCCCCCTGAGGAACGGCGACACCGGCCGTGCCGGGCGTCGGTGGGGCCTCGGCTAGTGACCGCCGGGGCCGTCGGCGAGGTTGGCCAGGTTCTCCTGGCGACGACGCTCCCGCTCGGCCGACCGCTCCGCCTCGAGGTTCTCGCGCGCGATGCGGTCCTGTTCCTTCGTCCAGGCCTTGCGGTCGGCCAGCTGGGCGGCATCGAGGGTGGAGATCTCCACCCCGTTCTCGAACAGGACGTGGTAGCGGATCCAGGTGACCCCGGCCACGTAGTACACCTTGCCGGGCGTGCCCGCCGGCACCCCCGGGAGATCGACGGCGGCCACGACCTTCTGGCGCTTGCGGAAGACCTTCTCGGTGCTGATCGTCGGGGCCATGGGTCTGGGGATCTCCGGTGCGGTGCGGTGCGTCGAGGACGTCGAGGTGACGCCCGGGAGGTTACCGGCCCGTGGCCGCGGCGACGAAGACCGCCCCGCAGCGCATTCGGGTCTCGGGGGGCGGCCTCGGTACTGTCTGGCCCGTTCGCCCCCAACGACATCGCGCCCCCCGGGCGCAGGAGGAACCCATGGCTGACATCGGCTTCGACGGCAAGGTCGCCATCATCACCGGCGCCGGAGGCGGCCTCGGCCGCCAGCACGCGCTGGAGCTCGCCCGCCGCGGGGCCCGCATCGTGGTGAACGACCTCGGCGGCTCGGTCACCGGCGAGGGCGGCGACGTGGGCCCCGCCCAGAAGGTGGTGGAAGAGGTCGTCGGCCTCGGCGGCGAAGCCGTCGCCGACACCAACTCCGTCGCCACCGCCGAGGGCGGCAAGGCCGTGGTGCAGACCGCCGTCGACGCCTTCGGCACCGTCGACATCGTCGTCAACAACGCCGGGATCCTGCGCGACAAGTCGTTCCACAACCTCACCCCCGAGCTGCTCGAGCCCGTGATCCAGGTGCACCTGCTCGGCGCGTTCTACGTCACCCAGCCGGCCTGGCTGATCATGCGCGAGAAGGGCTACGGGCGCGTCATCTCCACCTCCTCGAACTCCGGCATCCTCGGCAACTTCGGCCAGGCCAACTACGGCGCCGCCAAGATGGGCCTCGTCGGTCTCACCCGGGTGCTGGCCATCGAGGGTCGCAAGTACAACATCAAGGCCAACGCCATCGCCCCGGTCGCGGCCACCCGCATGACCGAGGACATGTTCGGCAAGGCCGGCGACCAGCTCGATCCCGCCCTCGTGAGCCCCCTGGTGGCCTACCTGGCCTCGGAGGCCTGCGACGTCAGCGGCGAGGTCTACTCGGCCGCCGGCGGGATCATCAGCCGCTTCTTCATCGGCCTGACCGACGGCTACTACAACCCGGAGCTGACCGCCGAGGACCTCGCCGAGCACCTGGGCCAGATCCGCGACGAGTCGAGCTACATCGTGCCCGAGGACTCCAGCGGCGAGATCAACAAGATCGTCAAGACCGTCCTCGGCGAGGGCTGACCCCGAGGGCGAGCAGGCGTCGGGCCCGGAGCCGGCCCCGACCGAGACCGCGCGTACAGGGCCCCGGCGGGTGCCGGGGCCCGCTCGCGTGCGGTCCGAGGCGTCAGTCCGTGGAGATGGCCGAGAGGATGTCGAGCCGGGCCGCCCGGCGAGCCGGCGGTATGGCGGCCACGACCCCGGCCAGCGCGGCGATCACCACCACCACGACGAGGGTCCCCACCGGCAGGGTGAAGCTGGTGAAGCCCTGGCTGGCGAGGGCCTGCACCAACGCCCACCCGAAGACAGCACCGATCACGAGCCCCATCAGGGTGCCCAGCACGGCGATGATCACCGACTCCCATCGCACGGACGACCGCATCTGGCGACGGGTCATCCCGACGGCGCGCAGCAACCCGAGCTCGCGGGTGCGCTCGAAGACCGACAGCGCCAGCGTGTTGGCGATACCGATGAGGGCGATGACCACGGCCAGCAGCAACAGCACGTAGACGAGGTTCAGGAGCTGGTTGAGCTGGCCCACGATGGCGTCGGCGAACTCGGTCTTGTCCTGCAGGTCGGCGTTGGGGAAGGCGTCGGTGACGGTGGAGATGGCGGCCCGCCCGTCATCGAGCGACACTCCGTCGGCGAGAGCGACGAAGACGATGGCGTCGAGCAGGACCTCGTTGTTGGCGTCGTAGGTCGACAGGCCGGTGGCGTACTCGCCGAGCACCTCCTCCTGGCTGAAGAGAGCCACGATCCGCAACTGCTGCTCGCCGGTGGTCGGGTACACGACCGAGACGGTGTCGCCGAGCGCCCAGCCCTTGTCGTCGGCGGTCTGGTCGTACACGGCGATGGTGCCCTCATCGGCGAGGGCGGCGATGTCGCCCTCCTCCACGCCGATGTCGGCCACCCGGGCGAACTCCTCCGCGCCGAGGCCGGTGAGGAAGGTGCCGTTGCCGTCGACCTGGGCCACCCCGGTGCGCAGCTCGGCCACCGCCTCCACCTCCGGCAGCGCCCGGATGTCGTCGGCCACGGTGGGGCTGAGCCCACCCTGGAACCCGGCGTTGGACTGCACGACGAAGTCGCTCACGAAGCCGTCGTCGACCGTCGCCCGGATGGACGTCGACGCCGAGGCGGCCACGATCGTGATGAAGCCCACCAGGCCGACGCCGATCATCAGCGCCGCGGCCGTGGACGACGTGCGCTTCGGGTTGCGCATGGCGTTCTCGCGGGCCAGGTGGCCGGCGATGCCGCGCAGGTGGGGCAGCGGCCACCCGATGACGCGGGTCAGCGGGCCGGCGATCACCGGCCCGAGCACGGCCACGCCCATGAACGTGAGGGCGGCGCCGAGCCCGACGATGGCTGCTGCGTTGTCGACGTCGGCCCCGAGGCCGAGGGCCACCGCCCCACCGCCCAGGGCCAGCACGGCGACGCCGGCCACGGCCCGCAGGACCGAGCGGCCGGACTCGTCGTGGGCCACGTCGCGCAGGGCGGCGATGGGTGGCACCCGCGAGGCCCGACGGGCCGGGAGCACCGCGGAGACGAGGGTGATGACCACCCCCACGACGATGGGCACGACGATGGCGTTGGGCTCCACGGTGAGGCCGTCGGCCGGGATGTCGATGCCCAACGAGGCGAACAGGTTGCGCAGACCGATCGCCACGCCCAGGCCGGCGAGCACACCCACGGCCGAGGCGACGAGGGCGGTCACGACGGCCTCGATGAGCACCGAGGAGAGGACCTGTCGGCGGGCCGCCCCGATGGCCCGCAACAACGCCATCTCGCGGGTGCGTTGGGCCACGATGATCGAGAACGTGTTGTAGATGATGAACGCCCCGACGAAGAGGGCGATCAGGGCGAACGTCAACAAGAAGGTGTTGAAGAAGCCCAGCTGGTCGCGGGTGGTGGACTGCTGCTCCTCGGTGAGGTCGTCGCCGGTGATGGCCTCGAGGCCGGCGGGGAGCGCGGCGGCGACCCGCTCGGCCAGCTCAGCTTGGGCGATTCCCTCCTCGGCCGCCGCCAACACGCTGACCAACCGGCCCTCGAGGCCGAACAGCTCCTGGGCGGTGGGGAGAGCGAAGGCGGCGATCGAGGCACCGAGCGGGCTGTCGACGTTGCCGAACCGGGCGATGCCGGCGACCGTGAACTCCTGGGACCCCGTTGCGGTGAGGACGGTGACCGGGTCGCCCACCCGGAAGTCCCCGGTGTCGGCGGACGCCTTGTCCATCACCACCTCGTCGGGCCCCGCCGGGGGACCGCCTTCGGCCAACCGCAGCGGGTTCAGCTCGGGGTCGTCACCCCAGGCGAAGCCCAGCGTCGGGGCGCCCTGGTTGGGGTTGCCGATGGCCTCCCCTTCCTTGTCGACGAACTGCGCGTAGCCACTCACGTCGCCCTCGGCCACCCGCACGCCGGGGACCGCCGCCACCTCGCCGAGCACCGACTCGTCGATGGTGCCGCGCTGCTCGCCGAAATCGGTCTCGACCACCTCGGCCGAGCGCACCACGACGTCGGTGCCGGCGTTGATGTCGGCGAAGAGCCCGTCGAACGTGGACCCGATGGTGGCGGTGAGCACCAGGGTGCCCGACATGAACGCCACCCCGAGCAGGATGGCGAGAGCCGTCGTGGCCAGGCGGACCTTGTGGGCGAGCAAGCCGCGGAGGGTGACGCGCAGCATGGGATCTCCGGTTCCAGGGGGCAGGGGGGCAGGCGAGGATCGGTCTCAGCCTTGCACCGATGGCCGCGCCCGGCATCCGGTTTCGCCGGCACCGAACCGCATCCCGGCCCTGCGACCGTGGTACGAGTATCCGACCCCGACGTAGGACCGGACCCATGGACGACAACAGCATCCTCATCGGACTGGGCACGATCGTCGTGCTCGGGATCGGCATGCAGTGGCTGTCGCGACGCATCCGCCTGCCCGCCATCTTGTTGCTCCTGGGCGCCGGGCTGGTGGCCGGGCCCGGGCTCGATCTGGTGAAGCCCGACGAGATCTTCGGCGACGCCCTGTTCCCCGTGGTCTCGCTGGCGGTGGGCCTGTTGCTGTTCGAAGGTGGCCTCGGGCTCGACATCGCCGAGCTCCGGGCCCACGGGCCCAAGCCGGTGGTGCGCCTGGTCACCGTGGGCGTGGCCATCACGGCCGTGGCGCTCGCCCTGGTGTCGATGCCCCTGTTCTCGCTGCCGGCGGGCGAGGCGGCCCTGCTCGGCGCCCTGCTCGTGGTGAGCGGGCCCACCGTCGTGGGGCCGTTGCTGAAGCTGGCCCGTCCCCGACCGCCGTCGTCGACGATCCTGCGCTGGGAGGGCATCGTCATCGACCCCATCGGCGCCACGCTGGCCCTCATCGTGCTCCAGGTGGTGCTCGGCGGCGACGAGCCCCTCGTGCGCCTGGTCGTGACCATCGCCGCCGGCATGGGCGCCGGACTCGCCGGCGCAATGGTGTTGATCGCCGCTCTCCGCCGCTTCGCCGTGCCCGACGAGTTGGAGCTGGCGGTCACCTTCATGGTGGTCATCGCCTCGTACACGGTGGCCGAGGCGATCGCCTCGGAATCCGGGCTGTTCGCCACCACGGCATTCGGCGTGCTGCTCGCCAACCAGCGCTACGTGCAGGTCAGGCGCATCACCGCGTTCAACGAGAACATCGGCATCATCCTGCTCGGGGGGCTCTTCATCGTCCTGGCCGCCCGCACCCAGGTCGACCAGCTCCTCCACCTGCTGTTGCCGTCGCTGGGGCTGGTCGCCTTCGCCGTGGTGGTCGTGCGCCCGTTCGTCACCTGGCTCTGCACCGCGGGAACCGCCATGCGGATGCCCGATCGCATCTTCATCGGTGCGATGGCCCCCCGGGGCATCGTGGCCGCCGCCACCTCCGCCCTGTTCAGCCTGAAGCTCGCCGATGCCGGCGTCACCGACGAGGGCAGCCAGGACCTGGCGTCGATCGTGTTCCTCGTCATCGTGGGCACCTGCCTCGTCTACGGGGTCACCGCGGCCCCCCTCGCCCGACGCATCGGGGTGGCGCTGCCCGACCCCAACGGCGTGCTGCTCGTGGGCAGCCCCCCGTGGTTGCTCTCCTTGGCCGACCGGCTGAGCGAGCACGACGTCGACGTCTCGGTCGTGGCGACCAACCGCTACGAGCTGGCCGGGCGCAGCCACCCCTGGAAGCTCTTCACCGCCCCGATGATGTCGGCGCGGGTCGATCCGGCGTTCGCCGGCGTGCACTCGGCGGTGATCGCCGCACTCGACGACGAGCACAACGCCGTGGCCCTGGCCCGCGCGCTCGAGGACCTGTCCCGGTCCGACGTCTTCGTGCTGCCGGCCTCGCAGCGCCCGGCCACCCTCCAGCAGCCGAGGACCCGATGGGGTCGCATCGCCGGCCGCATCGCCGGCCCCCTCCCCCAGGCGGCCACCGGCCCCACGTCCGCCGTCGGCCTCGGCGGCGACGGCGGCCCGGGGATGGGCCCGGTCGAGGGGGACGAGGAGCTGGTCGAGGTGGCCCCGGCCGCCACGTGGACCCGGCGGCCGTTCGCCCACGGGGTCACCCAGCGCCAGCTGGCGCAGGCCTTCGAGGAGCACGGTGCCGTGCGGGCCATCGAGATCGACGCCGACGCCACCGACGCCAGGGCCGTCGAGGCCGTGCCCGAGGGCGTCATCCTGCTCTGCGTGCTACACAGCAGCGGTCGCCTCGACCTGGCCCCCAGGCGAGCCACGGTGGGCCCCGGCGACACCGTGTTCGTCCTCGGCGAGGGGTAGCGGCCGGGCCACGGCGGGCCGGGGACCTCGGCCTTCGTCGTCGACCCTGGGTCAGCGGTCGTCGGCGTCGGCGTCCTCGGCGGCGATCGAGCGGCCCATCACCGGCGACCCGTGGTGGGCCAGCATCCGCCATCGCCCCTCGGGGTCGCGGGCGAAGAGGTTGAGCACCGCCACGGTGGCCCCACCGTCGTCGCCGAGGAGGTTCTCGTCGCAGGTCACCCAGGCGACGTCGCCGGCCACCACCACCTCTTCGTCGGTGACGATGAACTGCAGCCGTTGCGGACCGTCGAACAGCGCCGCCCAGCTGGCGGCCACCTGACCCCAGCCGCGCAGGGTGACCCACCCGGGGTGGACGCAGGTGACCTCGGCGTCGTGCGCCCACAGGTCCGACATGGCATCGAGGTCGCGGGCCTCGAAGGCGGCGTAGAAGGTGCGGTTGGCCTCACGCACCGCCGCGGTGTCGGCGGCCCGGTCGGGCGAGGGTCCGTCGGGCTGGGCCACGACGTGCACGGTACAAGCGCTCCGGGCAGGCCCGGGCCGTCCGGGGTCACGGACCGGTGTCGCGAGGGGTGCCTACCCTGGGACCATGCCGTTGGAGCTGCCCACCTCGCTGTCGCCGTCGAAGGTCTCGTCCTTCACCGAGTGCGCGCTCGCCTTCCGCTTCTCGGCGATCGATCGCCTCCCCGACCCGCCCACCGTGGCCACCGTGCGAGGCACCCTCGTCCACGCCGCCCTCGAGCGCCTCATGCTCCTCCCACCCGAGCAGCGGGTCCCGTCGGCCGGTCAAGCGTGCCTGGCCGAGGCGTGGGCGGCGGCCGACGACGACCCGGAGCTGGTCGCCCTCGACCTCGACGACGCAGGACGGGCCGGCCTCGTCGCCGACGCCGAGGCCCTGATCGAGCGGTACTTCTCCCTCGAGGACCCCACCACGGTCACCCCCATCGGTCTCGAGCTCAAGATGGAGACCGACATCGACGGCCTGCGCCTGCGCGGCATCATCGACCGCCTCGAGCTCGACGCCGACGGTGAGCTGGTCGTCACCGACTACAAGACCGGGCGGGCCCCCAACCAGAACTTCGAGCAGTCGCGGCTCGGAGGCGTCCACTTCTACGCCTTCCTGTGCGAGCAGGTCCTCGGGCGCCGGCCGGCTCGCGTCCAGCTGCTCTACCTCGCCGACCCGGTGGCCATCGTCACCGTGCCCACCGAGCAGTCCATCCGAGGCCTGCAGCGCAAGGTACGCGCCATCTGGACCGCCATCGAGCGGGCGTGCGAGAAGGAGAACTTCGCCCCCCGCACCTCCCGTCTGTGCGACTACTGCGCCTACAAGGCCTACTGCCCGTCGTTCGGGGGCAGCATCGCCGAGGCCGAGCGCGTGGCCGGCGAGCTCGCCGCCCAGGCCGAGCTCGGCACGGCCCACGCCACCGACGGGGCCGCCGTCGCGGTGCCCGTAGCATCGGCCGGGTGACCGACACCGAGGCGTCGCCGACCGACGCAGACCCCACCGACGACCCGGCCGAGGAGACCTTGCCCCCCGAGGGGCTGATCGACGCCACCATCGAGGCCATCGAGACGACGCACCCCTCGATCCCGCTGCCCTCGCACTCCGTCGATCCCCCCCACCGGCTCTCACCCGTCCAGCGCTTCGACGACGCCGTCGACCAGGCCTTCGATCGCGTCCGGGGCACCGAGCCGGCGGACCGCATCATGTACGCCCTCACCGAGCTCGGCGACTTCGGCCTGATCTGGGTCCTGCTCGGTTTCACCCGGGGTCTGCGCTCCGATGCCGATGCCACCGCGGCGTGGCGCCTCGCGGCCGCCCTGGGGGTCGAGTCCGTGCTCCTGAACGGCCTCATCAAGAGCCAGTTCAAGCGGGAGCGTCCGGTGGCCCAGGAACCGCGGCCCTACAAGATGCGGATCCCGCTCACCACCTCGTTCCCCAGCGGCCACTCGAGCACCGCCATGTTGGCGTCGCTGCTGCTCACCCAACACTCCCCACGCTCGGTGAAGCCCTTCTACTTCGGACTGGCCGCGCTGGTGGCCGCCAGCCGGGTGCACGTGCGCATCCACCACGCCTCCGACGTCGTCGGCGGGGTGGCCGTGGGCACGGTGTTCGGCCTCGTGGCCCGCAGGGTCTGGCCGCTCAAGAAGACCTGACACCCGCCGTGCCCCTTCTGCTCCCGGGCGCCGCACCCCCACGAGCCCGACGGGCGTTGCCCACCCCACCGGAATATCCGCCCCCCGACCAAGGGTTCGCCCCACCGTGCCTCTGACCTTCTCGCTCACCTGGGACTACCGCTGCCCCTTCGCCCGCATCGTGCACCGCCACGTCGTCGACGCCCTCCTCGACGGCGCCGACTGGGACGTCACCTTCGTGCCCTTCTGCCTCGGCCAGGTCCACGTCGAGCCCGGCGAGGTGCCCATCTGGGATCGACCCGACGACGACACCGGCCTGCTCGCCCTGCAGGCCGCGGTCGTCGTGCGCGACCAGGATCCCGATCGCTTCTGGCCGCTGCATCGCCGCCTGTTCGAGGCCCGCCACGCCGAAGGTGCCCAGCTGCGCGACGAGGCCGTGCTGCGCCAACTGCTCGCGGCCGAAGGGGTCGATGCCGACGCCGTCTTCACCGAGGTCGCCACCGGACGTCCCCTGACCACCGTGCGCGCCGAACACGAGGCGGCCGCCCGCGACCTCGACGTGTGGGGGGTCCCCACGTTCATGGCCGGCGGTCGCGCCGCGTTCGTCCGGCTGATGGACCTGCCCCACGACGCCGCCGATGCTCGACGTAGCGTCGAGCAGTGCGTCACCATGCTCACGGACTGGCCGGCGCTCAACGAGTTCAAGCACACCAGCCTCGACCGCTGACCGGGACGAGCACCGAACACCGAACACCGAACACCGCCCAGCAGCATCGGGCACCCCTGCGCAGCACTGACGGAGCGGACATGGCGACCGGTTGGATGAGCGACGTCGAAGCGCTGATGTGGAACGTCGAGCGCGACCCGTACCTGGACCCCACGTTCGGCAGCCTCACCCTCCTCGAGTCGATGCCCGACGTCGACCACCTGCGCGGCCGCCTCCTGCGCATGGTCGACAACCACCCCCGCTTCGGCCAACGAGTCGTGGCGCCGGCCGGTCGCCTCACCCCGCCGGCCTGGTGCGACGACCCCGAGTTCGACATCGACCACCACCTGCGTGTGCTCCGCCTCCCTGCGCCGGGCACCCACCGCCAGCTGCTCGACCTGGCCACCAGGCTGGTGCAGGACCCTCTCGATCGGCGGCGACCGCTGTGGGAGTTCGTGGTGATCGACGGGCTGGCCGACGGCGGCGGCGCGCTGGTGCAGAAGATCCACCACACGATCACCGACGGCGAAGGGGTGCTGCGCATCGCCGCCGAGTTCCTCGACACCGGCCCCGAGCTGCCCGACCTCGGTGAGCCGACCTCGCTCGGTCCTCGCCCCGGACCTCCGACGAGCCCGGTCGCCCTCGTAGCCGACGCGGCGGCGTTCGCCGCTCGTCGGGCGGTGACGGTGGGCCGCCACATCGCCGGCGAGGCGGTCGGGTTGGCCGCCCATCCCACCCGGGTGCCGGCAACGCTGACGACCACCGTCGCCACCACCAGGTCGGTGCTCGACCAGCTCACGATCACCGATCGCTCCCTGTCGCCGCTGTGGACCGGCCGCACCCTGCGGCGACGCCTCGACGGGGTCGACCTCCCGCTCTCGTCCCTGCAGGCCAGCGCCCGAGCCCTGGGCGGGAGCGTCAACGACGCCTTCGTCACCGGCCTGGCCGGCGCCATCGCCGAGGTGCATCGCGAGGCGGGGCACCCCGTGGAGGCCCTGCGCATGGCCATGCCGGTCAGCGTGCGCAGTCGCGGGGCGTCCGGAGGCAACGCCTTCGTGCCGGCCCGCGTGGTCCTCCCGGTCGGCGACGAGGACCCGCGCACGCGGTTCCGGGCCGTGCACGCCGTGCTCGAGCGGGTCAAGCGGGAGCCCGTGCTGGGCGTGGTCGACGAGCTGGCCATGGTGGCCAACCTGGTGCCCGTGACCGTGATGACCCGCGTCACCCGCGAGCAGGCCCGAGCCGTCGATTTCGCCGCGTCCAACGTGCGGGGGGCGCCGGTGCCGGTGTGGCTGGCCGGCGCTCGGGTGCTGGCCGACTACCCCATCGGGCCTCTCACCGCCGCCGCCCTCAACGTGACGCTGCTCTCCTATGCCGGCACCTGCCACCTCGGCATCCACAGCGACGCCGGGGCCATCACCGACCCGGACCGCTTCGTGGCCCTCATCGAGGCCAGTTTCGCCGACCTCTTCGCGGCCAGCGCGTAGCCGCGGCCGGGGTCACACCCACCGGTCGCGAAGATGGTGCGCCCCAACGACGAGGGGCACGGCCGCGCGGCCGTGCCCCTCGTCGCAGTCATCCGTGCCGGCCGTGGCGACCGGCCCTGGTCAGTTCTGGGCCAGGACCGAACCCTCGGTGGTGAGCAGGGTGCGGACGTCGAGCAGGAGGTCGGAGACCTCGTCGGTGCTCACGAGCTCACGATGCAGCATCTCGCCGAGAGCCCGGTCGATGATCGACAGGGCCTCGTTGATGGTGTCCTGCTCGTGGGTTTCGGTCATGGTTTCTCCTGTCGTGGCCGGCGAGCCGGCTGGCGCTGGTCGGAGAGCCCGGGGGCCCGGGGACTGCTGGTCGTGCATGGTGTCGGGGACGATGTCGACCCCGAAGGATCTACCCGGGAGCCGAGGCACCGCTACCAAGGTTGTCGGCACCGTGACCTCCGGACTTCACCCATGGTAGGCGGGTGGGTGTGACAGGCGGGTTTCAGGACGCGCATTTTCCGAGAGACGATCACGGGTCCCCCGCCGGCCGACCGCCGGGCGACGCCGCAGCCCTCCGCCCGGGCCGTAGGATCGACCCCTCGTGAGCTACGTGGTGCAGCGCCGTCTCGGCCGGGGCGGTATGGGTGTGGTCGACCTCGCCGTCGACGAGCAGGGTCGCAGCGTGGCCTGCAAGCGCCTCTTGCTGCACGGCAGCGCCCACGAGATGCACCGGGCCCGTCAGCGCATCCGGCGGGAGGCCTCGGTCCTCGCCCGACTCCAGCACCCCAACGTGGTCCCGCTGCTGGAGGTGCTCGACGACGGCGACGACGTGGTCCTGGTGCTCCCCTACCTGGCGGGCGGCACCCTCGCCGACCAGGTCGCCCACCACGGCCCCCTCAGCCCCGGCCAGGTGCACGTCCTCGCCGATGCCCTGTTCGCGGCCCTCGCCGCCGCCCACCGCGAGGGCATCGTCCACCGCGACATCAAGCCGGCCAACGTGCTCTTCGACGAGGCGGGCACGCCCTATCTCGCCGATTTCGGTGTGGCCACGATCCGCGACGCCACCGGCGGGCTCACGGTGACGGGCGCCGTCGTCGGCACACCCGAGTTCATGGCCCCGGAGCAGGCCCGTGGTGAGGAGGCCGGCCCCGCCGCCGACGTCTTCTCGCTCGGGGCCACCCTGCTGTTCGCCGCCACCGGCAACCCTCCGTACGGCCGGGGCGAAGCGGCCGTGGTCCTGCCCCGCGCCGCCCGTGGCCGGCTCGCCCCGCTCCCTGCGGGGCTCGACCGCACCCTGCGACGTCGGCTGATGCCCACCCGCGCCCGAGCGCCCCAACGCCGGCCCAGCGCCTCGGCGACCGCCGCGTCGGCTCGCCCCCGCCCCGACCGCGGCGCGGGTGCCGACGCCGCGGGCATCGAGCCTCTCGGCCCGGCAGGCACCCGGATCGTCAGCGGCGAGCTCCCCCGGCGTCCCGGCCGCCCCGTGAAGGGCCTCGTCCTCGGCACCCTCGCCGCGCTGGCGGTCGTCCTGGTCGCAGTGGTCCTCACCACCCGCGTCGGCGGCGACGACGCCGTGGGCACCATCGTGGCCCCCGTGACCACCGAACCCTGCCAGGACCTGCCGTACCAGCCCTGCGGGCAACCCGCCGCCCCCGGCACCGACGGTGTCGAGTGCCTCGCCGGGCGGGCCGACTACGACGGCGACCCGACCAACGGCTGCGAAGCCGTCTCCAACGTCGTGGCCGGCCAGACCCTCGACGACCGCGTCGAGGCCAACCTCGTGCCCGGCGACGCCATCGAGCGCTTCGGGTTCCGCGTCGACCACTCGTTCAACCTGTTCTGCAACAACACGCTGCGGGTGGAGCTCACCAGCCCCGACGGTGCCGCCATGCGCCTCGACGTGCTGAGCGAGGGCGACGTCCTCGGCACGGCCGTGAGCGCCGACGGCGACACGGCGACGGTCACCCTCGACCAGCCCGACTGCTTCGGGAACACCAACCGCGACCTCGTGGCCCGGGTCAGCTGGGTGGGCGAACGCCGCACCGCCGACGACTTCGTCCTCACCCGCAGCGGGAAGTGGTGACTCGGTACCCTTCGGCCATGCCGCACCCCGACCGCCTCGGTCTCACCTTCGCCAGCTTCATGAACCTCGGCCTCGACCGGGCCGTCACGGCTGCCGGATGGGCGGGCGAGCTCGGGTACTCGTCGTTCTGGACGGCCGAGACCACCGGACCCGAGGCCTTCGTCACCCTCACCGCCGCCGGCGCCGCGAACCCCGAGCTCGACCTCGGCACCGGGGTCATCGCCCTGCAGCTGCGCACCCCCGGGGTGGTGGCCATGGCCGGCGCCTCGCTGCAGGCCCTGCACCCCGATCGCGACATCCTGCTCGGCATCGGCGTCTCCTCGCCGGTCGTCACCGGGCAGTGGCACGGCGCCACCTACGGCGATCGCCCCCTGGCCCAGACCCGCGAGTACCTCACCTTGCTCCGAGAGTGCCTCACGGGCGAGCCCGTCACCTTCGAGGGCGACTTCTACCAGGTGCGCAAGTTCCGACTGGGGGTCCGCCTCGGCGAGCGGCGGCCCAAGATCGTGCTGGCCGCCCTGAACCCGGCGATGTTGCGACTCGCCGGGGAGCTGGCCGACGGCGTGCTGCTCAACTACCTCCCGGCGTCGCACGTGCCGTGGTCGGTCGAGCAGGTCCGGGCCGGCGGCGAGGCCACCGTCTACGCCTACGTCCACGTCGGCGTGTGCGACCGTGCCGACGGCGTCGAGCTCGCCCGACGAGACCTGTTCTCCTACGCCGTGGTCGACGCCTACGCCCGCAGCTTCGCCCGGGCCGGCTTCGCCGACGAGGTCGACGAGATCCGCGAGCGCCACGCCGCTCGCGATCGCGAGGGCGCGCTCGCCGCGGTCTCGGATCGCATGGTCGACGCCATCGACGTGATGGGCGACGCCGCCCACGTCCACGCCACGGTGCGGGCCTATGCCGACGCCGGCGTCGACGTGCCCGTCGTCATGCCCCTGCCCTGGGGTCGTGACCGCATGACCACGGTGCGAGCGACGATGGAAGCCGCCGCCGGGCGCGGCTGACCAGCCGTGGCCGACGGGAACCTGCGCTCTCTGGGCCGCGACGCCCGCCACGTCGAGGTGGGACGCGTGGCCCTCACCGCCCCCCTTCGCTGCACGGTCGTGGTCGCCGTGCTCACGGCGACGGCGCTGGGGGCGGGCGAACCCCGGGCCGGGGCCGCACTGTGCCTGGGTGCCCTGTTCGCCGGCCTGGCCGACATGGGAGAGAGCTACCCCCAACGGGCCCGCACCATGGTGTGGACGACCTTCTGGTGCGCGGCCCTCACCACGCTCGGCGCCTCCGTGTCGGGCGTGCCGTGGCTCCACGTCGTCACCGCGATCGCGGTCGCCGCCATCTGCGGCTACATGGGCGTGCTCGGACCGCGAGCCGCGTTCATCGCCCTGCTGGCCCTCGTGCTCTTCATCGTCTACGCCGGCGAGGCCACCGATGAGGTCCACGCCCTCCTCGCCGGCGCCCTCGTGGCTGCCGGCGGTCTCGTGCAGACCGCCGTGGCCATCGTCGCCTGGCCCACCCGGCGAGCCGGAGGGTCGCGCGCCGCGGTCGCCACCGGGTTCCGGATGCTGGCCGGTTCCACCACCGACGACCGGGGCGCCGGTGTCTCGCCCCTCGTCGCGGCCGCCTTCGTGTCGGCCGACGAGACGGTGCGCGCCGATGCGATCACCGAGTCGACTCGGGCCCGCCTCCTCGATCTCGTGGAGCACGGCGAGCGAGCGCGCCTGGCCATGCTCGGCCTCGGCTTCGTCGCCGCCGAAGACCGCGACCCCGGTGACCAGGCGCTGCTCCAGGCGGCCGCCCGGGTCTCTCGCCAGGTGGCCCGCACGTTGGTCTGGCCGGCGCGGCGGCGCGGCCTGCCCGACCGAGTGGGCGAACTGCTCCGGGCGGCGGACGCGGTCGGGCACGACCCTTCGCGACGGCAGGCCGCGCACGCTCTCGCGACGGCGCTCACCGAATCGGCGACCGCTGCGGGGGCACCCTGGCCGCTCGCGACCCGGGCCCCTGTCGACACGACCGTCACCGATCCACCTGCCGGGGGGACCGTGACCACCGCCGGGGCATCGGTGGGGGCCACGCTGCGCCACGAGCTGCGGACGGGGCAGCTCTTCGTGGGCCACGCGGTGCGCCTGGCCGTTGCGGTCGGGCTGGCCACCCTCATCACCGTCTCGCTCGACGTCGCCCATGCCTACTGGCTGCCGATGACCGTGGCCTGGATGGCCAAACCCGATCTCGCCGGCACGGTGAGCCGGGTGTCGCTACGCGTCGTGGGGACCCTGGTGGGGGTGGCGATCGCGGCGGGGGTCTTCGCCCTGACGGACCCCGGGACCCTCGGCATCACCGTTCTGGTGTCGGTCGGGTCGCTGGTGGCCTTCAGCTTCATCTGGGCCAACTACGCCATCGCGGTGAGCGGCATCACCGTCATCGTGCTCTCCCTCTTCGCCAGCGCGGGTGAGGCGGTCGAACGAGACGTGGTCCTCCGTCTCGGGCTCACGGTCGGCGCCGGCGCACTGACCCTCGCAGTGGCGTTCGTCCGCCCCCGACGGGCTGGTCGCCCGCTCGTCGAGGCGCTCGCCACCACCGCGGCCACACTCGGCCACTACGCGGCTGCCGTCCTGGGCCGGCGCTCGGACCAGGTCACGGGTCCCGAGAGCGACGTCGAGCCCGAGGTCCTCCGGGCCCGAACGGAGGTGTTGCAGGCTCGCACCGCCGCCGATGCCGCCATCGTCGCCGCCGAGCACGAGCCCGGCCGACGCTCGCTGAGCCCCGGTCAGGCTCGCCGCCTGCTCGACGCGCTGGTCGACGCGACGGCGGCGGTCGTGGCCGCCGACCTGGCCTCGTCCGACCCGGTCGATGCAACCGACGGCCGTGCTGGTGGCGGCATCGGGCCCCAGGCCGTGACGTCGTGCACCGACCTCTGCGAGCGTCTCCGTCGCCTCGATGCCGGTGAGGACTTCCGACCGCGGATCACCACGAGCGGTGCCACCGCGGTCGAGGCCCACCTCCTGAGCGCCCACCTGGTCCTCGACGAGCTCGGCGGGGTCGACCCTGTCGTCGGCCGGCCCCCGAGCGCTGTCCGACCCCCGTCGTAGGCTCGCACCCATGGACCACCGCGACCCGCTCGATCGCCTCGTCGTCGACCGCCCGGCCTGATCCGGTCCTGGCTGCGCCCGTGACCCCTCGAGCCCCCCGACGCCGCTGCTCCGACCCGGGAGAGCCTCTCGCCGAGGCGCTCGGCCGTGACCCCCATCTGGCCATGATCGGGGTGGCCCGTGGCGACCGGGTTCGCTTCCGTCGCCGCGACAGCGAACGCTGGAAGGACGGCGTCGTCGTGCGACGGGAGACCGACGGCAGCCTCGGCGTGCGCGACCAGAAGGGAGCGCTGCGGGCCCTCCCCCTCCACCTCGTCGAGGTGCGCGACAGGGGACCCCGCGGCGGTGTCGTCTGGGAGCCCCTGCCCGAGCGCGCCGCCCGCACCGAGCAACTCGACCTCTTCGAGCCATGACGGACCGTCGACCAGAGTTCACGTGCTCGTCGCGTAGCCGCCATCATTCGGCGATCCCTGGGTAGTACTTGTCGAACATGGACGATGCATGGACGAAGCTGGGTCTCCCTCCAGAGGCCGTCGAGGTGCTCGAGGCCGCCCCCCGGGTGACGGTGGCCCGCACCGCCGACGAGCTCCGGGCCGCCGCCGTGGGCGACGGCACCCTCGAGGTGGCCTACGAGGTGCCGGGACACGGACGGGTGGTGGAGGCCGTGGCCGTCGGCGTCCGCAACGGCGTGAGCGCCAACTACACCGAGCCCTACATGCGCCGCCGTGACCCGGATGCCCTGGTGGTCGCCGACGAGCTCCCCACCGACAAGACCCGCTACCGCGACCGGTTCGACCACGAGTTCGAACCGGTCCGCCAGGAGAGCTTCGCCTGGCTGGCCTCCCAGGAGCTGGTGGTCTTCCCGTTCGTGGCGGGCGACCGCGAGACGGGCGTGGGCGCAGCGGTCGTCGCCCCGGCCAACGCCGGCTTCTTCGCACTCGGCTTGGCACTGCTGCAGGGGATCATCGACGTCGACGCCCTTCCCGAGGGCTTCGAGACCCGGGCCGTGATCTACGTCGTCCCGCCGTTTCGCCACACCCACTTCGACGGCCGCCAGGTCGTCGTCCACAACCGCCGGACCGAGGCCCGGTTGCACGAGCTGTTCGCCTACAACCTCTACCCCGGGCCCTCGGCCAAGAAGGGCGTGTACGGCGTGCTCATCAACGTGGGCGAGCAGGAGGGGTGGGTGGTGGCGCACTGCTCGACGGTGCAGGTCGTCACGCCGTACGACAACACCGTCACCTTCATGCACGAAGGCGCCAGCGGATCGGGCAAGAGCGAGATGCTCGAGTACCCCCACCGCCGCACCGACGGCACCCTCGTGCTGGGCGCCAACGTGCTGCGCGACGACGTCCGCACGATCGTGCTGCCCACCCAGACCTGCGAGCTGCGCCCCGTCACCGACGACATGGCCATGTGCCATCCCTCGCTGCAGACCGACGACGCCAAGTTGCACCTGCGTGACGCCGAGGACGCCTGGTTCGTGCGGGTCAACCACATCACCCACTACGGCACCGATCCCAGCCTCGAGCGCCTCACCGCCGATCCGCCCGAGCCCCTGTTGTTCCTCAACATCGATGCCGTCGTCGGCAGCCGGGCTCTCATCTGGGACCACACCGAGGACGCGCCGGGGGTCCCCACGCCGAACCCGCGAGTCGTGCTGCCCCGCCACATCGTGCCGGGGGTGGTGGACGGCACGGTGAAGGTCGACATCCGCAGCTTCGGGATCCGCACCCCTCCCTGCACCCCCGAGAAGCCCACCTACGGCATCATCGGGCTGTTCCACTCCCTGCCGCCGGCGCTGGCGTGGGTGTGGCGGCTCATCGCTCCTCGCGGCCACGACAACCCGAGCATCATCGGCGGCGAGGGCATGTCGAGCGAGGGGGTCGGCTCGTACTGGCCCTTCGCCACCGGACGGCGCGTCGACCAGGCCAACCTCCTCCTGCGCCAGATCCAGGCGACCACCGCCGTCGACTACGTGCTGTTCCCGAACCAGCACATCGGGTGCTGGCGGGTCGGCTTCATGCCCCAGTGGCTGGGACGCGAGTACTTCGCCCGCCGGGGGTCGGCCCGCTTCGAGCCGGGCAAGTTGGTGCCCGCCCGGCTGCCGCTGCTCGGACGCGCCCCGATGGGCATCACCGTGGAGGGCCAGCAGATCCCGCGGTGGATGTTCCACGTCGAGCTGCAGCGGGAGCTGCACGCCGAGCTCTACGACGTCGGTGCCGCCCAGCTCGAGGACTTCGCGAAGCGCGAGCTGGCGAAGTTCCGGGTCGACGAGCTGGATCCGCTCGGCCGCCAGATCATCGAGGGCGTGCTCGATGGCGGCTCGGTGGAGGACTTCGACGCCCTGATCCCCACCATCTGACGCGACCCCTCACCGTCCGCCACTCGGCGGACCGCCCCTGGCGCCCCTACCGGGGCGCCAGATCGGCGACGGCCCGACCCAGGTCGATGTCCGCGGCGAGGGGCAGCACGGCCAGTGCCGGGGTGGTGACGCCGTTGTCGACGTAGCGCTGGATGTGGGCCCGACAGGCCTCGGGCGAGCCGTGCACCACGAGCTCGTCGACGACCGAGTCCGGGATGGCGGCCAACGCCGCCTCCCGATCGCCGGCCTCCCACGCCGCCCAGCACGCTCCGAGGCGGTCGCCCCGACCCAGCCACTGGTGGAAGGCCTTGTAGACGGGCACGTTGACGTAGGCGGCGATGGCGAAGCGGGCCGCGCCACGCACCGCATCGGTGTCCTCGGAGGGGGCCACGAAGATGCGGGCGACGATCTCCTTGTCGGCCCCGTGGGCCCGCACGATGGGCGCCACCCGGGCGACGTCGTCGGCCGAGAGCCAGTTGACGATGGCCCCGTCGGCCTCGCGGCCGGCGAGGTTCAACATGCCCTCGCGGAGCGCGGCCACCAGGATCGGCACCTCGCCCTCGGGCAGGCTGCGCAACCGGAAGCCCCGCACCGAGAAGGTGTCGTAGACCTCGGTGACCTTCTCGCCGGCCAGCGCGGCCCGCAGGAAGCGCAGCGTGTCGCGCATCCGCTTGTACGGCTCCTCGAAAGCGATGCCGTTCCACCCCTCGACGATGACGTTGGACGACGTGCCGAGGCCGAGCACGAACCGTCCCGGTGCCGCCTGCGAGAGCCCGGCCACGCTCTGGGCGAGGGTGGCCGGGCCTCGGGTGAAGGCGGGGATGATGGCGGTGCCGAGGCGCAGGCTGGGGGCCCAGACCGAGGCCAGGGCCAGAGGGGTGAAGCCGTCGACGCCGTCGGCCTCGGCCGACCACACGTCGGTGTAGCCGAGGTCGACGAGCTCCTCGATCTGACGGCGCTGGGCGTGCAACGGCGCCGACCCGAGGGGGACGGTCATGCCGTAGCGGGTGGTCACCGCCGGCGCTCCTGCCAGATGCGGATCATGGCCGACTGGCTGGCGGTGCCCATGAGGGTGCCGTCCTCGGCCCACAGGTAGATGTGGCCGTGGCCGAACCCACGGGCGACGGCCTCGATGCGCACGTCGACGAGCACCCAGTCGGTGACGGCGCTGTGCAGCACGCGCAGCGTGTTGTCGAGGCTGTTGGAACCGATCTCGCTGGTGAGGGTCTGCCCGAGGCCCATGGGCACGAAGTCGCCGAGCACGGCGAGCGCGGCCGCCGAATTCATCGACATGCCGGTGATGCGGCTCCAGAAGGCGGTGCGACCGGTGCCCGGGGTGTCGACGGCCATCCGCGACTCGAGGCGGCTGGCGATGGTGTTGCCGGGATCGAAGCGGTACTCGCGGGGCGGGCAGTCGTCGGGGGCCGGGGCGTCCGGCATGGTGACCCACTGGCCCTCCTCGGCGAACTCGCGGGCACCGAGGGAGGCGTTGACGGTGAAGATCTCCGTGTCGCCCACCTGGCCCAGCACCCGGGCCTGGGTGGTGGAGCGGCCGTGGGCGCCGATGTGCACGTCGAGGTCGACGACCGAGGGAGGACGGGTGTAGTTGAGGTACTGCGCCGAGGCCCACACGACCGGACGTCCGGTGGTGCGCTCGAGGGCCTCGATGGCCGCGCCGAGACCGCAGCCGCCGAACAGCGTGCCGAGGCCGCTGCAGATGCCCGGGGTGACGGGCAGGTACCAGCGCATGGGGTTGTGCGTGGGCTCGAGCCCCAGCCATTCGCGTGCGTTCACGTCGATGGACTCTACGTGGCCGGGCCCGTCGTCGGAGCGCCCCTGCGACGACCGGCGAGCTGGTGTGACCGTGCCGCGCCGGCCCCCGGTGCACCCGGTGGCGTTCCCGACGCCGGGACGTCGGCACTGTCCCACCCCCTGGGGAGACTGTGTTGCATGGATGCACAGCTGCGACTGCTGGCCGAGGCCCGCTCGGCCGACTCCCCCGAGGCACCCGCCGCGTGGCGCATCGACGCCACCACCAAGGCCGTGGGCCGTTCGGGCATCGCCCGGGCCCGAGAGGCGCTCCGCCAGGCCCGTCACCGCCCGCTGGGCGACCCGGCCCCGGCCGGTCCCTCCGTGGCCGACCAGGCCGACGCCGACCACACCCACACCGTGGCGGCCTGAGGTGGCCTGCCGGGCCCATCCGAGCGGCCCCCGCCCCCGCCACCGGTAGGCTCGCCCCATGCGCGAGGTCGTCATCGTCGATGCCGTGCGGACGCCGGTCGGGCGTCGCAACGGCGGTCTGTCCACCATGCACTCGGCGGAGCTGCTCGGCGTGCCGCTCACCGCGCTCTTCGAGCGCACCGGGGTCGATCCGGCCGAGGTCGGCCAGGTCGTCGGCGGCTGCGTCAGCCAGGTAGGCATGCAGTCGTTCAACGTCACCCGCACGGCCTGGCTGGCCGCCGGTCTGCCGCTGGAGACGGCCGCCACCACCGTCGACACC
Source organism: Rhabdothermincola salaria (assembly GCF_021246445.1). Taxonomy (NCBI): domain Bacteria; kingdom Bacillati; phylum Actinomycetota; class Acidimicrobiia; order Acidimicrobiales; family Iamiaceae; genus Rhabdothermincola; species Rhabdothermincola salaria. Next base: position 1,473,038 of record NZ_JAJQXW010000001.1, read on the forward strand.
CAGTGCGGTTCCAGCCAGCAGGCCACCGACATGGCGGCCGCCCTCATCGGGGCCGGCGTGGTCGACGTGGCCGTGGCCTGCGGTGTCGAGTCCATGAGCCAGGTGCCCATCGGGTCCAACTCGTCGAAGAAGCTCGGGTTCGGCGTCCCGGTGCCCAAGAGCTACTTCGAGCACTACGAGTACACCTCGCAGTTCGAGGGAGCCGAGCGCATCGCCGAGAAGTGGGGCATCACCCGCGACGACACCGACGCCTTCGCCCTGCGCTCGCAGGAGCTCGGCGCCCAGGCCTGGGCCGAGGACCGCTTCGCCACCCAGATCGTGCCCGTCCACGCCCCGGACCTCGACGACGAGGGCAAGCCCACCGGCACGACCCACCTCGTGGCGCGCGACGAGGGCCTGCGCGACACCACCCTCGAGGGCCTGGGCAACCTCAAGCCCGTCGCCCGCGAAGACGGCGTGCACACCGCCGGCTCGTCCTCGCAGATCTCCGACGGCGCCGCCGCGCTGTTGATGATGACCGCCGAGAAGGCCCAGGCCCTCGGGCTCACGCCCCTGGCCCGGATCGTCGACACCTGCCTCGTCGGGGTCGACCCCGTCCTCATGCTCACCGGGCCCATCGACGCCACCCGCCACCTGCTCGAGCGCACGGGGCTCTCCATCGGCGACATCGACGTCGTCGAGGTCAACGAGGCGTTCGCCTCGGTCGTGCTGGCCTGGGCCAAGGAGATCGGCGCCGACCTCGAGGGCGTGAACCCCAACGGCGGCGCCATCGCGCTGGGCCATCCGCTCGGCGGCACCGGAGCCGTCCTCACCACCAAGGCGGTCCACGAGCTGGCCCGCACCGGTGGTCGCTATGGGCTCGTCACCATGTGCTGCGGCGGCGGGTTGGGCACCGGCACCCTGCTCGAACGCGTCCAGTAGCGCCCTCGTCGAACGGGCCCCACCGGGCCCGTCGGACCCCATCGCCGCTGCAGGCGGCCACCGCCGTGCTCCCACCGAGGACCCGCCCGTGGCCCCCTCTCGTCGAACCCGCCGCCGGACCTCCGGTCCGCGTGAGCCCGTCCGCATGGTCAGAGGTCGCGCCTGGGGACTCCTGCTCGCGGCCGGGGTGGTGCTCGGGGGCGGTCTCGTCTTCGTCGCCATCACCGGTCTCGGGTCGTGGCGCCAGGTCGACCCGGCTCGAGGCACGTTCGTGGTCGGGGTCGTCGACGGCGACACCATCCGAGTGAGCATCGACGGGCGCACCGACGACGTGCGCCTCCTCGGCATCGACACTCCCGAGACCGTGCACCCCACCAGGCCCGTCGAGTGCTTCGGCCCCGAGGCGTCGGCGCGCACCCACGACCTGCTGGCCCCGGGCACGGCGGTGGTGCTCGAGCGCGACACCGAGGAGCGCGACCACTACGGACGGCTGCTGGCCTACGTGGTGCGCGCCGACGACGGACTGTTCGTCAACCTCGCCCTCGTGCGCGAAGGCCTGGCCGAGGTGCTCACCATCGCGCCCAACGTCGCCCACACCGACGCCTTCTTGTCCGCCGCGGCCGAAGCCCGGCGGGAGGGACGAGGCCTGTGGTCGGCGTGCCCCGGGGCGGTACCGTCAGGGCCGTGACGACCCTCGCCGAGCGCCTCGGGCACCCCGCCGACGCCAAGTTGCTCATCCTCAACTGCGACGACCTCGGTCTGGCCCAGGCCGCCAACGCCGGCGTCTACGAGTCCCTGCGGGCCGGACTGGCCACCAGCGCCTCGTTGATGGTGCCGTGCCCGTGGGCCCGCCACGCCGCCGAGCAGTACATGGGCGAAGACGTCGGGGTGCACCTCACCCTCAACGCCGAGTGGGACGTGTACCGCTGGGGCCCGGCCACCCGGGCTCCGTCGCTGCTCGACGGCGACGGCGGGTTCCCCCGCACCCTCGTCGACCTCTGGGACCACGCCGACCTCCAAGAGGTGCGTCGGGAGTGCCGGGCCCAGATCGAGCGGGCCATCCTGTGGGGGTTCGACGTGAGCCACCTCGACTCCCATCTGGGCGCCTTGCAGCTGCGCCCCGAGTTCTTCGACGTGTACCTCGAGATGGCGGTCGACTTCGGCCTGCCGCTCCGGCTCTCGGGGGCCACCACCGAACGGGCCATCGGGTTCCCCTTCCGCCGCCTCGCCGCCGAGGAGGGGGTCGTGTTCCCCGACCACTTCGTGTACGTCAACGGCGTCGGGAGCCGCCGATCCATCGAGAAGGCGCTGTTCGACCTGCCGAACGGCGTCACCGAGATGTACGTGCACCCGGCGGCCGACACGCCCGAGCTGCGGGCCATGTCGTCGGATTGGGCCGCCCGGGTCGACGATCACCACCTCATGTGCCACGACTCGGGGCTGCGGGCCATGATCGCCCGCTCCGGGGCCGTCCTCATCGGCTACCGCGAGCTGCGCGAGCTCCAACGCACCGCCGTCTGACGGCGAGGCGGGTCGGCCCGTCAGATCTCGGCCTTCGTCCCTGGCGCCGACGCGGTCGCCGTCGCCGCCGGCGCTGGCGTCACCGAGACGGGCACGCCGTTCACCGCGGCGTTGCCCGACGGCTCGTCGAGCGCGGTCGGGGGGATCAGCACGTTGGTGTTCGGCCCCGGTCGTTCGGCGGCCACCCCGAGTCGGGCTCCGGGGCTGTGGTGGCCGAAGCCGTGGGGCAGGCTCACCACCCCTCGGACCAGCTCGTCGGAGATCTCGGCCACCGCGATCACCGCCGCTCGGGCGGTGCGCACCTCCACCAGGGCGCCGTCGTCCACGCCGTGCTCGGCGGCGTCGTCGGGGTGGATCACCAGGGTGGAGCGATCGCGACCGCGCATGAGGGCGGGCAGGTTGTGCATCCAGGAGTTGTTGGAGCGCACGTGGCGCCGGCCGATGAGCACCAGCGGGGGACGGGGCTCGGCCATCCGGGCCCGCAGGCGGTCGAGGTCGCCGAGGATGTCGGCGTGGGCCAGCTCGACGTCGCCCGACGTGGTGCGCAAGACGTCGCCGACGGGGGCGTTCGACGGTCCCAGGTCGATCCCGTGGGGGTGCGCGGCCACCCGGTCGAGGGTGAGCCCGTCCGGGTTGGCGCCGTACTGATCGCCGAACGGGCTCGAGCGCAGGGTCAGGTCGACGATGCGGTCGGGCCCCCGGCGCTCGACGCTCTCGACCTCGGCGCCGTCGACGCCGTGGCGGGCGGCGCGGGCCAGGTACCACTCGCGATCGAACGCCTCGACGTCGACGTCGGCCGCCGGCACGCCGGCCAGGATGGCTCCGAGACGCAACATGATCTCCCACTCGTGGGGCCGGTCGCCGGGGTCGAACACCGGCGGCGACCAGCGGGCCACGGCTCGCAACGCGAACCCCCAGATGGCCTCGTCGCAGTGGGGCTGCTCGAGGAACGAGAGACCGGGGAGGATCACGTGGGCGTGGCGGGTGGTCTCGTTGAGGTAGGTGTCGACGCTGATCATGGCGTCGAGGAGGGGCAAGGCGGCATCCAGACGTCCGGCGTCGGGAGCCGAGAGCACCGGGTTGCCGGCGATGGTGATCAGGGCCTTGACCTGGCCCTCGCCCGGCGTGTCGATCTCCTCGGCCAGGCACGACAGCGGGGCCTGACCGAGCACCTCCGGGGCGCCCCGCACCCGCGTGCGCCAGCGTCCGGTGCGCACCGGCCCTCGCCGGCGGGCGGTGGACGACATCGTGGCGATGGCGGGCCGGGAGAAGCGCGACCCGCCCTCCTGGTCGAGGTGGCCGGTGAGGATGTTCACCACCTCGACCAGCCACGACGCCAGCGTGCCGAACTCCTGGTTGCACAACCCGATGCGGCCGTACACGACTGCGCGCGGCGTGGTCGCCAGCTCGCGGGCGAGCCCCCGGATGCGGTCGGCGTCGATGCCGCACCAGTCCGCCACCGCCTCGGGGGTGAACCCACGGGCCGCATCGAGGACCTCGTCGATCCCCTGCACCCGACCCTCGACCGCACCCAGCCGGATGAGGTCCTCGGCGTCGAGCACCTGCACGACGGCGAGCAGCAGCGCGGCGTCGGTGCCGGGCCGGATGGGCAGCCACTCGTCGGCCCGCTCGGCCGTGCCGGTGCGCCGCGGATCGACGACGATCGTGCGCCCACCCCGGTCGCGGATGCGGTCGAGCTCACCGACGAGGTCGGGGTAGGCCAGGATCGAGCCGTTCGACGCCTGGGGGTTGGCGCCCATCACCACGAACAGGTCGGTGTTGGCCACGTCGGGGATGGGGATGCTCCACGCCCCGCCGTAGAGCTGGGCGCACGCCAGGTTCTTGGGCCACTGGTCGACCGTTCCCGCCGACCAGATGACCTTCAGGCCGCCGATACCGGGCACCGCACCCGAGTAGCGGCTGAGCGAGTAGCTGTGCACGTTGGGGTTGCCCAGGTAGGCGGTGACGGCATCGCGTCCGTGCTCGGCCACCACCGGCTGCAACAGCTCCTCGCAGCGGGCGAACGCCTCCTCCCAGGTCACCTCGCGCCAGGTGTCACCCTCTCGGACCATGGGCTCACGGATCCGGTCGGGATCGTGGTGGAGCTGGCCCAGCGAGGCTCCCTTGGGACAGAGGAAGCCCTTGCTCCACACATCGTCGCGGTCGCCGCGTATGCGCACCACCTGGTCGCCCTCGGTCTCGATCTCAAGGCCGCACATGGCCTCGCACAGCGGACAGGTGCGGTGGTGGGTCGCCATGGCGACCGACGGTAACCGCCGTCCGAGGGCGGGCGCGGTCCCGAGGGCCGCCGCCGGCACGCGCGAGACTCGCCGCCGTGCGTTCGAGCGCCCCTCCCCCGCCCGTCGGTCGACGCCGCCGCTCGTGGCGGAGGGCCGGCACGTCGGCCGCCCTGGCGCTGGCCGTGGTCGTGCTGGCCGGCTGCCGGGAGGACCAGACCGGCCAGCCGGGCATCCCCGATGTCGACTTCACCCCCCACCTGATCGTCACCGTCGACGGCGATGCACTGACCGCCTCGGTGGGTCCGCGCCGCGCCGACGATCCCGCCGTGTCCGCCGATCCGGCCCGTCTGCCGACCGGATCGGTGATGGAGCTGCGCTTCGCAGGGCCCGGTGAGCAGCGGGTAGTGGGGTACCTGACCCCGCCGGGCGAGGAACCACCGGATCTCGACGACCCGGAGGTCGCCACCCCCTCGCCGCTCGTCGACAGCGGCATCCAACGGGCAGGCGACGAGGTCACCGTCGTGCTCACCGACCCGGGCACGCTCGAGCTCTCCCCCCTCGACGACCTCGACCGCTCGCTGGCGATCGAGCTGACGCCCGCCAGCTGACGTCGGCGGTCACCCGACCGGCGCGCTCCCGGGCACCGAACGGCGGCGGGCCATCGCCGCGAGGAGCAGCGCCACGCCGACGCCCACTGCGGCCGCTCCCGCCACGCCAGTGGCGAGGAGCACCCCACCGGCCGACCCGCCGACGAGCTCCACGGTCCGCTCGGCGGCCTCGTCGCCGAGGATGCCCCCCGAGAGGATCTCGGTCGCCGCGATCCGAGCGGCTCGCACCGCCACGACCCCGGCCAGGGCACCCAGCACCACCCCGGCCCCGACCGAGACCAGGCCCAGCCCGAGGCGACGCAGCACCACGGCACCGACGACAGCCGCGGCCAGCGCGATCGCCGGGAGAGCCACGGCGGCGACGTCGAGGACCCGGATCATGGCCTCCAGCCGCTCGAGCTCGGGTGCCGGCACCAGCACGACGCGGGCGTCGATGCCGCCGAGGTCGAGCCCGTCGATGCCCGGGACCCCCTGGTCGACCAGCGCCCTGCGCAGCAGGTCGAGCGACGGTCCCAGCTCGAGCGTGAGGGAGCCGTCGACCACCGCAGTGGCCCGACCGTCGCCTCGTAGGGCTCGCAGCACCTCCGTCCACGCGGTGCGGTTGGCCTGCTCCCAGAGGTCGGCGAAGGCGTCGGTGGCCACCAGGGCCTCGGCACCCTCCGCCACCAGGTCGGTGGCGCCGTCGCCCAGGGAGTCGGCCAGACCACCGAGGGGGAAGGGCAGCAGCGCACCGACCCGGTCCTCCAGGCCCACGGCCTCGACCAGCTGCTCGGCCAGGGTGCGGGCCACGTCGGCCCGCACCACGGGGTCGGCCAACACGGCGGCGGTGGTGTCGGTCCAGGCGTCGGGGTCGAGGACCTCGGCCCGCAACCACAAGGTCGCCACCGCCAGGGCGGCGGACATCCCGGCCACGATCAGCAGCACCACCCCGAGTGCGGTGCGAGGAGGAGAGCGACGGGCGGTCATCGGCGCCCTGGAGCGCACGACACCGGCGGGCCCCCTGACCGCCGAGCGAACATCGGCGGCCGGCCTCAGTCGATCCCGGCGAAGAGGTCGCTCTCGGGCAGCTCGGTCGGCACCCGGCTGGCGGCGAGGATGTACTCCTCGTACGGGTGGATCGTGCGGGCCTCTTCGCGGGGCAGCCCGAACCAGAACGGCGACGTGGGGTCGACCTGGGTGGCGTGGGCCAGCAGGGCCTCGAGCCGAACGTCCTGGTAGTCGTCGATCGGGACCGAGGTGGTGATGCGGTCGTCCTGGTTGGGGCGCTTGAACCAGTCCTCGGAGTACGGCGACTCCAACCCCAGCTCGAGGAACTTCTCGTGCATGGCCACGAAGCGCTGGTGGCTCCAGACCGAGTAGTAGAGCTTCACCGGGGTGAACGGCTCACCCAGGTCCGGGCGGTAGTCGGGATCGCCGGCGAGATCGAAGGCTGGCAGCGAGATGTCGTGGACGCGCAGGTGGTCCGGGTGCGGGTAGCCGGACTGGTCGTCGCTGTAGGTGAGGATGACCTGCGCCCGGGTGCGCCGGATGACCTCCACCAGGCGGGCCACCGCCTCGTCGAAGTCGGCGGCCGCGAACGCGTCGGGATGGGTGTTGGCCTCGGTGTCGGGCATCCCCGAGTCGCGATAGCCCAGCAGCACGACCTCGTCGTAGCCGATGATGCGAGCGGCCAGGTCGAGCTCGTCACGACGCACCTCGTGGAGGCGCTCACGGACCTCGGGCGTGTCCATGGCCGGGTTGAGGATGGAGCCCTCCTCGCCGCCGGTGCAGGTGACCAGGACGGTATGGACCCCATCGGCCTTGTACTTGGCGACGGTGCTGGCACCCTTGGAGGCCTCGTCGTCGGGGTGGGCGTGGATCGAGAGGAGACAGCGCGGAGCCATGGCCGATGACGCTATCCGGGGCGGCTCGGCTCGCGGGCCGGCCCGTCGTAGTGTCGGTGCCCGTGAGCGTTCCTCCCCTCCCCGCCCCCACCGCCCGGCCGAGGTGGCGTCGCGCCGTGGCCGCCATGCTCGTCACCGGGTCGCTGGTCGTGGTGCTGAGTGCATGCGGAACGAGCGGCCGCACCCTGCGCGATCCCGCTCCGGGCGCCACCGCCCCGCCCCGCCCCACGTCCACCACCGCCGCAGTCCCCACCACGGCGGCCCCCATCGGCTTGTCGATCACGTCGCCGGCCTGGGAGCCGGGTGGCGCCATCCCCGCCACCTTCACCTGCGACGGCGACGGCGTCTCACCGCCGCTCACCGTGGCCGGCGCCGACGACAGCGTGGTCGAGCTCGTCGTCGTGGTCAGCGCCCCCGACGATGCCGGCTCGTTCCACTGGGTCGTCGCCGGCCTCGATCCCCGCGAGGGGTCCATCGGCGAGGGGGCAGTACCCCCCGGCGCCGTGGTCGCCCGCAACGGGCTCGGGGTCGCCGCGTACGAGCCGCTCTGCCCGCCCGTCGGCCAGAGCAACCTCTACGACTTCACCGTCTACGCCTTCGCCGAGCCGTCCGGCATCACGGCCGACACACCGTCGGCACAGACCGAGGAGATCGTCAGCGCTGGGTCGGTGGCCTTGTCGGTGATGACCGGCACCTACCAACGCTGACGACCGCATCACCATCGTCACAACGGGTAGGGACGCGAGGGTATGACACCCCCGCTCCCCTTCTCCCCTACGACACGGCTGGGCGGCCGCTACCGGCCCACTGCCCACCTGGCCACCGGGGGGATGGGGCAGGTCATCGAAGCGCACGACGAGCGCCTGGGGCGGGCGGTGGCGGTGAAGGTCGTGGCCACCACCGATCCCGACCACACCCCCCGCCTGCGCGCCGAGGCGCTGGCCCTGGCCCGGTTGCGCCACCCGAACATCGTGGACGTCTACGACGTCGGCGAGCACGACGGCCGGGCCTACATCGTCACCGAGCTGATCCGAGGCGAGTCGCTCCAGGCCCGCGCCAGCCGCGATGGCCCTCTCCCGGTCCGCGAGGTGGCCCAGCTCGGGGCGGACGTCGCTCGCGCGCTCGAGTGCGCCCACGCCCACGGCGTCGTGCACCGCGATCTCAAGCCCGCCAACGTGCTCATCGAAGCCGAGACAGGCCGGGCCCAGCTCATCGACTTCGGCATCGCGGCATCCAGCCTGGCGGCCGGACTGACCCGAACGGGCACCGTGGTCGGCACGCCGGCCTATCTGAGCCCCGAACAGGTCGAGGGCCACAGCACCACCGCCGCCTCGGACGTGTACTCACTCGGTCTGGTGCTGCTCGAGGCCACGACGGGAGAACCCGCCTTCGAGGGCACCACGACCGAGACGATGGCCGCCCGGCTGGTCCGCTCCCCCCGCATCCCCGACGAGCTCGGCTCGCGGTGGCGTTGGCTGCTGTCGGCCATGACCCGACGCGATCCCGCGTCGCGACCCGACGCCTCGGCCCTGGCCGGGCTGCTCACCGCCATGGCCGACGAGGCCGCCGGGGCCGACGATCGCTCCGACGAGTCGACGGCGATGGCACCGGCCACCGAGTGGGTCGCGCCGATCGGCCTCGCCGCGGCCGTCGAACACCGGTCGCGACGATCGCGGGTCGCGGCAGTGGTGGCCGCCCTGGCCTTGGCCCTGACGACGCTGGGGATCGTGAGCCTGCAGGGCGGCGAGGAGACGGAACCGGCCAGCGGGGAGGGCGTCGGGGGGTCCCTCCCCACCGCCGAGCCCGTCGTCGCGGTGACACCGGGCGAGATCGCTCCATCGAGCACCACCATCGCGCCGGATCCCACCGCGCTCGCGCCCATCGTGACCCCCGAGCCCACCACCACCACGACGAGCGAACCCGAGCCCACCACCACCACGACCACCGAACCCGAGCCCACCACCACGACCACCGAACCCGAGCCCACCACCACCACGACGAGCGAACCCGAGCCCACCACCACCACCGAACCCGAGCCCACCACCACCACGACCGAGTCCACGACAACCACCAGCGAGCCCACGACCACCACCACCGAGCCGGAACCCACCACCACCACCGAGCCGACCGAGCTCGACGACGGCGCCTGACCGCGCGAGGGTCCCACCTGCGCCCAGGGTCCGAGCCCTTCGTTCCTCCGGCGTGGTCCGAGGCGGGATGACAGGCTGGTCGCATGCACCCTGCCGAGCGCGTCCGGTTCGTCACCGAGACCGCCCGCGCCGTGCTCGCCGACCGTCTCGATCCCGGTGAGGGCGCCGCCGCTGTGGCCCTGCAGGCCGAACAGATCGGACCCGGGCTGCGCTCCGACCGCCACGACGTCACCCGCTCCGAGGCCGAGGCGGTCGCCACCCAGCTGCGCCTCCTCGCCGAGCAGGTGAACGATCGCGCCTCCGGCCTCCCCGACAACGAGGCCTACGTCGCCATCGCCGAGTCCATCGGCCTGCTCGCCCAGGCGCTGCGCTGATCTGCGCTAGAAACCGATCACGGCCGAGGCACCGGGCCTCGCCCATCAGGGGGTTTCGAAGATGAAGGCGTTCCAGCTCGTCGGCGGTTCCGCCGACGTCGACCAGACCACGGCGCTCAACGACGTGGCCCAGCCCGATCCCGGCCCGGGTGAGGTCCTCGTGCGCATCGGCGGGGCCGGGGCCTGCCACAGCGACGTCAGCCTCATGGAGTTCTCCGCCGCCGGCCCGCGTGAGGTGCCCATGACGCTCGGCCACGAGAACGCCGGCTGGATCGAGGCCTTCGGACCCGGCCACGTCGCAGTGCCCGGCCTCGAGGTCGGCGCCCCGGTCGCCGTCTACGGGGCGTGGGGCTGCGGGCAGTGCCTCAACTGCCGCAAGGGCATGGAGAACTACTGCCTCAACATCAGCGCCAGCGGTCCCGGGCTCAGCGTCGACGGCGGCATGGCCGAGTACCTCCTCGTCCCGTCTGCTCGCTACCTCGTGCCCCTCGAGGACACGGCCCCGGCCGACGCCGCTCCGCTCACCGATGCCGGGCTCACCCCGTACCACGCCATCAAGGCGTCGCTCCCGGTCCTCGTCCCCGGCTCGACCGCCGTGGTCATCGGGGCCGGCGGCCTCGGCCACCTCGCGGTGCAGTTCCTCAAGGCGCTCTCGCCCGCCCGGGTGATCGTGGTCGACCAGCGCGAGTCGGCGTTGGCCCTGGTCGCCGACCTGGGTGCCGACCACACCGTGGTGGCCGGACCCGAGGCCGCGGCCGAGGTGCGAGGGCACATGGGCGGCCGCGGCGCCGAGCTCGTGCTCGACATCGCCGGCTACGACGACAGCCTCGCCCTGGCCGCCGCCGTGGTGGCCCCGCTCGGTCGCCTCACGGTCGTGGGCGTCGGGGGCGGCACCCTGCCGTTCAACTTCTTCGGCTTCCCCTACGAGGCCTCGGTGCAGAGCACCTACTGGGGCAGCATCACCGAGCTCCAGGAGCTGCTCACGCTCGCGCGCCACGGCGGCTTCGAGGTGCACGCGGCCCAGTACCCCCTCGACCAGGCGGCCGACGTCTACCGCCAGATGGTCGGTGGCACCCTCCAGGGCCGCGCCGTCATCGTGCCCTAGCTACGGCGCCCTCCTCGCAAGCTCGTCGGGACGCGGTGTGGGCGGGTCGCTGGCGCTCCCATCGCCCACTCGAACGTCCACGGGTGCGGGTGACAGCCGAAGGAGCGCCAGCGACGAAGGCTCAGTCAGCCCACGCGTTTCGCCGAAGGCGGCGAAGGGAGGCTTGCCGTGACCATGGCGCCCTCCTCGCGAGCTCGTCGGGACGCGGTGCGGCGGGGTCGCTGGCGCTCCCATCCGCCGCCTGACCGATCGTCGCAGCCGACTCCCGAACAAGACACAGCAGCGGTCCTGCAGACCACCACCCTGGGGTGACAGCCGAAGGAGCGCCAGCGACCGAGGCTCAGTCAGCCCACGCGTCTCGCCGAAGGCGGCGAGGTGAGGCTTGCCGAGCCGAGCTGAGTGTTGCCGCTCAGTCTTTCTTCTGGGGGCGCCAGAAGACGGCGAGCAGCGCGGCGGCGCCACCCAGGCCGACGACGGCGGTGATCACGAAGCCGGTGATGCCGGTGGTCCAGTCCCAGTCGAGGGCGTTGTCGACGGACCACTCGCCGGCTCCCATGGCGCCGAGCGCCAGGCCGGTGCAGACCAGCAGGCCGACGTACTCCCAGCCCTCACCGGGCCGGAAGATGAAGAAGCCGTTCTTGAGGTGGTTGGTGATGAGGGCAACCGCCATGGTGCCCACCACCCCAGCCGCGGCCAGCGGGTTGAAGAACCCGAGGATGAGCAGGGCACCCGCGCCGAGCTCGGTGGCGCTGGCCAACCAGGCGTGCAGGATGCCGGGGCGCATGCCGAGGGAGGCGAACCAGCCGGCGGTGCCCTCGATCTTTCCGCCCCGGAAGATGTGGTTGTACCCGTGGGCGATCATGATCACGCCCACGGCGATCCGCAGGATGAACAGGCCCAGGTTCAGGCCGTCCACGTCGTGGATGGTGGCGACGATGTGGTGCACGGGTTGGAACTCCCCCTCGGGTCACGAACAGCGTCCAACACTAGGGCCATCGCACGGCCCGTCGATGCGACCGGCGTCGCAGGGCGGCAACGACATCAACGGAAGTCCCGGGAGGACGGCACCGCGGCGGTGAGCGGAAGGGGTTCGAGCTTGTCGGCCACCACGTTGGTGACCCCTTCGGCCCGTTCGAGGCGGCCCCGCACCAACATGGCGGGGGCGGTGCGGGCCACCCGGCGGTAGCGGGCCCAGCAACCCTGGGAGACCACGACGTTGATCAGCCCGGTCTCGTCCTCCAGGTTGAGGAACGTGGTACCCCCGGCGGTGGCAGGCCGCTGGCGGTGGGTGACCACCCCGCCCACCAGCACCCGGCTGCCGGGCTCGACGCCGGCCAGACCGGTGGCGGTGACCACCCCCCGCTCGGCGAGCTGGTGGCGCACGAACCGGGTGGGGTGGCCGTCGGGAGCCACCCCGGTGGCCCACAGGTCGGCGGTGGCGACCTCACGGTCGCTCATGCCGGGCAGCGGTGGGGCCTCCACTCCGGTGACCACCCCGGCCAGGCGATCGGCCCCGCCCTGGGCCACCGCGCCGGCCGCCCACAGGGCCCGGCGGCGGTCGAGGGGCCGACCCGTGCCGTCGTCGAGGCGGGCGAACACCCCGGCGGTGGCCAGCGCCTCGAGGGTGTCGCGAGACAGCGCCACCCGGCGGGCCAGGTCCTCCATGGAGGTGTACGGGCCGTGGGCGTCGCGCTCGGCCACGATGGTGTCGGCCAGGTCGCCGCCCACCGTGCGCACCGACGACAACCCGAGGCGCACCGCCGGTTGGGGCACGTCGCGACCGCCCCGGGGCAACAGGGCGGGGTCGTCGTCGGCCGGGGGGTGAGGATCGGGGCGGTCGTCGTCGGGCGGGCCCTGCGGGCGGCACGGGGCGGCCTCGCCGTCCACCCACTCGAGCGAGGCGCCGGCCCGCGACGCGTTGAGGTCGGGGGTGCGCACCTCCACCCCGTGGCGGCGGGCGTCGGCCACCAGGGTGTGGGGGGCGTAGAAGCCCATGGGTTGGGCGTCGAGGAGCCCGGCGCAGAACGCCGCCGGGAAGTACCGCTTGAGGTACGAGCTGGCGTAGACCAGGTAGGCGAACGACACCGAGTGGCTCTCGGGGAACCCGAAGTTGGCGAAGGCGGCGAGCTTGTCGTAGATGCGATCGGCCACCTCGCCGGTGATGCCCCGTTCGGCCATGCCGTCGTAGAGGCGGGCCCGCAGGCGCTCCATGCGCTCGCGGCTGCGCTTGGAGCCCATGGCCTGGCGGAGCTGGTCGGCCTCGCCCGCGCTGAACCCGGCCACGTCAATGGCCATCTGCATGAGCTGCTCCTGGAACAGCGGGACGCCGAGGGTCTTGGCGAGGGACCCCTCGAGCAGCGGGTGCAGGTAGGTGACCGGCTCGGTGCCATTGCGCCGCCGGATGTAGGGGTGCACCGACCCGCCCTGGATGGGGCCGGGGCGGATGAGGGCCACCTCCACCACCAGGTCGTAGAAGGTGCGGGGCTTGAGCCGGGGCAGGGTGGCCATCTGGGCCCGGCTCTCCACCTGGAACACCCCGATGGAGTCGGCCGCGCACAACATGTCGTAGACGGCGTCGTCCTGGGGGATGGTGGCCAGGTCGACCTCGAGGCCGTGGGCGCCGGCCACGAAGTCGGCGCCGCGGTGCAGGGCGGTGAGCATGCCCAGGCCGAGCAGGTCGAACTTCACCAGGCCGGCCGCCGCGCAGTCGTCCTTGTCCCACTGCAGCACCGTGCGACCTTCGTGGCGGGCCCACTCGACCGGGCACACCTCGATGACGGGTCGGTCGCACAGCACCATGCCCCCGGAGTGGATGCCGAGGTGGCGGGGGGCGTGCTCGACCTGGGCGGCCAGCTCGAGCACGGCCTCGGGGATGCCGTGGTCGGGCACCTCGGCGCTCTTGGCGACACCGCTCCAGCGGTCGACCTGCTTGGCCCAGGCGTCCTGCTGGCCGGGGGCGTAGCCCAGGGCCTTGGCCATGTCGCGCACCGCCGAGCGGCCCCGGTAGGTGATGACGTTGGCGACCTGGGCGGCGTAGCGGCGCCCGTAGCGCTCGTAGACGTACTGGATGACCTCTTCGCGCCGACCCGACTCGATGTCGACGTCGATGTCGGGCGGTCCGTCGCGCTCGGGCGACAGGAAGCGCTCGAAGAGCAGCCCGAGGGCCACCGCGTCGGCCTTGGTGATGCCGAGGGCGAAGCACACCGCCGAGTTGGCCGCCGAGCCCCGCCCCTGGCAGTAGATGCGTTGCCGGCGGCAGAACTCGACGATGTCCCACACGATGAGGAAGTAGCCGGGGAACCCCAGCTGGGCGATGACGTCGAGCTCGTGGTCGATCTGGGTCCACGCCCGGTGGCTGCCGGCACCGCCACGGGGCCCGTAGCGGTGCTCGGCCCCGGCCTCGGTGAGACGACGCAGCAGACCCATCTCGTCGAGGCCGTCGGGGCAGGGGTAGGGCGGCAGCGCCGGGGCGACCAGGTGCAGGTCGAACGCACAGTCGCGGCCGAGCTCCGCCGCCCGTTCGACCACCCCGGGGAAGCGGGCGAAGCGACGGGCCATCTCGACCCCCGAGCGCAGGTGGGCGCCGGCCGCGGCCGGCAGCCACCCGTCGAGTTCGTCGAGGCTGCGGCCAGCCCGCACCGCGGCGATGGCGGTGGCCAGCGGCCGTTGGGCGGGGGCGGCGTAGTGGGCGTTGGTGGTGGCCACCGGGTCGAGGCCGGCGCGCACGGCGAGAGCGGCGAGAGCGTCGTTGCGCGCCGAGTCGAGGGGGTGGCCGTGGTCCCACAGCTCGACGGCCACGTGGTCGCGCCCGAAGGTGTCGACCAACTCACCGAGGCGGCGGGCGGCACCGGCCGGGCCCTCGGTCTCGAGGGCGGCGGGCACCGCTCCCTTGCGACACCCGGTGAGCACCAGCCAGTGGCCCTGGTCGGCGAACGGCGCCCCGGTGCCGCCGATGCCGCAGAGGTCGGCCGGGGTGAGACGGGGACCCCCCTTCTCGCCCCGGAGTTGGGCTTCGCTGATGGCCCGGGCCAGCAGGGCGTAGCCCCGGGGGTCGCGGGCCAGCACCACCAGGTGGCGTTCGTCGGTGCCGGCCCCGGGGTCGGGCTCGCCCACCGGCACCCCCCGGCGCCCGAGGGTGAGCTCGCTGCCGAAGATGGTGGGCAGCCCCAAGGCCCGGGCCGCCTCGGCCGCTCGTACCACCCCGTAGAAGCCGTCGTGGTCGGTGACGGCCAGGGCCTCGAGGCCGAGGCGAGCCGCTTCCTCGGCCATGGCCTCGGGCGAGCAGGCCCCGTCGAGGAAGCTGAAGTGGGTGTGGGCGTGCAGCTCGGCATAGGGCACCGATCCCCGCGATCGACCCGGGGCGGCGGGTGGTTCGTAGGTGGGGCGCTTCCGAGACCAGGCCGGGCTGTCGCCCCCGTCACCGGGGAAGAAGGGCCGTCCCCGACCTCCCGCGGGCGCAGGCGCGTCGCCGAGGCGCCGCTCCAGCTCGCTCCAAGGCACCGGCGGGTTCCTCCACCCCATGCGACCATGCTAGCGAACAGACGTTCGCCTTCCGAAGGCGAAGCGTCCTCGGGTGGTGGTGCCGGGTGACCCGAACGACGTCACCGCGCTCAGCGGCAGCCGATCAAGGAGTTGGCGCCACGACCGGTGTTGATCGCATACACGCACACCGGCAGACCACGCCCATCGATCGCCAACGTCCGCGAGAACCCGTGCGCCGACCCATACCCCGGGAACGCCGCACCCACATCAGGCCGCGACCGATCCGCCGTCAACGCGAACCCGCTGCCCCCCACGTACACGTGCACATCGATCGGCGCCGCCGTATCCGGATCCAACGCCCAACCAGCCACCCTCACCTCGGACCCCGAACGCGTCACCACATCGAGCGAACCGAACGGCGACCCCGACGGCACCACCACCGTGCGACACCCCAACAAGGTGGTCGAACCACGACCCACGTTGATCGCGTACGCACACACCCGCTGAGCCCCCGGCGACGCCGACAACGTCCGCGAGAACCCGTGCGCCGACCCATACCCCGGATACGCCGCCCCCACATCGCTACGCGTGCGATCCGCGGTCAACGCCGTCCCCCGACCCCCCACGTACACATGCACCGGAATCGACGCCGCCGTATCCGGATCCAACGCCCAACCAGCCACCCTCACCGACCCCGGACCCGCCGACACCACATCGAGCGAACCGAACGGCGACCCCGACGGCACCACCACCGTGCGACACCCCAACAACGAGTTCCCACCCGACCCCACGTTGATCGCGTACGCACACACCTGGTGAGAACCACCCGACGCCGGCACCGACACCGAGAACCCGTGCGCCGACCCATACCCCGGGAACGCCGCACCCACATCCGACCGCGACCGATCCGCTCGCAGGGGGTACCCCCTTCCGTCCACGTACACGTGCACGTCGATCGACGCCGCCGTATCCGGATCCACCGCCCAACCAGCCACCCTCACCGACCCCGGACCCCCCGACACCACATCCAACGACCCCACCGGCGACCCCGACGGCACCACCACCGTGCGACACCCCAACAACGAGTTGCCACCCGACCCCACGTTGATCGCGTACGCACACACCTGGTGAGAACCACCCGACGCCGGCACCGATGCCGAGAACCCGTGCGCCGACCCGTATCCCGGGAAGTCGTTGCCCACCTCGCTGCGCGGGCGATCCGCCGTCAGCACATGACCCACTCCATCCACGTAGACGTGGATGTCGAGCGGGTTCGCGGTCGCAGGATCCAACGCCCAGCCCGACAGCGAAACCGACCGCGGACCGGTCTCCACCCGATCGAGCAATCCGATCGGGGAGACGGTGAGGGTGTTGTTCCACGCCAGCACCTTGTCGACGTGCAGGAACCGTTGCCCCTGGCTGGTGCACTCCCCGTTGCCGTCGCAGTTCGAGTTGCTGGGGTAAGCCGAGTAGGGCGGGTTCCATGCGTGGTACGCCATGCGCAGCTGACCGTCGGCATCGACGAAGAGGCTCCCCCCGCCTGCACCGTTGCGCTCGTCGTCGTTGGGCACCAACGGGGTGTCACGAGTGCGGACACACGGCCCGGACGGGCCGTCGCAGCGAGCGACACCCATGGCGTAGTTCGACGACGCCCAGTCGTTGCCCGAGTAGAGGAGCCAGTAGGTGCCGCCATGGTGCACCATCGAGGGGTTCTCGATGATGGGTCCCTCCCACGGCAGCGCGGTCTCGAGGAGCAGGGCGGGCCGGGAGGTGGCGAACCCCGTGCCGGTGCTGTTCAGGCGCTGGGACCAGATGCGGGTCTGGCGCCAACCCGTGGGGCTGTTGCCCCCTTCGGACTTCCAGACGAGGTGGGCACGACCACTCTCGTCCCGGAAGACCTCGGGATCGATGCTGCCCGCGTGGTCGTCGTCGCACACCAGCGGCCGCGACGCCGTGTCACGGAAGGGACCCTCGGGCGAGGGCCCCGGCGCCGCCGAGATGCACCGACGACCCGGCGTCGAGGTCTCCCACGAGGTGTACGCCACCCAGGAGTCGCCGAACCGGGCGACACCTGGACCCCACTGGGCCTTGCCCGAGAAGTGCTGTGCTCCACCGAGCGACCACGACGGGGGCACCACGACGGCATCGTTGAAATACGGGTCGCCGTTCCACTCGTTCGGATCGTGGGCGTCGCGCGCGTACCAGTTCTCCAGGTCGTCGGACCACATGGCCGGAAGGGTCGGTCCGCCGGTCGAGGTCGAGTACGCCCAGTACCGGTCGCCGTGGCGGACCACGGTGGGATCGGGGAAGTTCTGGTCGTAGAGCTGCCCCGGCTCGAACCAGGGCGCGCCGACGTACTGGGGATCGAACGCGCTCGAGGCCATGGGGTCCATGGCCGCCGGCGCCGATCCGGTGCCGGCCGTGGGCTCATCGTCGGTCGGACCCGGCTGGGGCGAGCTCGACGGGCTCGTGGCGGGCTCGGAGGGGTCCGGTCCTCCCGGGGCCGTCGGCTCGGGATCAGGGGCCTGCTCTGGGCCCGGGGTCGGCTCCGACGCGTCGGGATCCGGGGTCGGCTCAGGACCCGGTGCCGGTTCGGAGCCGGGTGCCGGCTCCGACGGTGCCTCAGGGGAGGTCGTCGTCGAGGAGGCCGACGGATCGACCGATCCCTCGGCCGCCGCGTTGCGCACGAGCGGGCTCAGGGTGACCAGGAGCGCCATGACGAGCGCAAGCGCGCCTACCCCACGAGCCGACCGAACCATCGCCACCCACCTCCGACCCGTCCACGCATGGGCCCACGCCGCCGAAGTGGCGAATTCTAGCGGGACGGGACCGTCCGGTGTCGTCGCCCCGTCCTCGGGTGGTGGTGCCGGGTGACCCGAACGACGTCACCGCGCTCAGCGGCAGCCGATCAAGGAGTTGGCGCCACGACCGGTGTTGATCGCATACACGCACACCGGCAGACCACGCCCATCGATCGCCAACGTCCGCGAGAACCCGTGCGCCGACCCATACCCCGGGAACGCCGCACCCACATCAGGCCGCGACCGATCCGCCGTCAACGCGAACCCGCTGCCCCCCACGTACACGTGCACATCGATCGGCGCCGCCGTATCCGGATCCAACGCCCAACCAGCCACCCTCACCTCGGACCCCGAACGCGTCACCACATCGAGCGAACCGAACGGCGACCCCGACGGCACCACCACCGTGCGACACCCCAACAAGGTGGTCGAACCACGACCCACGTTGATCGCGTACGCACACACCCGCTGAGCCCCCGGCGACGCCGACAACGTCCGCGAGAACCCGTGCGCCGACCCATACCCCGGATACGCCGCCCCCACATCGCTACGCGTGCGATCCGCGGTCAACGCCGTCCCCCGACCCCCCACGTACACATGCACCGGAATCGACGCCGCCGTATCCGGATCCAACGCCCAACCAGCCACCCTCACCGACCCCGGACCCGCCGACACCACATCGAGCGAACCGAACGGCGACCCCGACGGCACCACCACCGTGCGACACCCCAACAACGAGTTCCCACCCGACCCCACGTTGATCGCGTACGCACACACCTGGTGAGAACCACCCGACGCCGGCACCGACACCGAGAACCCGTGCGCCGACCCATACCCCGGGAACGCCGCACCCACATCCGACCGCGACCGATCCGCTCGCAGGGGGTACCCCCTTCCGTCCACGTACACGTGCACGTCGATCGACGCCGCCGTATCCGGATCCAACGCCCAACCAGCCACCCTCACCGACCCCGGACCCCCCGACACCACATCGAGCGAACCGAACGGCGACCCCGACGGGAGCCCGGACGGGATGACGACGGACGACCGCGTCGACGGGGCGCTCGTACCGTTGGAGCTGTTGGCGACGGCGGTGAAGGTGTACGCGACGCCGTTGCTGAGGCCGGTGACGGTGCAGCTCGTCCCGGAGGACGTGCACGTCGCACCGCCGGGACTGGCCGTGACGACCACATCGGTCACCGGTTCGCTGCCCGCGAACGACGGCGGGAGCCAGGAGACGGACGCGACGCCGAAGCCCCCGGTGGCGGTCACCGCCCGAGGAGGCGAGGGGACTCCGAGGAGCGCGGCGTCGAGCTGGATCCGGGGGAGCCCGGTCGACGAGAACGACGTCGCCACGAGGCTCCCTGTAGTGCGCAGGCGGTCGACGACGTCATCGAGGGCGACGAGAGGATCGGCCTGGCGGAGCAGGGCGACGGCCCCGCTCACCATCGGGGTCGCCATCGACGTCCCACTCATCAACGTGAAGCCCGCCACGGGCCAGGACGAGTCGATGGACTGCCCCGGCGCCAGGAGCGTGGTGAGGGTCGACGCGTTGGAGAAGGAGGCCAGCGCGCCCGAGGTCGACGTCGCCCCGACGCTGACGACCCCGGAGATGCAGGCAGGCTCGGCCATCATGCCGGTGGCCCCCTGGTTCCCGCTGGCGACGACCGTCGCCACCCCCACGCTGCGGAGCCGATCCACCTGCGTCTTGGTGGCCGACTTGGCCGCATCGCAGTACCCGCTGTGGAGCTTGTCGGTCCCCAGGCTCAGGTTCACCGCGTCGAGCTCGGCGAACCCGTCGATGCCGGCGTCCTTCTGCTCGTACAACCACTGCATCGCCTCGTTCAGGTCGGAGTCGTAGGCGAACAGGCACGGCGGGGTGCTGAGACACACTGCGGACGTCAGGCCCTGGGTGAAGACCTGCACCGCGATCACCGAGGCTCCCGACGCCACCCCGACCCGCTCGGCCGACGGCGACGACGGCCCGCCGACCGCGATGCCGGTCACGTGGGTCCCGTGGCCGCACGCATGCGCGGGGGCCGTGCAGGGGGAGGCGCTGCCGGGGCCCGTGGAATGGGTGGGGTCCTCTCCCGAGCACAAGCCGGCCATCCCCGACCTCGGCGAGCCGGCGAGGGACCAGCAGGCCTCGGCGACGACCTTGCCGGCCAGATAAGGGTGGTCCGCCTGCACCCCGGTGTCGAGCACGGCGATCGTGCGACCGGCCCCCGTGCCGCCGGCGGCGAGGGTGGCCGGCACGCCGATGGACTCCGCCCACGCGCCGGCCGTGACGTAGTTGCGTGCGTTGGGGATGATCTCCTCGACGAAGGGCGACTCCCGCAGCTCGGCGAGCTCGGCGGCGTCGACCGTCATCGCCACCTGGGGGGCTCGGCCGGCGCTGCGCACCTCGGCCGGTGACGCCGACGGCACGTCGGCCAGCACCTCGTCGACGACCTCTTCGCCCGGTCGATCGGTCACCACGATGACCTCTGCTTCGCCCGTGGTCGCCACCTCCTCGAGCGCGGCAGGAGCGACCGGCGCAGGAGGCGAGATCGGCTCCGGCTGGTCTTGGGCCTCGGCCGCACCGATGAGAGGTCCTCCCACGGCCATGACGACCGCCACCACGACGACGCAGAAGCGACGAGCCGCAGGGGACGTGAGGTTCACCGCCGGACCTTATCCCGCTCGACCTCGACACTGACGTAGGCCTGGTTCGACTCCGTGCTGCCCCCGGCCGCAAGATGGAGGTCGTGATCGTCCGGACCTCTGAGCCCGTCCGGGTCGCCGTGTTGGCCGACACCCACCTGCGAGGCTCCGTGGAACGTCTGCCCGTGGTGGTGCGTCGCGAGCTCGAGGCCGCCGACGTGGTGCTCCACGCCGGCGACGTGCTCGACCGCGGGGCCCTCGTCGACCTGACCCGCCTGGTGGGTGACCGCCCGCTGCACGTCGTGTTGGGCAACAACGACCACGAGCTGGTCGGGATGCTCCCGGATCGCCTCGAGGTCTCCATCGCCGGTGTGCAGGTGGCCATGGTGCACGACACCGGGGCCCGAGCCGGTCGGGAGAGCCGGATGCGCCGCTGGTTCCCGACCGCCGATGTGGTGGTGTTCGGCCACAGCCACGAACCGTGGAACGCCGAGGGCCGTGACAGCCAACTGCTGTTCAACCCGGGGTCGGCGGTCCAGCGCCGCCGCCAACCTCACCGGACCATGGGCGTGCTGGTCCTGGGAGACGGCGAGATCGTCGAGCACCGCACGGTCGTCGTCGACGACGAGGACGAGTAGGCCGGCACCCTCCGACGATGCCACTCAGGCCCCGGCGGGCTCGGTGTCGGGATGCAGGGCGTCGAGGAGGAACTTCAGATGGCCGGCGATGCGAGGTGACTCGAACTCCCAGCGCACTCCCGTGTCCTGGTCCTCCAGCTCGAAGGTGCGCACCCCCACCCTCGAGTGCACGGTGACGGCGATGCGATCACGGTCGTAGGCGAAGAGCTGCTCACCGGGCTCGCGACGACCGACGTGGGGCTTGATCCGCCAACCGTAGAGACGGGTCTTCGACGCCGCCACCAGGCTCTCCCAGGGCACGATGCGCACCTCGCCGCCGGTCTCGCTGACTACGTGTCCGTCGTGGTGCTTCTCGGCGGCGTAGCCGGCGGCCCCACCGGCCAGACCGAGTGCGGCGCCGAACAAGCCGTCGCCGGCGATGTTGCCCAGCGAGGTGCCGACCGCCGAGCCGCCCGTGACCCCACCCGAGGTGCCTCGGGGCTGGAACCAGGCGGCGGCCACGATGGTGTCGCCGTCTCCGACGACGGCCTGGGCCCGGTCGATCAAGTCCTGCTCGCTCATGTCGGTCTCCGAGGTAGGTGGGTGGTGGTGGTGGTGGTGGTGAGAGCCCCCTTGTCTTCGGCTCCGACCGGCACCTCCTGAACCCCTTTCCCGGGCCGACCGGGCGACCTCAGTCGTAGACCGCCTCCAGCCACCAGCGGCCGCCCTCCACGTACACGAGCACGGCCCGACCGTCGACCAGGGCCAGCTGGAGACGGGCCCGCCGTCGTCGCTCCGGGCCGTCCCACCACCGTTCGTCGGCCGGCCACGGGCCCGCCCACGCCAGAACCCGGTGGGCGGGCCCGCCGTCGAGCACCACCTCGACCGGCGCCCCGCTGATGCCCCCCCGACCGTCGACGACGACGACGACGCCGTCGCCGTCGCGCACCTCGACCGGCGCCGGATCGGGCGGTACCAGCGCCGGGGAGGGAGCCGGCACCTGCCCCGGCCAGGGCGCCTCGGCGGCCGGTGTCGGACCTCGAGGCCCGGTGAGCTCGACGGCGGCGGCGGGGACCCGCACCACCCGTTCGCCCGGTCCCCGTCCGCCGCGGGGTTCGGGCACGGTGACGGCATCGGGCCCCAGCAGGCCCTGCACCCGGGCCAGGCCGCGCCGGGCCCGTTCGGAGGCACCCGACTCCCCACCCCAGAAGCCCAGCTGGCGACCGGTGGCGGCCACCACCTCCTCGGGGGTGAGGACCAGGCGGACCACTCCCCCGGTGGGCCGGTGGGCCCGAGGACCGTTCAACCACCCGTCGAGCTGCCACCGCACCCGATCGGCCACCGCCCCGGGCCCCAGCGCGCCTTCGTGGCGCCACACCCGTTCGTGGACCTCGCCCTGGTCGGTCTCGGCGCTCACCAGCACCCGGGTGCAGGCCAGCCCGTCGGTGTCGAGACGGGCGTGGAGCTCGTCGGCCAGCCCCTTGGCCACGAAGGCCACCACGTCGACGCGCTCGGCCGGAGGATCGAGGTCGGCGGCCACCTCGAGGTGGCGCGGCGGCGGACCGGTGGCGGGCGGGTGCTCGTCGAGACCACGGGCCAGACGGTGAGCGCCCCGACCGTCGGCGCCGAAGCGGGCGACCACGTCGCCGGCGTCGAGGGCCGCGAACGCACCGAGGGTGCGCAGGCCGAGCCGCACCAACACGTCGACCAGATCGGGCTGGTCGAGCGTGGTCACCGGGCGGGGGGCCAGGAACGCCGGGGTGCCCCCGGGTGCCACCACCTGGGAGCCCGGGACTGCGGCGCGTGCCGCCAGGCCGGCTGCGAAGGCGCCATCGGCCACACCCACGCCGGCGTGCCCCTCCCATCCCCGTTCGGAGAGCACCTCGTCGACGGTGGTGAACACGGCTGTCGCCAGCGCGGTGTCCCCACCGAAGTAGCGCGCCGGACCACGGGTGGGGAAGGTGACCACGCCCGGCCCGGACAGCTCGAGGCGAGGCGTGTAGCGCTCGAGGGCGGCGGCCACCCCGGCGAAGGCCCGGGCGTCACGGGCCTCGTCGTGCTCGTGCACGACCAGGTCGGGGCAGCGCCCCTGGGCCTCACGACGACGTTGGCCGGCCGCCACCCCCTCGGCCCGCGCCGCCGGCGTGGCGGCTCGGACCCGGTTGGCCCGCACCACCACCGCCGGTTCGTCCGGGCCGGCTCCCGCGGCCGCCACCGGCCAGTCCGGGCACCAGACCACCAGCGCCCGCACCGCACTCACGACACCACCCGAAGCCGGGCCCGAACCGTCCCCCCACGACCACAGTGGGCCACCAGCGCCCGCACCGCGCTCACGACACCACCCGAAGCCGGGCCCGAACCGTCCCCCCACGACCACAGTGGGCCACCAGCGCCCGCACCGCGCTCACGACACCACCCGAAGCCGTGACGGGGCCGAGGGTTGGAGCCGTTCGGTCGTGCCATCAGCGGGCAACCACACCTCGCCCCGACGGGGTCGGGCCGCCCGGCCCCGGCCGTCGGCGGTCACCACCACCTGGCGGCGGCGCAGGTGCCCGTGACCCTGCCCCAGGCCCTCCCACCGGACCTCGGTGACGCCGAGGATCACGTCGCAGGCCCACTCACCCAACATCCTCCGTGACGGTGGCCTCGCCCCCCCGGTTCCGCCGGCACCACCCGACACGAGGGCACCGGGAGCGACGGGGACCAGCACCGAGCCTCGCTCCCGGGCGCGGGCGGCGAGGCGCCTGGTGTCTCGGGCGGCGAGACGAAGTCGGGCGTCGACCAGCACCAGGTCGACGGCGCCGATCAACGCCGCCACCGTGGGGGCCCACGTGGCGGGGTCGTGACGGGGCAGCGCCACCAACGCCAGGCGGTCGAGGGCCACCCCGAGCTCGGCGGCCGCGGCCAGGCCCAGCTCGGGCAGGCCCACCACCGCCGCCCACGACCCGTCTCGTGACGGGCCGGCCACGAGGGTCAGGGCCAGCGACGTGGCTCCCGCGCCTCCGGCCACCCCCACCACCGAACCACGGGCGACGGCCCCCTCGGGCAGCAGCGGGGCCAGCGCCTCCACCACGGGCAGGGTCTGGTGGCGGGCCAGGGTGACCGGGGCGGCCCGGTCGGCGATCTCACGGAGCTCGGCGGGGACAGCCACCCCGCCAGTATCGAACAGCTGTTCGAGTCAGGCAAGCGGGGTCAGCTCATCGCGGGGCGCCGGTTCACCGCCGCGCCAGGAGGCGCTCCAGGTCGTCGAGCACGAAGGGGCCCTCGGTGCCGCACATCAAGATCACGTGGGTGGCGCCCGCCTCGACGAAGGCGTCCACCTGCTCGATCTCGCCGCCGCTGATCGCCACCGTGCGCTCGATCTCGCCGGGGTCGCGGCCCACCTCGGCGCACCAGCGGTCGAGCACGCTGCTCTTGTGGGCGAAGACCTCCGGAGGCCCGAAGGTGTTCCAGGCGTCGGCGTAGCGGGCGGTGATACGCAGGGTGACCTTCTCGCCTCCGCCACCGATGAGGATCGGCAGGTCTCCCACCGGTGGGGGCACCAACCGGTCGATCCGGGCCTTGATCCGTTCGAGAGAGGCCTCGAGGGCGGCGAGACGGGATCCGGCGGTCCCGAACTCATAGCCGTACTCGTCGTGGTCGCGCTCGAACCACCCGGCGCCGAGCCCCAGGTAGGCACGCCCGTCGCTGATGTGGTCGACGGTGCGGGCCATGTCCGCCAGCAGCTCGGGGTTGCGGTAGGTGTTGCCCGTGACGAGCATCCCGAGGCGGGCGTGGGAGGTGTCGGCCGCCATGGCCGTCAGCGTCGTCCACCCCTCGAAGTGGTTGCCCGCCGGATCGCCGTAGAGCGGGAAGAAGTGGTCCCACGTCCAGATGGAGTCGACCCCCATCTCGTCGGCCGCCCGGGCCGCCGCCCGCAGATCGGCCATGGTCGTGTGCTGGGGTTGCAACTGCACCCCGACCTCGAAACGGGTCATGTCTCGGCCTCCCGGTCGTCCTCGGGTGGCACGCTACCGTCACCCTCCGAGCCCGACCGCCCGGCGGAGACGAGGCCGGCGCTAGTCGCCGACGCCCTCGGGCATCACGACCTCGACACCCTCGCGGTAGTAGGTGAACAGCTCCTCGACGAGCTCCTTGAGCCCGGCGGCGGAGTCGGTGCGATCGAGGTGGACGGTGATGACGTTGCCGTTCACGTGCACGCCGGTCACCCCTCCCCGGGCGAACAGCGCACCGGCGACCCGGCTGGCCGGCTTGTCGGCCGCGGCCTCGACGTCGGCCGGGGACCGGAAGGTCTCGTGGCCCATGCCGGTGAGCGGGCGGTTGGTCTCGAAGCGAACCACACCGGGGTGCGGGGAGGACTTCTCGATGACGGTGACTGGCTGTCCCATGGCGGCGGTGATGTTAGTGCCGGGCCTGCGGCGCGCCCGCATCCCCGGTCGCGCCGCCACCAGGTCCGGCCGCGGCGGAGGCCAGCGGCGGGGCGCCGTCGGCCTCGGCCCGGCCGGGCCCACCCCGACCGGATGCCGCGGGAGCCACGGCCCGCCACGTCCACACCGCCAGGGCGATGGCCACGACACCGAGCAGGGCGTGCACGACCTGGAACGCGAGCTCGTGGTCGGCGAGGAAGATCTGCGGCACCCGCACCGCCCACACCGCGACGGTGAGCCCGGCGAAGACCTGTACGACCCGGGCCCACCCGGCGGTGAGCGGCGACCGCCACGTGCGCACCAGCACCACGACCCCGACGACGGCGAAGCCCAACAGCACGGCCGCGAGGAGGCTGGAGGTGACCTTGTCGGCGGTGCTCTCGGTGTCGGACCCCCAGGCGTTGACCAGTCGGTTGGACCAGACGAACACCGTCCAGGCGACGAGGGCGGCGAGTCCGGACCATCCGCGGCGGGTCATGGCCCGAGGGTACCCGCCCGGGCCCGGGGCCCGGTCGGCGCCGACCGGGCTCAGAACAGGGTGGGCGCCTCGTCGAAGGAGGGTCGGCGGGCGATCCCCGACCACGGCAGGGCGTCCATGAAGGCCCAGGTCCGGCGGTGGATGGTGGTGGGCCCCATGCCGGCCAACGCCACCTTGTGGCGGGGGCAGGGGTAGCCCTTGTTGGCGTGGAACTCATAGCCGGGGAAGTGCTCGGCTTCCCGGCGCATCAGCCGGTCGCGGCTGACCTTGGCCAGGATCGACGCCGTGGCGATGGACAGGCAGCGGGCATCGCCCTTGACCACCGTGCGGCTGATGCCGCCGCCGACGAAGTCCCAGTTGCCGTCGATCAGGACCCGGTCGGGGGCCACCCCCAGCCCTTCGACGGCGCGCCGCGCCGCCAGCTTCTGGGCCGCCGACATGCCCAGCTCGTCGCACTCCTCGGGCGACGCCGACCCGACGGCCCACGCCTCGCACCAGCCCGCCACCCGGTCGAAGAGCGCTTCACGCTCGGCCTCGGTGAGCATCTTGGAGTCGCGGACCTTGTTGAGCCGCCGGTCCTTGGGCACCACGGCGGCCCCGACCACCAGCGGACCGGCCCAGGATCCGCGTCCCACCTCGTCGACCCCGACGACGACGGTGTCGCCCCCGGCCCACAGCTCGCGCTCGACGGACAACGACGGCGCCTTGGCCCGGAGGGCCTTGCGCAGAGGCGGCACAACGGTGGCGGTCACGACACCGCCGACGGTAGCTCGCCGCTCTCGACCGGCGAGGACGCGAAGAGGCCCGGGCTCGCGGCCCGGGCCTCCACGAGGCGGTCGTCGACGACGTCGGCGACGACGCCGCCGACCCGGGTCAGCCCTGTTCGAGCCAGGTCTCGGTGAGACGGTGGCGACCGATCTCGAACGGCGACGACGGCTGACCGTCGGGGAGGGTCCCGTTGCCGATGCCGCGCACGTCGTCGGCGGCGCCCACCGCCCACTGGGTGTGGCCCAGCCACACGTAGGGGATGAGCTCGCTCTGGCGCTTCTGGAGGGCGGAGTACGCCTCCTTGCGGACCTCCGGATCGTCGGAGGCCCGGGCCGTGTCCAGGGCCTCGTCGACCTGCTCGTCGCGCAGGCGGGCCATGTTGAGCGACAGCTGGCCGATCGGGTTGGCGTTCTTCGACGTCCACCAGAGGTAGTCGCCGTCGGGGTCCGCCGCGCCGAACTGGCGCCACAGGTTGGCGTCGTAGTTGCCGGTGACCGCATCGGCGATGAACGTGCCCTGCTCGGTCGTCTTCAGCTCGACCTCCATGCCACACGCCTCCCACAGCGACGCCAGCGTGCCGGTGACGGCCTCGTTGTCCGGCGACGGCGTGGTGCCGAGCGAGAAGCTCACCGGCCCGGTCTCGGCCTCCACCTCGGCGATGAGCGCCGAGCCGGCCGCCACGTCGGTCGCCGGGAAGCCGTTGTCGGGCTCGAACCACGGCGAGCCCTCCCGGAACTGGGTCTCGGCGGCGTAGTCGGCCGGGGTGCCCGACACCTCGAAGACCACGTCGCGGTCGGTGCACAGCGCCAGCGCCCGACGCACCCGCACGTCGTCGAGCGGGGCCTTCTCGGTGTTGAGCAGCACGAACGACTCCTCGTTCTCGCCCTGGTCGGCGACGAACTGGATGGTGCCGGCCTCGGCCTCGCTGCGCATGCGGTCGATGACCAGCCAGTTGGTCATGTGCATCATCTGCAGGTCGCCGGTGAGCAGCCCGTTGTAGCGGTTCTGGTTGTCGGGGACGGGCACGAACTCGACGGCGTCGAGGTACGGCAGCTGGTTGCCGGCCTCGTCGGTGCGCCAGTAGCTCTCGTTGCGGGTGCCCTTCCAGCTGCGGTCCGGCACCCACTCCTCGAACACGAACGGCCCGGTGCCGATGGGGCGGGCCGACGACTCGGCGGCCTCGGCGTCGAGCTGGGCGGGGGCCACCACATAGCCCACCTGGTTGACCAGGGCCGCGGGGAAGGACGCCCAGGGGTCGGTCATGGTCACCGTGACGGCCATGGGTTCGGCCGGATCGACGGCGACGCTCGCGATGTTGGCCAACGAGGCCCCGGTGAGTGGGTCGGTCCGCACCGCCTCGAGGCTCTTGGCCACCGCGGCGCCGTCGAGGGGGGTGCCGTCGTGGAACTCGATGTCGGGCCGCACGCCGATGGTCCAGGTGAGGAAGTCCTCGCTGGCGGTGAACGACTCGGCCAGGTACGGCTGGGGTACGCCGTCGGCGTCGTAGGCGGCCAGGGGGTCGAAGACCGCCGACCCCACCATGTAGCCCGAGATCGCCCATCGGTTGGACGTGGGGTTCCAGCCGTCGGTCTCGGCCTCGATGCCATAGGTGATGGTGCCGCCGGACTGCGGGTCGCCGCTCGGGGCGATGGTGATGTCGGTGGTGTCGGGCTCCACCGCACCGCCCCCTCCCCCGCCCGCGGAATCCCCGCTCTCGCCGCCGCAGGCGGCCAGCGCGAGCGCCGCCACCGCCAGCGCACCCGTGGCCCCGGCCAGCCTCCAGCCACGCGTCCCCGTCCTCGTTGCGGTCATCGTTCCCCCAGTCCGAGCCC
Source organism: Rhabdothermincola salaria (assembly GCF_021246445.1). NCBI lineage: Bacteria > Bacillati > Actinomycetota > Acidimicrobiia > Acidimicrobiales > Iamiaceae > Rhabdothermincola > Rhabdothermincola salaria. Next base: position 1,501,888 of record NZ_JAJQXW010000001.1, read on the forward strand.
CTCGGGCCCAATCCACCGACACGTCCACCGACTGCTCCACCCGTCCGTCCACCAGCGCGGGCGCCGACGGGCGTGCCCACCGGCGAGCACCGGCGTGGCCACCCACCCTACGTGCCCGATGACACAGGCGTCACCCACTGTGCCCGGCCCGGCTCCCTCCGGGCGCTCTCCTAGCCTGCGGGCATGGCCCGCACCGTCGCCGTCGTGCCCCACACCCACTGGGACCGCGAGTGGTACGCCCCCTTCCAGATCTTCCGGCTGAAGCTGGTCGACCTGCTCGACGAGCTCCTCCCCCGCCTGGAGGCGGACCCGGGCTACGCCCACTTCCTCCTCGACGGGCAGATGGCCGTCGTCGACGACTACCTCGCCGTGCGACCCGAGGCCGAACCCCGGCTGCGGCGGCTCGGGGCGTCGGGCCGCCTGGGCGTGGGCCCTTGGTACGTGTTGATGGACGAGTTCCTGGTGTCCGGCGAGACCATCGTGCGGGACCTGCAGATGGGGTTCGACCGGGCCGCCGCCTTCGGTGGGGCCATGGAGGTCGGCTACCTGCCCGACATGTTCGGCCACGTGGCCCAGATGCCCCAGCTGCTGGCCCAGTTCGGCCTCCAGCACGCGGTGGTGTGGCGGGGCGTGCCCGCGGCCGTCGATCGCACCGGCTTCTGGTGGCAGGCGCCGGACGGCTCTCGGGTGCGGGCCGAGTACCTGCCCGAGGGCTACGGCAACGGCGCCACGCTGCCCGACGACGCCAAGGACCTGGTCGCCATGGTGCGGCGCTACGAGCGGCTCCACGCCGACATGCTCGTCGGCGACATCCTCTGGATGAACGGCACCGACCACCAGATGCCCCAGCCCTGGCTGGGGCGGGTGATCGCCGAGGCCAACGCCGTCCAGGACGACTACCACTTCGTGGTCACGGGCCTGGCCGACCACGTCACCCGGGCCCCCACCACGGCCCTCCCCGAGTGGCACGGGGAGCTGCGCTCCGGGGCCCGGGCCAACCTGTTGATGGGCGTCGTCTCCAACCGTGTCGACGTGCGCCGCGCCGCCTCGCGAGCCGAGACGGGCCTCGAGCGGCGGGCCGAACCCCTCTCGGCGTTGTACGTGCCGCCCGAGGCGTGGCCGGAGGCCTTCCTCGCCGAGGCGTGGCGCGACGTCGTCCTCGACGCCGCCCACGATTCCAGCTGCGCGTGCTCCGACGACGCCGTGGTCGACGCCGTCCTGGTCCGCTACGCCGAGGCGGCCCAGATCGCCGATGGCCTCACCGAGCGGGCTGTGGCCCACCTGGCCGACAGCCTGACCGAGGCCGGACCGCTCGTCGTCAACCCGACGCACCGGCGCCGCGACGGACTGTTCGAGCTGCGCTTCCCCGGCCACGAACCGTGCCCCCACACGCAGGTCCTCACTCTCGACGACGGCGAGCAACGATCCGACGGCATCACCCGACGCGACTGCGTGACGTTGGTGCAGGCCGCGCTCGACGACCACCCCCACCTGCTCGAGGCCGAGGCCACCGTCGAGGTCGACGGGGTGCTCGACGTGCGCCTGCACCACGATCCCAGCCGCCGCCAGGTCCGCTACGCCGGATCCATCCGGGCCGAGGTGGGCGAGCTGGCGGCCGCCGCACCCGACGCCCCCGCACGACTCACCATCACGGTGCCCCCTGCGCACGCCGCCGTCGTGCGGGCCCGCGACGTGCCCGGCTTCGGGTGGACCACCTGGGAGCCCCGGCCGCACGACGTCGACGCGGTGGCCCCCACCGAGGACGGGCTCGGTCTGGGCAACGGGCTGATCGAGGTCGTCGTCGATCCCGGTTCAGGCACGTTCTCGCTGCAGGAGCTCACCGCCGCCGGGCGCCGCACTGCCGGCCTCGGCCGCCTGGTCGACGGCGGCGACACCGGTGACACCTACAACCACAACCCACCCACCCACGACACGGTGATCGACGCGCCCCACGAGGTGCAGGTCGCGCTCCTCGAAGAGGGCCCGCTGCGAGGCCGCCTCGAGATCGTGGGCACCCACGCCTGGCCGGCCGGAGCCGACGGCGACCGCCGCGTCGGATCGGTGCCCACCGAGGTCCGCACCGTGCTGGAGGTCCAGGCCGGCTCGCCTCTGGTGCGCGTCACCACCGGGTTCGTGAACGCCAGCCGCGACCACCGGCTGCGCACCTGGCTCCCGCTCCCGGAGCGGACCGACCGGTCGTTCGCCGAGTGCGCCTTCGCCGTCGTGGAACGGGGTCTGGTGGCCGAGGGCGGCCCGACCGAGCGACCGTTGGCCACCTATCCGTCGCGCCGTTTCGTCGCCGCCGGCGGGCTGGTGGTGGTCCACGAAGGGCTCCACGAGTACGAGCTGGTGGACCTCGACGACGACACGCACCCCGCTTCAGCCGGCGCGCTGGCGGTGACCTTGCTGCGGGCCACCGGCCTGCTCTCGAACGGGCCCATGGCCGCCCGCCCGCTCCCGGCCGGACCGGTGCGGCCCACCCCGGGCGCCCAGGTGCTCGGCCCTCACACGGTGCGCTACGGCGTGGCGTTCGACGACCCTCCGGCCGACCGGCCGACCGAGCGATGGGCCCAGGCCCATGCGCTGGCCGACGACCTGCTGGTACCCCTGTTGGTCACCCGCGCCGAGGGTGGCGGCGACCGCCCCTCGTCCGGCCAGGCCCTCTCGGTGACGGGCGCCGAGGTCACCGCCGTGCAACGCCGCGGCCCGTCGCTCGAAGTACGGGTGGTCAACGCCTCCGACGCGGACACGATGGTCGAGGTGGAGGGCCGCCGCGGTTGGGTCCTCGACCTGCGCGGGCGTCCCGTGGAGCCGTTCGAGGGGACGGTCGAGCTGGCACCCTGGCGCATCGCCACCCTGCTGCTGGACTGAGCACCGGCCTGGCCACCCACACCGACGCTTCTCGCATGGTTTCGGCGTGCCAGAGCGCGCCGAAACCATGCAACTGGCTCTCAGGTCGGTCCCTCTCAGGTCGATCCCTCGCCGGTGGTCGCCACCGGGTGCCCGCGGTCGCCGTCGGTGCCACTCGTGTAGGACCGCCAACCGCCGTGGCCGGTGATGTCCACCGCCCCGGCCAGGCCCCCGGACTCGCACACGAACCCGAGGCGCTCCTCGCCGTCGGCCAGGCGCACCGACCCGATGGCCAGGGGCGGCGCGACCAGCGTCATCAGCTCGCCCAGCCGGGCCAGGGGGATCGACCACACCTCGACCTCGATGGCGCGGCCACCGGACTCCACGCGCTCGAGGGCCGGACGGTCGGGCGGTCGGGCCGCGAGGTGGTGGAAGCGGTAGTGGACGTCGGTGCTGGTACGGCGCACCAGCACCGCGTCTCGCTCCAGCAGCTGGCGTTCGAGGGGGAACCCGGTCATGTGGGCCCCGGCCACCACCAGCTCGACCCGGGCCCGCACGTCACCCGGGGTCGGCGCCGGCTGGTCGAGAGCCCCGTCGGGCTCGCCGGTGAGCAGCTCCGCCAGGGCCACGAGCATGCCCTCGCGCCCGGCGGGGGCCAGCAACGTCACGCCGAGGGGCACGGCCGGGTGCGAGCGGGGCGCCGACGGGACCGGCACAGCGATGGCGGCCAGCCCGAGGAGGTTGGCGAAGTTGGTGAAGCGCCCCAGGTGGCGGTTCACGTCCACGGGATCGGCCGCCACCTCCTCGAGGGTGGCCAGCCACGGCACGGTGGGCACCACCAGCACGTCGACCCGGCGCCACAATTCCTCCAGCGGACCGCGCACCAGGCGTCGCCGGGTGCGTTCGGAGCGGTAGACGTCGACCGCGGACCAGCGGTCCCCGGCCAGGATGATGTCGGCCACCACCGGGTTCACGTCGCGTCGGTGGGCGGCGATGAAGTCGCCGACGGCGGCGGTGCGTTCGGCCAACCAGGGCCCCTCGTAGAGCAGGTCCCCCACGGCGAACAGCGCCCCGCTGTCGACGGCGACCACCGCGACGGTGGGATCGAGGCGGTCGGCCACCCATCGCATGCCGTCGACCACTCCAGGAGCGCAGCCACCCAGCCCCACCTGATCCAGCACACCGACCCGACCCGGGCTGACCGGCCGCCACGGACCGGCCGGGTCGAGGAGCCGTCCGGCCACGAGAGCCCCGGCCAGATCCGCGGCGAACACCGACACGCAGTCGAGGGTCCAGGAGGCAGGAACGACCCCGTCGTTCGAGACCCGCCCGGGTGGAGCCTTCCAACCGAACACCCCGTTCATGGCGGCCGGCACGCGCCCCGAGCCGGCCGTGTCGGTGCCGACGGCGAGGGTGACCAGACCCCGGGCCACGGCCACGGCGGACCCCGACGACGAGCCACCCGGCACCAGCGCCGGATCGAGGGCGTTGGGCGGGGGCGTCTCGCTGCGGACACCCACGAGGCCGGTGGCGAACTGGTCCATGTTGGCCTTGGCGACCACGATCGCGCCCGCCTCCTCGAGGCGTTGCACCGCCGGAGCGGATCGCTCGGGGCGGTAGGCGTAGGCCTCGCAGCCGGCGGTGGTGGGCAGCCCAGCGACGTCGACGTTGTCCTTCACCACGACCGGCACGCCGTAGAGGGGCAGGGCCGCGAACGGGTCAGACCCGGCGTCGCCTCGCCGGCGGAGCAGCGCGCCGACCTCGGCCTCGGCGGCGGCGCGGTCGATCACCGACAGCAGCGTCCCGTCGGCCAGCGCGCCGTCACATCGCGCCAGCACCTCACCGATCACGGTGCGCGGGTCGGCCGACCCCTCGCGGTACGAGGTCCGCAGCGAACCCAACCGCAGGTCTCGACGGTTCGGTCCCGAGGTGCTCACGAGCCCGCCATGGCCGACAACAGGGCGGACGACGGCGCCACCGCTCCGAAGACGCCGCCTTGCATCTTCACCATCTCGAGGGCGGCCCCGTAGTTGCCGACGTCGGTGGCTCCGGTGCAGTCGCTCAGCAGCAGGCACTCGTAGCCGCGGTCGTTGGCCTCACGCATGGTCGTGTGCACGCACACGTCCGTGGTGATGCCGGTGAGCACCAGATGGGTGATGCCGGCGGTGCGTAGCACCAGGTCGAGATCGGTCGCGTAGAACGCGCCCTTGCCGGGCTTGTCGATGATCACCTCGCCGTCGACGGGGGCCACCTCGGGGACGATCTCCCACCCGGGCTCGCCCCGCACGAGGATCCGCCCGCACGGACCGGCATCCCCGATGCCGGCGCCGATGCGCTGGGACCGCCACAGCTTGTTCGGCGGGCAATCGGACAGATCGGGGCGATGCCCCTCGCGGGTGTGCACGACCAACCAGCCCGCCTCGCGGGCCGCGGCCAACACCCGCTGGGTGGGCTCGAGGCCGGCCCGGGTGAGGGCCAGGTCGTAGCCCATGGCGTCGACGTAGCCGCCGGGACCGCAGAAGTCGGCCTGCCAGTCGATGAGGACGAGAGCGATCGCGCCGGCCGCCACGGAGCCCTCGAAGGGCCAGGGGTAGGGCTCGGCGGCGACGGTGGCGACGGTGGGTCGCTCGGTGGTGGTGTCGGGGCTCATGGTCGGGACTCCTGGGTGGAGGGGACGGGAGAGGGCGAAACCGCGGGGGCGAGCACCTTCAGCACCGCGTCGAGGCCGACGACGGCACCGAAGATGCCGCCGGACATGCACACGCTCGACAGCGAACCGGCGACGAGGTCGGCGTCGGCGGCGGCGCAGGCGTCGGTCACGAGCACGCATTCCAGACCGCGGTCGTTGGCGCTGCGCAGCGTGGAGTGCACCGGGCCCTCGAGCCCGAGGCCGGCCACGATGAGCTGGTCGATGCCGTTGGTGCGCAGGGTGAGGTCGAGCTCGCCGGCGAAGAAGCCGTCGATTCCCGAGCTCGACACGGCGATGGTGGTCGGTGGCAGCCGATCGACCGGGAGGGACGGGACGACGGCCGACGCGGGCGAGGCGCCTCGGCGCAGTCGCTGGTGGGAGACGGAGACGACCTGGCCGCCGACCGCGACCACGGCGGCGGCGAGGCCCACGCAGCGGGCGACGACCTCGTCGGGGTCCTCCACGACGGAGGCCCAGTGCCGGTCCCACCCCACGAGGAGGAGGCCCAGCGAAGGCGGGCGCAAGCCGTCGTACGGCCACGGGTAAGGCTCCGAGGCCACCTGGCGCACGGGTTCAGCGACCACGTCGGACCTCCTGACAGCACAGGGCGGGGGCGAGGGACACGAGCAGTTCGACCAGCCGGTCGGGGGCGTCGAGTTGGGGAAGGTGGCCGACGTCGGCCAGCGGGTGGACGGCGGCGCCGGCGGAGGCGGCGAGCACCTCCGCCACCTGGTGGCGGGCGGCACCGGACCGCGCCCCGACGCTGGTGTGCAGCGCGACGCCGGTGTCGGCCAGCTGGGCCAGCGTCGACGGATCGAAGCTCACGGCGGTGAAGCGGGGGACCTCGCACCGGATCGCCGCGTCGTGGCGCCGGGCGACTTCGGTGAGCTCGTCGCTCCATCGAGTCCATGTGTGCTCCCCGACCAACGCGGCGAGGAAGCGAACCGTGGCAGCCGGGTCAGCGTCCTCGGTCAGCGCCGCCGCCGCGGTGGTCACCGCGTCGTACAGCATCGGCGCCGACGGACCCAGCAGCGGTTCATGCACCAGGTAGGTGCACCCCGGATAGCGGCCGGACGAGGCCAGCGACAGGGCGATGGTGGCCCCGCCGCTGATCCCCAGGACCAGCGACGGGGGCTCCTCCAGTCGGTCGAGGACCTCGACCAGCGCGGGCACCTGCGCCTCGAGCGGGGCGGTCACCTCGTGCTCCGCCCGGCCGTAGCCGGGACGGTGCACGACGGCGACCCGGAACGCTGCCCCGAGCCCGGCGACGACCCGGGCGAAGGAGTCCGGTCCGACCCCGACGCCGTGGATGACGACGACGAGCGGGCCGCCGCCCTCGACCGTGACCGACAGCCCGGTCGAGGGCGAGCAGAGCTCGAGGGCAGGTTCCACTCAGCTGGTCCGGCCGGTCACGCCCTGCACGAAGAAGTCCATCTGCTCGACCTCTGCGTAGGTGGGCTGCTCACCCTCGGCCCACACCACCTCGCCGTCCTGGTCGACGACCGGACCGGCGAAGGGCGAGCCGCCGTCGATGAAGCGCTGGCGGGCCTCGTCGACGAGGGCCTGGGTGTCCTCGTCGACCATGGGGCCGTAGGCCGACTGGACGAACGGGTTCGAGCCGGTCTGCAACCCCACCCGGAAGTCGCCGTTGAAGTCGCTGTCGACGAACGCACCGTCGAGGATGGTCTGCACGATCTCGACGTAGAGGGGACCCCAGTCCCACTCCGAGCCGGTGATCCAGCCCTCGGGGGTGAGCTCGGAGGCGTCGAAGTGGTAGCCGACGGTCATGGCGCCGGCGGCATCCGCGGTCTCGATGATGGTCTTGGTGCAGTCCTGGTGCTGGGTGAGCACGTCGACGCCCTGGTTGAGCAGGCTCGACGCCGCCTGGGCCTGCAGGCCGGGGTCGCACCACGACCCGGTGGAGACGGCGATCACCTCGATCTCGGGGTTCACGCTCTGGGCACCGAGGGTGAAGGCGTTGATGTTGGACAGCGTCTGGGGGATCGGGAAGGCGTAGACGTAGCCCAGCTTGCCCGTCTCCGTGGCCGCCCCGGCCGCGATGCCCGCCGTGTAGACGGGCTCGTAGACCGTGCCGAAGTAGGTGCCGAAGTTGTCGAGGCCCGGCTCGGGCTCGAGGCCGCCCTGGTGGACGATCGTGACGTCGGGGTGCAACGCCGCCACGTTGTTGGCGAACTCCATGTGCCCGTACGAGGTCGGGAAGATGATGTCGGCGCCCTGGTTGATCATCTCCTCCATGACCTGCTCGGCCTCGGCCGTCTCCGGCACGTTCTCGGCCCGCAGGATGGTGGCGTCGGGGAAGGCCTCCTCCACGGCGACCGATCCCTCGTAGGCGGCCTGGTTGTACCCGAAGTCGTCCTTGGGGCCGACGAAGAGGAACCCGATGGTGGGGGCGTCACCGTCTGCGTCGCTGGCCGAAGCCGTGGCGGTGTCGTCGCTCGAGCAGGCCGAGCCGAGCAGGGCGAGCACGCCGAGGGCGGCGGCCAGCACCACCCAGGGTCGGCGGCGTCGGGTGGGGTGCGTGTCCCCGGGGTTGGCAACTGGACTCATGGGGTGTGGTGCCTTTCTCGTCACTGGCCGAGGCCAGATGGGGGGTTGGAGAGCAGTCCGCCGCGGGCGGAGGTCGGGGTCAGGCCGAGCCTTCGAAGACCCGTTGCAGCGCGGCCGGGGCGGCGTGGCGACGGCGACGGCTCAGGGCCACCAGCACGGCGATCACCACCAGGTAGGGCAGGGCCTGCAACAGGTACCGCGACACCTCGCTGCCCTGGGCCTGCAGCTCGAGCTGAAGGGCGACAGCGCCGCTGAAGAGGTAGGCGCCGGCGATGGCCTTGAGGGGGTTCCATGCGGCGAAGATCACGAGGCCGACGGCCACGAAGCCTCGGCCCGCCACCATGCCCTCGGACCAGTTGCGGGTGAAGGCGGTGGCCAGCTGGGCGCCGCCGAGCCCGGCGAGGGCTCCGCCGGCCAGCACGCCGAACACCCGCACCGACCGGGGCGAGGACCCGTAGACCTCGAGCACCTCGGGCCGCTCGCCGGCGGCCCGCAGCTTCAGACCCGCTGACGTGGAGCGCATCATCCACCACAGGCCGGCGGCGGCGACCACCGACAGGTAGGTCAGCGGGTCGTGATCGAAGAGGATGCTGCCGAGGAACGGCAGCTCGGAGAGGCCGGGCACCGCGACGTCGGTGAGCGGGACGACCCCCTGCCCCACGTACGACTGCCCGAACAGGGCGGTGATGCCGATGGCCAAGAAGGTGACCACAAGACCCACGGCGATCTGGTTGGCGCCCCGGAACAGCACGACGAAGGCGTGCACCGCGGCGAGTGCGGCACCGGCGGCGAGGCCGGCGGCGACGCCGAGCCACGGGTTGCCGGTCTCGATCCCGACGGCGTAGGCGGCCAACGCCCCGGTGAGCATCGACCCCTCGGTTCCGAGGTTGATCACCCCGGAACGCTCGGCGACCACCTCTCCGAGCGTCGGAAACAAGATGGAGGTGCCGCCGGCCACGGCTCCGGCGAGGACGGCTTCGATCATCGGGAGGTCTCCTTGCGTCCCCAGCCGAGGACGGCCAGGAGGATGAGGGCCATGAGCACGTTCACCGCACCGCCGGAGAGGCCGGCGGCAATCTTGAGGCCGGTGCCGCCCACGGCGATCGCCGACAGGGCCACGGCAGCGATCGCCACCTTCCAGGGCTGGTGGCGCCCCAGCCACGAGGCGAGGAAGGCGATGTAGCCGAACCCGACCAGCAAGTCGGGACGGAGACGGCCCTCCACCCCGGCGACGGCCACCATGCCGCCGATGCCGGCGAGGACGCCGCCGGTGGCGAAGGCCGAGACGACCAGGCCCTTGACGTTCATGCCCGCCCGGCGGGCCGCTTCGGGGTTGCCGCCGACGACTCGGAGGCGGAACCCCCAGCGGGTGCTCCGGAAGGCCCACCAGACGACGGGCACGGCGACGAGGGCGACGAGGATGCCGATGTTGACCCGGTTCCCCCACAGCAGGGGGAGCCGTTGGGGGCCGACCAACTCGGTGGAGTAGGCCTGGCCGGTGCTGACGGGATCCCGCCAGGGCTCGAACACCAGCCAGGCGAGGACGATGTAGGCGACGTAGTTCAACAGCAGCGACACGATGGCCTCGCTGGTCTCGAACCAGATCCGCAGGAGAGCCGGGATCAGCGCCCAGGCCATGCCGGCGACCGCCCCGCCCAGGCCGATCAGCACCAGCGTGGGCCCGGTGGGGAGGCCATCGCCGAGGGCGTAGGCCGTCCCGGCGGCACCGACGGCACCGATCACCAGCTGGCCCTCGCCGCCGATGTTGAACAGCCCGGCCCGGGCGGGGATGGCCACGGCGAGGGCCGCCAGCAGGAGCGGGGCGGCTCGCACCAGCGTTTCGCCGACCGCTCGGGGGCTCCCGAAGGCCGACGTCCACATGGCCTCGAGCACCTCCAGCGGTGAGGCTCCCTTGGCCACCAGGAACACGCAGTACACGAGCGCGGCGCCGCCGAGCACCAGCACCCACCGCAGGACGCTGCGCCCGGTGACGACGAGCCGGGCGGCGGCGCCGCCCCCGACCTCGTCGTCGGGGGCGGACGCCGGTGGAGGGTCGGCGGGCGGAGGGGTCCCGCCGACCTCCGGAGGGGCGATGGGACGGGGAACGGTGGTGCTCATGCGGCCCCCTGCAGCATCAGTTGGCCGACGGTTCGGCGATCGGTGGTGGAGGGTTCGACGATCCCGGCGACCTCGCCGTGGTGCAGGACGACGATCCGGTCGGCGACGGCGAGGAGCTCGTCGATGTCCTCGGAGACCATCAGCACCCCGGTCCCACCGGCCCGCCGTTCGAGCAGCAGCTCCTGGGTGGCCCGCACCGAGGCGACGTCGAGACCCCGGCTCGGGTAGGCCACGACCACGAGGGCGGCGTCGTCGAGAACGAGGGCCCTCGACAGCATCACCCGCTGGATGTTGCCGCCCGAGAGCTGTTGGACCGGTCGGTCCAGGGCCTGCAGGTTGAGACGCCGAGGCTCCTGTCGTTCGTCGAAGAACGTCCGGGCCCGCCGCCAGTCCACGCCGACCCCGCGGCGGGGAAGGGGCCGACCGGTGAGCACGAGGTGCTCGAGGACGGTGAGGCCGGGCACGACGGCGTCGGCCACCGGGTCCTCCGGGACGCCGACGGCGCCGAAGCGACGCGTCGGGTCCGTGCCGTCGGGCCCGGCCTCACCATCGGGGTCCGTGGCTCGCAGCGCATCGAGAGGCCGGTTGCTGCGCACCTGCTCCCCGGAGACGTGCACCTCTCCGGCGTGGAAGGGGCGCAGGCCGAGCACGGCCTCCAGTAGCTCGCGCTGGCCGTTGCCGGAGACACCGGCCACCCCGACGAGCTCGCCGGGCTCCACCAGGAAGGTGACGTCGCGCAGCGCCGGCCGCCCGTCGTCGCCCTTGACGCTGAGTCCGCTGATCGCCAGGGCCGGCGTGCCGGTGCCGACCGGGGCCCGTTGGGCCGGCAGCGGCGCCGGGACGGTGCCCACCATCGCCTCCACCAGCTGGTCGTCGGTCATCGACGACGGTGCGGCGTCGCTCACCACCAGGTGCCCGGCCCGCAGGACGGTCAGGCGGTCGGCCACCTGGCGGGTCTCTCGGAGCTTGTGGGTGATCAGCACCACACCGAGGCCGTCGGCGCGGAGCTGGTCGATGACCTCCAGCAGGGCGTCGACCTCCTGGGGGGCCAGAGCGCTCGTCGGTTCGTCGAGGATGATCACCCGGGCGTCGGCCAGCAGGACCCGCAAGATCTCCACCTGCTGGCGCCGGGCCAGGTCGAGCTCGCGCACCGGCCGGTTCGGGTCGACGTGGAGACCGTGGCGGTCGGCCGTCTCGAGGATGCGGGCGCCGAGCCCGGGGGCACCGGGGCGCACGCCGAGGGAGAGGGCCACGTTCTCGGCCACGCTGAAGGCGGGCACGAGACGCAGGTCCTGGAAGACCATGCCGATGCCGGCGGCCCTCGCCGCGCCGGGCGACCCGAGCGCCAGGGGTCGACCGTCCACCGTGACGGCGCCCTCCTGGGGGTGGTTGACGCCGTAGAGGACCTTCATCAACGTGGACTTGCCGGCACCGTTCTCGCCCAGCAGGGCGCTCACCTCGCCGGCGCGCACCACGAAGTCGACCGACTGGTTGGCGACCAGGTCGCCGAAGCGCTGGGTGATGCCGCGGGCCTCGAGCAGCGGCGCCGTCATCGCCGGCCCCGTGTGGTCAACATGCGGGCCAGAGCGGCGGCTGCCCGCTCGCCGACGACGGCCAGCGAGCTCTCGAAGTGCTCGATCAGCCGCGTGCGGGCGTCGGCGTCGTCGCCCTCGAGGAGGGCGTCGAGCACGCCGAGGTGCTCCTCGACGGTGCAGACCACGCGCTCCTCGGTGAGGAAGTCCTGCATGCGCACGATGCGGATCCGCTCGTTGACCCGACCGAGGAGCTCCGCCAGCGCGTGGTTCCCGGAGGCGGCCGCCACCCTGAGGTGGAAGTCCTCGTCGAGCAGGACGAAGTCAGGGTCCGGTTCGAAGACCTCTTCGCCCACGCTGTCACCCGCCGCCTGCCAGTCGTCTCGGAGCCGGACGAGGGCGTCGACGTCGCGGGGGATGCCGCGCCGGCCCGGTCGGTCGAGGGCGTCGAGCTCGAGCGCGAACCGGACCTCGTAGAGGCCGTTCATGGTGTCGAGGTCGGGCAGGACCGGGCAGTAGCCGCCGTCGGGGTGGCGCTCGACGAGTCCCTCGACGTGGAGGCGGGCGAGCGCCTCGCGGACCGGCGTCCGGGAGACCTCGAGGAGCGAGGCGAGACGCTCCTCTCCCATCCGCACGCCGAAGTGGAAGTCGCCCCGCAGCAACAGGGTCTTCAACTCGGCGTGGGCGCGGTCCCCTCTCGGCTCGGGGAGCTTCGGATACGGCTCTGTATACACGCAGGTCAACGTAGGGATGGCCTGTGTCGCAGCCGTTTCCCGACCGTGACGGCGCCACGACGAGCTCCTTGTGTGCGTCTGCACACCCCCTGAACGCCGTCTGACCTCCCCCGAACGCCGAACGCTCCCCTGCCCATCTGCGTACCTGCCCGAACCCGCACCTGTCAGAGAAGTGCGCTGACAGGTGTCGCGAAGACGCGACAGGTACGCAGAGGGGGGCGCTCGGGGGTGACGCTGGCAGGGGCGGAGCGAGCGGGGGCGGGGCGAGGCGGGGCCGTCGCCGGCCGGTCAGCGGTTGCGCTTGCGCCGGCGTTGGGCCGCCCGAGAGGCCCGGGCCCGGGCCTCGCGGGTGGCCCGCTCGGCCTTGTCGTGCGCCTCGGCGACGACCTTCTCGAACCGGCGGGCCGCCTCCACGTCCACCTTGCGGGACTCCTCCTCGGCCCGGGCGATGGCCTCGGCCACCTTGCGCTGGGCCTCGTGCTCGACCTCGGCCACGCGACGGGCGGTGTCGGCTTCGATGCGCCGGAGCCGGCGCTCGGCCTCATCGTCGGCCTGCTCGGCCTTGCGATCGGCCTCACGGTCGAGCTCGCGCAGGGCCTGCGCAGCACCGATGTCGGTGAGCAGGTCGAGTTGGAGGTCGGCATCGATGTCGGCGGACAGCACCAGCTCGGTGAGGGCGTCGAGCTCGTCGACGGTGGGATCGTCGACGAGGTCCTGCACCACCTCCGGCGGGGCCTCCCCCCGCAGGACCAGCGACAGGCGTTCGGGCAGCGATTCCAGGTCCTCGGGTGGGGTGGCCCCGGCCAGGCCGCCGGCGGCGCGCTCGCGCAGCGACCGGTCGCGTTCCCGCCAGCGGTCCTGCAACACCCGGCGCCGCGCCGACCGCCCCTCGCGGGCGGTGCGGTAGGCCCCCTCGTAGCTGTCCCCGGAGCGCTGCAGGCGCCACAGCGCGACACGGCCGATGTCCTTCAGGTAGTGGTGGCGCAGCGAGGTGAAGTCGAAGCGGCCGTCATCGGCGAGCGCCTGGTGGACGGCGGGGCCGACCACCACCGAACCGGGATAGGCGATGCTCACGATGCGGCTGGCCAGGTTGACGGTGTGGCCGTACACGTCGCCGTCGCGCTCGAGCACGGGTCCGGTGGCCAGGCCCACGCGCACGTCGGAGAGGTTCGGGTCCTCGCGGTAGCTGCGGGCCAACTCGAGGGCCAGCTCGGCCCCCGTGCGCACATCGTCGGCGACGAACATGACCTCGTCGCCGATGGTCTTCACCACTCGGGCCCCGTGCCGGGCCACCACGTCGTAGGCGATCGACTCGAACCGCCCCACCACCCTCGCCAACGCGGCCTGGTCGAGCTGTTGGGTCTGGGCGGTGAACCCGACCAGGTCGGCGAACCCCACGCAGACCGGCGGCGTCTCCCCGGGCACGGCGCCGCGGAGCACCCGGCGCCGAGCAGCGGCCGCCAGCTGGCGGCGCCACACGAACTCGAGGACCTGCGGCATGAGCGAGGTCATCTCGGCCGTGCGTTGCACCTCTTCGACCTCGCCGGCTTCGGTGGCGCGCGACAGGCGGGCCAGGAGGGCGTCGACCTGGGCCGCCGCGATCCGATCGAGGGCCGAGCCGATGACTCGCGCCATCTGCAACGCCACCTCCGGATCGAGCGAACCGTTGGCGATGAGCCCCACGACGCTCGACAGCATCTCGACGTCGTCGTCGGTGAGCAGCTTCTCGCCGGGGCGCGGCTCAGGGAAGCCGAGGGCGCGCCAGTAGACGTGCAACATGTCGGCGTCGAGCCCGGACTGGCGGGCCACGTCGGCGAGGTCGAACCGGGGCTGTTCGAGATCGGTGTAGGCGGCCAGGGCCCGGCTGTCGTTGTCGGCCATGGCGGGCGGGCTCTCCGTCCGACCCTCGGTGGGGTCGACCGGCGGCTCGCCCTCGGTCACGAGAACGACCCGCCGTCGTCGGGGGCCGGGTCGCGTCGAACGGGTTCGGCGACCGGGCCGGCCGGGGAAACGTCGCCCTGGGCGGCGGCGGGGGTGCCCACCGGGGCCGGCGCGGCATCGGCTCCGGTGGCTCCGTCGGCTTCGACGCGCGCCTGGTCGGCCAGCGGAGGACGTTCGAGGAGTGCTTCGCCCCGCGCCTCGTGGGTGGACCACGTCGGGTCGAGCCCCGGGGCCGACAGCCGCACCGGACCTCCGAGGAGCCGGACCAGCGCATCGGCGACAGCCGGGTCGTCCGGAGGTTCGAGCTCCCACAACAGTGCCGGGCGCTCACCGTGCCAGCGCACCGCGTAGGAGAGCCGGCCGACGGCCGTGGGCAGGCCGTGGACCTCGATCTCGCGCCCGTACCACTCGGCGGGCACGGCCGGCGCGAGGGCCAGGCCATCGGACACCTCCACGACCGCCAGGGCCCGGATGAGCCCGATGACCCCAGCCGTCGCCGCGGCGTCGTGGCCCTGACCACCGGAGCCACCCCCGGTGCGCGGGTGCACGTGCTCGGGCCAGGTCCACAAGGGGGCACCGCGGTCGAGCAACCACCGGAGGCGGGAGATCGCCGTGTCGGCTCGTCCCGTGAGGGTGTCGGCCAGCGCCGCCGCGGCGGTGAGCCGGGGGCTCTGCCCGGCGTGGCCGACGTGGTGCCAGACCGCCGGGGTGTCGGCCGGCTGCTCGGCCAACCAGCCGGCGCCGGCCGCCAGCGCGCCAGCGAGCTCCTCTGGAGGGGCTCCCGGTCCGCACAGCACCGACGCCAGGGCGGCCACGGTGGCCACCGCCCCCGCGGGCATCCGGGCCCCGGGGCCGAGCAGGGGCACCAGGCTGGCGGTGGCGGTGGCGTCGGCGGTGAGGGAGGCGGCGAGGGCGCCCGCCATCTCGGCGGCCCCGGCGGCCACCTCGCTGGCGGCGTCGGGCTGGGCCGCGGCCTCGAGGGTGAACGAGGCGTCGAGCAGGCCACGCCAGGCCCAGAGCGCATCGTGGTACGTGGGACCGTCGTCGCCGACCCAGCCCGGGCCGTCACCGGCGGGCAGCAGTGACGGTCCCCCGTCGCTGCGACGGGCACGGCGGGACAGGTGGCGACGCTGCAGGTGGTGGGCGGCCTTGGCGACGGGGCCCACGAGGTCGACGGCCAGGTCGGCTCCGCCCGTGAGGCGCACGTGCTCGGCGACGGCGTGGAGCCAGGCGCCGGCCGCGTCGCCCCGGTGGGTCTCGCCGCCGAACGAGCCGTCGAGGGCCTGGCGATCGGCGAAGCCCACGAGGAGCCGTTCGGCCTCGGTGTGCAGTCCCTGACGATCGAGGGCCACGGCCAGCACGGACGTGTCGAGCCCCCCGACCACCACCGGCGGCCAGGCCCCGGCGTCGTCGCCGGCGGTGTGCAACAGCAGGTGGCGGCGAGCGGCCGCCAGCGCCTCGGCGACCCGCGGCTCGGGCAGCTCCACCCGAGCGGCGCGCCGCACCTGGGCCTCCCAGCCGGACACGACCCGGTCGGCGCCGGGGAGCGCACGAGGCTCGACCTCGGCCAGGGCGGTGGCGTCGCTGCGCCGGCGCCCTGGTCCCACCGGCACCGACGCCAGGGGCACCACCACGCGCAGCACCGCGGTGTGGGGCAGCGGGAAGAGGAAGGCGGCCGTGGCCGCACCGGCCGTGCACCGCACCCCGCCCTCGGGCCACTCGCCGCTGGCGGTGCCGTCGAGGACGGACTCCACCGCGTCACGGCGGACGTCGCCGAACGCGACTCGCGAGGGCGCCTTGGGTAGCACCAGGGCCACCCGACTGTCGACGGTGACGGTGGTGGCCTCGAGATCGACGGCGTGCACGGCCGAGGCACCGAGGGGATTCCACGGGCGCACGGCCAGCGCGATCGCCACGGGCACCGGCGAGGCGTTCTCGAGCTCCACCACCACCGCCCCGCCCGGGGGCACGCCGTCGCCACCGGCCACCGCCCACGCCCGGTGGCGCAGGTCGCCGCTGGGCACGCGCATGGCGGTCTCGACCACGGGCGCATCACCGAGCAGGTTCTGGCGGACTCCCGATGCTCGCGACGGCAGGTGCCAACGGTCGTCGGCGCCCACCCACCAGTCGAGCGACCATCCCGCCGGCCACGGCGTCAGCAGGCCCCGGGGATCGAGGACGGCTCGTTCGGGCGCCCCCACGGTGCCGAGGAGGACCCAGTCGCGGTGGGTGGTGTTCACGGTGGCGGCCGGACCCGGCACCACGTCGGGCCCGGTCGGGTCGAGCTGTCGCTCGAGCCACCAGGGCAGAAGGCGATCGGGAGGCGCAGCCATGGGGACCAGACGCTATCGGCCAGCCGCGGGGTGGGCGCCCGTCATGCCCGGGGCCGGCGCATGCCGTGCATCTCTTCGACGTGGCCACGGTTGAGCAAGCCCCGGTACGCCTCCTCGGCGGTGCGGCCCCGGTACAGCACGGCGTGGACCTCGGCAGCGATGGGCATCTCGATGCCGTGCTCCTCGGCCAGGGCCATGACGACCGGTGCGGACTTCACCCCTTCGGCCACCATGTGCATCTCGTCGATCACCTCTTCGATGGTGCGCCCCAGGCCGAGTTGCTCACCCACGTGGCGGTTGCGGCTCTGGGGGCTGATGCACGTGGCCAGGAGATCGCCGAGCCCGGCCAAGCCCCCGAAGGTGACGATGTGGCCCCCCATGGCCGTCCCCAGGCGGGCCATCTCGGCCAGGCCCCGGGTGATGACCGCCGCCCTCGTGTTGTCGCCCGTACCGAGCCCGTCGGCCATGCCCGAGGCGATGGCGAGCACGTTCTTCAACGCACCGGCGACCTCGCAGCCCGCCACGTCGGGATTGGTGTAGACGCGGAAGAGGTTGGTGCAGAACAGCGCCTGGAGCCGCTGGGCGATCGTGTCGTCGCTCATCGCCAGCACCGAGGCGGCCGCCCCGCCGGCGAGGATCTCCTTGGCCAGGTTGGGCCCGGTGAGCACCCCGTAGGGGTGCCCGGGCACCACCTCGTTGATCACCTCGGTCATGCGCAGCCTGGTGCCCTGCTCGAGCCCCTTGGCCAGGCTGATGACCGGCACCCAGGGTCGGATGTGGGTGGCGGTGGCCTCGAGGGTGTCGCGGAAGCCGTGGGACGGCACACCCATGATGATCAGGTCGGCGGACGCCACGGCGTCGGCCATCGAGTCGGTGGCGGTGAGGGCCGGGTGCAGGCTGGCTCCGGGGAGGTAGCGCTCGTTGGTGGAGCTCTGGCGCACCTCGGCGGCGACGACGGGGTCACGGGCCCACAGCACGGTAGGGGTGTTGTGGGCCAGCAGGTGGGCGACGGTGGTCCCCCAGCTGCCGGCGCCGATCACTGCGCACCGGATCTCCATGGGCGAACCCTACGACCGGTGGGCGACACGGTGACGGGCGCCACGTCCGGGCCGGGTCACCACCTCGAGGCCGACCTCGTCGTGGTGTCCCCCTACACTCGGCGCGGTGACGACCCCGTCGGCAGCTCTGGCCGTGCTGGTGCCGGTCAAGGCGTTCCGCGACGCCAAGCTGCGGCTGGCGCCGGCGCTCGCCCCGTCGGCGCGGGCCGAGCTGGCCCGATCCATGGCCACCTCGGTGGTGGCGGCGGCCAGCCCGCTGCCGGTGCACGTGGTCTGCGACGACGACGAGGTCGCCGACTGGGCCAGGTCCGTGGGGGCCCACGTCCTCTGGAAGCCGGGGCGCGGGCTGAACGGCGCTGTGAACGAGGGCGTGGCGGATCTGGCCGACGCCGGCACCGAGCGGGTCATCGTGGCCCATGCCGACCTCCCTCACGCCCTGGAGCTGGCCTGGGTGGCCGACGGCGAGGGCGTCACCCTGGTGCCCGACCGCCACGACGACGGCACCAACGTGGCCGCCGTGCCTGCCCGAGCGAGGTTCACCTTCGCCTACGGGCCGGGCTCCTTCACCCGCCACGTCGCCGAGGCCCACCGCCTGGGGCTCGAGCTGCGCGTCGTCCGAGAGCCCCGCCTGGGTTGGGACGTGGACCTCCCCGCCGACCTCGTGGCTCCGGACTGGTCCCTGCCGGCATGACCGACCCCATCCCCTCCCCACTCCCCGGTGGGGGCGTGCCGGGCGGGCCGGTGTCGTCGGTCGACCTCCCGACACCCGGCCGGGCGCTGGTCATCGGCGCCCATCCCGACGACGCCGAGTTCCTCTGTGGAGCCACGCTGGCCAAGTGGGCGGCACGCGGCTGCGTGATCAACCACCTCGTGCTCACCGACGGCTCCAAGGGCACGTGGGACGTCGACGCCGACGTGGCCGCGCTGGTGGCCAGGCGCGAGACCGAGCAGCTCGAAGCGGCCCGTCGGCTCGGATCGAGGGGCAAGGTGGTGATGCTCGGCCACGTCGACGGCGACCTCCAACCGTCGCTCCACGTGCGCGACCAGGTCGCCTACTGGATCCGGGCGCTGACCCCGGACGTGGTGCTGGGCCACGATCCGTGGAAGCGCTACCGGCTACACCCCGACCATCGCCACGCGGGCTGGCTGGCCGTCGACGCGGTGGTGGCCGCCCGTGACCCGCACTTCGCCCGCCACCACGACGTGGCCCACCACCGACCTTCCGCCATGTTGCTGTTCGAGGCCGACGAGCCCGACCACGTCGAGGACGTCACCGACTTCGTCGACACCAAGGTCGAGGCCCTCCTCGCCCACGCGTCGCAGTTCGTGACCACCCACGACATCCCGCCCGACGACGACGGCACCGCGGCCGCCGCCTTCCGGGCCCGCATCACAGCACGGGCCGAGACCGTGGGGGCCACTGCCGGCGTGGCCGCCGGTGAGGCGTTCAAGGCGATCACCCGCCTCTGAGCGGCCCGGACCTTCAGGGGCGCGGCGAGAGGATCTGGGGCAACATCCGGCCGAGGGCGGCCTGGGCGGCGGCATGGCCGGCCGGTTCCCCACCCAGGTCGATGGGGCCGGTGGTGAAGGGCCGCACCGGGATCAGGGGCATGCGCAGCAGGTGCCCGGCCCCGTCGAAGACGGTGAGCTCGTCGGTGCCGTGGCCGTGCTCCTGGCGGCGGTCCACGATCCGGCGCCCCATGGCGACCGAGGGCCACAGCGCATCGCCAGCACCGGCGAAGAGGTGCAGGGGGGCGTCGATGCGCTCGACGCCGATGGCGGCGGCCTCGGCCTCGGCGCCGGCCAGGCCGCCCTCGTAGGCGGCGCGCAGGTGCATGAAGCGAGGGGCGTGGCGGTCGTGGATGCGGGCCACCGCGGTGCGCCAGAGGTCGCGGTCCACCGCCACGCTGTCGATGGGTGCGAACGGCAGGGCCGAACCACCGACCGTCCACGAGGAGCGACCGGTGGGCGACCCGTCGTCGGTCATCGACTCCCACACGGTCGACCCGGGCGACAGGGCCACCACCGAGGCGCACCGCAGCCCCGGCAGCTCGGCCGCCGCGGCGAGGACCGCCTCCGCTCCTCGGGAGATGCCGAGCAGGGAGATGGCAGAGGGGTCGACGGCGGCGCGCTCGGCGAGCAGCGACACACCGGCGGCGATGGGCTCGAGCGGCACGAGGTCGAGCGAGGTGGGGAGGCCTTCGGCACCGAAGAGGCCGACGACGAGGGCGGCCACTCCCTGCGACGCCAGCGACGAGGCGTTGGCCGACATCGAGTCGATGCCGCCCTCGGAGCCTCCCACCAGCACCACCCCCGTGGCCGCCGGGCCGGCCGGGAGGAAGAGCCGGCCGACGACGCCGCCCTCTCTCACCTCGGCGACCGTCACACCCGGGGCGATGCCGTGGCGCACCAGCTCGGCTCGGCCCACTCGGCCGTCGACGGTGGCCGTCACCAGGCCGTGCATGGGACCCCACGACGGCAGGAAGAGCTGAGGCGGGCCCTCCTCGTCCCACTGCGCCGCCCACACGGCCGCGTTGGGATCGACCCCGGCCCAGTCGCCGTCGACCGGGGCGTGGCGGGACGTGTCGACGACGCCGTCCGGTGCCGAGAAGGTGGCGCGACTCACGAAGCGACGGTTGAGCGCGTCGGTGAGCTGGAGCTCCAGCTCGACGGACGCACCGGCCGCCACGCCGCTCACCGTGACGGGCAGGTCGTCGGTGACCATCGACGCCGACGCCACCGAGACGAGCGGACCCTGGTCCGCCGGGGTCGGCTCGCCGGCGACCTCCGCCAGCCCGGTACCGGGCCGGTCCTCGTCGATCTGCGCGGCATCGGCGTCGGGGCCCTGGATGCCCTTCACGAGGACGACGTTGACCAGGGCCGCCACGCCGAGGGCCAGGTAGGGCACCACCCAGTACCCCGCGATCGACAGCGGCGAGCCGCCTTCCTTGATCGTGGCGTCGCCCTCGATCAGCGGGGGGACGAAGGCCGACACCGTCATCACCGCGAAGGCCACGGCCCAGATGGCGGTGAAGCGCTGGTTGAGCCAGAGGAATCCCGGGGTGGCGGCCATCTCCGAGCTCACCGATCCCCGTGCGTAGTCCATGACGAACGGACGCCCCACGGCCATCCCGCCCAGCACGACCAGCAACAGACCGAGGTTCGACAGCGGTTGCAGCCATCGCTCGAGGAAGGCGTCGTCGACCACGAAGGCGAGCCCCAGCAGCACGGCGAAGACGGCCACGCCCCCGACGTTGAGCGTTCGGGTCGGCGCACCCATGAGTCGGCGAACGACCAGCAGGGCCAGGGCCAGCCCGGCGGCCAGGGCCAGAGTGGCCCGGAACCCCAGGTTGCCGACCAGCACCCAATAGAGGATCCAGGGCAGGAAGTCGCCGAAGGGGCCCAGGGGGTCGTGCGTCGGTTCGGAGGCGCCACCGGCGGCCGCCGCCGGTGCTGCCTCGTGTTCCGCCGTGCTGTCGCGCCGTGCCATGCCGCCCCGATCCTCTCGTCCAGTGGAAGCGAAACCTACTCCCGAGGCACCCGGCCCGGGGCGAGGCATCGGGCAGACTCGAGGGGTGCCCGTCGAAGCTCCAGCACCGATCGCCGGCGTCGACGGGTGTCGGGCCGGCTGGGTGGTCGTCACCGCGCCGGCCGTTCACGGGCCGCCCGCCGAGGCCGAGGTCGTCGACCACATCGGTGAGGTCCTCGACCGCCTCCGGCGGGGTGACCTGTCGGCCGTGGCCGTCGACATGCCCATCGGGCTGGTGGCGTCGGGGCGTCGGGCGTGCGACGACGAGGCCCGGGCCCGCCTGGGGGCTCGACGCTCGACCGTCTTCCCCACCCCGCCGCGTCCGCTCCTCGATGCCCCCGACCATGCCGAGGCGGTCCGTCGCGGCCGCGCCCTCGACGGACGGGGCATCTCCATCCAGGCCTTCAACCTCCTGGGACGCATGGCCGAGCTCGACGTCGCGGTGCGTCCCGACGACTGCGATCGGCTGGTCGAGGCCCACCCCGAGTCGGGCTTCGCCACCATGGCCGGCGCACCGCTGGCCAGCTCCAAGCGCACCGCCGCGGGCCGCGCCGAGCGCCGGGCCCTGCTGGCCCGCCACCTCGGTGCCGTCGACGCCCTGGACGCTCGGCCGCCGACGGGGTCGGCCGCCGATGACGTGCTCGACGCCGCCGCCAACGCGTGGACGGCTCGGCGTTGGCTGGCGGGCACCGCCCACGTGCTGGGCGACGGCGCCACCGACGACCGAGGCCTCCCCGTCCGCATCGTGATCTGAGCGGATCGACCCAGCGGCGCCGGTGAGTCGACGGTTCGACGCAGCCTCCGACCTGGCCGGGGACCCAACCCGTCGCAACCGGCGGGCCACCGCCGCGTGAACGGGCGATGACATCTCCCCCGGCATCCACCACGGCGGGCGCCCGAAGGTGTCTGATGGGCACTGCATGCTCCGTCTTGCACCCGAGCCCATCTCACGGCCACCCCGACCTCGAACGGCACCCACCACCGGGCCGCTCGCAGCCAGGGGTGCGCCACCAGCGGGAGCACGCTGAGGTGATGGGTCTGTCGCGGTGCCCGAGCCCCGTGGGAGACCCGTGACCGACTCGAGCCGTACCCCGACGCGTCCCGGCAGCTGTGTGACCCGGCCGACCACCGCCACCGACGGCGCCGCCCGAAGGGTGTACGTCCTCGACACGTCGGTGCTGCTGGCCGACCCGGGAGCGCTGGCCCGCTTCGAGGAGCACGACGTCGTGCTCCCCGTCGTGGTCCTGCTCGAGCTGGAGTCCAAGCGCCACCACGCCGAGCTGGGCTGGGCCGCCCGCCAGGCCCTGCGCTCCCTCGAGGACCTCCGCGTGCGCCACGGCGACCTCACGTCACCCATCGCGGTGAACGACCAGGGCGGCACCGTGCGGGTCGAGCTCAACCACCAGGACCCCTCGGCGCTGCCGCCGTCGCTGACCGGCGACAGCAACGACCACCGCATCCTGGCCGTGGCCCGCAACCTGGCCGACGAGGGACTCTCCGTCACCGTGGTCACCAAGGACCTGCCGCTGCGCCTCAAGGCCTCGATCGTCGAGCTCGAGGCCGACGAGTACCGCAACGAGCTGGCCCACGACAGTGGCTGGACCGGGATGGTCGAGCTCGACGTCGACGGGCCGGAGATCGACGCTCTCTTCCTCGACGGCGTCCTCGAGGACGACCGAGCCCGCGACCTGCCGTGCCACACCGGCGTGGTGCTGCACGCCGGGTCGCAGTCGGCGCTGGCCCGGGTGCACGACGACAAGGCCCTGCACCTCATCCGCCCGGACCGCGGTGTGTTCGACGTGCGCGGCCGCTCGGCGGAGCAGCGCATCGCCATCGACCTGCTGGCCGACCCGAGCATCGGCATCGTCTCCCTGGGCGGCCCGGCCGGCACCGGCAAGAGCGTCCTCGCGCTGGCCGCCGGACTCGAAGCCGTGCTCGAGCAGCAGTCGGCCAAGCGGGTCGTGATCTTCCGCCCGCTGTTCGCCGTGGGCGGCCAGGAGCTCGGCTACCTGCCTGGTTCCGAGTTCGAGAAGATGAGCCCGTGGGCCGCCGCTGTCCTCGACGGGCTGGAGGCCATCACCGGGCCCGAGGTCATCGACGAGGTCCACGCCCGAGGCCTGCTCGAGGTGCTCCCGCTCACCCACATCCGGGGCCGCAGCCTCACCGACAGCTTCGTGATCATCGACGAGGCCCAGAACCTCGAGCGGCCCGTGCTGCTCACCGCGCTCAGCCGGCTCGGGGTCGGCAGCCGGGTGGTTCTCACCCACGACGTGGCCCAGCGCGACAACCTCCGCGTGGGGCGCCACGACGGCGTCGTCTCGGTGATCGAGGCGTTGCGCGGCCATCCGATCTTCGGCCACGTGACCCTCACCCGCAGCGAGCGCAGCGAGATCGCCGCCGTGGTCACCGATCTCCTCGACGTGCCCCTCCACGGCTGACGCTCTCGGGGACTCGAGCCTCGGGCCCCGGCACCCTGGTGTCGTGGCGTCTGCGTACCGTGACGGGGTGCCGCTGCCCTCCGTCCGCCGCCGCGCCCCCCGGGGCCGCCAGGCCCTGCCGCCCGGACTGGTCCAGCTGCGAGCCCGACGTGTCGGGCGAGCGCAGCACCCCGAACGCTTCGCGGTCGTCGACCTCGAGACCACCGGGCTCGATCCGGCCACAGATCGCGTCATCGAGATCGCCGTGGTCACCGTCGACGGCCACGGTCGGCTGCTCGGGGAGTGGTCGGCCCTCGTGGACCCGGGCCGCGACCCGGGCCCCACCGAGGTGCACGGCATCACCGCGGCCGACCTGGCCGGCGCGGCCGACTTCGCCACGGTGGCCGCCCAGGTCGCCCCTCTCCTGGCCGGCACCGTGGTCGTCGCCCACAACCTGGCGTTCGACGCCGCCTTCCTCGCCGCCGAACAACGACGGGTGGGGGCCGACCTGCTCGCCGCCGCCGACGGCGGGTTGTGCACCCTCGACCTCAGCCGGCGCATGGTGCGCCGGCCGGCCGGCGGGTGGTCCCTGGCGGCGTTGTGCGCCCACGTCGACGTGGCCCTGGTCGACCCTCACCGGGCCCTGGTCGACGCCCGGGCCACGGCCGGCCTCCTCGCCGCGCTCCTCGCCGGGCTGCCATCGGGACGGCCGCGCCTGCTCGGCCGGCGTCTCACCCGCTCGGCTTGAGCCGCCGAGCCGGCATCGCTCCGCTCCCGCGATGTCGCAGCCCCCGAGCAGACTGCTCCCGTACGGGTTCGCGAGGCCCCGGTCCCCGACGGGTCACGGCTCGCCAGCACAGACGCTGCGCGAAAGGCCCCGCCATGTCCACCTCCCACGACCATCGATCCGCACCGGCCGGCACCGACGCCGACCTGCCCGGCGAACGACTGGTGGAGATCGCCCTCGCTCTCGCCGCCCGCGAAGCCGATGGGCCGGCCACGTACGTGGAGGTCCTCGACATCCTCGACCTCGGCGGGACCGATCCCGTCGCCGAGCACGCCCTGCCCCCGTCGGACCCCGTCGCCGGGCTGCTGGGCCGATGCGCCGCCAGCTCGGCGTGGGCCGTCGGCCTCACCGGCGCCGGGAGGGTGCGCGCCATCGACGACACGACCACCCTCGGCCACGGTCGCTTCGTCCACCTGGTCAGCCGCCACGGGGTCTCGGTCACGGTGGTCCCGCCCACCGCGGCGAACGAGGGGGCGATCGTCCTGGGCCCGACCACCACCACCCAATCGGGCCGGGTGCCCGACGCCTGTCGACGCATCGTGGGCCTCCCGACCGCCCCACCGCCCAGGGACACCGCCGCCGCGCTCGTCGACCACTGGCTCGATGCCGTCCTTTCGACATCGCTGCTCGCCGGCAGCCTCTCGTGGGCCGATGTGCTCCGGTGCCATCCCCTCGCCCGCCTCCTCGACGGCCTCGAACTCGACCCCGACCTCGTCGCCGCAGCCGCGAAGCGCTTCCGGTGGCTGCGCCGGGCGACTGACGACGACGTCGCCCGCGACCTCTTCGACGCCGTCGACGGAGGGGAGCCGGACGAGGGTGCCGGACGATCGGTGACCCTTGCCGACCTCGTGGTCCACCACATGGTCGGACGCGACACAGCCGCCGCGTTCGCCGAGCAGCGCACCGACCTCGGGGGATGGTCGCCGGCCCAGATCGCCGATCTCACCGGCGCCGCGGGGAGGGTCGTCACGTGGGAGGTGCTGCGCCTCGCCGCCATCTGTCGGGCCGATCCGGCCGCGCTCCTCGACGCCTGCACCCTGTCCTGGATGGATGCAGGGATGTTCGCCCGCTGGACGCTCGGCGACGCCCTCCCCACAGCCGTCGCGCTCGACGTTCTCGGGCGCAGCCTGCCGGGCTCGGTCCACGACCGCCTCACCGCCGCGCTCTCGCTGCTGTCGACCCACGACGGCGAGCCCCTCCCCCACCGCTGAGCAGCGCACGAGGCTCCGGGAGCACAGCGCGTGCAAGGCTCGCAGCATGACCCTCGTGCTCGAGCTCTCCTGGTCGGCCGCCGCCACCACGGCGCGGGTCCGCGACACCGCGGCCCACAGCACCCTCACGGAGGTGTCCGCCCCCCACCCCGCGGCCAGTGCCGACCACGGCCAGGACCCCGAGACCTGGTGGAGGGCCGCGATCGCCGCCACCAGAGACGCCCTCGATGCGCTCGCCCCGATGGGTTCAGGGGCGAGCGACATCGCGATGGTCCTGGTGGCCGACGGCGATCCACCCGGGGGGCTGGTCCCGCTCGACGCGCACCACGAGGTCATCGGTGGTGCCGTCCTCGGGTCCCACGAGGCCTCGGCCGCCGACGCCGACTGGCTCGTCGGCCACGCGGCCGGTGGCTCCGACGCGTGGCACGACGCCACGGGAGCCCTCCCCGGGGCTGGTTCCACCGTCGCCCTGCTGTCCTGGCTCCATCGATCCGACCCCGACGCATGGGATCGGCTCCGCCACCTCACCCTGCCGGCGGGTTGGCTGGTGCAGCGCCTCACCGGCGACCACCACCTCGGCGCCCACGACGCCGTGGGCACCGGCGTCCTCGACCGCCACACCGGCCGACGCTGGCGCACCGACCTGCTGGCCGTGGTCGACGACGCCCGCGACTGGGACCTGGTGCTGCCGACGCTCGTCGTCCCCGCCGACGCCGCCGGCGGCCTCACCGCGAGCGCGGCATCCGAGCTCGGGCTGGCGGCCGTCCTCCCGGTCCACGTCGGCGGAGCCCTCCCCTCCCCGTGACCCCTCGACGCACCCTCGTGGCGTCACCTGCCGTTCACCCTGACGCCAGTGTCACCGCGGCTAACGTGCGGCCACCGACCTCACCCCGTCGCTCCCTCGTTCCGGTGTCCTCGCGGGGCCGCCGGGGTGGCGGAGCCCCATCGGCGGGGCAGGCCCGCCCGAGGAGCTTCCAGTGAGCGACGTCGTCTTCGAAGAGGTCTCCAAGCGCTTCGGTGAGGTCACCGCGGTCGACCGCTTCACGCTGCGGGTCCACGACGGCGAGTTCATGGTGCTCCTCGGCCCGTCCGGCTGCGGCAAGACCACCGCCCTGCGCATGATCGCCGGCCTCGAGACGGTCTCGGAGGGCACGCTGCGCATCGGCGAACGGGTGGTCAACGACGTCGAGGCCAAGGACCGCGACATCGCCATGGTCTTCCAGAGCTACGCGCTGTACCCCCACATGACCGTGGCCAAGAACATCGAATCGCCCCTCCTGGCCCGCAAGTTCCACGTCGACGGCGCCGGCGAGCCCCGCAAGCTCAACGGCGCCGAGCGCAAGGAGCGCATCGAGGAGGCCGCCAAGACCCTCGGGCTCACCGACCTGCTCGGCCGCAAGCCCGGCGCCCTCTCCGGCGGTCAGCGCCAGCGGGTGGCGCTGGCCCGGGCCATCGTGGCCCGCCCGGCGGCGTTCTTGATGGACGAGCCGCTCTCCAACCTCGACGCCAAGCTGCGGGCCCAGACCCGCCTCGAGCTCGTCGAGCTGCAGCAACGCCTGGCCACCACCTTCGTCTACGTCACCCACGACCAGGTCGAGGCCATGACGATGGCGGACCGCATCGCGGTCATCAACGACGGCCGCCTCCAACAGGTCGGGCCGCCCCAGGCCGTGTACGAACGGCCCCACAACCTCTTCGTGGCCCGCTTCATCGGGTCGCCCCCCATGAACACGGTCCCCGGCCGGGTGGTCGTCACCGGTGGGGAGACCGCCGTGGACCTCGGGGGCCAGCACATCGCCGTGGCCCCCTTGTCGGCGGAGCCGCTGGCGGCGGGCACCGAGGTCGTGGTGGGGGTTCGCCCCGAACACCTCGTCGTCGATCCCGATGGGCCCGTCCGGGCGCTGGTCCGCGCCGTCGAGTGGCTGGGCCACGAGCGCCTCGTCACCTGCGAGCTGGCCGGCCACCCCGTCGTCGTACGCCAGTCCAGCGGCGACGTCCCCGTCGAGGCCGGCCAGTCGCTGCCCCTGGGCGCCGACCCGGCCGAGGTGCACCTCTTCGACCCGTCGACCACGGAGCGGCTGAATTGACCCGCGGCATCGACGCCGATCCCGGCACGGGTCCGGCGACCGACACGCCCACGGTGGGCGACGCTCCACCGGGAGCCGCCACGCCCGACGACGCCCCGATGCCCGCGTACCGGCGGCGGCAGTTCACCGACGCCGCGCTGGGCTACGCGCTGCTGGTGCCCTCGGCGCTGGTGTTCATCGTCTTCTTCTTCTATCCGCTCTACCGGCTCTTCTACCTGGGTCTGCACCAGCAGAACCGGTTCGGCACCAACGAGCGCTACGTCGGCTTCAGCCAGTTCGGCGAGGTGCTCACCGGCGACGAGTTCACCGAGGGCCTGCGCATCAGCGCCTCGTACGTCCTCTACACGGTGCCGCTCGGGTTGGTGCTGGGTGTGCTGCTGGCGGTCGCCGCCAACCGCCACCTCAAGGGCATCAAGGTGTTCCAGACCATCTTCGCCTCCACCGTGGCCACGTCGGTGGCGGTGGCCTCGGTGGTGTTCTTCGTGTTGTTGAACCCGCAGGTCGGCTACTTCAGCAGCATCGACTTCTTCAGCCTCTCTGATCCCGACACCGCCCTGCGGGGGGTGGCGCTCTCGTCGGTGTGGCAGAACCTCGGCCTCACCTTCATCATCGTGCTCGCCGGACTGCAGGCGGTCCCCGAGGAGATCCAGGAGGCGGCCACCCTCGACGGCTACGGGCCCGTCCGGCGCTTCTTCCGGGTCACCCTCCCGCTCATCAGTCCCACCCTCATGTTCCTCATGGTGGTGCTGGTCATCTTCGCCCTGCAGGCCTTCGCCCAGTCCGACATCCTCACTGCGGGCGGGCCGGTGGGCTCGACCGAGACGCTCGTCTACAAGATCTTCTACAGCCAGCAGCCCTCCGATCAGGGCACCGGCTCGGTCATGGCCGTCGGTCTGTTCGGCATCACGCTCGTCGTCACCCTCGCCCAGTTCCTGATCCTCGAGAAGCGGGTTCACTATGGGAACTGAGACCTTGCAGACCCCATGGAAGAAGGCGGTCTGGTACCTGGTCCTCACCGCGCTCGCCGTCATGGTGCTGTTCCCGGTGTACATGACGCTGGTGCGGGCGCTGTCCACCCCGGCGGCGTACGTGCAGGCCGGTCAGCCGCCGTGGCCGGTCGACGTGCAGTGGGACGTCTTCTCGCGGGCCTGGAACGTCGGCGACTTCGGCTCCAAGATCTGGGTCAGCGTCGTGGTCACCGTCATCATCGTGGCCGCCCAGCTGCTCACCTCGGTGCTGGCCGCCTACGCCTTCGCCTTCCTCGAGTTCCGCTTCAAGCGGGTGCTCTTCGTGGTGTTCATGGCCACCCTGATGCTCCCCATCGAGGTCACGCTCATCCCCAACGTCCAGAGCATCCGCAGCTTCGAGTGGCTGAACAGCTACCCGGGCCTGGTCGGCCCGTTCCTCGCCACCGCGTTCGGCACCTTCCTCATCCGCCAGGGGTTCATGGGCATCCCTCGCGACCTGCGCGACGCCGCCGCCCTCGACGGCTTCGGCCACCTGGCCTTTCTCCGACGAGTAGCCATCCCCGTCACCAAGCCCATCGTCGCCTCGTTCGCGGTGATCGCCTTCCTCGCCGCGTGGAACCAGTACACCTGGCCGCGAGCCGTGGTCACCGAAGGCGACTGGGAGACCATCCAGATCGGCCTCAAGTCGGTGCAGGCCTCCACGGTCGACCAGAACAACCTCGGCTTCGCCGCCGCCCTGATCGCCGCCCTGCCCATCTTGTTGCTGTTGGTCTTCCTGCAGCGCCAGCTCGTGCGGGGCCTCACCGCCGGCGCCGTCAAGGGCTGAACCCGACCGACCCTCCCCCCGCACACCTCCTTCATCCGTCCCCCCAACCTGCCGATGCATCCCCTCGTCACCCTCGCCTCCAGGAGTCACCGCATGCCCAGGTCCACCCGTATCGTCGGCGGTCTGCTCGCCGCCGCCCTCCTCGCCGCCGGCTGCGGCAGCAGCGACAGCGGCGACAACTCCGCCGGCCGGCCCGCCACCGAGGACGTCGAGCTCCCCGAGTGCCCGGTGGGCGCCCTCGACTCGGCCGCCGGCCCCGTCGACGTCACCGTCTGGTACCAGCTCAGCGGCAAGGCCGGCGACACCTTCGAAGCCCAGGTGGCGGCCTACAACGCCTCCCAGGACCAGGTGCGCGTCACCGCCGAGCTGCAGGGCGTCTCCTACGACGAGCTCCTGCGCAAGTACGAGCAGGGCATCCCGTCGCGGAACCTGCCCGACATGCTCGTCGCCGAGGACACCGCCACCCGCTTCCTGATCGACAGCGACACCGTGTTCCCGGCCCAGTCCTGCTTCGACGCCGACGGGCTCTCCACCGACGGCTTCGCCGAGGCGGCCGTCAACCACTACACGGTCGGCGGGGCCATGTGGCCCGGTTCGGCGAGCCTGTCGAACCTGCTGACCTACTACAACAAGAACCACTTCCGCCGAGCCGACCTCGACCCGGAGACGGTGCCGGCCACGCTGGCCGAGGTGCGCGAGGTCGCCGAGACCATCAAGGCCGCCGGCATCACCGAGACCCCTGTCGTGCTCAAGATGGACGCCTGGTTCGTGGAGACCCAGCTCACCGGCGACCAGCAGACCATGGTCGACAACGACAACGGCTACGGACCCGACGAGACCACCGAGGCCACCTTCGACACCGAGGTCACCCAGGAGATCTTCGACTGGATCAAGTCGATGATCGACGACGGGCTCATGACCCCGGTCCAGGCCACGGACGGCAACTTCGACCACTACCTGGCCATGGCCAACCAGAACGCCTCGATCACCATCGAGACCTCCACCGCCGCCACCTCGGTGGTGGCCTTCCTCGGTGGCGACACGTCGGTGGCGGCCGAGCTGGGCCGCGGTGCGGCCGACGCCGACGCCGAGGCCCTCGACATCGGCGCCGGGCAGGTCTTCGGCCTCACCGAGCCCGGCCAGGCCCAGATCGGCGGCAACGGCTTCTGGATGATGAGCACCTCCACCGACGAGCAGATCTCGGCGTCGTGGGACTTCATGAAGTGGTGGAACGAGGTCGACCAACAGGTCACCTGGAACATCGAAGGCTCGTACCTGCCGTTCCTCGACGCCGCCGCCGAGGATCCCCGCGTGCAGGCCTTCTGGAGCGACGAGCTGGCCGGCAAGTGGCTGAGCATCGCCTACGAGCAACTCCAGGACGGCGACCCCGACTTCACCGGTGCGCTCATCGGCCCGTACGACAAGTTCCGCATCGCCATGCGTGACGCCATGGCCGCGGTGGCCTTCCAGGGCGCCGACCCGGCGACCGCCATCACCCAGGCCGCCGAGCAGACCACCCAGGCCCTCCAGGACTACAACGCCTCGCTGTAGCGAGGCCCACACCACCGCGAGGTCCCCATGCCCCGTCGTCGTCGTGCCGTGGCCGCCACCGCGGTCGCCGCCACATTGCTGATCGCCGCCTGCGGCGGCGGCACCGACGACGACCGGGGCGGCGGTGTCGACGCCGCCCTGCCCGAGTGCCCCCTCGACGCCCTCGAGACGGCCACCGGACCGGTCGAGATCGTGGTGTGGCACTCGCAGCTGGCCGAGACCGAGCGCACCCTCGAGGCGCTGGTCGCCGAGTACAACGACTCACAGGACGACGTGGAGGTCGTGCTCGAGAGCCAGGGCTCCAGCTACGAAGAACTGGTGCGCAAGTTCACCCAGGCCATCCCCACCCGCCAGCTCCCGGCTGCTCTGGTGGTCGACGACACCTCCACCCAGTTCATGGCCGACTCCGGGGTCGTCCTGCCCGCCCAGAGCTGCGCCGACGTCGACGACTACGCGCTGTCGCAGTTCCTCACCACCGCGGTCGACTACTACACGGTCGACGGGGCCTTCTACCCGGGGTCGGCCAACCTCGGCACGGCGCTGACCTACTACAACAAGAACCACTTCCGGCGTGCCGGGCTCGATCCCGACGACCCGCCCGCGACCCTCGACGAGCTCCGCGCCGCCGCCGAGGCCATCCAAGCCGCCGGGGTCACCACCACCCCGATGGTGCTGTCGCTCTCGCCGTGGATCATCGAGTTCTGGCTCACCGGCGCCGGGGCCCCGGTGGTCGACAACGGCAACGGCCGGGGCGAGGGCGGTGCCACCGCCGCGGCCCTCGCCGACAACGACACCGCCACCGAGCTGCTGGGTTGGATCGCCGACATGCAAGCCGACGGCCTGCTCCAGGCCCTGCCCTATGCCGAGGGCGGCATCGACCAGTACCTGGCCCTGGCCAGCCAGAACGCATCGTTCACCGTCGAGTCCTCCAGCGCGGCCACGTCCATCGCCGCCTTCCTCGAGGGCGACCTCGACCTGGCCGAGGTCGACGCCGACGCCGACGAGCCCACCGACCTCTCCGGGCTCGACATCGGCGCCGGCCCCTTCGCCGGCATCGACGCCGGCGGGCGGGGACAGGTCGGTGGCGCCGCCTGGTACATGGTCAACACCAGCCCACCCGAGGTGCAGGCCGCCACCTGGGAGTTCATGAAGTTCCTCAACGGCAACGAGGCCCAGGTCCAGCTCAACCTGGGCGGCTCGTACCTGCCGTTCCTACGCTCGGCGGTCGACGATCCCCGCATCGCCGCAGAGTGGTCGACCACGTTGTCGGGCCGCTGGCTGGCCACCGCCAACGAGATGCTCGTCGACGGCATCGACCCGACCTTCCCGGGTCCGCTCATCGGCCCCTACACCGAGGCCCGTCTGGCCATCCGCGAGGGCCTCGAGGCCCTCGCCGTCGACGGCCGCAGCCCGCAGGAGGCCCTGCAGCTGATGCAGGACGAGCTCGATGCCGCCTTCCAGCGCTACCGCGACGAAGGCTTCTGAGACGACGATGACCGCACCGACCGACCCGACCGCCCCGAACGCCGTGCGCTTCGGGCCGATGGAAGCCGCCGCCCACGCCCGCTGGAGCCGCTTCGGCCAGTGGGACGACACGCTGTTCTGGGACGTCCTGGGCCTCCGGCTCGAGGAGCTGCGCGCCGACTACGCCCGCATGCGCCTCCCCTACCGCCCCGAGCTGCGCCAACCCGCCGGGGTGGTGCACGGTGGCGCCATCGCCGGTCTGCTCGACACGGTGGTGGTCCCGGCGGTGGGGTGGCCCTTCGAAGCGGTCCCCGAGATGCTGACGCTCTCCATGAACATCTCGTACCTCGGGGCGGTCCGCGGCCAGGACTGCGTCGCCGAGGGCTGGGTCACCAAGCGCGGGCGCTCGATCGTGTTCTGCGAGGCCAGCGCCCGCGGGGCCGACGGCGAGCCGGTCGCCACCGCCAGCGTCGTCTACAAGGTGCGCGCCCCCGCCGGCTGAACGGGACTGCCGCCGGGGAGGCTCGGCTCGGGGTCGGCCCGGCTCCTCGGCGAGGGACAGCGACGGCGGAGCAGTCCTACGCTCCGCGGCATGAGCGCCGTGCTGCGAACCCACGAGGTCACCAACCAGGTCCCACCCCTGGCCGGCTACGACGTCGCCGGGGCCGACGTCGCCCTCAGCGACGGCGTCCGGCGCGAAGGGGCCACTTGGGTGGCCGACGAGCTCGCCGCCCTCGGCCGGCTGGCCGGAAGCGAGGAGGCCCAGGAGCAGGGCCGCCGAGCCGAGGAGAACCCTCCGGCGCTGCGCACCCACGACCGGTACGGCCATCGCATCGACGCCGTCGACTACCACCCCGCCTACCACTGGCTCATGCGCACCGCCGTCGAGCACGGGCTGCACGCGGCACCGTGGTCCGACGAGCGCTCCGGGGCCCACGTGGCCAGGGCGGCCAAGGTCATCACCTGGTATCAGGTCGACGGCGGCCACATCTGCCCCATCTCCATGACCTACTCGGTCATCCCTGCGCTGCGCCACGACCCGGCGACAGCCGGCGAATGGGAGCCTCGCCTGGTGTCACGCCGCTACGACCCGGCCGACCGGCCGGCGGGAGAGAAGACCGGGGCCACCGCCGGCATGGCCATGACCGAGAAGCAGGGCGGATCCGACGTGCGGGCCAACACCACCACCGCTGTCCCGCTCGGCCCCTCTGGCCACGAGTACCTGCTCACCGGCCACAAGTGGTTCTGCTCGGCGCCCATGTCCGATGGCTTCTTGATGCTGGCCCAGGCCCCCGGTGGCCTCACCTGCTTCTGGGTGCCCCGGTGGTGCCCGGACGGCACCCGCAACCTCATCGCCCTGCAGCGGCTGAAGGACAAGCTGGGCGACCGGGCCAACGCCTCGAGCGAGATCGAGCTGCTCGACACCTGGGCCCGACGCGTCGGCGACGAAGGCCAGGGGGTGCGCACGATCATCGAGATGGTCAGCCACACCCGGCTGGACTGCACCCTGGGGTCCGCCGCCATCATGCGCCAGGGGGTGGCCCAGGCCTCGTGGCACGCCCACCACCGTCGGGCCTTCGGTGCCCGGCTCGACGACCACCCGCTCATGGCCAACGTGCTGGCCGACCTCGCCGTCGAGTCCGAGGCGGCCACCGCCACCGTCCTGCGCCTCGCTCGGGCGTTCGACGCCGACCCGGACGACGAGCACGAGGCGCGGCTGAAGCGGCTGCTCACCCCGGTGCTCAAGTACTGGACCTGCAAGAGGGCCCCCCAACACGCCGCCGAGGCCCTGGAGTGCCTGGGCGGGGCCGGATTCGTCGAGGAGTCCGGGCTCCCCCGCCTCTACCGCCAGAGCCCCGTGAACGGCGTGTGGGAGGGGTCGGGCAACGTGATCTGCCTCGACGTGCTGCGGGCCATGGCGCGTGCTCCCGAGGTCCTCGACGCCTACTGGGACGAGGTCGCCCTGGCGGCCGGAGCGGACACGCGGCTCGATGCGGCGGCGACGGCGCTGCGCGACGAGCTGGCCGACGCCGACCAGATCGAGCTGCGGGCCCGCCGTCTGGTCGAGCGCATGGCGACGGTGTTCCAGGCGTCGTTGCTGGTGCGCCACGCCCCGGAGCCGGTGGCCGACGCCTTCTGTGCGTCTCGCCTCGACGGCGCGCCCGGCCACGCGTTCGGGAACCTCCCCACCGGTCTCGATCTGCGAGCGGTGCTGGACCGGGCCCGCCCCGCACTCGTCTGAGGCGCCGCGCCCGTCGCCGTCAGGACGCTCGCGATCGGGCCAGGGGGATCCCCAGCTCGGCGGTGCCCGTCACGTGGTCACCGAGGTCGTTGGTGGCCCGGAAGGCGATCTCCACCAGGCCGTCGTCGCCGTCGGTGCCGGTGCCGGTCACCGCACCGCTGAAGGTGAGCGTGGAGCCCGGCATCACCGGCACGCCCAGGCGGACGGACAGCCGTCGCAGCATGGCGTCGGGTCCGGCCCAGTCGGTGAGGAACCGGGTGCAGTAGGCGTTGGTGGACAAGATGTTCATGAAGATGTCGGGGGCACCTTGGGCGTTGGCGAAGTCGCGGTCGTGGTGCACGGGCATGAAGTCGCGGGTGGCCAGGGCTCCGGCCACCACCACGCTGGCGGTGACGTCGACGACCATCGGGGTCAGCTCGTCGCCCACGGCGACGCGGTACCAGTCGAGGGTGGAGGGCAGGGCGCTCATGACGCCGCCGGCCGGAACTTGAGCACCCGGAAGCGTTGACGCCCCACCACCTCGCCGGCCTCGTCGCGGTAGGTGCTGACCCACGTCACGAAATGGCCGGCGCCGAGGCGGGTGGACTTCTCCTCGGAGATCGACTCCATCGCCGTCTCGGCGGTGAGCACCTCCCCGAGGCGGACGTACCGCTCGATCTCGAACTCGGAGTTCGAGGCCAACGTCCCCGTGAAGCCGGCATCGTCGAGCACCGACAGCGGACTCTCGCCCGACACCTCGGTCGGGGCACCGCCCCGTTCGCGCAGGCCCGTGATGCGGGGAGTGGCCATGGTCCACGTCTGCAGCATCGTGGGCGGGGCCACGATCTCGCCGAAGCGTGACGCAGCCGCCGCGTCGGGGTCGGTGTACACGGGGTTGGCGTCCTCGAAGGCGGCGGCCCAGTGCCGGATCATCGGTTGGTTGACCGGATCGGGCGCCACCGAGGGGCCACCGGCCCCCATGGGCTGGCCGATGAGGGCGTCGAGACGCTTCCGGAAACGGTCCGACCCGTCCTGTTCTGTCCCCACGCGACCCCCTCGTCGAGCTGTGCGAGCCCACGTTGTAACACGTGGGCACGCCCCGACGGTCGCCCCCTGGCGTGCGTCAGACCTGGACACGTGTCTGATTTTCTGGTTCCCTGGTGTCGGGCGGGCCATGACCTGCTCGTGAGCAGGGGGACGGCATGCACTACCGCTACACACCCGAGCAGCAGGCGCTGCGCGCCGAGCTGCGCCAGTACTTCACCGACCTGATGACCCCCGAGATCCGGGCCGCTCTGCGGGCGGAGTCGGCCGAGAGCGGCAACACCGCCCGCAACGTCATGCGGCGCATGGGAGCCGACGGGTGGCTGGGGGTGGGCTGGCCCGTCGAGTACGGCGGCCGGGGCCTCACCGGCCTCGAGCAGTTCGTGTTCTTCGACGAGGTCCAGCGCGCCGGCGCACCCTTCCCCTTCGTCACGGTCAACACCGTGGGCCCCACGCTGATGCAGTACGGCTCCCAGGCCCAGAAGGACACCTACCTGCCCGGGATCCTGAACGGCGAGATCAACTTCGCCATCGGCTACACCGAACCCGAAGCCGGCACCGACCTGGCCAACCTGCGCACCCGGGCGGTGCGAGACGGCGACGAGTGGGTCATCGACGGCAACAAGGTCTTCACCAGCGGCGCCGACCGCGCCGACTACGTGTGGCTCGCTTGTCGCACCGACGTCGACGCTCCCAAGCACAAGGGCATCTCCATCATCATCGTGCCCACGTCGGCGCCCGGCTTCTCGGTCACGCCGATCCACACGGTCGGCGACACCGACACCACCGTCACCTTCTACGACGGCATCCGCGTCCCCGTCGACAACGTGGTCGGCGAGGTGAACGGTGGGTGGCGTCTCATCACCAACCAGCTCAACCACGAACGGGTCGGTCTGGCCGCCCTCGGCGGACGGGTCGAGCAGCTCTACGCCGACGTGGTGGCCTGGTGCGCCACCACACCGGCCGGCCCCAAGGGGTCCGAGCACCTCATCGACCAGCCCTGGGTGCAGACCGACCTGGCCCGGTGCCACGCCCGGCTCGAGGCGATGAAGCTGCTCAACTGGAAGATGGCCGCCGCGGTGGCCAGCGGCGACCTCACCGCCGCCGACTCGTCGGCCTCGAAGGTCTACGGCACCGAGTGCCAGGTCGAGGTCTACCGGCTGCTCCTCGGCATCCTCGGAGGCCAGGGCACCATCCGACCGGGTGAACCGGCGGCGGTGCTGCGCGGCGAGGCCGAGCAGGGCGCCCGAGCCGCCCAGATCAACACCTTCGGTGGCGGGGTCAACGACGTGCAGCGCGACATCGTCGCCTATGCCGGCCTGGGCATGACCCGCACCGCCCGGCGTCAGGAGAAGCCATGAGCACCGGCCCGTCCCTTCGTGAACGGCTCTCGGCCTTCGAGGGCCGCGACGCCTCTCCTCGCGAGCAGGCGCTCGACCCCGTCACCCAGACGGCGATCCGCCAGTGGGTCGAGGCCATGGGCGACGCCAACCCGGTGTACGTCGACGACGACGCCGCCCGGGCCACCGGCCGCGACGGCGTCGTGGCCCCCCCGACCATGCTGCAGGCCTGGACCATGCGCGGTCTGGCGGCGAGCCAGCGGCCCGACCCGCGCCCATCGGGGCGCGGCGAGCTGTTCGCCGTGCTCGACGAGGCCGGCTTCACCTCGGTGGTGGCCACCAACTGCGAGCAGACCTACGAGCGCGAGTTGCGCCCCGGCGACCGCGTCTCCATGCGTGAGGTGATCGAGTCGGTGTCCGACGAGAAGGACACCGCTCTCGGGCGAGGGCACTTCATCACCACCCGGATGACCTTCACCGACGCCGACGGCGAGGTGGTCGGCACCCAGTTGTGGCGCCTCCTGCGCTTCGCCCCACGACCCCGACCCGAGCCCGAAGCCGAGGTGGCGGCCCGGCCCCCTCGCCCCCGCCCGGCCGTCAACCGCGACAACGCCTTCTTCTTCGAGGGGGCCGAGCAGGGCAAGCTGCTGATCCAGCGCTGCTCGGCGTGCGGCTCCCTGCGACACCCGCCCGGGCCCATGTGTCCGCAGTGCCGGTCCACCGAGTGGGACACCGTCGAGTCCAGCGGCCGCGGCACCGTCCACAGTTTCGTGGTCAACCACCACCCCCAGATCCCGTCGTTCGACTACCCGTTGGCGGTCGCCCTCGTCGAGCTGGAGGAGGGCACCCGCGTGGTGTCCAACATCGTCGGCGTGGCGCCGGAAGACGTCACGATCGGCATGGCGGTGGCGGTGCGCTTCGAGGACTTCGGCGACGGACTGGTCCTCCCGCAGTTCGCTCCCGACCCCGCCCAGGACGGTGCCTGATGGACTTCTCCTTCGGTGAGGAGCACGAGGCGGTCGCCCAGCTCGCCGCTCAGGTGTTCGGTGGCGAGGTCGACCTCGACCGCCTCAAGGCCGCCGAGGCCGAGGGCGGCCGCACCGACCACGACCTCTGGTCCACCCTCGCCGAGGCGGGCCTCATCGGCGTCGGCCTGGCCGACGACGTCGGGGGCAGCGGCGGCGACCTCATCTGTGTCTGTCGCCTGCTCGAGGAGCAGGGACGAGCGCTGGCGCCGGTCCCGCTGGCCACGACGCTCGTCGCTTCGGCGGCCATCGATCGCCTCGGCACCCCCGACCAGCGGGCGCGGTGGCTGCCGGGCGTCGTCAGCGGGGATCGACCCCTCGCCGTCGCCCTCGACCAGCCGGCCGGGGCCCGATGGGAGCACCCCCAGGTGACCGCCACCCGTCACGGCGAGGTCTGGCAGCTCGACGGCTGGCTCCCCGCCGTGGCCGCGGCCGCCGAGTGCCGCCTGCTGGTGGTGGGTGCCGGCATCGACGGTTCCCCGGACAGCGGGCTCTTCCTCGTCGACCCGTCGGACCCCGGCGTGACCATCGAGGCGGTGGTCACCACCGACCGCCGGCCCCACGGCCACGTCACCCTCGCCTCGGCCCCCGCCGAGCCCCTCGGCGGCCTCGACACCGGCGACGTCACCTGGCTGGCCCAGCGGCTCATGCTGGCGCTGAGCGCGGTCACCCTCGGCGTGGCCGAGGAGGCCCTCCGCCGAGCCGCCGCCTACACCTCCGAGCGAGAGCAGTTCGGCCGGCCGCTGTCGAGCTTCCAGAGCACCGCCCACCGCGCCGCCGACGCCTACATCGACGTCGAGGCCATGCGGGCCACCCTCTGGCAGGCGGCCTGGCTGGCCGAGCAGCCCGATCCCGATCCCCACGAGGTGGCCACCGCCGTGCTGACCGCCCGCTGGTGGGCCGCCGACGGGGGCCAGCGGGTCGTGCACGCCGTGCAGCACCTCCACGGCGGGCTCGGCGCCGACGTCGACTACCCGGTCCACCGCTACTTCCTGTGGGCCAAGCAGCTCGAGCTCACCCTCGGGACCCCGAGCAGCGATCTGGCCCGCCTCGGCGAGGCGATCGCGACCGGGGCCCGAGCCACCCAGGAGGCCCGCCGATGACCGACCCGTCCGTCACCCTGCCGCCGTCGCTCCGGGCCGACCAGGTCGCGGTGGACGACGAGCTCCCCGAGCTCTCCGTCCCCCTCAGTCGCACGTTCATCATCAGCGCCGCCATCGCGTCGCGCGACTACCAGGACGTGCACCACGACCACGAGCTGGCCCAGGCCAAGGGCTCGGCCGACATCTTCACCAACATCCTCACCAGCAACGGGTTGGTGGGCCGGTTCGTCACCGACTGGGCCGGCCCGCGAGCCCGCCTGCGCAAGGTCGCCGTGCGTCTGGGTGTCCCCAACTACGCAGGAGACACCATGGTGCTCAGCGGTCGGGTCACCGCCGTCGAGGGCACCTGCGTCGACGTCGCCATCCGGGGACGCAACCAGCTGGGCGACCACGTCACCGGCACTGTCACCGTCGAGCTCCCCGGAGGCGACCAGTGAGCACCTTGAGCGGCACCGCCGCCATCGCCGGCATCGGCGCCACCGAGTTCTCCAAGGACTCCGGACGCAGCGAGCTGCAGCTGGCCTGCGAGGCGGTCCGCGACGCCCTCGACGACGCCGGCATCACCCCCTCGGAGGTCCAAGGCCTCGTCACGTACACGATGGAGACGAACCCCGAGATCGAGGTGGCCCGCAACCTCGGCATGGGTGAGCTCACGCTGTTCAGCCGCATCCACTACGGCGGCGGCGCCCCGGCCGCCACCGTGCACCAGGCGGCGATGGCCGTCGCCACCGGGGTCGCCGACGTCGTGGTCTGCTACCGCGCCTTCAACGAACGGTCGGGCCGGCGCTTCGGCGCCGGCGTCCAGGATCTCGGCACCGCCCCCACCGCCGAGGGCGCCCAGTTCTCCTGGTACGCCCCCTACGGCCTGCTCACCCCCGCACAGTGGGTGGCCATGAGCGCACGGCGCTACATGCACGCCTACGGCGCCACCAGCGAGGACTTCGGGCGGGTGGCGGTCGCCGACCGCAAGCACGCCGCCACCAACCCCAAGGCGTGGTTCTACGAGCAGCCCATCACGCTCGAGGACCACCAGAACAGCCGTTGGATCGCCGAGCCCCTCCACCTGCTCGACTGCTGCCAGGAGACCGACGGCGGCCAGGCGCTCGTGATCGTGAGCGCCGAGCGGGCCCGTGACCTGCCCCATCCCCCCGCCGTCGTGCGAGCGGTGGCACAGGGGGCTACGACCAGCACCCAGATGATGACGTCGTACTACGCCGACGACATCACCGGCCTGCCCGAGATGGGCCTCGTCGCTCGCCAGCTGTGGGCCGACTCCGGGCTCGGCCCCGCCGACATCCAGACCGCGATCATCTACGACCACTTCACCCCGTTCGTGCTCACCCAGCTCGAGGAGTTCGGGTTCTGCGGGAGGGGCGAGGCCAAGGACTTCATCCGCGACGGCAACATCGAGATCGGCGGCGGCCTGCCGGTCAACACCCACGGCGGCCAGCTGGGCGAGGCCTACCTGCACGGCATGAACGGCATCGCCGAAGGGGTGCGCCAGGTGCGCGGCACCTCGGTGAACCAGGTCGACGACGTCGACCACGTGCTGGTGACCGGGGGGACGGGGGTGCCCACCAGCGGGCTCGTCCTCGGTCGCGACCACTGAGCACGAACACCAGCACACGACACCGGGCGAGACAACCGAGGGGGAACGCATGACCACCGACGACGTCGCCGCGACGACCACTGCGGACCTGCTCTTGCAGCGCGCCGACGAGGACCGGCCCGGCCTGCTGTTCGAGGACGAGCACTACACCTGGGCGGAGGTGGTCGGCGAGGGCGCCCGTCGGGCGGCGATCGCTCTCGAGGTGCGCACCGATGGCCCGTTCCACGTGGGCGTGCTGCTCGACAACACACCCGAGTACCTGTTCTGGATCGTGGCCGGCGGCCTGTCCGGCGCGGCCGTCGTCGGCATCAACTCCACCCGCCGCGGCGCCGAGCTGGCCCACGACGTCGACCACACCGACTGCCAGATGATCGTGACCGACCGCGACCACCTGGAGCTGCTCGACGGGCTCGACCTGGGGCTGCCACCCGAACGGGTCTGGCTGGTCGACTCACCCGAGTACGCCGCCCTGCTCGAGCGCCACGGCGACGCCGAGCCCGAGCAGGTCCTCCAACCGATCGACCCACAGCAGCCGCTCCTGTTGTTGTTCACCTCGGGCTCGACCGGTGCCCCCAAGGCGGTGGTCTGCACCCAGGGCCGCTTCGCCGCCATCGCCGGCCGGACGCCGGGCATGTTCGGCATCACCGCCGAGGAGAGCGTCTGCTACA
Organism: Rhabdothermincola salaria; assembly: GCF_021246445.1. Lineage (NCBI taxonomy): Bacteria > Bacillati > Actinomycetota > Acidimicrobiia > Acidimicrobiales > Iamiaceae > Rhabdothermincola > Rhabdothermincola salaria. The sequence continues at coordinate 1,543,561 of NZ_JAJQXW010000001.1, forward strand.
ACGCCATGCCCATGTTCCACGGCAACGCCCTCATGGCCAGCTGGGCCATGTGCCTCGGCACGGGCGCGCCGTGGGCCCTGCGCCGCAAGTTCTCGGCGTCGGGGTTCCTGCCCGACGTCCGCCGGTTCGGGGCGACCTACATCAACTACGTCGGGCGTGCGCTCGCCTACGTGCTGGCCACGCCCGAGCGGCCCGACGACGCCGACAACCCCTTGCAACTGGCCTTCGGAACCGAGGCCACCGACCGCGACATGGACGAGTTCAGCCGCCGGTTCGGCTGTGCGTTCTTCGAGAGCTACGGCTCCAGTGAGGGGCCCATCTCCATCATCAAGGTGCCGGGCACGCCGCGGCACTCCCTCGGCCGCCCCCAGGAGGGCGACGTCGCAGTCGTCGACCCCACGACCCTCGAGGAGTGCCCTCCCGCCCGGTTCGGGCCGAAGGGCGAGCTGGTGAACCACGAGGCCATCGGCGAGATCGTCCGGCGCGACGGCGAGGTCACCTTCGAGGGCTACTACAACAACCCCGAGGCGTCGGCCGAGCGGCTGCGCAACGGTTGGTACTGGAGCGGTGACCTCGGCTACCGCGACGAGGACGGCTGGTTCTACTTCGCCGGCCGGGGCGCCGACTGGTTGCGCGTCGACAGCGAGAACTTCGCCACCACCCCCATCGAGCGCATCATCGCCCGCTTCCCCGGCGTGCTCGTCAACGCCGTGTACCCGGTGCCCGACAGCCGCACCGGCGACCAGGTGATGGCGGCCATCGAGCTGGTGCCCGGCACGGAGTTCTCCGCCGAGGCGTTCGAGGCCTTCCTCACCGCCCAGGAGGACCTCGGCACCAAGTGGGCGCCGCGCTACGTGCGCGTCACCGACCGGATGCCGCTCACCGGCTCGAACAAGCTCGACAAGAAGCCCCTGCGCGCCCTGCGTTGGGACGGCCCCGGGACCGTGTGGTGGCGCCCCGCCCCGGGCGACCGGCTCCGGGAGATGACCGACGACGAGCGGGCCGCGCTCCGCGTCGAGTTCGCCGAGTTCGGCCGCGAGCACCTCCTGACGTGACCACGACGACCGAGCCGTCCGGGCCCCGCCGGCTGTCGCGCACGCAGGCCGCCACCCGGGGCCGCATCCTCGACGCCGCCGTCGCCCTGGCGACCGCACACGGCTACGACGGGTTCGGCATGCGGGAGCTGGCCGCCGCCGCCGGAGTCTCCCCCGCCACGCTCTACCAGTACCACCGGTCCAAGGACGCCGTGCTGGTGGACGCCCTCGTCGAGTCCGGGCTGCGCACCTCCGAGGCCGTGGGGCGACGTCGGCCGGCCGACGACCGCCCCCTCGACGTGCGCATCGTGGCCGCCTTCGCCAAGGTCGTGCGGACCTACGAACGGGTGCCGCTGCTGTACCAGGCCATGTTCCGGGCCTACCTCGCCGGCGGGGCCACCCCGCCCGGCGAGGAATCGCCGTGGTCGGGGCGGTCGTGGCTCGACCAGGCCGTGGGCGACGACGTGGCCGACCGCGAGGTCCTCGTCGAGCTCCTCGAGCACCAGGTGCTGGCGTCGCTGGTGTCGCTCATCACCGGTACCGCCCCTCGCGAGGTCATGGCCCGCTTCGAGCGGGCGGTCGTCCACCTGTGCCCGTGAGCGGGGTGCAGATCGGCTCCCCGGGCCCGGCGCCCGACCCTGGTCCACCCGTATCGGTGCGGGCCCGACGAGCGATGTAGGGCCCTGAGAGGGACCCGCGCCACCGACCGGCGACGCGAGTGCGTCTCGACCGACAAGGGCGACCGCACCGGCAACGGGGCGGGAGCAACGCCACCGGACCCTCTGGGCCCTGGTGGCTGCCGAAGCCGACGATCCCGGGAGGGACCCCACGATGCTCGCTGATCTGCTCACCCACCTCCGTGTGCCGACGAAGGTGGTGGCGGCCGCGGTGGCCGTCGCCGTCGCCGTCGGCGGGGTGGGCGTCGCCGCCGCGGTGACCTCGGCCGATGACGACGATCCCGCGACCGAGGCCACCGAATCGTCGACCACGCTCGACAGCACCACCACCACCGACACCACCGCCTCGACCACGTCGACCACGATCGAGGACGAGGAGGCGACGCTCGAGTCCGACGCCGCCGAGGGCCCCGGGGACGAGACTCCGGAGCTGTCCGAGAAGCAGGGCCCACCGGAGGGGAAGGGCCCACCCGAGGGGACCTTCGGTGCCCGGGTCAGCGCCGATGCCCGCGACGGCGGCGTCGACGGACCCACCATCGCCGCCGAGGCCCGGGCTCGCGCCGCCGAACGCAAGGCCGACCGGGAGAAGGGCCCCGAGGCACCCGAGGCCGACGACGAGGGCGACCAGAGGGGTGGAGGTCGCCCCGACGGCGCCGGCCCGCCACCATGGGCCGGTCAGCCGGGCGGGCGCCCCGGCGGCGACTGACCCGCCCCGAGTCCCGACATCCGGCTCCTTCGACCGAAGCTGCGGGAGCACGCACCACGGCGGGGACCCCCGGGATCGAACGATGACGGGCGAACCAGCCTCGGGCCGTACCCCTCGACCGCACCGGCGGCGTTGACAGACCCGAGACATGGGGAGCCCCGAGATTCCGACGGCCGATTCCACCCCTCGGCGAGCGCTGCGCCTCGGCGCCGCGTTCCCGGAGGTGTTCGACGCAGCCCGCGCCAACGCGCCCTGGGCCTACCAGCGCCTGTTCGACGCGTTCGGCCCCCTCGTCGCCGGGTACCTGAGGGGCCAGGGAGCCGAGGACCCGGACTCCATGGCGAACGACGTCTTCCTGCGAGCGTTCACCAACCTGGCGACGTTCCACGGCGACGAAGGCCACTTTCGGTCGTGGTTGTTCACGATCGCACACCACCGACTCGTGGACGACCGTCGGCGCCGATCGCGCCGTCCAGATGTCGTCGACCGTCCCATCCCGGACCAGCGGGCCACGACCGACACCACCGAGGCGGTCATCGGTCAGCGGTTGGGCGACGAGCGCGTGGCGTCGCTGCTGTCGCGCCTCTCGCCTGACCAGCGCGACGTCCTCGTCCTGAGGATCGTCGGCGACCTGACCGTCGAGGAGGTGGCGGTGGCCGTCCGCAAGCGGCCCGGTGCAGTGAAGGCCCTGCAACGCCGCGGTCTCGCCGCGTTGCGACGGATCCTCGAGGCGGAAGACGGGGGTGCCGAGCAGGATTCGTGAGCCGGCCCGTACCCCTTCCGGCCCCCTCGGCGTTCACTGCCCCGAGATGAGCTTCCGACGACGAGCAGACGAGGTCGACGCCGTACTGGCCGGGACCGCCGACGAGCGTTTGACCGAGGCCGTCGCCGCCATTCGGACCTCTTTCGCCGATGCCGGTTCCCCGGCGCTGCCGGCCGGCCCGGAACTGGCCGACGTCCTCCTCTCGGGGATCGACACCCCAGCTGCTCCATCCCCGGCGCCGCTTCCCGGGCCGGGGTCGGAGACGGCGAAGAAGACGGGTACCACGGTCCGCAGCCACCGATCGCGCCGCCTGGTGGTGGCCGGCGTCCTGGCCGCGGCCCTCGCCACCGGGACCGGTCTCGCCGGGGCGCTGCCCGGACCCGTGCAGAGCGTGTTCGACCGGGCGAGTAGCGCAGTGGGCCTCGATCGCACCCCTGCCCCGGAGCCCACGAAACCTGTGGTGCCCGGCGACGACGTGGTCGGCGACGACCCCGCCGAGGACCGGCCGTCGGTGCCATCGACCGAGGACGCACCGGGAGCTCCGGTGCCCACCCCGCCCGGTGACGATCCCACGTCCCTGCCGCCGACCCCCGGCGTGCCGGCACCTCCGCCTCGCCCCGAGCCCACGGTCCCGGTCGCACCACCCGTGGAACCACCAGGCCCACCGGATCGCACCCCTTCCACGCCGACACCGCCCACACCCGCTGCGCCGCCCGAACCCTCCCCACCGCCCACGCCACCCGCAGCCCCCGAACCCCCTTCTCCCGACGCCGCCTCGACGCCGGGAGCCACCGAGCCCCCGTCGCCGACGAGGCCCGACCGACCCTGATCTTCGGCGCCCCGGCGCCGATGACAACGAGACGGATGTCTCGAACGAAAAGGCGACCGCACCGGTGACGGTACGGGAGCAACGCCCTCGGATCTGTCGCTGACAGACCTCGGGGCTACCGAGGCGAACAACCACCATCCACGGAGGAAACGACCATGATCACCGCAGCCCTCGCAGCACTGGGCATCTCGACCAAGGTGGCCGCCGCCGCGACCGCAGGCGTCATCGCCGTCGGAGGCCTCGGCGTCGCCGGCGCCGCCATCGTCGACCGTGCCCCTGAAGAGGTGCCCGTCGTCGAAGCAGGCGACGGCGCACCAGAAACGGTCCGCCAGGATGCCGACCGCCGCCAGGACGCCGAGGCACCCGTCGACCCGACCGAGGAGGTTGCCGACGCGGCCGTCGAGCCGGTCGCCGAGGGCGACACCGAGGGCGATGGTCCGCCCGAGGACAGCTTCGGCGCCCGCGTGAGCGCCGATGCCCAGGAAGGCGGCGTCGACGGCCTCGACATCGCCGCCGAGGCACAGGCCAACGCCGCCGCTCGGGCCGAGGCACGGCAGGGTCCGCCAGCCGACCTCCCGGTCCCCCCGGCCGACGTCCCGGGCCCCCCGGCCGACGTCCCGGGCCCCCCGGCCGACATCCCGGTGCCCCCGGTGCCCCCGGTGCCCACCGACAACCTGCCGGAGACCCCGGCCGGCCCGCCGGCCGAGACGGGTCGACCCGCCCCGCGCTGATCCCGCGACGACACCACGATCATCATCAGTTTCGACAGGAGGCCCCGGAAGGGGCCTCCTGTCCTATCTCGGCAGGGTGGCCTGGCCGTACTGCCAGCTCGGCAGCTGTTCGATGCGACTCAGCACCCAGTCGTACTCGCCGGACATGACGGCCACCTTGCAGTAGCTGCACACGCCGGCGATGTCGAGGTCGAGCGGGGCCCCGCAGTTGGGGCACCGGTCGTCGAGGGTGCCGCCCTCGGGCTTGGTGACCGCCTTCGACGAGCGCTGGAAGGCCCAGTCCTCGGTCCACGGCTCGACGTTGCGTGACCCGCGCACGACCTTGCCCGGGCTGCCGTCGTCCTTGAGCTCCACGTCGTAGTCGGCGCAGCTGGCGAAGAACCGCACCGTGATGGTGTCGAAGTGCTCGTCGCTGTTGGCGGACACCAGATAGGTGTTCTGGATGGCCAGGTTGTCGAGCATGTTGCGGCGGTTGGCGGTGAGGTACTGCTCGATCTGGAAGCGGTGCTGCTGCCAGATCTGCTCGGCCATCACCCGGCGCGACAGGTCGGGCTTGCGCTCGCTCCAGGCCTGCTGGATGGCGAAGAACGCCTTGTTGACCTCGTTGACGAACAGGTTGGGGTCGAAGGCCGGGTCGTGGGCCTGGATCTGGGCGATGCCGGCCTCGAGGTCGGCCCGGGTGGTGGCGTGCTGGCGCGACGCGTCGGTGCCGGCCAGGTAGGCGCCGCTGGTGGTGGTGGCGGGCTGGGTGGGCATGCCGCCGCGGCCCCGGTGAGCGGCGATGAACACCGACCAGATGATGAAGGCGGTGAAGCCGCCGCCGAAGAGCAGGAAGAACAACAACCCGCCCCCTGCCGCACCGACGCCCGACCCGCTGGAGAAGCCACCACCGGAGAAGCCACCGCCACCGGAGAAGCCGCCACCGCCGGAGAAGCCACCGCCGCCGGAGAAGCCACCACCGGTGCCCCCACCGGCGCGGAACCACAGCGACGGCAGGTCGACCATGGCCAGGCGCGTCAGATCGAGGAGCGGTGCGAGCACGAGGTGGTCAGCCCTCTCCGTCGGTGTCGTCGGTCTCGGACCCGTCGCCCTCGGGAGCGGTGGTGTCCGTCGTCGGTTCCGCCCCGGCGGATGCCTCGGCGGGCGAGTCGCCTCCCGGCTCGGCCACCGCGGTCCCGCAGTGGGCGCAGAACTTGGCGCCGGCGACGAGCTCGTTGCCGCACTCGGCGCAGAACCGGGCCTGGGCCACGGGTGTGCCGCACTGGGCGCAGAACTTCGCACCCGGCGGGGTGGCCGCCCCGCACCCGGTGCAGGCGGGCCCCGCGGCGGACGCGGCGCCACCGGCGCCGGCTCCCTGGGCGGCGAAGCCCTCGCCACCGCCGGCGAAGCCCGGAGCCGCCGGCGGCATGGGTCCCTGCCCGGGCTGGTTCATCTGGTTGGCCATGCCCATGCCCACCCCCAGGAAGGCGGCACCGGTGCCGGCCCCGCCGCCCTTGGCCATGCCCTCGCCGGCGCCGAGGAGCGCTTCGCCCTGGGCGTACTGCTGGAAGCCACCGGCCAGGCGGCTGTAGGCGGTGTCCTTGGCCAGCTTCTTGAGGGTGGCCTGGTCCTCGGCGGAGAGGTTGAGATCGAAGTTGCCCATGCGGGCGACGGCCAGGCCGTAGTCAGCGATCTGTTCGTTGGTGGCCGCGATGACAGCCTGCTCGATCTCGGGGGTGTAGGCCGAGAGCCCGAGCACCGGCCAGTTGTGCCCCACGATCTGGCGGGTGACCTCGGTGCGCATCACCTTGACCATCTGCTGCTCGACCCAGTCGGTGATGTGGTCGTTGTCGGGCACGTCGATGGTGCCGACCAGGTTGAGCACCAGCTTGGCGGGGTCGGTGACCCGGAAGCTGTACTCACCGAACACCCCGAGCGTGACGATGTTGCCGGTCTGGGGGTCCTGGACGTCGTCGATGCGGCCGCCGAAGCGCTCGCTCGTGTACTCGCGGGTGCCCACGAAGAAGAGCTCGGCCCGGTAGGCGTTGCCGTCGGTGGCCCAGTCGATGACCGCACCGAGACCCATGATCTCGTCGGCCTCGACCCGGTGCTGGCCCGGCCCGAGCGTCCCGACGACCTCGCCCTTGTTCACGAAGAGGGCCAGCATGTCGGGCTCGACGATCAGGCGGCTGCCCTTGCGCAGGTTGATGTCAGGCCACTTGAAGAGGACCTGATCCTTCTTGTCGTCGGGGACGGCGATGAAGACCCGGCCGAGTATCGCCACAGACACCACCTCACAGGAACGACACGCCCGGACGGGCGGGTCCGGTGCCCAGGGTACTTCCCGACCCCACCCACCCGCGGGTGCTTCGCCGAGAGCCTCCGTCGGGGTGACCTCGGAGTCCCCGGAGGGCCCCGGTAGATTCGCCGGTGTGACGACAGGTGGCCCCCCTCCTCTCCCCGCGCCCTTCGACCCCGGTCGCCGGCGCTTCCTGGTGCTCGGCGGCACGGCCGCCCTGGCGGCCGCCGTGGCCGCCACCGGCTGCAGTCCCTTCGGGGGCGACGAGTCGAGCACCACGGTGAGCGTGACCGAACCGATCCGCCCGATCCCACCGTCGATGCCCGGGGCCGAGCCGCCCCCTCCGGCCGGGTTCGTCTTCGACACGGTCATCAAGGGTGGACGGGTCATCGACCCCGACTCGGGCTTCGACACCATCGCCGACGTCGGGATCACGGGAGACCGCATCACCTCGATCTCCCTCGAGCCCCTGCAGGGCACCACCACCCTCGACGCCACCGGCAAGGTGGTCGCCCCGGGCTTCGTCGACCTGCTCTCCTACGAGCCCAACTCCTTCGGCACCTGGTACAAGATCGGCGACGGGGTCACCACCAACCTCGGGATGCACGGCATCAAGGCCCCCACCGACGCCGGCCAGTTCTTCGCGCAGTACGGGGGCACCAGCCCGGTGCACTTCGGCGGCGCCTTCTCCGACCAGTGGTTCCGCGAGACCATCGGCATCTACGACACGGCCAGCGCATCGCAGCTCTCACGCCTGCGCGATGCCCTCGACCAGCAGATCGACGCCGGCTTCATCGGGGTGGCCATCGACCCGGAGTACGCCCCCTACATCGACTTCGCCGAGTACGTCGCCCTGGGCGAGGTGGCCCGCGACGCGGGCGTGCCGCTGTTCACCCACATCCGCTACTCCAGCCCGGACCCGCCCGAAGCCAACTCCATCTCGGCCATCGAGGAGGTCATCCGCGTCGCCGAGCAGTCCGGCGTGTCGCTCCACGTCGACCACATCCCGTCGATGGCCACGCACGTCATGAGCGAGGCCATGTCCCTGCTCGACGACGCCCGCGGGCAGGGCCTCGACGTGACCGGCTGCTTCTACCCCTACACGTACTGGGGCACCTACCTCGGCTCGGCCCGCTTCAACGGCGACTGGCAGTCCCGCTTCCGGATCACCTACGAGGACCTGCAGGTCGCCGGCACCTCCGAGCGGGTCACCGCCCAGACCTTCGGCACGTACCAGGCCCAGAACAAGCTGGTCGTCGCCTACGCCATGCCCCAGGCGGACATCAACGCCGCCGCGTCGGCCTCGTGGACCATGGTCGGCTCGGACTCCATCCCCGAGCCCGCCGACAACAACCACCCGCGAGGGGCGGGCTGCTTCGCCCGCCTGGTGGGCCCGTACGTCCGAGAGCTGGGGGTGCTGTCGCTCAACGACGCCATCGCCAAGGCCACCATCATCCCCACCAAGCGGGTCGAGAAGGTCGTCCCCCTCATGCAGCGCAAGGGCCGCCTCCAGATGGGGGCCGACGCCGACATCACCGTCTTCGACCCAGCCACGGTCGCCGACAGGTCCACCGTCGAGGATCCGTCGATCATGTCGGCGGGCATCGAGCAGGTCCTCGTCATGGGCGGCCTGGTCAAGAACGGCGACCAGCTCGACACGTCGCTGCTGAACGGCCAGGGCATCAAAGGCGAGCCCCTGTAGGCACGGGCCGGGATCCGGGCCGGACGACGGCGCACCGGCCCGGCACGCGAGGGCGAGGGAGGGGGCGGCGCAGGCCCGGTCGGGTGCCGTTAGGGTCCGCGGATGGCGAGGGTCACCCGGGAGGCCTCGGTGCAGCGGCGGCGCCAGCTGCACGCGGCCACCGTCGCCGAGCTGGCCCGGACCGGCGTCCACGACCTGGCGCTGACGACCGTCGCCGATCGTTGCGGGGTCACCACCACCACGATCTACCGGCGCCATCCCACCCGCGACGACCTCCTCGACACGGTGATGAGCGAGGTCCTCGCGCCCCCCGTCGGTGACTGGCTCGACCGCCTCGCCGAGGGCCTCGCCGAGGGCCTCGACACCCACCGCCGCCCACCCCGAGCCCCCGACGCGACGGTCGTGGCCGCCTGGTGCCAGCTCTGCGTGGCCGCCGCCTGGCCGAGCCCGCTCAGCGCCGGCATGCGCTCGGTCGTGTCCCCGGCCGACCGCACCCTCGGCGGCGCCGACCGCGACCGGCCGGCCGCGGCGGCCCTGCTCGTCGGCTCGTGGCTCCTGGCCCTCGGCCTCCACCGCCGCCCGCCGCCGCTGACCCACCAGCTCCGGGCCGCGGGCCATCACCTCTCGAGCACCCGCTCCGTCTCCGCGTCGGGCACCGGGCAGCCCGACGCCCTGCACCATCGCCCCACCTCCGCGCCGGCGGCGACCTCGGGCCCGCTCCTCGACGAGCGCGGTCGCCGGCTCCTGCTGGCCACGGCCGAGGCGATCGACCGGGTCGGCTACGAGAACGTGTCCGTGAACGCCATCGCCCGGCGCGCCGGCACGTCCACCGGGGCGCTGTACAACCGCTTCTCCGGCAAGGCCGGCCTGCTCGCCGCCTGCCTGTCGGCGCCGAGCCCCGTCGGGTCCGAGCGGTGGGGGCCGCAGGTCGAGGCCCTCCGCCTCGGCCCCTCGCTCGACCCCGAGGTCACCACGGCCGTCGACGCCGTGATCGGGCGGCCGCTGCGGGCCCGGGCCCGGGCCCTGGGGGCGATGCGTCGAGACGACCCCACGGCGTTCCCCGCCGACATCCGACCCGCAGCCGCGGCCTGGGTGGCCGTGGCCCTCCCCCTCGGGCGCTGGGTCGTACAACGGGTTCTCGTCCCACCCGTCGCCTCGCCCCCGGTGCGTTCGTGAGCGCCGGCTCTACCCGCCGGTAACCTCGCCGGGCCGACGACGACGGAGGGGCGCGGTGGACGAGCTGGCACAGATGGACGCGTGGGGTCAGGCCGACCTGGTCAGGAGGGGCGAGGTCACGCCGAGCGAGCTGGTCGACGCCGCCATCGCCCGCATCGAGGCGGTCGACCCGGCCCTCAACGCGGTCATCCACCGACGCTTCGACGCAGCCCGGGCCGAGGCGGCCGGCCCGCTCCCCGACGGACCGCTGCGCGGGGTGCCCTTCCTGGTCAAGGACCTCGACCTGCACATCGCCGGCGAGCCGCTGCACTGCGGGACCCGCTTCCTCGCCGACGCCGGCTCCACCAGCGCCACCGACGACACGCTGACCGAGCGCTTCCGGGCGGCCGGGCTCGTGATCCTCGGCCGCACCAACACCCCCGAGTTCGGCACCACCATCACCACCGAACCAGTGGCCGCCGGGCCCACCCGCAACCCATGGAACACCGAGCACTCCACCGGGGGCTCGTCGGGAGGGAGCGGCGCGGCGGTGGCCTCGATGATGGTGCCGGCCGCCCACGCCAGCGACGGGGGCGGATCCATCCGCATCCCGGCCAGCGAGTGCGGCCTCGTCGGCCTCAAGCCGACCCGAGGTCGCACCCCCCTCGGACCTCGCTACGCCGAGCACTGGAACGGTGCCGTCATCAACGGCGTCGTCACCCGCAGCGTGCGGGACACCGCGCTGTTCCTCGACGTCATGAGCGGCCCGGCCCCGGGCGACCCCTTCGTGACCCCACCTCCCGCCCGCCCCTACGTCCAGCAGGTCGGGGCCGATCCCGGCATCGTGCGCATCGGCCTGCTCGACCGTCCGGCGCAGTCCGACGTGGTCGCCGATCCTGTGGTCGGCGAGACCCTCCGCGCCGTCGGGGGCCTCCTCGAGAACCTCGGCCACCGGGTCGAGGCGAGCCACCCCGAGGCCATGGGCGACCCGGACTTCTCCCGGCACTTCATCACCATCATGGCGGCGAACCTGCGAGCCGACCTCGACGAGTGGGAGACCACCCTCGGACGCACCATCGGCGGCGACGAGCTGGAGCCGGCCAACGCCATGTTCGCGGCGATCGGCGGGGCCACCAGCGCCGCCGACCACCTGGCCGCCACCCGCTGGCAGCACCGGTGGGCCCGCCGCATGGCCGAGTGGTGGGACGGCGGGTTCGACCTGTTGTGCTGCCCCGTCATCAACGGCACCCCTCCCCCGCTGGGATGGCTGTCGGATCCCGAGAAGGGCCTCGACCGGGTCACCGAGCTCATGCAGTACACCGCGCAGTTCAACGTGACCGGCCAACCCGCCATCTCGCTGCCGCTGGCCTGGACCGACGACGGCCTGCCCATCGGGATCCAGCTGGTGGCGGCCTTCGGCCGCGAGGACCTGCTGGTGCGCGTCGCATCGGAGTTGCAGGGGGCCCAGGACTGGACCCTCCGCCTCCCACCGGTGCACGCCTGAGCAGCGGCCCCACGGCCCGCAGCCCGGCCCGATCGAGGCTCAGCCGTGCTGCGCCGCCACCGCCGCGATGCCGGCGGCGAAGCGGTCGACGTCGTCGATGGTGGTGGCGAAGCTGGTCATGGCGCGGATCTCGTGACGGGCCGGTTCCCACTCCCACACGAACGACCACGCCTGCAGCTCGGCCACCGCGGCCGCCGACGGCAGCTGCACGAACGTGGCGTTCACGTCCGGCGTGCCGGTCACCTGGACCCCCTGGACCCCGTCGAGACGGTCGGCCAGGCGCCGGGCCATGGCGTTGGCGTGCCCCGCGGTGCGCAACCAGAGGTCGTCGGCCAGCAGGGCCTCGAACTGGGCGCCGAGGAAGCGCATCTTGGAGGCCAACTGAGTGGTCTGCTTGCGCACGAAGGGCAGCACCCGGGCCACCGCCGGCTCGAGCACCACGACGGCGTCGCCGTACATCAGGCCGTTCTTGGTGCCGCCGAAGCTGACCACGTCGACCCCGGCATCGGTGGTGAACGAGCGCAGATCCCCGTCGAGCGCGGCGGCGGCGTTGGCGATCCGGGCCCCGTCGAGGTGCACGTGCAGGCCGTGGTCGTGGGCCACCTCGGCCACCGCGGCGATCTCGTCGGGCCGGTAGAGGGTGCCTCGCTCGGTGGACTGGGTGATCGACACGACGCCGGGCTGGGCGTGGTGCTGGTTGCCGAGCGCGTACAGCACGGCGAGCACGTCGTCGGGGCGGAGCTTGCCGTCGGGCGTGGGCACCGTGAGCAGCTTCGAGCCAGTGAAGCGCTCCGGGGCGCCGCCCTCGTCGACGGCGATGTGGGCCTCTTCGGCGCAGATCACCGCCTCGCCGGGCCCCAACAGGCAGGCCAACCCCACGACGTTGGCCCCGGTCCCTCCCCAGCACAGCGCCACGGCGGCCGCGCCCCCGAAGAGGTCGGCCAGCGCCGACTCCGCCCGGGTCGTCCAGGGGTCCTCGCCGTAGGCGAGGGCGCACCCCTCGTTGGCCGCCACCATGGCGTCGAGGACCTCGGGCAGGACCCCTGCGGCGTTGTCGCTGGCGAACGAGCACTGCGGGGCCGGCGGCATCGACAGCGAGCCGGCGTTCACCTGAGGTAGCCCAGCGTGCGGGCCTCGGCCGACAGCTCGTCGCGGAACTTCGGGTGGGCGATGGCGATGAGGCGCTCTGCTCGCACCGAGACCGGTTGACCGTGCAGCTCGGCCACCCCGTACTCGGTGACGACGTTGTCGATCGTGTTCTTGTGGGTGGTGATGACCGCCCCCTCGCCGAGGCGGACCTTGATCCTGCTCACCGACTCGTCCCTGGTGGTGGAATGCAACGCCAGGAAACCCATGCCGTGAGGGGAGAACATCGCCCCCTTGGCGAAGTCGGCCTGCCCCCCCGACCCCGACCACATGCGCCCGCGGATCATCTCGGAGTTGGCCTGTCCCATCACGTCCACCTCCACGGTGGCGTTGATCGACACGAAGGCCCGCTCACGTCCGATCACCCGAGGATCGTTGACCCAGTCGACGGGGAGGAACTCGGCGGCCGCGTTGTCGTCGATGAAGTCGTAGAACGCCCGGGTGCCCAGGGCGAAGGTGGTGACCATCTTGCCCGGGCGGGTGGTCTTGCCGGTGCCGGTGATGACACCGGCCATGAACAGCTCGGCGATGGCGTCGGAGAGCAGCTCGGTGTGCACCCCGAGGTCGCGGTGGTTGCCGAGGGCGCTCAACGCCGCGGCCGGGATGGAGCCGATGCCGACCTGGATGGTGGCCCCGTCGGGGACCCGCTCGGCGATGAGCTCACCGATGATGCGGTCCTTCTCGCTGACCCGGGGTGACGGGCTCTCGGCCAGGGGGTAGTCGGCCTCCACCCAACCGGCGACCTGCGAGACGTGGATGGTGTTCTCGCCGCGGGTGCGCGGCATGTGGGGGTTGGCCTCGAGGAAGAACGGGGCCTTGCCGATGAAGCGGGCCACGTAGTCGGCATTGGTGCCGAGCGAGAAGTACCCGTGGCGATCGGGCGGAGAGGCGGCGGCGGCGATGATGGGCGCTCGCGTGACGTAGCTCAGGATGTGCGGCATCTCCGAGAAGTGGACCGGCGTGAAGTCCAAACCCCCTTCGTGGAAGGCGGGCCGCGTGATCTCGGAGAGGAAGTAGGCCACGTGGCGCAGGCCGGGATAGACGCCGTGGAGGTAGGGGCGATCGTGCAAGGAGTGCATCTGGTGCACCCGCACTCCCTCGAGGTCGGGGCCGGCGGCATCGACTGCGGTCATCACGGTGTCGGGTTCGCCGTTGGCGAGCGGCACGATGACGTCGGTGTGGGCACCGAGGTGCTCGACGATCGCCGAGGGGTCCGAGCAGCGGGTGCGGCGGAGGGCTTCGTTCACGAAGGTGGTCCTTTCCCGTCCGAGCAGACCCTAGCGACGCCCGACGGTGCCGCCGGAGGCCGGGAGGGCACGGACAGACGAACCACGAGCGAACGCTCGGTGACGAGGCGAACCCGATCTGATCCCGTGGGCTGACGACGCGACCCGTGCGTCAGCGGGCGCTCGGTGAGTCCGAGACCAGGTTCTCGCCGAGCGGCGCTTCCTGGGACTCGGGTTCGGGCACGGCGTCGGCCGGGCTCAGGTAGCGCCACACCAGGCCGGCCACGACCGCCCCGACGATCGGCGCCAGCCAGAACAGCCAGAGCTGGCCGATGTACTCCCCGCCGGCGAACAGCGCCGGGCCGGTGGATCGGGCCGGGTTCACCGACGTGTTCGTGATCGGGATGCTGATCAGGTGGATGAGCGTCAGGGCCAGGCCGATCGCCAGCGGCCCGAAGCCGGCGGCGGCCCGCCGGCCGGTGGCGCCGAAGATCACGAACAGGAACCCGGCGGTCATCACCAGCTCCGTGAGCAGGGCGGGACCGAGCCCGTAGCCGCCGGGTGAGAGGTCGCCGTAGCCGTTGGCCGCGAGACCCTGCTCGGCGGCGTCGTACCCGCCGGGAGCACCCTTGGCGATCACCAACAGCACGCCGGCGGCGGCGATGGCCCCGATCAGCTGCACGATCACGTAGGGAAGGGCATCCTTGGCCTTGAAGCGCCCACCGGCCAGCAGCCCGAGCGTGACCGCCGGGTTGAAGTGGCCGCCCGAGATGTGCCCGACGGCGTAGGCCATGGTCAACACGGTGAGACCGAAGGCGAGCGAGACGCCCACCAGACCGATGCCCACGAACGGTTCGGAATCCCCGCCGAACGTGGCCGCCAGCACCGCGCTACCGCACCCTCCGAGCACCAACCAGAACGTGCCGATCGCTTCGACGGTCAGACGTCTGCCCATGTCCATGGTCACTCCTTCGTCCCTGAACCACCCCGGTCGAGCGATTCGGCGAAACGATATTCGACGAAGGATCTCCGAGGTCGGATCGGGGGGATGAGTTCCGACGGCCTCGTGGCAACCTGTGCAGGTGACCGTCTCGCTCCCCCCACCCGAGGACCTGAAGGCCCTGCTCACCCTCGACCCGGTGAAGCCCGACGCCTTCCTCGCCCCCACGGCCGACAACGGCTGGGGGCGCATCTACGGGGGCCAGGCCATCGCCCAGGGCTTGCGGGCCGCCGGCCACACGGTGGGCGACGGGCAGCTCCCCCACTCGCTGCACGCCTACTTCATCCGCGAAGGCGACGAGAAGGCTCCGGTCCTCTACGAGGTCGAGCGCATCCGCGACGGGCGCTCGTTCTCCACCCGCCAGGTCGTGGCCTACCAGGCCGGCGGTGCCATCTCGACGCTCATCGCCAGCTTCCACCTGCCCGAGGAGTCCGAGGACGCCCAGCGTTCACACGTGCCCGCCGACGCCCCCGCCCCTCTCGACGTCCCGGCCGAGCCCACCGACCTCTTCTTCGAGACCCGCCCCACCCGCATCGACGCCGGCCCCGCCCGCTGGGCCTGGATGCGCGCCACCGAGGACCTCGGCGACGATCCCGCCCTGCACGCCTGCGCCCTGGCGTACCTGTCCGACGAGCACCTCCTCGGCGCCGCCCTGTCGGCCCACTCGGGCGCCAGGGACTGGGAGTCGCTGATGACCGCCAGCCTCGACCACGCCATCTGGTTCCACCGGCCCTTCCGGATCGACGACTGGGTGCTGTTCGACCTCCACGGCCACGGCAACGCCGACGCCCGGGCCTTCGCCACCTCCCTCGTCTTCGACGCGGCGGGCCGCCAGATCGCCACCGTCGCCCAGGAGGGCCTGGCTCGCGCCCGGCGACCGGCACCGGGCGCCCCGTGACCGGCGCCGCACGGGTCGGCGAGGGAGCGGATCAATGCACTCCCGCCGGGGCGCCACCTGTGTCATGGTCAAGGGGATGACCGATCAGTGGGACATGCCGGCGGTGGGCCCCAGCACCAACCGAGCGGGAGAGTTCGACCCCTTCGCGCGCTGGGCCCCGTACGGCGACTTCGACGACGAGGACCCGCTGATCCCGGGCACCGAACGTCCCGAGTTCCTGCCCCCCACCGACGGCCCCATCGAGCTCGAGCGCACCTTCGCCTTCGTCGACATCTGCGGGTTCACCGCGTTCACCGAGGAGCACGGCCCCCGACGCTCGATCGCCATGCTCAAGACCTTCCGCAGCCTGGTCAAGGAGATCGCCGGCCGACGTGGCATCCGAGTGGCCAAGTGGCTGGGCGACGGCGCCCTGCTCGTCGGCGTGCTCCCCGGTCCCACGGTCGCCACCGTCTCCGAGCTCACCGGCCGCTTCGAGACCCTCGCCAGCGACCTGCGCGCCGGGGTGGCGTCGGGCACGGCCCTGCTCTTCGACGGCGACGACTACATCGGCCGACCGGTGAACCTGGCCGCTCGCCTGTGCGACGAGGCCGGCCCCGGCGAGCTGCTGGCCGACAACGAGTCGCTCCGAGGCCAGCCCGACTGGGTGCAGGCCGGTCGCAGCCGCATGGTCGAGGTGCGAGGCGTCGGGGCCGTCGAGGTGCGGCCCCTGCGGCCGGCCTACGACGTGGAGTTCCCGCCCGAGCCCGCCAGCGAGTTCTGACCAGCGCCTGCTCGTCGGCTTTGGGAGAGCCGGCTCCAGCTCGCTATGCTCTCCCGGCTGGCGTGCAGCAACTCGCCCCCATCGTCTAGCGGCCTAGGACACCACCCTCTCAAGGTGGCGGCACGGGTTCGAATCCCGTTGGGGGTGCCAACCACTGAGCCCCTGGTGAGCGCACCGAGCTGGTGCACCGACCGGGGGCTCCGTGCGTTCTCGGGCCCACTCGGGATGCCGGTGGCCTCCCCGGCGCACCACTGCAGGTCTGCGTTGCGCCCAGCCGTGATGGTGGTGGCGACCTCTCCGCATCCGGCGGCGGGCACCGCCGAGCGGCGTGGTCGGCGCCGGCCCGCATCCGTGGCACAGTGCTGCGCCATGACCGTGCTGACCTTCGTCGTGCTGGCCCTGGGCGTGGTCTGCCTGGTGGCCGGGGCCGAAGGTCTGGTCAAGGGCGCGGCGTCCATCGCCAGCCGCTTCGGCATCGCCCCGGTGATCATCGGTCTCACGATCGTGGCCTTCGGGACCAGCGCCCCGGAGCTGGCCGTGAGCGTCGGCGCCGCCGCCGGCGGCAAGGGCGACGTGGCCCTGGGCAACGTCCTCGGGTCCAACATCTCCAACATCTTGTTGATCCTGGGTGCCGCCGCCGCCATCGGAGGACTGGTGGTGTCCCAGCGCATCATCCGCCTCGACGTGCCGATCCTCATCGGTGTCTCGACCCTCGTGCTGCTGCTCTCGCTCGACAACCGCATCGGTCGCATCGAGGGGCTGATCCTGGTGGCGGGGGTCATCGCCTACACGTTCTGGTTGATCCGAGGGGCCCGCAAGAGCGACGAACCCGACGTCGACGCCGAGTACGACGAGTCGCTGGAAGCGCTCGAGGGGGCCATCATCGAGCGTCCGCTCTACGTCCAGGTCCTCCTCGTGCTGGCGGGCCTGGTCCTGCTGGTCGCCGGTTCGCAGCTGCTCGTGGGGGCGGCCACCGACATCGCCGAGGCGGTCGGCCTGAGCGACCTGGTGATCGGTCTCACGGTGGTGGCCATCGGCACCTCGCTCCCCGAGCTGGCCACCTCGGTGCTGGCCGCCATGCGGGGCGAGCGCGACATCGCCGTCGGCAACGTCGTCGGCTCCAACCTGTTCAACCTGTTGCTCGTGCTGGGGACGACGGCGATCGTGTCGAGCGACGGCATCGCCGTGAGCGACGCCGCCCTGCGCCTCGACTTCCCGGTGATGCTGGCGGCCACGTTCGTGCTGTTGCCCATCTTGTGGACCGGCTTCGCGATCCGCCGCTGGGAGGGCATCGTCCTCATGGCCTTCTACGTCGCCTACATCACCTACCTGGTGCTCGACTCGAGCGACCACGACGCGGCCGACGTGGTGGGCCCGGCGGTGCTGCTCGTGACCCCGCTGGTGCTGCTCACCTTCTCGGTGCTGGGCTTCCAGGCGTGGCGACGGCACCGGGCCCGCCTCGCCGACTCACAGGCGGGCTGAGCCGACCCGGTCCGTCGGGCCCGGTCGCCCGGGCCCGGAGGCACCGGTCACTCGTCGTCGGCGACCTCGCGAGCGTCCTCGACCGTGGCCATGTCGCCGTCGGGGTCGGTGCCCTCGACGCTCTCGCCGTGCGCCTTCTGCACGGCCACCTTGGCGTCGTCGACATCGACGTCGTCGGCCCGGTCGGCGACCGCTTCGGCCTCGGCGTCACGGTCGCCGGTGGCGGCGTGGAGCTTCTGGCGCAGCGTGGGCTCGTCGTGCTCGCCGTCGGTGTGGTCGCTCACGTCGTCTCCTCGGTCTCGGGGTCTTCTCTCGGCGTCCAGCATGGGCCGACGGGCGGCGATTCGCCACCCGGACGACTTTCAGATCCCTCACAGATCGCCCGCTACCCTTCCGCCCATGCTGAGCACCATCATCTCCACCCCCCGAACGCGACGCACGCGTGGCGCCCTCTTCGCCTCGGCGACCGTGACCACCGCGCTGCTGCTGGCGGCCTGTGGCGGCGGTGACGACGACGCCGAGGTCGTCGAGTCGTCCAGCACCACCGAGGCCGAAGCCACCACCACCACCGCCTCGGGTTCGATCGACGCCCTCCCCAGCGGCGTGGAGGTCGACACCACCGTCTGGTTCGGAGCCTTCGAGATCGGCCTGGCTGATCCTGCCCTCGAAGAAGTCACCCCGGACAACCCCGAGCTCACGATCGATGTGCAGGTCGAGAACCTGTCCGAGCGGAACCAGACCCTGCGAGCGAACCAGGTCCAGCTCTGGGTGGGCGACGAGCAGACCATCCCGGCCGACTACGACGGTGGAAGCGTGCCCGGCCTCGGCCGCAGCACCGGGACGCTCTCGTTCGACCTCAGCCGAGTGGAACCCGACATCGATCTGGCCGACGCCGAGATCCGTTTCGGGACCGACGCCGTGAACCAGGCGATCGTCCCCCTCGATGGCGACGACGTCGTCACCCTCGAGCCGGCCGTGATCGACATGGGCGAGACGGCGGTCGCCGGAGTGTTCACCTTCGACGTGGTGGAGGTGACCGTCCAGTACAACGAGGTGACCCGCAATCAGCCGCTGGACGCCGGTGAAGCCCTGCTCGTCTTCGGATACGACGTCACCCTGGCGGCGCAGGACACCACCACCCAGACCGTCCGCTCCAACCAGTGGCGGCTGACCCTGCCGGACGGGACCGACGTCGGCCAGAGCCTCGACGACGGGCCCGGCAGCCTCCAGACCGGGACCACCGCGCGGGACAACCTGATCGGCTTCGTCGCCGACGACTTCGGCCCCGGCGACTACGTCCTGACCCTCACCGGTCTGAACGCCGACCGCGACCCGGTCGAGGCCCAGCTGACCGTCTCCATCAGCGAGGCGGATCTGAGCGACTCGGGCTCCTCGTCGGACGAAGACGACGAAGACGACGAGTCCGACGACACGACCACGACGACCGAGAGCTGAGCCGGATCTCGGGATCCGGGCCGCGACAGCTCTTGTCTCAGCGGCCGGACGCGGTGGCCACGATGGTGACGAGGTCGACCATCGTGGCCACCAGCGCGTCGGGATCTCCGGGCTCGATCGGGGCCAGGGCCCGGTAGATGCACAGCGCCGGGACCATCTCGACCAGGAGCTCGAGCTGGGGGTGGTCCGCTCCCAGGATCGCCACCAGTTCGGCGCGGACGCGGTCGTGGAGCGGGTCGATGACGCCGACGCGCAGCGACTCGGCCAGCTCGGCATCGTCGCGGATGGCGGTGAGCAGCCCGGGGAGGAACTCGCCCCTGGTGCCGAGGGTGCCGCCCGCCACCAGGCCGGCGATGTGGGCCAGCACCTCGAGCGGTTCGCCCTCCCCCGGCCGTTCGAACGTCTGGTTCTTCACCCGGAGGGCGTCGACCAGCAGGGCCTGCTTGGTGGGCCAGCGGCGGTAGAGGGTGGCCAGGCCCACCCCGGCCCGCGACGCGATGTCCTGGACGCGCAGCTGGTCGTAGCCCACCTCGTCGAACAGGTCCCCGGCGGCCTGCAGGATCGCGTCGGTGCGGTCGGCGGCCAGCGGACGGCCGCGTCCGCGCACCATCGGGGTCGGGTCGTCGCCGGTGGCCGCGTCGACGTCGACGCCGGAGAGGTCGACGCCGGAGAGGTCGATGGGGCCGGAGGCCGGCTCGGCGCTGGTGGTGGAGTCCGCCACGCCGGGTACTCTACGGCACCGAACGATTTACGGAAGGCTTGACTTCCGTAAATCCACCGGGCAGCATGTGACGCACGACCGCCACGCCGGCATCCGATCTCCAACCGTCCCATCAGGGGGAACCATGCGAACCGTCGTACCCGAGGGCATCGACCTGCTCGACCTCGATCGCTTCCGAGACCTCGAGCACCACGAGATGTTCAAGCGCCTCCGCCAGGAGGCACCTGTGGCCTGGCAGGAGCACAACCTGCCCCGCGCCGCCGGCTTCTGGAACATCGTCTCGCACAAGGACCTCATCACGGTCAACCGCGACACCGGCCTGTACTCCTCGGAGATCGGCGGCATCTCGATCCTGACCCCGGAGGAGTACGAGACCTCCTCGGGCACCGACCCGCGCGGCCTGATGATGCTCTACATGGACCCGCCCAAGCACACGCGGTACCGCCGCCTGGTGAACAAGGGCTTCACCCCCCGCATGGTCGGCCTCATCGAGCAGTACCTCGAGCACCGGGCCGTCCTGATCGTCGACAACATCATCGAGCGCGGCAGCTGCGACTTCGTCGAGGACCTGGCGTCCGAGCTCCCCCTGCAGGCCATCGCCGAGATCATGGGCGTCCCCCAGGAGGACCGCAAGCTCCTGTTCGACTGGTCCAACCGCATGATCGGCATCGACGACCCCGAGTACGCGGGTGAGGACGGCGCCGCCGCGTCGGGTGAGCTGTTCATGTACGTCAACGAGCTCGGCAAGCAGCGCCTCACCGATCCCCGCGACGACATCGTCACCAAGCTGTTGAACGCCGAGCTCGAGGGCGAGAAGCTCTCCGAGCTCGAGTTCGACATGTTCATGATGCTGCTCACCGTGGCCGGCAACGAGACCACCCGCAACACCACCTCGTGGGGCATGTGGGCGCTCATGCAGAACCCCGACCAGTACCAGCTGCTGCGCAACGACATCGACGGCAAGCTCGACAACGCCATCGAAGAGATCCTGCGCTGGGCGACGCCGGTGTACCACTTCCGGCGCACCGCCACGGCCGACACCGAGATCGGTGGCCAGCAGATCGCCGAAGGCGACAAGGTCGTGATGTGGCACATCTCGGCCGACCGCGACGAGGCAGTCTTCGACGACCCCTTCACCTTCGACATCGAGCGGCCCAACGCCCCCGAGCACATCGCCTTCGGCGGCGGCGGGCAGCACTTCTGCCTCGGCGCCAACCTGGCCCGCATGGAGCTCAAGCTCATCTTCCGCGAGATCCTCGAGCGCATCCCGGACATGCAGCTCGCCGGCGACGTGCAGATGCTGCGCTCCAACTTCATCGGTGGGGTCAAGCACATGCCGGTGACCTACAGCACCGGCGCCCGGCGCAACCCGGCGCCGCTCGCCGCCGTCTGAGCCTCGCCGCGACGGCCCACTCTCCTTCTGGGGGAGCCCGACGGTGCCCCGCTCCTCGGAGCGGGGCACCGTCGCGTCCGGATGCGACGCCCGGCTCGTTCGCCGGGTCGTTCAGGCGTCGGAGGCGGCCCCGGCCCGTTCGAGGGTGAACCCCACGTAGCCGTCGCTCGCGACCGCCTCGCACCGCTGGCGGTACCCCGCCACTCCCCCGAGGTAGGGCATGAAGACCCGAGGCTTGCCCGGGACGTTGGCCCCGAGGTACCAGGAGTTCCCCTCGGGGTAGAGCGTGTAGCCGGCCAGCTCGTTGACGTGCTCGACCCATGCGTCCTCCGCGTCGGGGTCGGCCTCGATGGTGGCCATGCCCGCCGTCTGCAGATGGGCGATGCAGTCCGAGATCCACTCCACGTGCTGTTCGATGCTGACCATCATGTTGGTGAGCACCGAGGGCGAACCGGGACCGGTGACCATGAACAGGTTCGGGAACCCGGCCGTGGCCAGACCGAGGTAGGTGCGCGGACCCGACGCCCACTTCTCGCGCAGCGACACGCCGTCTCGACCTCGGATCTCGGGTGCGAGCAGGGCGCCGGTCATGGCGTCGAAGCCGGTGGCGAAGACCAACACGTCGAGCTCGTGGACCCGGTCGGTGGTGCGCACCCCCTGGGGCACGATCGCCTCGATGGGGGTCTCGCGTAGGTCGACCAGCTCGACGTTCGGCCGGTTGTAGGTGGCGTAGTAGTCGGTGTCGAGGCAGAGCCGCTTGGCCCCGATGGGATAGGTGGTGGGCATCAACCGCCGAGCGACCTCGGGGTCCTCGACGATCTCGGCGATGCGCTGGTGGGCGTACTCGGCCACCACCGCGTTGGCCTCGCGGTCGACCATGACGTCGGAGAAGGCACCGAGGAGCCCGAACAGCTTCCCCGACTCCCACCCGGCGCGGAGGCGCTCGGCGCGGGTCTCGGGGGCGGCCTCCGCGAGCGACCCGGCGGGCGGTGGCACCACCACCCCGCCGTGGGTCTCGGTGCGCAGCGTCTCGCGGTGGGCTCGGTAGTTCGCCTTGCGCTCGGCCACGAACTCCGGGTCGAGCGGTGCGTTCTGGGCGGGCACGGCGTAGCTCGGCGTGCGCTGGAAGACGGTGAGGTGCTCGGCCACCTCGGCCAGCAACGGGATCGACTGGATGCCCGAGGACCCGGTGCCGATGACCCCGACCCTCTGGCCGCTGACGTCGACCCCCTCGTGGGGCCACCGGCCGGTGTGGTGGGTCGGGCCGGCGAAGGTCCCGATGCCTTCGATCTCCGGTTCCTTGGCCGCCGACAGGCAGCCCACGGCCATGACGAGGAACCGGGCGCGGAACCGGTCGTCGGCGTCGGTGCGCACCAGCCACCGACCCTCGAGCTCGTCCCAGGACGCCCCCGTCACGCGGGTCTCGAAGCGGATGTCGCGGCGGAGGTCGTGGCGGTCGGCCACGTGGCCGGCGTAGGCCAGGATCTCGGGCTGCGTCGCGTAGCGCTCGCTCCAGTCCCACTCCTGTTCGAGGTCGGGATCGAACGAGTAGCTGTAGTCCATGGACTCGATGTCGCAGCGGGCACCGGGGTAGCGGTTCCACCACCACGTGCCGCCGACGTCGCCGGCCGCCTCGATCACCTGCGCCGAGAGGCCCAGGCGACGCAGCCGCCACAGCATGTACATCCCGGCGAAGCCGGCCCCCACCACCACCGCGTCCACCTCGGTGACCGGACCGGGCTCGTGGACGTCGGGCCGGCTGCCCTCCGCCTCTGCTGCCATGAGCGTCCCCCTTTCGTGCTCCCCCCATCATGTCCCAGGACGGCGGGTGGGGCCCCGACCGCCGATGCGGTCGGGCCGACGCGCCACCCCGTCGCCGACCGGTCCGCATCCGGCCAGACTGGGACATGGCCATCGACACCGGCTTCTTGTTCCCCCACCCCCGTCACGTCGAGCTGGGCGCGGCGACGTGCCCGCCGGGCGCGGCGGTGCGCACCGCGCTCGACCCCTCGCTGCCGGCCGAGGGGTACCGCCTCACGGTGGCCGACGACGAGATCCGCATCGACCACGCCGACGACGCTGGACGGGCCCACGCCGACGCCACCCTCGGCCAGCTGCGTCGACAGTTCCCGGACCGGCTCCCGACGGGCACCGTGGAGGACCATCCCGACCTGTCCGTGCGCGGCTACCACCTCGACGTGAGCCGCGACCGCGTCCCCACCCGCGCCACGCTCGCCCGCCTGGTGGAGGTGATGTCACGGGCGCGGATGAACCACCTGCAGCTCTACGTGGAGCACACGTTCGCCTACGCCGACCACGAAGAGGTGTGGCACGACGCCTCCCCGCTGACGGCCGACGACCTGCGTTGGCTCGACGCGCGCTGCGCCGAGCGCGGCATCGAGCTGGCCGCCAACCAGAACTGCTTCGGCCACATGGAACGGTGGCTGGCCCACGACGCGTACCGGTCGCGGGCCGAGCTCCCCGAGGGCCTGGAGCTGACCCCGGGCCTGACCCTGCCACCGTCGACCCTCGCCCCCACCGAGGACAACGCCCGCTTCGTGCTCGACCTGGTGGCCGAGCAGCAGGCCGCCCTGTCGGGACGCACGGTGAACATCGGGTGCGACGAGACCTTCGAGCTGGGTCGTGGGGTGAGCGCCGACGCGGTGCGTGAACGGGGAGCGGCCGACGTGTGGGCCGAGCACGTGGCCCGCGTGGCGAACCCCCTCGCCGACGACGGTCGGCGGGTGCTGTTCTGGGACGACGTCGTGCGGCGCCGTCCCGAGGCGCTGCACCACCTCCCCGACGAGGCCGTGGCCCTGGTCTGGTGGTACGAGGCGCCCCAGCGGGACCTGCCGGTCGCCGCGCTGGCGCCCGAGATCCGCGATCTGATGGCCCGCATCGGCCTCGACCTCGACGAGTGGTCCGGCTACGCCCCGGGGTTCTCGGCGGTCACCGAACCGCTCGCCGGGACCGGACGACCCTTCTGGGTGTGTCCCGGCACGTCGTCGTGGAACTCCTTCGTGGGCCGCATCGACAACGCCCGGGCCAACCTCCTCGACGCCGCCCGGGTGGGCGTGGAGCGCGGTGCCGGCGGCTACCTCGTCACCGACTGGGGGGACAACGGCCACCACCAGCCGCCCTCGGTGAGCTTCCCCGCCATCCTCTACGCCGGGGCGGTGAGCTGGTGCGCAGCCACCAACGCCGACGCCGACGTGACCGCGGTGCTCGACCGCGACGTGTTCGCCGACCGCGCCGAGGTGCTCGGCGGCCTCCTCGACGCGATCGGGCGCGTGTGGCACCGCACCGGCGAACAGACCTTCAACGCCAGCCCCCTGGCCGCCGAGGTGGTCTCGGGGATGTTCCTGCCGGGGGCCGGCGCCGTCCACCCGGCGCGGGCCAACGCGGTGGCCGGGGCGCTCGACGACGCGCTCACCGCTCTCGGTCGCGCTCGTCCCGCCTGCGCTGATGCCGACGACGTGGTGGTGGAGCTCGACGCTGCCATCCGTCTCGCCCGCCACGGCGCCCGCCGTCTGGCCGCCCGCGGCGGCGGGGCGGCCGGCGCGGCGGAGCGCCTCCGCCTCGACTTCGACGAGGTGCGCGATGCCCAGGGAGCGGCGTGGGACCGGCGGGCCCGTCCGGGCGGGCGCGCCGACAGCTTGGCGAAGCTGCGTCCGCCCCCGGACTGATCGTTCGGCTAGGCGGGGTCGGTGGGGCCCACCACCGGCACGGAGAGGCCGGCGCCGTCCTCGGTCAGCAGCGTGGCCAGGATCACGATCGGGGCGTCGGTGTCGTTGGCCCCGAAGTGCACCATGTCGCCCACCTCCACCACTGACTCCTCGGCCTCGATGGAGGTGGTGGAGGGGCCGGTGACGTCCTCCTCGGTGCCGGTGGCCCGCCGGACGACAGCAGTGCCCGACTCGACCGTGTAGCTGAGAGTGCCCGACTCGATGAACGCCATCTGGATGCCGGGGTGCACGTGGGGAGCCAGCTGGGCCCCGGGGGCGATCGTGTAGCGGACGAGCGACAGGGTCATCCCCGGCACACCCGGCGGGTCGACGTGCTCGGAGAGGATCTCGCGGACCACCGGCTCGTCGGACGAGCCCGGGTCGGTCGGGTCGGTCGAGTCCGCGTCGCTCTCGGTGGTGGAGGGGGCCGCGGCCGAACGCTCCTCGGCGGTGTCGTCGGCACCGCACGCGGCCAGGACCACGAGGAGCAGGGCGGCGAGCAGGACGGTCAGGCGATGGCGCATGGCGGCAGTCTGACGGACCGGGCCGGTCACCGCGTCCACTGCCGCGCCCACGAGCCCAACACCCGAACCAGAGTTCCTGTGACAGCGCTACACGTCGCCGCGTCAGATGTTCTAGGGTGACAGAGGACACGTCACTCCCGAGGGGGACCCCCATGTACGACCTCAAGATCACCGGCGGCACCATCGTCGACGGCACCGGCGCCGACCGCTTCGTGGGCGACATCGGCGTCAAGGACGGACGCATCGTCGCCGTCACGCGCGGCGGAGGTCTCGAGGGCGACGCCGCCGAGACCATCGACGCCACCGGCAAGGTCGTGGCCCCCGGGTTCGTCGACATCCACACCCACTACGACGGCCAGGTCACCTGGGACGCCGTGCTCGAGCCCTCCAGCGCCCACGGCGTCACCACGCTCGTCAGCGGCAACTGCGGCGTGGGGTTCGCCCCCGTCCATCCCGGCGGCGAGACCGAGCTCATCGAGCTCATGGAGGGTGTCGAGGACATCCCCGGCACCGCCCTGCACGAGGGCATGACCTGGGGCTGGGAGAGCTTCCCCGGCTACCTCGACAAGCTCGAGAGCCGAGAGCTCGCCGTCGACTTCGGGGTGCAGATCGCCCACGGCACGGTGCGCACCTACGTCATGGGCGACCGTGGCGCCCGCAACGAGCCGGCGTCGCCCGAGGACATCGACCTCATGGGCAAGTACGTCACCGAGGCCGTCGAGGCCGGGGCGCTCGGCTTCTCCACCTCCCGCACGCTCGGCCACCGCGCCATGAACGGCGAACCCGTGCCCGGCACCTTCGCCGCCGAGGACGAGCTGTTCGGCCTCGGTCGAGCGATGGCGAAGGGAGGCCGCTCCGTGTTCGAGCTGGCCCCCATGGGTGCCGCCGGTGAGGACATCCTGGCCCCCAAGACCGAGGTCGAGTGGATGCGCCGCCTGGCGGCCGAGGTCGACCGCCCCGTGTCGTTCGCCCTCATCCAGGTCGACGCCGCTCCCGATCTGTGGCGCGAGATCATGGACGAGTCGCTCGCCGCCCACGAGGCCGGGGCGCCGATCTACCCGCAGGCCGCCGCCCGCCCCTTCGGGATGCTCCTGGGCTTCGCCGGCCACCACGCCTTCTCCAAGCGCCCCACCTACGTGGAGCTGGCCTCGCGGCTCTCCCCGCAGGAGCTCGCCGTCGAGCTGCAGAAGCCGACGGTGAAGGCCGCCATCCTGTCCGAGACCGACCTCCCGTCGGACCCCAACGTGCTGTTCGACGGCATGAACGGGCTCTGCCAGGGCATGGTCGACCGCACCTACTCCCTCGGCGACCCGGTCGACTACGAGCCCACCGCCGACCGCACGGTCACGGCCATGGCCCAGGCCCAGGGCCGCGACCCCCTCGACGTGCTCTACGACCTCTACTGCGAGCACGACGCCACCGCCATGCTCATGGTGCCGTTCTTCAACTACTCCAACGGCAACCAGGACGCGGTGCGCGAGATGCTCACCCACCCGGCGGGCGTGGCCGGCCTCTCCGACGGCGGCGCCCACTGCGGCATGATCTGCGACGCCTCCTACCCCACCTACCTGTTGTCGTTCTGGGCCAAGGGGCGCACCCGCGGCGAGGGGCTCCCCCTCGAGTTCGTGGTCAAGAAGCAGGCCCACGACACCGCCCAGCTCTACGGCCTCACCGACCGTGGGGTGATCACCGAGGGCAAGAAGGCCGACATCAACATCATCGACATGGACCGCATCGAGATCGGCCGGCCCTACATGGCCTACGACCTGCCCGCCGGCGGCAAGCGCCTGCTGCAGGGGTCCACCGGCTACACCCACACCATCGTCAGCGGCGTGGTCACCCGGCGCGACGGCCAGGACACGGGCGCCCGCCCGGGTCGCCTCGTCCGCGGCGCCCGCTGAACCACCCGGCCCGCCGGTACCGGCGACCTCGCCGGATGCTCCGGGCCTCCCGGCCCACCCGCCTGCGCCGCCTAGGGTGCAGGCGTCCCGTCCGCGGGCGCGACCTGCGCCCGCGACCAGATCACACACCCCAGGGGGAACACCTTCCATGACTGCTGACGCGTCCCTCGCCGGCCGCACCGCCATCGTCACCGGAGGCGGCACCGGCATCGGCGCCGCCTGCGCCCAGCGCCTCGCCTCGGACGGCATGGACGTCACCATCTGCGGCCGCACCGAGAGCAAGCTCACCGACGTCGTCGATCGCATCGGCGCCTCCGGAGCAGCCGGCACCGTGCGCCACCAGGTCACCGACGTCACCGTCGAGGACGACGTGGCCGCCCTCGTGGCCGGGCACATGGAGGCCTTCGGTCGCCTCGACGGCTTCGTGGCCAACGCCGGCGGGGGCGGGGGCATGGGTCCCTACCACCTGCAGGACACCACCGAGTTCCTACGGGTCCTGCACCTCAACGTGCTGGGCACCATGCTCTCGGTCAAGCACTCCGTGCCCCACCTGGTGGCGGCCGGCGGTGGCTCCTTCGTCGGCATGTCCTCGCTCGCCGGGCACCGCACCCACCCCATGTTCGGCGCCTACACGGTGGCCAAGGCCGGCATCGAGGAGATGATGAAGAACGCCGCCGACGAGTACGGCGAGGTGAAGGTGCGCTTCAACGCCGTGCGCCCCGGCTTCATCTCCACCGAGATCATGGAGGGCATCCCGCGCGACTCCGAGGTCTACGACAGCTACATCCAGCAGACCCCGCTGGGCGACGTCGGCGAGCCCGAGGACGTGGCCAACCTGGTGCGCTTCCTCGTGTCCGACGAGGCCCGGTGGATCACCGGCATGTCCATCAACGTCGACGGTGGCCACCACCTGCGCCGTGGGCCCCTGTTCACCTCGTTCATCGAGCCGGCCATCGGGCACGACGCCCTCGTGGCCAAGGGCCCCGTCCCGAGCTGAGCCCTCTCCCGGCCGCCGATCGGCCGGTTGCTTGACCGTGATCACGATCCGCCGGCTCCCAGTAGCGTGGCGGATCGTGACGCGTCAGGCACCAGATCGAACCCGCACCACCAGCCCGATGGGAGGCCGCCGGTGAAGCTCGGGCTGTTCTTCGACCTGCGCAACCCCGAGCCGTGGGCCCGGCCGTGGCCGGAGGTCTACGGGGCCACGCTCGACCTGCTCGAACGGGCCGAAGCCCTGGGCTGCGAAGCGGCCTGGTTCACCGAGCACCACCTCTTCGACGACGGCTACCTCCCCCAGCCCCTCACCTTCCTCGCCGCGGTGGCCGCCCGCACCCGGCGCATGACCATCGGCACCGCCGTCGTGTTGGCCGCGCTGCGGCCGGCCCCCCTCGTCGCCGAGGAGGCGGCCGTGGTCGATCAGCTCTCCGGGGGGCGCCTGGAGCTGGGCATCGGAGCCGGCTACGTCGCCCGCGAGTACGAGCTCTACGACCGCGACATCACCCGGCGCTACGGCCTCACCGACGCCGCCGTGGCCGAGATCCGCCGCCTGCTCGACGACGGCGTGGTGACCCCGGGTCCCGCCCAACGCCCCTTCCCCCTCTGGCTGGGCTACCAGGGCCCCCAGGGGGCACGGCGAGCAGGACGCCTCGGCGTGGGCCTGCTCAGCCTCGACCGCTCGTTGCTCGAGCCCTACCGCGACGGCCTCGTCGAGGGAGGCCACGACCCGGCCACGGCCCGCACCGGCGGCCTGCTCGACATCGTGGTCGCCGGCGATCCCGAGGCCACCCTCGAGCGCATCCTCCCCCACTACCTGCACCAGGCCAACAGCTATGGGGCGGCCGCAGCGGCCGGCACCGGTCGGGAACCACGCGTGCTCACCGCCGAGAAGGTGCTGTCGCGCCGCACCGGCCCGGGATCGGTGCCGGGTCTGCGGGTGCTCACGCCCGACGAGGCCGTGGCTGCCATCCGCGAGGCCGTCGCCGACTCGCCCGTCGAGCACGTGTACCTGTGGGCCAGCATCGCCGCCATGCCCGACGACCTCGTCGAGGAGCACGTCGAGCTCCTCTTCACCCAGGTCCGCCCCCGCCTGTGACCCCCGAAGTGGTGGTGGCGCGGCACGGCCCACCGCACCGGAGCCCGAGCGTGAACGCCGCGGCAACGGTCTTGCTCCTGGTGATCGGCGTCTTCACGATCGTGGGCTGCACCGGGTCGGACGAAGGGGGCTCCGTCACGTCGGAGGGGCACTTCGGTCCTCTCGAGATCGACCTGGCGGTCAGCCCGACCTCCCCGACCCTCGACGACTCGTTGGTCGGGCGCCTGACCGTGGTGAACACCGGTGCCGAGCCGTTGTCGCTGCGACGTCTCTGCCCTTCGTCCATCAGCCTCACCCCGAGCTCTTGGAACGGCCCCGGACTCCCGGTCGCGGGGTCCGGTCAGCCCGCGCCGCTGGACGCGCTGACCTTGGCCCTCGCCGCGCTCCGGTCGGTCCCGTTCGAGGGGGACGACTGCGACCCGGGTGAGGTCCTGACCCTGGAAGGAGGCGACGAGCTCACCACGGAAGGCTCCCTCGACCTCGCCACCATCGGGTTCGGCCCCGGACCGGCCCAGGTGCGAGCCCATATCGGCCTCGGAGCGGTGTACGCGTTCGAGGCCACCGAGGCACCCGCCCCGATCGTGGTGGAGCTGCCCACCCCATCGACCGACCGGATACCTCTCGACCGAGCCCTGGCCTCCGCCCTGGAGCTGCCTGCGCTGCAGGAATGGGCCGCCGACCACGACCAGGGCTTCGAGGCCGAGGCGGCGACCGTCGAGCGAGGTTGGCAGATACTCGTGCACCAGCGCGACGTGCCACCGGAGCAGCTCGATCAGGTCACCGTCCGGGTCGACGACGAGGGATCGCGAGTGGATCGCTAGGCGCAACGGCGTAGACCCCTCATCGGTCGACCCAGCCCGCCCCGCCTCCCGGCCGCGCTCAAGGGGCACGAACACGCTCACCGTTGGTTGGCGGCGTCCTCCTCGGCGAGGGCAGTGAGGACGAGAGCCCATGAGGCGATCCCGTGCTCACACCAGCCGTCCGGCGTCACCAGGCACTCGTCGGGGCAGCGGCACACCCCGTCGGCCACCCACTCGGCGAGGGTCTCGTCGTCGGGTGGAGCCCACCCGCTGTTGTGCTCGAAGAACACGTGCGCGTTCCGGATCGCGGCCTCGGCGTCCACACGGCCAGTGTCGCACCGACACGAGCGTCCCGGGCGAGGTCCGAGATGCCGTCCTCGAAGAGGGGCAGCACCGAGGACCTCCTCTCAGAGCCGCTGCGGGAGCCCCACCTGCACGACGGCGGCATCGGCGGCCACGACGTGCACCGGATCGTCGTCGACCGGGTACCCGGCGGCCCGGACGAGACCGGCGTCGACGTCGACGTCGACGCACCGACGCTGCTCCCAGGGGCGGTGGCGCACGGGAGCCCAGAGCACGCTCGCCGGCGATCGCGACCACCAGGGACGGGCGTAGAGGGCGTAGCGCTCGGTGAGGAAGGCATCGAGGTCGGCTCGGTCGTCCACGGCGTCACCGACGGCGACGCGCACCCGCCCGGTGGTCCCGCCCGGGCGACGGATCGACCACGCCCGACAGCCCGGCCCGTCGTGCGCCGACGTGTGGATCTGCGAGCGCTGGTAGGGCAACGACCAGGCGACCCGAGCGGCGGCCGCACCGAGCCGCGAGGACGCGTCGAGAGAGTCGAACCACACGCCCGGGCCCCGGGGGCCGATGACGTAGGTGCGCACGTTCACCTCGCTGAAGTTCTCGGTGGTGGGCACCGCCGGGAGCTCTCGCCCGGCGATCACCAGCCGGAGACGCTGCATCTCGAAGGGCACCAAGCCGACCCAGGCCCGACCCTCGAACAGGTCCGGCCGCACTCCCGTCGGGAGCCGGCGGGCGACCGTCTCGATCGGCACGGGCCAGTGGCACCACACGATCGAGCTCCATCGCTGGGTCATCACCAGCGGCCGATCGAAGCCGGCAGCACCAGGGACGACCCCATGCCCTCCACGGGCCTGCGCAGGGGCTGGACCGGACGTCGTCACACCACCGGGAACGGCGCCGTCGGTCGCCCTATTCCTCCGCTCGCAACCGCCACCCGGTGTGGCGCCACCGCCGCGGGAAGGATTTAGCACTAAATGTGGTTGGACGGGTCGACGCCTTCGTGCAGAAAGGACTCTCCCATGCCCTCCGTGCCACCATCCCTCCGACGTCGACTGCCGTTCCTGTTCGCCGGGTTCCTGTCGTTCCTCTTCTCGGTGTACCTGTACTTCGTCGCCGACGAGCAGACCGCCGGGATCTTCGTGGGCCTCTGGGTGCCCTCCATCCACTCCCTCGGCACCCTCCTGCTCACCGCCATCGAGCAGCCCACCCCCAAGCAGGCCGAGGTGACGTCGTGAGCGAGCTCGCCATCTTCATCGTCGGTTCGATCATCTTCGCCATCACCGTCTACGGCAGCGTCATGGGCGGCGGCATCGCGCTCGGGCGTCTGGCCGACCACGAGGCCGAGCCCGTGGACAGCCACGACACCGCCGACACCGCCCCCGGCCGCACTGCGGACCCCAAGGGCCCGGACAGCGCCTGACAGCCCCCGACGTCGACGCAGCCGGCCGACGAGCCCAGCCGGCGGGTCCCGATCAGGCCGTCCCCTCGTCGAGCGGGGGCAGCAGGCCCAGGGCCCGGGCGATGTCCTGGGCCTCGTGGTAGCTGCCGTTGTCGACCTCGGTGGGCCCGGCGGTGACCAGCCAGGCGACGGCCGCGCCCACCACGGAGGGGTCGACGCCGCGGCTGGCCACGTCGGAGAGGTTCGACAGCAACTGGGTGCGCTCGGTGGCCACGTAGCCCGGATCGATCGTGTAGGCGACGATGCCCTGGCGGCCGTACTCGTTGGCCAGGCGGTCGGCCACCCGGTGGAACCCGGCCTTCACCGCGGCGTAGGTGAGCGCCGCCCCGCCCTTGCCGATGGGCCGCCGCAGCTTGTACTTGCCGGATCCCGAGCCGATGTTCACCACGGTGCCCCCGCCCCGCTCGACCATGTGGCCCACCGTGCGCTGCAGCAACAGCAGCTGGGCGGTGAAGTCGCCCCACACCAGCTTCACGACCTCGTCGGGGTCGGTGTCGAGGAAGGGCTTGGACCCGGCCGGCGACACGTAGATGGCGTTGTTCACCACCACGTCGAGGTGGCCGAGGCCCTCGATGGCGGCGTCGACCGCCGGCCACAGGGCCTCTCGCTCCAGCAGGTCGAGAGGAACCTGCACCGCCCGCTGCCCACGCCCCTCGATCTCGGCGGCGGTGGACTCGAGGCTGCCCGGCAGCACGATGGCCGGGTCGTCGGTGCGAGCGGTGGCGTCGCCCTCCTTCACCGTGCGGGCCGTGATGGCCACGTCGAAGCCGGCCTCGGCGAGGGCGATGGCCGTGGCCCGCCCGATCCCTCGGCTGGCGCCGGTGACCATCGCGGTCCGAGCTGACATGCGGGTTCCCTTCGTCGGAAGAGTTGCTTGATGTGGTTCAGGATCCTACCGGCGCGGGTCGGACGCCTCGCACGAGCCGGTTCGCGCCGGGCCGACAGCCCGAGGAGCCGAGATCGCAGCGGTAGTGTCGGCGCCCGTGAGCCGCCGCGATGACCTGCGCGAGATCGAGTGGTCCCTGCGCCAGGTGGGGCGCATCGGCCGCAGCCGCCAGGCTGCCCGCGTGCGCGCCGAGGTCTCGGGGGTGGAGCTCTCCAACCCCGCCGCGGCCATCCTCTCCGCCCTCCACCAGCACGGGCCCATGCGCTCCGCCGCGCTGGCCGAGGCCGCCGACACCGAGGCTCCCCTGGTGAGCCGGGAGCTGCGCACGCTCGCCGAGCGTGGCTTCGTCACCAACGAGACCGACCCGACCGATGGTCGGGCCCGGATCATCGCCCTCACCGACGAGGGCCGCACCGCCTACCGGACGTTCCGAGCCGCCACCGACAAGATCGCTGCCGACGCGTTCCGGAGCTGGGACAGCGAGGACCTCGAGGTCCTGGCCGGGCTGCTGCGGCGGGTGGTGCAGGACTTCGCCCGGTCCCCCACCACCCGCTGAGCCACCATCGCGGCCGCAGCCGCTACGCCAGGGCGCTGAAGTCCACCTGGCCGGTGGTCATGGCCGCGGTGAACCCGGAGTCCACCAACAGGTTCACGCCGTTGATGAACGAGGCGGCGTCGCTGCCCATGAAGGCCAGCGGCGGGGCCATGTCGGAGGCCACGGCCATGCGGGCCTCGCCCTGCTGGGAGACCGACCAGTCGATGACCTTGTCGCCCATGGTCTCGCGGAAGTCCTTCATCAGCGGGGTGTCGACCGGGGCCGGGCAGATGCTGTTGGTGCGCACGCCCTTGGCCATCGTGTGCTTGGCGTTGCGCATGGTGAACACCTGCATGCACATCTTGGAGAAGGCGTAGACGTCGCCGATCGTGTCGGGGTGGTCGTCGCACCACTGCAGGAAGGCATCCCAGTCCTCGATGTCGAGGAGCTCGTTGATCTCGCCGACCTGGTTGGGCCAACCGTTGCCGGCCATCGAGGCGGTGTACACGATGGTGCCACCCGACGGGATGCGGTCGATGAGCTTCTCGGCCAGGCGGCGCGAGGCCAGCACGTTGACGGCCATGCAGGTGCGCACCCCGGCGTTGGCAGCCACGCCGGCGTTCGAGAACAGCACGTCGATGCGACCGTCGATCTGGTCGCAGGCGGCGTCGATGCTGGCCGGGTCGGCCAGGTTGACCTCGACGTAGGCGTCGATGGGGCCCTCGGGCTTCTTGATGTCGAGCACGGTGATGTGCTCGGCGCCGAGCTCGCGCAGCAGCTCGACCAGCGCGGCACCGATGCCGGTGGCACCGCCGGTGACGACGACGCGCTTGCCCTCGTAGTTGAACAGGTCCGACATGGGTGATCTCCCCCGAAACGAGCGTTAGGTCCGCCTCGAACCTACTCCACTCCCCGTGCCCGCCCTCATCACGCTTCTCGCATGACGTCGGCGCACCAGGAGTCGTCGAAGTCATGCACGTTCTCGCCTCTCTCGGTTCCCGCACGAGCCGTTCGATGGGATGCCCGGCCGGGCTCGTGCCAACATCGGCGAACGGCCGGACGTGCGCCCGGTCCCGGGGAGGCGACGATGGAGATCATGAGGCTGGGTGCCGCGCTCGGCGCCGAGGTGCGAGGCATCGATTTCGACCACCTCCTCGACCCCGAGACCCTGGACGGCGTGCACCAGGCTCTCCTCGACCACCAGGTGCTGCTGGTGAAAGCCCCCACCATGACGCCCGACCAGCACATGGCTCTCGGGCGCCAGCTGGGGGAGATCGAGGTCCACGCCTTCTTCCCGAACCTGGGGCCCGGCTACGAACAGGTCAGCGTGCTCGATTCCGAGGAGGGCACCACGGCGTCGATGTGGCACACCGACGAGACCTTCCTCGAGCACCCGCCCATGGGCACGCTCACCCACGCCAAGCTCCTCCCGGAGGTGGGCGGCGACACCATGTTCGCCTCCAGCACTGCGGCGTACGCCGCGCTCTCGGCGCCCATGAAGCGCTACCTCGAAGGGCTCACCGCGGTGCACGACCTGAGCCGCATCAGCGAGCTGCGCTACCGGTTCGGATCGGCCTCGGCGGCCGACTACTCGGCCGCGGTGGCCGACGAGCGCCGGCACGCCCACCCGATCGTGCGCACCCACCCCGAGACCGGGGCGCCGGGCCTGTTCGTGAACCCCACCTACACCCGCCACGTCGTGGGCCTGCCCCCCGACGAGAGCGACATGCTCCTGGCGTACCTGTACCGCCACACGACCAAGGAGCCCTTCACCTACCGCCACCGTTGGGAGGAGGGCGACCTGTTGATCTGGGACAACCGGGCCACCATGCACATGGTCCTGGCCGACTTCGGCGGGCGCCGTCTCATGTACCGGGTGTCGGTGGTCGGCACCCACGAGCGCTGACACGCGCCCCACCGGGATCCAGGGTCGTCGCCGGACCGGCCCGACCGAGCGACGGGCCACACCGGGCGACCCGCGACCGGGACGGAGCCGGACCTCCGCCGGGCCCGACTACGGTCCGGGGCCGTACCAGGTCGCAGAAGTGCACAACGGGGGAATCCGATGGCTTATCCGCTCGACGTCGGTGGCGTGAACGACTACCCGGTGAAGGTGGGCAGCATGTTGCTCACCATGGTCGACCCCAACAAGGGGTTCGAGAAGGCCTACAACCGCTGGTACGAGCGCGACCACTTCTACGCCGGTTGCCTGACCGGGCCGTACCAGCTGGCCGGCAGCCGTTGGGTGGCACCTCGCCGGCTCAAGGACCTGCGCTGGCCCGAGGGCGACGAGACCATCGCCTCGCCCACCGACGCCGGCTCGTACGTGGCCATCTACTGGGTCGAAGAGGGCCACCACCAGGACTGGAACGACTGGGCCCAGGAGCAGGTCACCTGGCTGTACTCCAACGGCCGGGGCTTCGCCGAGCGCACCCACACCCACACGGTGCTCTACGACTACGTCGACACCGACTACCGCGACGACGACCCGGTCCCCATGCTGGTGGCCCTCGACGCCGCCTACGACGGCATCGTCGTCGTCTGGTTCGACGGCCGCGACGGCACCGAGGCCCCCGACCTGCTCAGCGGTCTGCGCGCCGAGGCCCTGCCCGCCCTCCTCGACGGGGGACCCATCGAGATGGCCACCTCGTTCCGGCCCAACCCCAACCCGGCCAAGGACCAGCCCATGGACCTCGGCACTCCGGCCGGCGGGCCCGAGCGCCTGTGCCAGATCCTGTTCGTGCGCGGCGACGTGACCGACTGCCTCGAACGCGTCCGGGCCTACACCGACGCCGTCGAGGCCGCCGGCCTGGCCGACACCCGTCTGGTGGCGCCGTTCCTGCGCACCGCGCTCGGCACCGACACCTACACCGACGAGCTCTGGTAGCTCGCCACCTGACCTCATGACCGACACCACCCCCGACCGTCCGGTCACCGCCACGCCGCCGGACCCGTTCGCCCCCGCCACGCTGGGACCGCTCTCGCTGCGCAACCGCGTCGTGAAGGCCGCCACCTTCGAGGGGGTCGTCCCCGAGGCCCTGGTCACCGACGAGCTGGTCGAGTTCCACCGTCGGCCGGCCGCCGGCGGGGTGGGCATGACCACCGTCGCCTACCTGGCCGTCTCCCCGGAGGGCCGCACCCACGCCGAGTGCATCTGGCTGCGACCCGAGGCGGTGCCCGGCCTCGCCCGGCTGGCCGATGTCGTCCATGCCGAGGGGGCCAAGGTCTCGGCGCAGATCGGCCACGCCGGGCCGGTGGCCAACGCCAAGAGCAACCGGGCCACGGCCCTGGCCCCGAGCCGGTCGTTCAACCCGGTGTCGATGAAGGTCACCCGGGCCGTCACCGACGACGACATCACCCGCATCACCCTCGACTACCAGCGCGGGGCGCGGCTGGTCGCCGAGGCCGGCTTCGACGCCATCGAGATCCACCTGGCCCACAACTACCTGCTGTCGTCGTTCCTCTCGCCCAAGTTCAACAAGCGCACCGATCGCTGGGGAGGCAGCCTCGAGAACCGGGCCCGCTTCGCCCGCCAGGTGGTGCGAGCCGTGCGCGAGGCGGTCGGCGATGGGCTCGCGGTCACCGCCAAGGTCAGCCTCGACGACGGCGTCCCGGGCGGGTTCCGGCTGCCCGAGAGCGCGGAGTTCTCCCGGATGCTCGAGGAGGACGGCTGCCTCGATGCGCTCGAGCTCACCGGCGGCAGCTCGCTCGCCAACCCGATGTACCTCTTCCGGGGCGACGCCCCGCGTGAGGACTTCGCCGCCACCCTGCCCCCCCTCCAGCGCTTCGGCTTCAAGCTCATCGCCGGCAAGATGATGCCGGCCTACCCCTTCGAGGAGGCGTACTTCCTCGGCAAGGCCCGCCAGGTGCGCGATGCGGTCGACATGCCGCTCATCCTGCTCGGGGGCATCAACACCCGGGCGACCATCGAGAGGGCCATGGCCGAGGGGTTCCAGTTCGTGGCCATGGGACGGGCGCTGCTACGCGAACCGGACCTGCTGGCCCGCATGCAGTCCGGCGACCAGCTGGAGGGGAACTGCATCCACTGCAACCGGTGCATGCCGTCGATCTACAGCGGCAGCCGCTGCGTGCTCGACCACCCCGAGCCCATCGTCGTGCCCGCCGCCCACACCATCAGGTAGCCAGCCGCGCTCGAGGCCCGGCGCCCGTTGGCCGAGCCCCAACCTCCTCCCGAGCCCATGGGCGAAGCTGTCAGGAGAGAGCGTCGAGGGGTGACGCCCTGTCCCGACAGCTACGCGGGGACCGGCGGGGGCACAGGGAGCGCTGGAACGGAGGGTGACCGCGTCACTGGCGACGCAGGTCGGCCACCAGCCGTTCGAGCCCGGCCGCCAGGGCGTCCATGTCGTCATCGGTCCAGTCGCGGAGCTGACGGGCCAGCATCGTCTCGTTGGCCTCCCGCAGCCGCCGGTGGGCCGCCCGCCCGTCGGGCGTGGCGGCCAGCACCCACGACCGGCCGTCGTCGGGGTGCGCCCGGCGTTCGAGGTACCCGGCATCCTCGAGGACCTTCACCTGCCGGCTCAGGGCGTTGGGCGCCATGTGGCTGCGGCGGCCCAGCTCGCCCACGCCGAGGGGACCGTCGGCCACCAGTCGGCCGAGGACCGAGAAGGCGGGGAAGTTGAGCGAGACCCCGGCCCGCTCGGCGTGCAGGGCGTCGAGCTTGCGGCTCCGGGTGAACCGGGCGAGAGCGCTGATGGACTCGTTGAGCCGACGGCGGCTGGCGGGGGACGACATCGGGACCTAGCCTAGGTCCTTCACATTGTGAACGACTTCTAGGGGGCAGAGGCGATGGCATGGGACTTCTCGACCGATCCGGAGTTCCAGGAGGAGCTCGACTGGATCCGTGAGGTGGTGGTCGAGCAGATCCAGCCCCTCGACCTGGTGAAGGGCCAGATGAGCAAGGAGGCCTGGAAGCGGGCCACCGACCCCATCAAGGCCGAGGTCAAGGAGCGGGGCCTGTGGGCCGCCCACCTCGATCCCGAGCTCGGGGGCCAGGGTCTCGGCCAGGTGAAGCTGGCGTTGATGCACGAGATCCTCGGCCGCACCGGAAGCGCGCCGGCGCTGTTCGGCAACCAGGCCCCCGACTCGGGCAACAGCGAGCTGCTGGCCATCGGCGCCGACGACGAGCAGAAGGAGCGCTGGCTGTGGCCCCTGCTGGCCGGCGACATGACCTCCAGCTTCTCGCTCACCGAGCCGCACACCGCCGGATCCGACCCCACCGGCATCAGCACCCGGGCCGTGCTCGACGGCGACGAGTGGGTCATCGACGGCCACAAGTGGTACGCCTCCAACGCATCGGTCGCCGACTTCGTCCTGGCCATGGTGGTCACCGACCCCGACGCCGGGCCCCATCGCCGGGCCTCGATGATCCTCATCGAGCGCGACACCCCGGGCATGAACATCGTGCGCGACATCGGCACCATGGACCACCCCCACCCCTATCCCGGCGACCACCACCTGGGCGGCCACGCCGAGATCATCTTCGAGGGCTGCCGCGTGCCCAAGGGCAACCTCATCGGCCAACCCGGGGAGGGGTTCCTGCTGGCCCAGAAGCGCCTGTCCGGCGGTCGCATCCACCACGCCATGCGTTGGATCGGCACCTGCCAGCGGGCCTTCGACATGATGTGCGAGCGGGCCATCTCCCGCCAGATGGGCGGGCGACCCATGTCCGACAAGCAGTTCGTGCAGGACTTCATCGCCTCCTCGGCCACCGAGATCCAGGCGGCGCGCCTGCTCACCCTGCACGCGGCCTGGCACTGGGACACCTACGGCGGCTCCGCGTCGCGGGTCCAGATCGCCCAGATCAAGTGGTGGGGGGCCCAGGTCCTCTACAACGTCATCGACCGGGCCATCCAGGTCCACGGTGCCCTCGGGTACTCCACCGACCTGCCCCTCGAGCGGATGTACCGCACCGCCCGCAACTTCCGGCTCTCCGACGGCGCCGACGAGGTGCACAAGTCCTTCATCGCCCGCAAGGTCCTCAAGGACTACAGCCCTGTCGAGGGCTACCCGACCGAGCACGTCCCCACCCGCACCGCCGAGGCCCAGGCCCGCTTCGCCGAGTACCTCGACCTGGCCGAGGCCAACCTGTGAGCGCCGACGCGTTCCCGGTCGAGGAGGCGGTGCCGGCCGACCGGCTGACGGCATGGGTGCGCGCCAACGTGCCCGAGGCGTCAGGACCCCTCGTCATCGACCACCTCTCGGGCGGGTCGTCGAACCTCACCTTCCGGGTGCGTGACGACGCCAACGACTGGGTGCTGCGGCGACCTCCGCTCGGCCGGCTGCTGGCCACCGCCAACGACATGGGGCGCGAGTTCACCGTGCAGCAAGCCCTCGTGGGCACCGACGTGCCGGTGGCCGCCCCGGTGGCCCGGTGCGACGACACCGACGTCATCGGTGCGCCCTTCTACCTCATGCAACGCCTCGACGGCATCGTCTACGACGACGCCGACGCGGTGGCCCACCTCGACGTCGACGACGCCGCCGCCGCCACCGACGAGCTGGTCGACGTGCTGGCCCGCCTGCACGCGGTCGACTACGAGGCCGTCGGGCTGGGCGGGTTCGGCAAGCCGCAGGGCTTCCTGGCCCGCCAGGTGAAGCGCTGGACCACCCAGTGGGAAGCCGCCAAGCAACGTGATCTGCCGGCCGTCGACGAGGCCCTGCGCCGTCTGGCGGAGGCCGTCCCGGCCGAGGCCGGCGCGGCCGTCGTGCACGGCGACTACAGCTTCAACAACACCATGTGGGCACGAGACGAGCCCCGCCGGATGGTGGGGGTGCTCGACTGGGAGATGTCCACCCTCGGCGATCCGCTCACCGACGTCGGCATGGTGGTCATGTACTGGGGCGAGATGGGCGAGCTGCTGTGGCGCCAGCGGGCGCCGCAGCCCCATCGCCTCAACCCGGGCTTCCCGTCGGCCGACCGCCTCATCGAGCGCTACGCCTCCACCAGCGGTCGCCAGGTCGACGAGATCGACGTCTACTGCGTGCTGGCGGCCACCAAGATGGCCGCCATCATCGCCGGGAGCCAGGCCCGCCTGGCCGCCACCGACCCCGACCGGGCGGCCGCCATCGCCCCCACCATCGAGGCCGTGGCCCAGATCGCCCTCGACCGGGCGAACGCCTCGTCGATCCCCGCCCTCCGGGGTCGCTGAGCTCGCCCCCGTCCCGACGTCGCTGCTCGCCGCCCGTCAGGAGCGGCGGGCCAGGTCCTCGGCCAGCTTGGGCGCGAACACCCAGCGACCCAGGAAGCGCTCGGCGTCGGGGGAGCTCGCCAACCAGGCGATGGTCTCGGCCGTGGCCTCTGGGCTGTCGGCGCCGAAGCCGTCGGTGAAGTCCTGGTCGGGGTGCAGGGCCCGACGCCGCTCGGTGACCACGTTGCCGGGGTCCACGTTGAAGGCCCACACGC
The DNA here is from genome assembly GCF_021246445.1 of Rhabdothermincola salaria. NCBI lineage: Bacteria > Bacillati > Actinomycetota > Acidimicrobiia > Acidimicrobiales > Iamiaceae > Rhabdothermincola > Rhabdothermincola salaria. Next base: position 1,584,672 of record NZ_JAJQXW010000001.1, read on the forward strand.
CACGAGGGGCGTATTCGGCGTTCACGCCGCCGGCGACCCGACCGAGGGCCGCCTTCGAGGCCGCGTAGGCGATGCCCCAGCCGCCCTCGCCGGCGGGGCCGGGCGGATCGTGGCGGGCCGACCCCGACACCATGTCGACGATCCGGCCGTGGCCGCGCTCGAGCATGCCGGGCAGCACCAGCTGGACGAGCCGGATCTGGTAGGCGAAGTTCCCCCGCATCAGGTGGTCGAGGTCGTCCATGCGCAGGTCGGCCAGGCGGTCCATGGTGCCCGGGCCCCGGTAGAGGCCGTTGTTGACCAGCACGTCGACCCGACCCCACGCGGCGAGCACGGTCGCGACCGCGGCCTCGACGCTGGCCAGGTCGCAGAAGTCCATGGCGACCGGCAGGGCCCGCCGGCCGGAAGCCTCGATCTCCGACGCCGTGCGCTCGAGGCTTCCTTCCACCGCCACCGACTCGCCGCCGTGCACCGAGTCGGGCTCGACGCGGCCCTCGCCCTCGCGCAGGGTGCGAGCCGACACCGCCACGTCGAAGCCGGCCCGGGCCAGGGCCAGCGCTGCCGCCCGGCCGATGCCCCGACTGGCTCCGGTGACGAGCGCGACGCCGGTCACGACACGGCGATCGGTCGGTCCTCGGTGAACTCCACCACCAGATGGCGACGGGCGATGCGCCAGCCGTCGAGCGCCCGCACGAACCGGTCGAGGTACCGGATGTGCATCACGTAGTCGTAGGGCAGCGTCGTGCCCTCGGGCCCGTCGACGTCGTGGATGTGGTGCGCCAGGCAGTAGGTGACCCCATCGGCGGTGTCGCCCTCGATCGTGACCGTGTGGTTGGCCATCACGTGCAAGGTGGTGTGGTAGCGGTCGAGCCCCGCCATGGCCGAGGCGATCGCCTCGGGACCGACCCGCTCGCGCACCGGCGCCTCCGCCCCCCGCTCGAAGATGCGCAGCTCACCGTCCGGCGTGAACAGGGCCGCCGCCGAGGCAGGGTCGTCGCTGTCGACGCAGGTGGCGTAGGCGGCGACGAGGTCCTGCAGGGCCAGGCGGTCGAGGAGGAACTGGAGCTCGCTCACCCCTCGCCCTCACCTGCCGGCCAGTCGGGCAGCAGCCCGAGGTCGGCGCAGAGCTTGGGGGCGAAGATCCACTTGCCCACGAATCGGGTGGCTTCGGGGTCGGTGGCCAGCCAGGCGACGACGGCCCCGGTGGCTTCGGCGGGTGCCGATCCGAAGCCCTGCTCGAAGTCGTCGTCGGGGCGCAGCGCCTTGCGCTTCTCGGTGACCACGTTGCCGGGATCGACGTTGAAGGCCCGCACCCCGCGGTCGCGGTACTCGGCCTCGATGCCGCCGGCCACCCGGCCGAAGGCCGCCTTCGAGGCCGCGTAGGCGATCCCCCATCCGCCGTCGCCGGCCGGCCCGGGCGGGTCGTGGCGGGCCGAGCCCGACACCATGTTGATGATCCGCCCCTCGCCGTGGTCGACCATGTGGGGCACCACCAGCTGGATGAGGCGGATCTGGTGGGCGAAGTTCCCCCGCATCAAGTTGTCGAGGTCGCTCATCTGCAGGTCGAGCAGGCGGTCCATGGTGCCGCCCGCCTGGTAGATGGCGTTGTTGAACAGCACGTCGATGCGACCGAACCCCTCGAGGACCGCCGCCGGCACGGCCTCCACGCTGGCCAGGTCGAGCAGGTCCATCGGGATCGACACCGCCCTACGTCCCCGTCGTTCCACCTCGGCCGCCGTCGTCTCGAGGCTGCCGGGCAGGGCCACGACGGGCTCGTCGCCGCGCACCGAGTTGGGCTCGCTGCGACCCTCGCCTTCGCGCACCGTTCGGGCGGTGAGCGCCACATCGAATCCGGCTTCGGCCAGGGCGAGGGCGGCGGCCTTGCCGATCCCCCGACTGGCGCCAGTCACCAACGCGACCGGTCGTTCACTCATGTCTGCTCCTCGCAACGCGTGGCGAGGACCCTACTGCGCCGGTATCGCCGCAGTGGTCGCTGTCAGCTGCCGTCGGTGGACCAGTGCCAGGGCTCGCTGGGCAGGTTCACGAAGCCGTAGCGGCCGGCGTTGGCCGCCAACCACTGGAAGGCCGGGGAGCTGCGGCTCTGGATGGACCGACCGTTGTGGGCGAAGTCGATGGCCAGGCCCTGCTCGTGCTTCGAGCGCCCCGGGATCGCCGTGGGCGGACTGCAGGAGTCGGGGTTCATCTGCCAGATGGCGTACTGGCTGGTGCCGCAGTGCTGCCTGCGCAGCTCGATCTGCATGGCCGGGTCGCGGTAGCCGCTGCCGGTGAGGTGGATCCCGGCGGCGCTGGCCGCCTCGAGCAGGCTGGCCAGGTTGCCGGCGATGGAACCGGCCACGGTGATGCCTCGCACGCTGGTGAGGCCCCCCGGACGGGGGATCTGGGTGACGGGTCCGCCGCCACCACCGGAGCCTCCACCGGAGCCACCCCCAGAACCTCCGCCGCTGCTCGGCGCCGGCCGGGCGGCGGCGGCCGCCTCGGCAGCGGCTCGCGCGGCGGCCAGCTGAGCGGCGATGGCGGCCTGCTCGGCGGCCAGGCGATCGGAGAGCTGCTGGTCGAGGGCGGCGAGCGCCTGGGACTCGGCGAGCTTGTCGCCGAGGCGGGTGGCGATCTCGGAGGCCACTCGCTCCTGTTCGGCTTGAGCGGACTCGTAGCCGGCCACCGTGTCGGCCAGGCTCGAGCGTCGTTGCTCGGCGACGTCGCGCGCGCTGCGGGCCTCGTCGCGCTGGTCCTCGAGCTGGCGCTGGGCGGTGCGGTACTCCTCGACGGCGTCGAGCTTGGAGCCGTTGGCCACCTCGAGGAGGGCCTGCTTGGTGCTGGCGTCGTTGGCCGACAGCTCCTGGAAGGCATCGAGGACCTGCTCGCCCTCGGGCTGGACGTACGCCGCGACCGCAGCGTCGACCACGGCGGCGCGGAGCTCACCGATGCGAGCCTCGGTGGCGCGAGCCTCGTCCTCGGCCTGTTGGGCCCGAGCCTCGGCCTCGTCGACCGCCCGCTGGGCGTCGGCCATCTGGGCCCGGGTGGAACGCACGTTGGCCTCGAGCGCGTCCAGGGCTGCGCTCACCTCGGCGTCGGTGGCCTCGAGGGTGTCGATCTGGCCCGCCACCTCGGCCCGTTGCGCCTTCACCTCGCGCTGCTCCGCCGCGGTGTCGGCATCGACCGCAGGAGTGGTGGAGAGCGGCGTACCGGCCAGCACCACGGCGAGAAGCACGGTGGCGGCGGCCGCGAGCGAGGGGATGCGCAGTACCCGGGTGGAGCGGGACATCGGGAGCAGCGACTCCTGGCGGCGAGAGGTGGGTAAGAGGACGTCAACGACCTGTAACGGAACCGCAATGTAGCAGGCCCGGAACCCCCGCGCGCGCATCATCTTGTGACGCATGTCACGTGCCATCGCCACCAGGATGGGCCGAACGAACCACGAATCCGGCAGCCACCGACCGCGGATCGTCATCTTCGGACAACCCGGCGACCGACCGCAGGGGCCCTCGCCGGCCGTTCGAGGCCTTCGTCAGCCGGCGAGCAGCTCGCTCACCTGGCGGGCCACCTCGAGGTCCTCGCGGGCGTGGACCACGAGGGTGCGCACCGTCGCGCCGTCCTCGCTCAGGTCGGCATCGGTGTCAGGAGCGTGGGCCGCATTGGCCTCGTCGTCGATGCCCAGGCCGAGGAAGGCCCCCCACGCACAGGTCGAGAGGCGCACCGACCCGGCCCGCTCGGCCACCCCACCGGTGAACACCAACACGTCGAGCCCGCTCATGGTGCCGACCATGGCGCTGATCCCCAAGCGGAGCCGGTGGTTGTAGACCTTCCACGCCAGCAGGCAGGCCTCGTCGCCGTCGGCGATCCCGGCGAGCACCTCGCGCATGTCGCCGCTGGTCCCCGAGAGCCCGGCCAGTCCTGACCGGTGCAACAACAGGTCGGTCATCTCGTCGGCGCCCAGACCGGCCTGTTGCTGCAGCCACATCAACGCCCCGGGGTCGACGTCACCCGACCGGGTGGCCATCACCAAGCCCGACAACGGCGTGAAGCCCATGGTGGTGGCCACCGATCGGCCACCCCGGACCGCGGCGAGCGATGCCCCCGCCCCCAGGTGGCAGGTCACGACGCGGAGGTCCTCGACGCGACGACCCACCATCCGGGCCGCCCGGCGCGTGGCGTAGGCGTGGCTCAAGCCGTGGAACCCGTAGACACGCAGCCCCCAACGGTCCCTCCACTCCGCCGGGACGGCGTAGGTGGCCGCCTCTCGCGGGATGGTCGTGTGGAAGGTGGTGTCGAAGCAGGCCACCGCCGGCAGGCCGGGCCGCAGCCGACGCACGACCTCGATGGCCTGCAGGGCCGGGGGGTTGTGCAACGGAGCCAGGACCGACACCTCGTCGAGATCGCCCAGGAGGTCATCGGTGATCATCGCCGGACCGGACTGCTGCGGCCCCCCGTGCACCACCCGGTGGCCCACGACGTCGATGCCGGGGGCCCGGTCGAGGAACCGCTCGAGCGCGTCGGGCTCGAGCGGTGCGTCGAGCGCCTCACCGACGATCCGGACGCCCTCGCTCGCCTCGCCCTCGACCCGCCCCCCTCCGATCGCCACCACGTCGAGCTTGACGGTGCTCGACCCGACGTTGACGACCAGGACGGTCAGGGACGGCTCGGTCACGGTTCCCAGGTCCAGTCCTGCACCTCGGGGAGGTCCTGGAGGTGCTCGGTGATGTACAGCTCGTGGGCGGCCAGCTGCGATCGGCAGTGCTCACCCAGCTCGTCGGCCCCAGCCGGCCGGCGCCGGGCCCGTCGGAGGGCCTGGAGGCAGAGCTGGTACCTGCTCACGTCGTTGAGGACCACCATGTCGAACGGGGTGGTGGTGGTGCCCTCCTCCTTGTACCCACGCACGTGGAAGCGATCCTGGCGCCCCTGTCCGTGCACCAGGAAGTGCACGGCCCGGGGATAGCCGTGGAAGGCGAACACCACGTGCTGGTCGGGCGTGAACAACTGGTTGAAGGCGACCAGGTCCATCCCGTGCGGGTGGTCGTTCGCCGGCAACAGGGTCATGAGGTCGACGATGTTGACCACGCGCACGCGCAGCTCGGGAACCCACCGACGCAGGAGCTGTGCGGCGGCCACGGTCTCCATGGTCACCACGTCGCCGGCGCAGGCCAGCACGATGTCGGGGTCCTCCCCGCCGAAGGTGCCGGCCCACTCCCAGTCGCCGTAGCCCCGGGTGCAGTGCTCGCGGGCAGCGCGCATGTCGAGCCACTGCAGCTGAGGCTGCTTGTCGATCACGATGAGGTTGACGTAGTCACGAGAGCGCAGGCAGTGGTCGGCGACCGACAACAGGGTGTTGGCGTCCGGCGGGAGGTAGACCCTCGCCACCTCGGGCTTCTTGGAGATGACCGTGTCGATGAGACCCGGGCCCTGGTGGCTGAACCCGTTGTGGTCGTTGCGCCAGCACGTCGACGTGAGGAGCACGTTCAACGAGGGGACGGGGCGCCGCCAACCGAGCTCGGCGGCAGCATCGAGCCACTTGGCGTGCTGGACCGTCATGGAGGCCGACACCATGGCGAAGGCCTCATAGGTGGCGAACAACCCGTGCCGGCCGGTCAGGTTGTAGCCCTCGAGCCAGCCGTGGCACAGGTGCTCGCTGAGGACCTCCATCACCCGCCCGTCGGGAGCGAGGTGGTCGTCGTCGTCGGTGACGGGCAGGGTCCAGCACCGGTTCTCCACGTCGAAGACGGCACCGAGGCGGTTGGAGTTCGTCTCGTCGGGTGAGAAGAGCCGGAAGTTCCCGTCCTCCGCGTTGCGCACGAAGACGTCGCGCAACCACTCCCCCAGACGGCGGGTCGACTCGTGGTACTCCTGGCCGGGCACGGTGACGTCGAAGGCGTAGTCGACGTAGTCGGGCAGATCGAGGGCGACCGACACCCGACCCCCGTTCGCCGCCGGGCTGGCGCTCATGCGACGGTCGCCCCGGGGCGCGCCGTCGACGAGATCGGGAGCCGGCCGGCCGTCGACCCCGAACAGCTCCTCGGGTCGGTAGCTGCGCATCCACTCCTCGAGCACGGCGAGGTGGTCGGGGTCGGTGCGCACCTGGTTCACCGGCACCTGGTGCGATCGGAAGGTGCCCTCGACCTGCAGACCGTCGACGACGCCGGGGCCCGTCCACCCCTTGGGGGTGCGCAGCACGATGGCCGGCCACCGCCAGGGCAGGCCGACCGCCGGATCGATGGCCCGTCCGGACCGGGCGTCGGCCCGGTTCTCGCCGATGGTGTCGACCGCCCGCTCGAGGGCGTCGGCCAGGTCGGCGTGCACCTGCTCGGGCCGGTCGCCCTCCACGAACAGCGGGTCGTAGCCGTGGGACCGCAGGAGCGCGGCCACGTCGGCGTCGTCGCTCCGGCCGAGGACCGTGGGTCCGGAGATCTTGCCGTCGTTGAGGTGCAGGATCGGCAGGACCGCCCCGTCACGGCGCGGATCGAGGAAGCGCACCCCCTTCCACGACCCCTCGAGCGGACCGGTCTCGGCTTCCCCGTCGCCCACCACGCAGGCCACGATGCGGTCGGGCGCGTCGAACGCGGCCCCGACGGCGTGCACCAGCGCGTAGCCGAGCTCACCGCCCTCGTGGATGGAGCCCGGCACCTCGACGCTCACGTGGCTGGGGAAGCCTCCCGGGGTGGAGAACTGCCGGCAGAGCCGTCGGAGTCCGGCCTCGTCCGTCCCGATGTCGGGGTAGACCTCGCTCCAGGTGCCCTCCAACCACGTGTTGGCGACGACCGCCGGACCACCGTGCCCCGGCCCGCAGACGAAGAGCATCTCGAGGTCGCGGGCGACGATGAGCCGGTTCAGGTGGGCCCACAGCAGGTTGAGGCCCGGCGACGTGCCCCAGTGTCCGAGCAACCGCGGCTTGACGTGCTCGGGGCGCAGCGGTTCGCGCAGCAGCACGTTGTCGCGGAGGTAGATCTGACCGACGGTGAGGTAGTTGGCCGCCCGCCACCACCGATCGAGGCGTTCGGCGTCCTGCTCGTCGAGCTGGGTCACGGCGCATCCCTCCCTGGCCGACCGTGCGCCGGAACCTACCGGCGCGGTCGCGGCGCATCGGGGAGGGTTCCTACCCTTTCACCCCACGTTCACCGCGACGCACCCGCCCGCCGGACCCCCGTCGACCGGCGGTCACCGCCGTCAGCTGCGCAACACCGGGTCGAGAAGGGCCAGCCCTCGCCCCCCGATCGACAGCGACCGGCCGGCCAACCCCGGGTGCTCCTCGTCGACGAGGTTGGCCATGATGTCGAGCACCAGACGCATGGTGAACCCGGTGGAGAGCGCCATCGCCAGCAGGACCCTCAGGAGCTGGGGGCGCCCGATCACCCACGCGAAGCGGCGGGCGGTCGCGAAGAAGGCGTCGTACTCGGCCTCCAGGCGAGCGCCGTACAGCGCATCGGCGTGGTGGGGGGAGGCCTGGTGACACTCGGCCGCCAGGCGGCCGGACTCGAGTCCGTAGTCGATGCCCTCGCCGTTGAACGGGTTCACGAGGCCGGCGGCGTCGCCGATGGCCACCCATCCCGGCCCGTGGCGGCGCCCGACGTGCATGGGCAGCCGCCAGGCCCGCGGGCGGGCCAGGACCTCACCCAGACCCCAGGACTCCCGTACCTGGGCGGTGTAGGCGTCGAGCATGCGGTTGAGGTTCAGGTCCGAGAAGTTCCGCATGGTGGAGAGCGCACCGACCCCGACGTTGACCACGCCGTCGCCGGCGGGGAACACCCAGCCGTAGCCCGGGACGATGTCGCCATCGGGACCCTGGACGGTCAGGCACGCCTCCATGTACCGGTCGTCGGCCCGGGTGGACGGGACGTAGGCCCGGATGGCCAGGCCGAACGGCGAGGTGGGGACCCGCACCGCACCCAGGGCCTTCGCCGCGGGCGAGCCCGCTCCCGAAGCCACGACCACGAGGTCGGCGCGCACCTCGCCGTGCTTGGTGCGCACGCCGACGACCCTCTCGCCGTCGAGCACCGGCTCGGCGACCGATCGCTCCCGCAGGTCGGCGCCGGCCTTGGCCGCCGTCTCCATGAGCAGCGCGTCGAACTCGGCCCGAGGAGCGACCGCACCGCGGGGAGGGAAGGGCCCGTCGGGCCAGTCGACCTCGCGCACGGTGCGACCGGCCTGCACCCGCAGGCCGTCGATGCGGTGGAAGGTCCCGATGTCGACCCCCATGCGGTCGAGCTCGGCCACCGCCCGAGGGGTGAGCCCGTCCCCGCAGGACTTGTCGCGGCCGCGCTCGCCCTTTTCGAAGAGCATGACGTCGGCGCCGCCGCGCGCCGCCCACGTGGCCGCGGCCGACCCCGCCGGCCCGGCCCCGATCACGGCGACATCACAACGCTCCATGCCGACCAGTCTCGCTGCTCGAGCGACGCTTCCCGCACCCGGGAGGTGAGAGTCACATGACCTTCTCACCACCCTTCGGACCCTCGGGGGCCCGGCGGGTCCTGTCCCGCACCAGAACCGTGATCATGGCGCCCTCCTCGCAAGCTCGTCGGGACGCGGTGCGGGCGTGTCGCTGGCGCTCCCATCGCCCCCTTGACGGGTCCTCGGGGTCCCGAGGCTGCCGGTGCCCACCTGTCGGACCCTCGGGGTTCCGGCGGGTCCTGTCCCGCACCAGAACCTGACGTGCTCAGTCGCTCAGAGCGGCAGCTTCGCCGAGCCGCACTCGCTCCTGTGCGCGCGTCAGAACCAGTGGTGCGGTCCACCCCCCGGGACCGTGTCCATGGCGCCCTCCTCGCAAGCTCGTCGGGACGTAGTGTGGGCGGGTCGCTGGCGCTCCCGTCGCCCACCTGAGGGCAGGCGTCAGCCGACCCGCAACAGGCGGAGGAGCGCCAGCGACGGAGCCTCAGCAGGGTCCCGCGTTTCGGCGAAGCCGGCGGAGGGAGGCTTGCCGACCGGAGCAAGATGTCACTTCGGCGAAGCCGGCGGAGGGAGGCTTGCCGACCGGAGCAAGATGTCACTTCGGCGAAGCCGGCGGAGGGAGGCTTGCCGACCGGAGCATCATGTAACTGCGTCGATGCGGTCGAGCATGTCGGGGTCGAGGCGGTCGAGGACGTCGAGGGCGCCCATGTTCTCCACCACCTGTTCGGGGGTGCTGGCACCGGTGATGACGGTGGACACGTCCGTGTTGGCCGCGCACCAGGCGATGGCCAGCTGCGACAGCGTGCACTCGAGCTCGTCGGCGATGCCGGCCAGGCGACGCACGACCTCGTTGCGGCCCGGCTCGGTGAGCATGTCGCGCAGCCACTCGTAGCCGGGCAGCGCGGCCCGGCTGCCCTCGGGCACACCGTCGAGGTACTTGCCGGTGAGCAGCCCCGAGGCGAGGGGGCTCCAGGTGGTGAGCCCCAGCCCCGTGTCCTCGTAGAGCCGGGTGTACTCCGTCTCCACGCGCCGGCGCTCGAACAGGTTGTACTGGGGCTGCTCGACGACGGGTTTGCGGAGGTGGTGGCGCTCGGCGATCTCCCACGCAGCGCGGATCTCGTCGGCCGACCACTCGGAGGTGCCCCAGTAGAGAGCGTGACCCCGCTCGATGAGGTCGGACATGGCCCACACCGTCTCCTCGATGGGGGTGTTCGGATCCGACCGGTGGCAGAACACCACGTCGACGAAGTCGAGGCCCAGCCGCTCGAGGCTGCCCTCCATGGCGTGCAGGAGGTACTTGCGGTTGAGGGTGTTGCGCATGTTGATGTCGTCGTGGAGGCCCCAGAACAGCTTGGTGGAGATCACGTACGACCACCGGGGCCATCCGAGCTCGGCGATGGCCTGGCCCATGATGCGCTCCGACTCCCCGCCGGCGTAGGACTCGGCGTTGTCGAAGAAGTTCACCCCGCGCTCGCGAGCGGCGGCCAGGCAGTCCCGGGCCAGGCCGGTGTCGAGCTGGCTGCCGAAGGTGACCCAGGAGCCGAAGGAGAGCAGGCTCACCTCCAGCCCGGAACGACCGAGACGGCGGTGTGGCATGGGTGCGTGGTTCGACATGGGCCCGATGCTAGGGACACCGCCCTCGTGGCGGCCGATCCGAGCCGATCGGCGCCCCTCAGCCGACCGGACGCGACACGGGCGCCGCCGCGGCGGCGCCCGTGTCATCGTGCTCGGGGGGGAGGACTCGAACCCCCAACGACTGGACCAGAACCAGTTGTGTTACCGATTACACCACCCCCGAAGGGCAGTCTGAGGTTAGTGGCCGCGCTCGCGACCCACCAACCTGACGCTCACAGCAGGTTGGAGAGCCGGCGGTAGCCGATGATCCGGCCCACGGCGACCGCGGCGGTCTCCCTGGCCAGGGAACGCAACGACGACGACGCCTCGGTGGGCGAGACGTGGGCGTCGAGCCCGACCTCACCGGCGATGCCCTCCACCCGCATGGCGTGGTAGGGATCGGTGACCACGATGACGTCGTCGCCCACCTGCGCCTGGCGCAGGATGACCGCCGAGGCGGCCAGCTCCTCGTAGCTGTTGGTCCCCCCGACCTCCACCTTGAGCGCCTCGTCGGGGAGACCCACGTCGCGCAGGTACTGGTAGCCGCTCTGGCCCTGGGTGAACTCGTCGCCCGGTTGCTTGCCGCCGGTGACCACCACGAGGGGCGCCACCCCCTGCTCGTAGAGGGCGGCGGCGTGGTCGAGGCGGGAGCGCAGCACCGGTGAGGGCACGCCGTTCCACTGGGCGGCGCCCATCACCACGATGGCCGACGCCGCGCTGGTGTCGTCCTGACGGGCGGCGTGCCAGACCTGCACGAAGGTCACGCCGACGTAGAGCACCCCGAGCGCGACCACGCCCAAAGCCAGGCGCACGGCCCACCGGATCACGCCCTCGTCGCCTCGATCGTCACCGGCTCAGACTCGCGCTGCTGCAGCACGGATCCGCGTCAAGGTCTCGTCGCGGCCGAGCACCTCCAACGACTCGAAGAGGGGCGGGCCCACGCTGCGACCGGTGACGGCCACCCGCACCGGGGCCTGCACCTTGCCCTTGGCCACCTCGTGATCCTCGGCGTAGGCGAACAGCACGACCTCGAGGTCCTCGCGGGTCCAGGGGCAGTCGGCGAAGACCCGCTCGGCATGGGCGAGCACCGCCACGGCGAGGTCGCGGCCCTTGACCATCACCTTCTGCCAGGACGCGTCGTCGATCACCGGCTCGGGCAGGAAGACGAAGTCGACGTAGCCGGGGACCTCGGAGAGCAGCTTCACCCGCTCCTGGACCAGGGGGGCGAGCACCTCGAAGGTGGCCACGTCGAACGCGTCGGGCGCCCACGGGACGTCCTCGGCGTAGAGCCAACGGGTGGAGCGGCTCACGAACTGCGGCAGCGAGAGGTCCCGGATGTACTCGCCGTTGAAGTGCTGCAGCTTCTTCACGTCGAAGAAGGCGCCGGCCTTGTTCACGTCGGCGAGGCGGAACAGCGCGACGATCTCGGCCAGGGGTCGGATCTCGATGCCGTCGGGCGCACCCCACCCGAGGGTGGCCAGGTAGTTCACCATCGCCTCGGAGAGGTAGCCCCGGTCGATGTAGTCGCCCACCGAGACGTCGTCGCGGCGCTTGGAGAGCTTCTGGCGCTTCTCGTTCACGATGAGGGGGAGGTGGGCGAAGGTGAGCGAGCCGGGAGTGTCGAGCGCGTCGCGCAGCAACAGCACCTTGGGCGTGACGTTGATGAGGTCCTCGCCGCGGATCACGTGGGTGATCCCCTGGGCGGCATCGTCGACGGCGTTGGCCAGGTGGAACATCGGGGTGCCGTTGGAGCGCACGATCACGAAGTCCTCGAGGTGGGCGTTCTCGAACGAGACCGCCCCCCGGATGACGTCGTCGAAGGCCACGGTGCCGTCCGTCGGCACCGCGAAGCGCACCACCCGGCCCTCGCCCGGACCGAGGCCCCGGTCGCGGCAGTGGCCGTCGTAGCCGGGCGTGCCTCCCCTGGCTTCGGCCCGGGCCTTGACCGCGTCGGGCGTGCAGTCGCACCAGTAGGCCCGGCCGGCGCCGAGCAGGGTGTCGATGGCCTCCCGGTAGGCGTCGGCGCGCTGGGACTGGTGCACCGGCGTGCCGTCCCAGTCGAGGCCCAGCCACTCGAGCGACCGGAAGATCACGTCGATGAGCTCCGGTCGGGACCGCTCGGCGTCGGTGTCCTCGATCCGCAACAGGAACTCCCCGCCCTGCTGGCGGGCGAAGAGCCAGTTGAACAGGGCCGTGCGGGCACCACCGATGTGGAGGTAGCCCGTCGGGGAGGGGGCGAAGCGCACACGGGTCGGTGGGGTGGAGACGTCGGTGGGCGCGGGGCTGGAAGTCACCCGCCGATGGTACCGTCGGCGCCCATGAGCCTCCGTCGAGCCACCCTCTCGCGCCTGGTCGCGGCCCTGGTCGTCGCCCTCGGCCTCCTCGCCGGCGCCTGCTCCAGCGGTTCCCAGCCCACGGCCGAGCCGGTCACCACCACCGTCGAGTCCACCACCACGACGGCCGCCCCCAACGTCGTCACCGTGGCCGCCGCCGTGGGCGACGAGCTCGAGGTCGTGGCCGAGCCGCCCGAGGGCATCGAACCGACCACCTCCACCTCCACGACGGTGCTCGACCGCTCCCTGCCCGCCATCCCCCGCCCGGACCTCAACTCCGCCGGAGCCCGCAAGACCGACGCCGGCTGGGCGTTCGAGAACCCCACCTACTTCGGGAACCCCCTCGTGGTGGTGGTGACCGAAGACGCCGGCGAGTGGCTGCGGGTCATGATCCCCGCTCGCCCGAACCAGCTGGAAGGGTGGGTCCGCGCCGCCGACGTCGAGACCAGCACCCACTCCTACCGCATGGAGCTGAGCCTCTCGGACTTCAACCTCAAGGTGTACGACGGCGACGAGGTCATCGAAGAGACCCAGGTCGTCATCGGCCAGGACAACACCTACACCCCGACCGGGCGCTTCTACCTGAACGAGAAGATCGAGCAGTCCAACCCCGGTGGCGTCTACGGCCCGTGGGTGCTGTCCACCAACGCCTACAGCGAGAGCCTCGACACCTTCGACGGCGGCCTTCCGGTGGTGGCCTTCCACGGCACCAACCAGCCCGAGCTCATCGGCACCCAGGCCTCCAACGGCTGCATCCGGATGCCCAACGACGTGGTGATCCGCCTGGCCGAGATCCTCCCGGCCGGCACCCCAGTCGACGTGCTGGCCTAGGACCCGGAGGTCTGGGCCGCTCGCCCCTGCGAGGGGCGCCGGTTGGGCGCCTCTCAGCTGCCTCGGGCCCTCCGGGGCCGGATCAGTGGGTGGAGGTGTCGGCGCCGTGGGCGGCGAGGGCCGCCTCGGCGAGGGCCAGCACCCGGGCCGGCTCGGCGGCCACCATGGTGGCGACCTCGGCCGGGGTGAGGCGCAGGACGTCGTCGGGCACGCTGGCGACCAACGCTCCCCGCTCGGTGTAGTGGTGCGAGCTGGCGACCCCGGCGAAGGCGTCGCGCCGGGCCGCGGCCAGCTCCGAGGTCGGCTCGGTGAGGAAGCCCCAGAGGTTGAGGGCGAAGGTGATGTCGTGGATCATCGGGGCGCGCCCGAACAGCGCAGCGCGGCGCATGGCGAGAGCCAGGCACCCGGAGAGGGCGTCGTCCTCGTGCTCCCCTGCGGTGAGCACCAGCTTCCCGCGGAACTGGTTGGCCAACTTCATGGCGTAGCCCTGGTCGGGCCCGGGGTTCCCCAGCCGGGGCCCCTGGGGCTGGCGTCCGCCGAGCTCGGCGGGCCGATCGGCTCGCCACGAATCGGGCCGACGCGGCGGCGAGGCGTAGACGCGGGCCTTGTCGTCGGTGGGCGTGGGCACGTAGTCGGGAGCAGCCATCGCCGGGCACGTTAGTTCTCGCCTCGGTGCGGAGCCCAACGTGGCCCGGGCTCCGGCGACGCCCGGTCGCCACCGCGATCGTCGCCGTCGGTTGCCGTTCACATCCACGCTGTGTCCGACGAGCGAGGAACCGTTGCGGTTCCCGGCTCCCGGTCAGGCGGCTCGGACGAGTTGGTGGGCTCGGTGGCGGATGAGGGCGTCGACGGCGTCGTCGTCGAGGGGGTCGCCGTTGGTGTCGTGGGGTCCGAGGGCGCCGCTGGTGAGCAGGGCCACGACCTCGTCGAGGATCTCGGCGATCTCGGTCAGCTCGGCGCTCTCGGCCCTCTCGGCCCTCTCGGTCAGCTCGGCCTTCTCGGTCAGCTCGGCCTTCTCGCGGACCCCGGCTTGGCCTGGGGTCGTGGCCGGCTCGAAGACGTCGACGAACTCGGCGGGCACGACCAGATCGCCGCCGCGACCAGCGGCGTCGTCGGGCTGGGCCTCGTCGGGCCGGGTGCCGTGGGTGTCGGCCGTGGTCGTTTCGGTTCCGGCGGAGCTGGCAGTGCGGCGGGTGGCCACGGACTCGGTGCCTGCCACGGGACGGTCGTTCGCGACGGGCCGGTCGTTCGCGACGGGCTCGCCGGTGGGTGGGGTGAAGGGGTCGGGGGTGAGGGCGTCGACGGTGGGGTGGTGGAGTGGGAGGCGGGGTGGTCGGGTGCGTCTCGGGGGTGGTGAGAGCACGGGTGGGCGGTCGGGGAACGTGAACACGACGGTGCCGTCGGGTTCGACGCTGAGGCCGTGGCCTTTGCGGTGCACGAGACCGTGGTGGGCGCCGCACAGGGCGACGAGGTTGACGACAGAAGTGGGGCCACCGTCGGTCCAGGCACGGACGTGGTGGATGTCGACCCAGGCGGCGGGGGCGTGACAGCCGGGGTAGCGGCAGGTGCCGTCACGGGCGAGGATGGCGTCGCGCAGGGTGGGGGTGGCCAGGCGGATGGAACGACCGTGATCGAGGATCTGTCCGTCGATGGTCAACAGCCGGGCCAGGGTGGTGCCCTCCCCGAACAGCTCGTTGACGACCTCGGGGGGCAGGGTGCGTCCTTCGATGGTTCCCATGACTGTGGATCCGCGGGCCAGGGCGTGGGTGAGGAACGCTTCGGTGGCCGGCGTGTACCCGTGCAGAGCGCACCAGGCTTCGAGTTGGTCTCTGGTGGTGATCCCGGCGCCCCACAGCACCGACGCAGCCAACGAATCCAGGTCGGCGATGGCCATGATGTGGGGGTGCTGACGCCCCGGACGGCCAGCCCTGGTCGTGTGGTGATCGAGGAAGAAGCGGGCGATGGTCACCGACGCCTCAGCTCGGCGTTGCGCGGCGGTGCGCACCTCACCGGGTTCGTCGGCGCGTTCCGCGACCCGTAGGGCGTTCTCGATCACGGTGGCATCACCCGGCGCGAAGGTGCTGCGCTGCTCGGCGCGATCGTCGAGGGTGCGTGACCACTGCGTCTCCGACGGCGCCACCACCGGCGGGGCCTCCAACCGGGCCGGATCCGCCGAGGTGACCGCATCAGCGCGGGCCACCCAGTCTTCGATGACCACCTTGGTGTCGGCCACACTCAACCCGACCAGCACCGGCGAACACACCGCGTCGTGGTCGGCGTAGAACTCGACGAGACCCTTGGGGATCAACCGGACCGCCATCTCCACCTGCGCCCCCGACAGCGACCCGTCGACCCACAACGACCCCATGGTGGGCCAGGCCGACAGGCGATCGGCACGCACCAGCAACGCCCGCGCCGCCGATTCGGTCAACCCGAGGCGGGCTCGCATCCACGACGCTTTGGTCGGGAACCCCTCACCGCGGTGACCGTCAGCGGCGAAGAACCCCACCAACGCCGCCACCCGAACCGCTTCCAGGCGATCGATCCGGGCCGACAGCGCCACGATCCCAGCCTCCCCCACCACCGCATCAGGCAAACCACCCAAGCCGCCACCGCCCAGGCCGTCGAGGCCGTCGAGGCCGTCGAGGCCGTCGCCGACCGGGCCGTGCCCATTGAGGTCGTGACCGGTCGAGTCGTGACCCTCGAGGCCGGGGTCGTTCGAACTGTGGTCAGTCGGGGTGTGCTCTGCGACCGGGGCGGCCGCGCCGGGGGCGGTGATGTCGCCGATTCTCCCGGTCGCAGCCCTTTCGAACATGCGTCCCAATCTACCAGACACATGTTCGAGATGCAGCGTAGATACCGAACTATTTCGCGACCTTTTTCGGAGTTCGAACGGATTCTCACCGGGCGCGCCGACACCCACACCGCACGTGGCCGGCGGTCCGTCTCGTCCTGCCCGCGCACCACGACCTCGGGCCCGGCGGCAGCCCGGGCTGCGCCTCCGAGGGGCCGGACCCTCAGCCCCTCAGCCCCTCAACCCCGTAGCTCACTCGAGCTCGGCCACGATCTCGCCGATGATCTTGCTGGCCTGGTGGGTGGGCAGAGGCTCGCCGCCTTCGGCGTCGGCGACCTCGGCGGCGAAGTCCTCCACGGAGTGCACGCCACCGGCGAGGACGTGGCGCAGCGCCTCGGCGCTGGCGGAGGGGTCGTCGAGCCCGGCCACCGCATCGGCGACGGCGTGATCGGGGTCCTCGGCCACGGCGTGGACGAGTGCCCTGGCCTCCTTGCGGCCGTCGGCGGTCGAAGTGGCCGCCTCGCCGTCGTGTTGTTGGAGGTCCCACTCGGCCAGGGCCTCGTCGTAGCCACCCTCGCCGGGGTGGAGGAGCCGGGTCGTCGGACCGGCGGGCTCCTCCGCCGCATCGGGCTCGTCGCCCTCGGCGTCGGGCCCACGCTCGGGTTCCACGGGGACGACCAGGGTGCCGTCGTCGTTTCGGATGATCTCCACGGTGCTCCTCGGTGGTCGACCAGCACCACGCGGTGCCGGCCCCTGGTGCCTACCCGATCCGTGGCCCGCGAGTCTCCCCTCTGCGGCGACCACCACTGCCGGCGGCCTTCCCGGAGGTGCCGCCGGCCACCGTCGAAGCGCGGCCCGACCGACGAGAGCGGCCGACCGAGAGGACCCGGGCGGTCAGTCCGAGCCGTGCAGCAGGCCGTACTGGATGGAGTCCATCAAGGCCTGCCACGAGGCCTCGATCACGTTGCTGTCGACGCCGACGGTCGTCCAGACCCGTTCGCCGTCGGTGGAGTCGACCAGCACCCGCACCACCGCCCCGGTGGCCGCTCCGCCGTCGACGACACGCACCTTGAAGTCGGTGAGGTGGATGCGGTCGAGCACCGGGAAGCGCCCGTTGAGAGCGCGCCGCACGGCGGCGTCGAGGGCGTTGACCGGGCCGTTGCCCTCGCCCACGGCGGCGACGCGGTGGCCGTCGATCCACAGCTTGACCGTGGCCTCCACGGTGACCTCGACCTCGCCGCTGGGCATGACCGGACCCTCGCGGTGGTAGCTCGAGACGCGGTAGGCCTCCACCTGGAAGAAGGACTGCTCCCAGCCGGCGGCTCGACGCATCAGCAGCTCGAGCGAGGCGTCGGCGGCTTCGAAGGTCCAGCCGACGGACTCGAGGCGCTTGAGGTCCTCGCTGAGGGCGCCCGCGGCGCGGTCGTCGAGCTCGAGCCCGAACTCGGCGGCCTTCATGGACATGCCGGCCCGGCCACCGAGGTCGGAGACGAGGACCCGGGTGTGGTTGCCGACGACCGAGGGGTCGACGTGCTCGTAGGTGGCTCCGCCGGCGCGGCCGAGCGCCGAGGTGTGCAGGCCGCCCTTGTGGGCGAAGGCGGAGACGCCGACGAAGGGGTCGGAGGGCTGGGGCGGCAGGTTGACCAGCTCGGCCACCCGGTGGCTCACCAGGGTGAGCCGCTCCATGCGGCCCTCGGGGAGGGTGGCCACGCCGAGCTTGAGGGTGAGGTCGGGGATGACCGTCATCAGGTTGGCGTTGCCGGTGCGTTCGCCGTAGCCGTTGATGGTGCCCTGGACCTGGGTCGCCCCACCGAGCACCGCGGCCACGGAGTTGGCCACCGCGCAGCCCGAGTCGTTCTGGGTGTGGATGCCGACCGCCACGTCGGCGCCCAGGTGCGAGGTGATCTGGGTGGTGATGTGCTGGACCTCGTGGGGCAGCGAACCGCCGTTGGTGTCGCACAGCACCACGCAGGCGGCGCCGTTGACCGCAGCCGCCTCGAGCACCCGGAGGGCGTACTCGGGGTTGGCCTTGTAGCCGTCGAAGAAGTGCTCGGCGTCGAAGAAGACCCGCAGGCCCGCATCGGCCAGGAAGCGCACCGACTCGCCGACCATGGCCACGCCCTCGTCGAGGGTGGTGCGCAGAGCCTCGGTGACGTGGAAGTCCCAGCTCTTGCCCACGATGCACACCGTGCCGGTGCCGGCTCCCACCAACGCCGACAGGGTGGGGTCGACGTCGACCTTGCCGGCGGGACGGCGGGTGGAGCCGAAGGCCACCAGCTCGGCGGTGGAGAGATCGAGCTCGGTGGGTGCGCGCCGGAAGAACTCCTCGTCGCGGGGGTTGGCCTGCGGGTACCCGCCCTCGATCCAGCGGACGCCGAGCCAGTCGAGCTGCTCGGCGACGCGCAGCTTGTCGTCGACCGTGAGCGAGATGCCCTCGAACTGGGCGCCGTCGCGCAGCGTCGTGTCGAAGATCTCGACCGACTCGGGGAGCTGGGGGGTGCCGGCGGCCGTGGCGCCGGGGCGGGGTGCGCCGTTGCTAGTGGACATGCTCCAACCAGTCCTTGTAGCGGTCGACCTCGCCGCGCACGGTTCGGGCGTACTCGGCTGCGATGGCCGTGGTCATCGGGCCGGGGCACGGGATGTCCCGGTCGTCGACCGAGTTGACCGCCGAGACCTCGGCGGCGGTGCCGCACACGAACATCTCCTCGCAGACGTAGAGGTCGCTGCGGGTGAGGTAGTCGAAGCGGACCTCGAAGCCGAAGTCCTTGGCGATGGCGATCACCGTGTCCTGGGTGAGGCCCTCGAGGGCCCCGGCGGCCACCGGCGGGGTGACGAGCACGCCGTCGCGGGCCACGAAGATGTTCTCGCCGGTGCACTCGCTCACGAACCCCTGCGGGCTGAGCATGATGGCTTCGTCGTAGCCAGCCTTGAGGGCCTCGACCTTGGCCAGCGAGGAGTTCACGTAGTTGCCGGTGGTCTTGGACGCCGGCGGCATGGTGTTGTGGTCGTGGCGGGTCCACGACGAGATCTTCATGCGCACGCCCTTGGTGACCGCCTCCTCGCCCAGGTAGGCGCCCCACGGCCAGCAGGCGATGGACACGTCGATGGAGCAGGGCAGGGTGTTGAGGCCCATCTCGCCGTAGCCGTAGTAGGCGATGGGACGGATGTAGGCCGATGGCAACCCGCTGGCCCGCACCACGTCCTTGGTGGCCTGCACCAGCTCCTCGACGGAGTAGGGCAGCTCCATCCCCATGATCTTGGCCGAGTTGTGCAGGCGGGCCATGTGCTCGGTGAGACGGAACACGGCCGGGCCCTGGGGCGTCTCGTAGGCCCGGATGCCCTCGAACACGCCCATGCCGTAGTGCAGGGTGTGGGTGAGCACGTGGATGCGGGCGTCGTCCCAGGCGACGAGCTCGCCGTTCATCCAGATCTTCTCGGTGGGTGTGATGGGCACAGGTGTTCCCCCTGTTACAGCCGGCCGGCGACAGCGTCGCCGATCTCGGTGGTGGATCCGGTGAGGGTGGCGGTCTCGGCACACGCCGCACGGATGCGTGCGGCCGCGTCGGCCTCGCCCAGGAAGTCGAGCATCATGGCCGCCGAGAGGATGGCGGCGACCGGGTTGGCCTTGTTCTGACCGGCGATGTCGGGGGCCGAGCCGTGCACCGGCTCGAACATCGACGGTCCGGTGCGATCGGGGTTGAGGTTGCCCGAGGAGGCGAGCCCGATGCCCCCCGACACCGCTCCACCCAGATCGGTGAGGATGTCGCCGAAGAGGTTGTCGGTGACGATCACGTCGTAGCGCTGCGGGCTCTCGACGAAGTAGATGCACGCGGCATCGACGTGGTTGTAGGCGGTCTCCACATCGGGGTACTCGGCGGCCACGGCGTCGAAGGTGCGCTCCCACAGGTCGCCGGCGAAGGTGAGCACGTTGGTCTTGTGGACCAACGTGAGGTGCTTGCGCTCCCGGCTGCGAGCCAGCTCGAAGGCGTAGCGCACGCAGCGCTCGACCCCGAAGCGGGTGTTGACCGACCCCTGCGTGGCGACCTCGTGGGGGGTCCCCTTGCGCAGGAAACCGCCCTCGCCGGCGTAGGTGCCCTCGGTGTTCTCGCGGATCACGATGAACTCGTGCCCGGGGGCCAGGAACGGACGCTGGTTCACGTAGAGGTCGAGGTCGAAGCGCATCTTGAGCAACAGCCCCCGCTCGATGACGCCAGGAGGCACGTCGGGGGTGCCTACCGCACCGAGGAAGAGGGCGTCGAGACCACGCCACTCGGCGATGGTGGCGTCGTCGAGGACGACCCCGTCGCGCAGGTAGCGCTCACCGCCGAGGTCGTAGTCGACCGTGTCGAGCTCGACACCCGCCGCCCGCACGATGCCGAGCGCGATCGGGACGACCTCGTGGCCGATGCCGTCTCCGGGGATGACTCCGATCCTGTGACTCAACGCAATTCTCCGAGCAGGCTTGGGTGGCGGCGCCGTCGGCTCTCCCGACGACGGGGCCACAGTGTGCACAGCGGCCCCTACAACGACAAAGCCGCCCACCAGGTGGACGGCCAGAGAAGCGCACACCGACGAACGGCGTGCGCTACCGAATGATCGCTACCAGGGTCGTGGGGGCGACGGGCACGACGCAGAGTGTACCCCCCTCGCCGAGGCGGCGCACAGGGGTATGCCCGCCCGCTCCGCCTCGCTACCATCCACCAGGTGCCCGACGTCCACCACCTCTCACAATCAGCCTACGACCGCCTGAGCAGCGAGCTCGAGGAGCTCACCACGCACGGCCGGGTCGACATCGCCCGCAAGATCCAGGCCGCCCGTGAGCTGGGCGACCTCTCCGAGAACGGCGACTACCACGCCGCCAAGGAGGAGCAGGGCAAGATGGAGGGACGCATCCGCCACCTGCAGGCGCTCCTGCAGGACTGCGAGATCGTGGAGGCGGGCGCCACCGACTCGGTCGCCACCGGCGTCGTCGTGTCCATCTGCTACGAAGGCGACGACGATCCGGAGCGCTTCCTCATCGGCTCCATCGAGGAGCGCAACGGCGACGTCGAGGTCGTCTCTCCGGGCTCACCGCTCGGCCAGGCGCTGATGGGCCGGCGCATCGGCGAGGTCGTCGGCTACGAGGCGCCCAACGGCGAGCTGCGGGTCGAGATCGTCGACATCGAGGCCTGAGTGGCGCCACGCCGGTGAGCCAGCCCCGGTCCTCCGCCGACGACCATGGCGAGGCCGATGATCCGGAGGCCACCGCGCCGTTCCCCACCCCCGGGTTGCCCGAGGGTCGTGTCGTGGAGCTCCCCGGTAGAGGCACGACCTTCGTGCGCGAGGTCGCGGGGCCACCAGGGGCCCCGACCGTCGTGTTGCTCCACGGCTGGACGGCCAACTCCGCCCTGAACTGGTTCGCCACCTATCAGCCTCTCGGTGAGCACTTCAGGGTGGTGGCCCTCGACCACCGGGGTCACGGTCTGGGTCTGCGCACCTGGCGTCGCTTCCGTCTGGAGGACTGCGCCGACGACGTCGCCGCCCTGGCCGAGGTGCTCGGCATCGAACGCTTCGTACCGGTCGGCTACTCGATGGGCGGCCCGATCGCCCAGCTCCTCTGGCAGCGCCACCGCTCGCGGGTCCAGGGTCTGGTGCTGTGCGCCACCAGCCGCAACTTCAAGGCCCATCCGAGCGAGCACGCCGTGTTCGGCGTCATCGCCGGGCTCACCGTGGCCGCCCGGGCCGCGCCCATCGGGTTGCGCCGGCGCGTCACCGACAGGGTCCTGGTGGCCCGCTACGAGGACACGCCGTTGGGCCGCTGGGCTCGGGACCAGGCGCGCCTCAACGACCTGCGTTCCATCCTCGAGGCCGGCCACGCGCTGTCGACGTTCTCCTCCAAGGCCTGGATACGCGACGTCGACGTCCCGACCGGGGTGGTCATCCCCCGCTTCGACGCCACCGTGCCCCCTCGACGCCAACGGCGGCTGGCCGAAGCCATCCCCGGCGCCCGGGTCTGGGAGGTCGACGGGGCCCACGACGTCTGTGCCGTCGATCCACCGGCGTTCGTGCCCGCCCTCCTCGAGGCCTGCCACCACGCCGCCGCGGGGTGAGGCGCCTGCCGGTGCGCCTCAGGTGGCCACCAGGTCGATGCGGTGGCCCAGGACCCGCTCGAGGAGGTCCTTGCGCTCCGTCCCGGTGTGCAGCTCGAGGCTGAGGTCGGCTCCCGGACGGCCGGTGACGAGGATCTGCAACGGACCCGAGCCGTTGGCGCTGGTGACCCGGAGGTGCTCGACGGGGCCGGCGTGGGAGCGGTCGAGGGCGATGGCCACCCGCAGGATGCCGGCGAGGACCGTCACCGCCTCCTGGTCCTCCGGCCGGAGGCGGGCGAACTCGGTGTGCTTGGGCTTCGGTGCGCTCTTGCGGTGGTAGCGGGCGATCAGGGCGATGAGCTCGATCTCGTGGTCGGTGAAGCCGGCCAATCGGTCGGAGTGGCGGATCAGGTAGTAGCTGTGCTTGTGGTGCTCGGAGTGGGAGATGGCCTGCCCCACGTTGGCCAGCAACGCCCCGGCCTCGAGCAGCTCGCGCCACTCGTCGTCGAGGCCGTGCCAGCGGGCGGTGGCGTCGAACAGCTCCAGCGCCAGCCCGGCCGTGCGCTCGGAGTGCTCCGGCTCGTCGTCCATCGACGCGGCGAGGGCCACCACGCTACGACGGCGGAGGTCGCGCAGGTGGTGGAGGTTGGCCCCCCGGCGGCGGGCGAGGGCATCGAGCAGCGCTCCCTCGCGCAGGGCGTAGTCCGAGAAGACCACCTCGTCGATGCCGAGGCCACGCACCACGCCGTCGAGGATGAGGGCCCCGGCCAGGATGATGTCGGCCCGCCCCGCGTCCATGCCCGGCAGCCGTCGCCGGCCCTCGACCGTCTCGGCCGCGATGAGCTCGTCGACGACGGCGGCGATCTCGGCGGCGGTCACCGAGGCGTTGTTGTAGGTCCGCGCCGGTTCGTCACCCCGCGCCGTGAGGGCCATGGCGACCACGGCCTCGGCGGTACCCGAGGACACCACCGCCACCTCGAAGCCGACCCGTTCCACGTCGCGGGCCATGGGGGCCAGCACCGAGCGGATGTTGCGTCGGCAGGCATCGACCGCACCGGGGTGGAGCCGGTCGCCCCGGAAGAAGCGCCGGGTGAGCCGGATGGCGCCGAGCTTGAGGCTCCCCACGGCGAGGGTCTCCCCCCGCTCCCCCACCAGGATCTCGGTCGAGCCGCCGCCGATGTCCACCAGCACGAGACGGCGGTCGAACACGGGAACGGCCTGCAGCACGCCCAGATGGATGAGTCGGGCCTCCTCCACCCCCGAGATGACCTCGACCTCCACGCCCGCCTCGTCGCGGGCCCGGGAGAGGAACTCCTCTGCGTTCTCCGCTTCGCGCACCGCGGAGGTGGCCACCGCGTGCACGTCGGCGTCGTGGATGGCCGCGATGCGGGCCATGCGGGCCAGGGCCTGCACCCCCCGGTCGATGGCGTCGGGGACCAGGCGCTTCATGTCGCCCGACGCCGACCCGAGGCGGACCATCTCCTTCTCCCGGGCGATGACCTCGAACTCGCCACCGCCGTCGCCGGGGCCCCGACCGATGCGAGCCACCACCATGTGGAAGGAGTTGGTGCCGATGTCGATGGCCGCGAGGGGCCGCTCGACGGGGGTGGCGTCGTCGCTCACGACGTTCACTCTTGTCGCAACCCGGCGTCGCGCTCCAGCCTGCGGGCGGCGGCCACCACCGCCGCGCCGTAGCGGCGGCCCGGTGCCCGGGTGGTCCGACCGATGGGGCCCGAGACGCTCATGGCGGCCACGATCCGGCCGTCGGCGTCGAGGACCGGCGCGCTGACCGAGGCCACGCCCGGCTCACGCTCGCCCACGCTGTCGACCCACCCCCGTCGGGGAAGGGCGTCCGGTTCGGCCAGGAGGCGCCCCGCGGAGCCGGCCCCGAGGGGGAGGCGGGCCCCGACAGGCACGATGGTGCGCAGCCCGTGGGGCGACTCGAGCGCGGCCACGCAGACCCGCACCTCGCCCTCACGCAGGTACAGCTGCACGCTCTCACCGGTGGCGTCGCGGAGCTCGGCGAGCGCGGGGCCGGCGGCGTCGACGAGGGACAGGCCTTCCGAGGCGGCCCGGCCCAGGGCGACCAGCCGGGCGCCGAGGGCGAAGCGCCCCTCGTCGTCGCGTCGCACGAGCCCGTGGTGCTCGAGGGCCACGGCGAGGCGATGGGCCGTGGCCCGGGTGAGCCCGGTCGCCTCCACCAGCTCGGCCAGGGAGCGGGGCTCGACCTCGAGCACGGCCAGCACGGCCACGGCCTTGTCGAGGACGCCCACACCACCTACACTCGATCCCACGAGACAAGACTAGCGTCTCACATATTGAGACACAAGCAGGACGCAGACGGACCCACCCCACCAGGGCCCGGCCACCACGAGGGTGGCTCCCCGGTCGAGGTGGACAGCCGAGACGCGACGTCGGGCTCGAGATGCGCCGGTCGGCCCCCGCCGGCGCCGACGAAAGGACCGCACCCATGGCCGAGGCCAGGACCCTCAGCGAGAAGATCTGGGACGACCACGTCGTACGCCGGGCGAACGGCGACCCCGACGTGCTCTACATCGACCTGCACCTCGTCCACGAGGTGACCTCCCCGCAGGCCTTCGACGGCCTGCGGCTGGCCGGGAGGACCGTGCGCCGCCCGGACCTCACCGTCGCCACGGAGGACCACAACGTCCCCACCCTCGACATCGACCAGCCCATCGCCGATCCGATCTCGCGCAAGCAGGTCGAGGTGCTGCGGGCCAACACCGCCGAGTTCGGCGTGGTCGAGCACCCCATGGGCTCGCCGGGCCAGGGCATCGTGCACGTCATCGGCCCCGAGCAGGGCCTCACCCTGCCGGGCATGACCATCGTGTGCGGCGACAGCCACACCGCCACCCACGGCGCGTTCGGCGCCCTGGCCTTCGGCATCGGCACCAGCGAGGTCGAGCACGTCCTCGCCACCCAGACCCTGCAACAGCACCGTCCCGGCACCATGGCCGTCGAGGTCGACGGCACCCTGTCGCCCGGGGTCACCGCCAAGGACCTGATCCTGGCCATCATCGGCCGCATCGGCACCGGCGGCGGCATCGGCTCGATCATCGAGTACCGGGGTGAAGCCATCCGCAACCTCTCGATGGAAGGCCGCATGACGGTCTGCAACATGTCCATCGAGGCCGGAGCCAAGGCCGGTCTCATCGCCCCCGACGAGACCACCTTCGCCTACCTCGAGGGCCGCGAGCACGCCCCGAAGGGCCCGGCCTGGGAGGCCGCCCTCGAGTACTGGCGCAGCCTGCCCACCGACGAGGGCGCCAGCTTCGACAAGGTCGTGCACATCGACGGGAGCGCCCTGACCCCGTTCGTGTCCTGGGGCACCAACCCCGGTCAGGTCGTCGAGCTCAGCGGGGCCGTGCCCGACCCCGACAGCTTCGAGGAGGCCTCGGGCAAGGACGCCGCCCGCCGAGCCCTGGAGTACATGGGCCTCACGGCCGGCACCCCGATCCGCGAGGTCCCGGTCGACACCGTCTTCATCGGTTCGTGCACCAACTCGCGCATCGAGGACCTGCGGGCCGCGGCTGCCGTGGCCGAGGGCCGTTCGGTGAAGTCCGGGATGCGCGCCATGGTCGTGCCCGGCTCTTATCAGGTGAAGCTCCAGGCCGAGCGCGAGGGCCTCCACGAGGTCTTCACCGGGGCCGGCTTCGAGTGGCGAGAGCCGGGCTGCTCGATGTGCCTGGCCATGAACCCCGACAAGCTCGCTCCCGGCGAGCGGGCCGCATCCACCTCGAACCGCAACTTCGAGGGCCGTCAGGGCCGCGGCGGGCGCACCCACCTGGTGAGCCCCGCCGTCGCCGCCGCCACCGCCATCGCCGGCACGTTCGCCGCCCCCGGCGACCTCGACTGAAAAGGACCTCCCCATGGATCCCGTCATCACCCTCACCGGCACGGCCCTCCCCCTCGACCGCTCCGACGTCGACACCGACCAGATCATCCCCAGCGACTGGCTCAAGCGGGTCGAGCGCACCGGCTTCGGCAAGGGGCTCTTCTCGGAATGGCGAGAGGACCCCGAGTTCGTCATGAACCTGCCCCAGTTCGGCGAGGCCGCCATCTTGCTCGCCGGCGAGAACTTCGGCGTCGGTTCGTCACGCGAGCATGCCGTCTGGGCCATCACCGACTACGGCTTCACCGCCGTCGTCGCCCCCCGCTTCGGCGACATCTTCCGCAACAACGCCACCAAGAACGGCCTCGTCCCCGTCGTGGTCAGCCACGAGATCAGCCGACAGCTGATCGACGCGGTCATGGCCGACCCCACCATCGAGATCACCGTCGACGTCCAGGCCAAGCGCCTGCGGGCCCCGGCCATCGACCTCGATGTCGAGTTCCCCCTCGACGACTCCACCCAGGAGCGCTTCCTGAAGGGCCTCGACGACATCGGCATCACCCTGCAGTGGGAGGGCGACATCACCGCCTTCGAGGCCACCCGGCCCGAGTGGATGCCCACCAGCGGGGCCGAGCGGGCGGGCTGACGCCGTGGCCGACCGCTACACCCACGGCCACCACGACTCTGTGCTGCGCAGCCACCGGTGGCGCACCGCCGAGAACTCCGCCGCCCACCTGCTCGACCACCTCGAGCCGGGCCAGCGGCTGCTCGACGTGGGCTGCGGACCCGGCACCATCACCCTCGACCTGGCCGCCCGGGTGGCGCCGGGCGAGGTCCTCGGCCTCGACGTCGCGCCCGAGGGCGTGAGGGCCGCCCACCGCTGAGGGCCACGACCTCCAGATCGCCGGGAACCAGATCGACGGCGGCGACGTCTCATCCACCATGACCACGACGAACGGTTGGCCCAGGCGGGTGTGGGAGGGCGTCGCCCTCGTGACGACGGCAGGCGTCCTGGCGGTCGGCTGCACCGGCGGAGGGGACGGCGGCGGCGGTCCCGCCACCCCGGTGGTGGGTGCCGTGGCCCGCCTCGTATCGTTCGACTCCTGCGACGACCTCCTGGGCTGGTTCCACGAGGAGGCCGGGGAGCGGGTCACGGCCTACGGGCTCGAGGAAGGCTGGTACGGCGTCCCAGGGCCGACCATGAGGCCCTTCATGGCCGAGGACTCCGCCGCCAGCGAGAGCAGCCGGGCCGCCGCCGACGGAGCCGAGGCCTCCACCCCCACCACTGTCGGCGACTTCTCCACCACCAACGTCCAGGAGGCCGGGGTGGGCGAGCCGGACCTGGCCGTCACCGACGGCAGCCGGCTCGTCACCGTGGTCGGCGGGGACCTGCGGGTGGTCGACCTCACCGGTCCCGAGCCGGTGGTGGCCGCCACCGTCGAGCTGGGCGAGCCCGGTGGCCGACTCCTCGTGGAGGGCGACCACGCCGTGGTGATCAGCCACGGCTGGAGCGACCGCATGCCGGTCGAGCCCGACGGCGGCATCGGGTCGTCGTCGATGCTGCCGCCCGGCTCCGGGCGCACCACCCTCACCCGCATCGACCTCGACGGCGAGCCCCGAGTGGTGGGACGGGTCGAGATCGGTGCCGACCACGTCGACGCCCGCATGGTCGACGGCGTGGTACGGGTCGTCACCCGCTCCGGTCCCGAAGACCTCGGCTTCGTGTACCCGAGCGGCACCGAGGCCTCCGAGCAACGGTCCATGGAGGCCAACCGCGACATCATCGCCTCGTCCACCATCGAGGACTGGCTCCCGGAGCTGGCCGTGGCGAACGCCGATGGCACCGAGGAGGTCCGCCAGGCGGTGGCCTGCGACGCCGTCGACCATCCCGAGCAGTTCTCCGGCTTCGACGTGGTCACCGTGGTCGGCCTCGACCTGCGCGCCGACGGCGCCGAGCTGGTGCCCTCCGCCGGCGTGGTCGCCGGGGCCGGCACCGTCTACGCCTCCACCGACACGCTCTACGTGACCACCGAACGCTGGCCCGACGCCGCCGTCGACGGCGACACTCCGACCAGCGACGAGGACGGGGCGGAGGATGCGGTCGGCACCGCCGTGCCCGGGCCGACCCGCCCACCGACCCCGGCCCCGGAGCTGGGGGACCCAGCCACCGAGAATGAGCCGGCGGCACCGGAGACCACCGTGCCCGACACGACCACCGCGCCCACGACGACGCCCGGCACCAGCCCGTCCTCGGCGCCCACCACGTCGACGACCAGCACCACCGAATCGACCACGACCTCGACCTCGACCTCGACCACTGAACCGTCGACGACGACGACCAGCGAACCCGAAGCCACCACGACCACCACGACCCCCGACGACCCTGTCGAGGCCGGTCCCCACACCGACGTGCACGCCTTCGGCATCGCCGGCCGAGGCCCGGCCGAGTACCTGGCGTCGGGCCGGGTGCGGGGCACCGTCCTCGACCAGTTCTCGCTGTCCGAGCACGAAGGTCACCTGCGGGTGGCGACCACCGTCGACCCCGGCTGGTGGGGGTGGTCGAGGCCGATGACGACCGTCGACGGTGGTCGCCGCGTCGCCCCCGAACCCGAGGTCAGCGAGAGCTTCGTCACCGTGCTCGAACGCGACGGCGAGACGCTGGCCCGCATCGGGGAGGTCGGCGGGCTGGGCCGGACCGAGCAGATCTACTCGGCCCGCTTCGTGGGCGACCTGGCCTACGTGGTCACCTTCCGGCGCACCGATCCGCTCTACGTGGTCGACCTGCGCGACCCCGCCGCCCCGGTGGTCGCCGGTGAGCTGAAGATCAACGGCTACTCGTCGTACCTGCAGCTCGTCGACGAGGGCCGCCTGCTGGGCGTGGGCCAGGACGGCACCGACGACGGGCGGCTGATCGGGTTCGCCGAGAGCCTGTTCGACGTGAGCGATCCGGCGAACCCCACCCGCCTGGCCCAGTTCACCGTGGCCGACGGCACCTCCCTGGCCGAGCAGGACCACCACGCCCTGTTGTGGTGGCCGGCCACCGACACGCTGGTGGTGCCCCTCGAGGTCTGGGGGGCGGGGCCGATCGTCCCGTTGCCGGCCCCCGAGCCCGGCGCCGACATCGCCCGCGCCCCGGCCGACGTGTTCCGCGGCGTGCTGGTCACCACCGTCACGGACGACGGCATCGTCGAGCGGGGACGGTTGGCCCACCCCTCCGCCACCGAGGAGCAACCACCGGGTGGCACACGACCGGTGTGCCCGCCCGAGGCGGACTGCGGACCGGGCTTCTACGAGCCCGCCGGCTACGCACCCACCATCGAACGCTCCCTGGTGGTCGGCGACCGGCTCCTCACCGTGTCGACGGCCGGGGTCATGGTCAACGACCTGGCCACGCTCGAGGCCCGGGCCTGGACGGCCTTCGCCTGACTCCCGACCCGTTCGGCACCGGCGGTAACGTCGCCCGCCGGTGCCCGGGTGGGCCGGGCCGACGACAGGGGGCACAGTGGACCAGGCACGGCTGCCGGTGATCGTGGGCGTGGGCGAGGTGGCCAACACCGACGACGACCGCATCGTCCACCCCCTCGAGCTGCTGGCCGAGGCCGTGGACCACGCCGTCGCCGACAGCCACGCCGGCCGTCGCCTCCTCGACCGGGTGGGCTTGGTCGGCGCCACCCCGCTGTCGATCTACAGCGAGGACCGGGCCGCCGACCTGGTGGCGGCCCGCTTCGGGCTGGCTGCCGCCGACACGGTCGAGACCGGGTACACCGGCTCTGGTCCCCTGCGGCTGCTGGCCGAGGCCGGGCGGCGCATCGCCGAGGGCCGCATCGAGGCGGCCCTGCTCGTCGGCGGCGTGGCCGACGCCTCGGTGAAGCGAGCCCGTCTCCGGGGCGAGGACCCACCGGCGCCGCCCACCTCGGTGTGGTCGCAGGGATCGCGCCACCAGGCCCCGATGCCCAGCGGACGGCGCCTCCCGGTCGAGGGCCCGCTGCCCGCCGAGATCCGCGCCGGGGCGCAGATGCCCGTGCAGCTCTTCGCGCTCATCGAGAGCGCCATGGCCCGGCCGGGCGAGTCCTGGGCCGGGCACCGCGCCCGCCTCGGTGCGCTGATGGCTCCGTTCACCGCCACGGCGGCGTCCCGTCCCGAGGTGGCCTGGTTCCCCCGGGCCCGCTCCGGCGCGGACCTGGCCGAGGTGCGCCCCGACAACCGGCTGGTGGCCGAGCCCTACACCAAGTCCATGTGCTCGTTCCCCACCGTCGACCTGGCCGCCGCCGTTCTGGTGTGCTCCGTGGCCGAGGCCGACCGCCTCGGGGTCCCGGTGGAGCGACGGGTGCACCCCTGGGCCACCGCCTCGGTGAAGGACCCCATGGCCCCCTCGCGGTGGGCCGAGATGCACCGCTCCCCCGCCCTGGGCCTGGCCGCCCGCACCGTGCTCGACCACACGGGCGTCGACCCGGCCGCCATCGCCGCCTTCGACCTGTACTCGTGCTTCCCCGCCGCGGTGCAGCTGGGCCTCGACGCCTTCGGGGTGGCCCTCGACGACCCCCGCCCCTTCACCCTCACCGGAGGGCTGCCCTACTTCGGGGGCCCCGGCGCCTCCTACGGGCTCCACGGCCTGGCCGCCGCCGCCCGGCGCGCCCGGGCCGACCTCGGCGAGGTGGTGGCCCTCACCGGTGTCGGCGGGATGCCCAACGACTTCGCCGCCGGCCTGCTGGCCGCGACACCACCCGAGCGGGCGCCAGCCTTCGACGAACCGCCTGCCCCCACCAGCACCGTCGGTCCACCGCCCGAGGCGCCGGTGGAGGGCGTGGCCACCGTGGTGGCCATGACCGTCGTGCACGGGCCCGACGGCGACGCGCAGGCGGCCCCGCTGGTGGCCGAGCTCGACGACGGGGCCCGGGTCGGGGCCCGCACCGACGACCCCGACCTCATGAGCCAGCTCACCGACACCGGACTGGTGGGTCGCCCGGTGCGCCTGACCGCCAGCGAGGCGGGCCTCACCTACCAGCCGGTCTGAGCCCGGCGAGGGCGTCCAGCCGCCCCCGCCCTACTCGGCCGGCTGGGCCACCTCCAGGGCGCCCAGGGCGACCAGCCGGTCGATGTCGGCGTCGTCCATGGCCAACAGGTCGCGACAGATGGCCACGGTGTGCTCCCCCAGCGCCGGGGCCGGGGCCAGGTGGGGCTCGCCCAGACCGGAGGCGGTGAAGCACGGACCCTCCACCAGCATCGAACCGGAGCCGGGCTGGTCGAGGGAGACGACGTAGCCCCGCTCGACGAAGAGCGGGTGCTCGGCCTGCAGTCGCGGACTCAGGGCCCGACCAGCGGGCACACCGGCGGCGAGCAGCTGGCGCTCGGCGTCGTCGGTGGCGACGGTGCCCACCCAGGCCGCCACCGCGGCGTCGACGGCATGGGCGTCGGCGAGGCGGCCCTCCTCGGTGGCCCACTCCGGACGGTTGAGCTCGGGCACCTCCGAGGCCAGGGCGGCCCACTGCCGATCGTCGGCGACGCACACCGCCAGCCAGCTCTCGGCCCCGCCGGGCTCGTCCGGTCCCCGGTAGAGGTTCCACGGGGCATGGTCGAGGTGGCGGTTGCCGAGGGGCTGGGCGGCCCCGGCCTCGAGGCTCTCGGCCAGCAGCAGGTCACCGAGCAGGGCGGCCACCGCTTCGAACTGGGCCACGTCGAGGTGGCATCCCCGTCCGGTGCGCTCACGGGCCAACAGCCCGGCGAGGGCCCCGAAGGCGACGAGGCGACCGGCCAGGTGGTCGGGGTGGATGGTCATCACCCCACGGGGGGCCTCCGCGTCGTGGGCCCACAGCCAGGTCAGTCCGCCGACCGCCCGGGCGCTCGGGCCGTAGCCCTTGCGGGTGGCCCAGGGCCCGCGATCGCCGTAGAGCTGGCTGCCCACCATGACCAGGCGGGGGTTGATCGCCGAGACCGCCTCCCAGCCCAACCCGAGACGATCGATGACGCCGGTGGCGTTGTTCTCGACGAGCACGTCGACGTGCGGGAGCAGCGAGCGCACCACCTCTCGCCCCTCGTCGGTGCCGAGGTCGGCGCCGAGGGCCCGCTTGGCCCGGGCCACGGTGGCGAACGCCGGGTTCATGTCGCCACCGAGGACCCGACGCTGGAAGTCGGGCCGGGTGGAAGTCTCGACCTTGATGACGTCGGCCCCCCACTCGGCCAGCAGGCGCCCTGCCTCGGGAGCAGCCACGCCGGTGCCGATCTCGAGGACCCGCAGGCCGGTCAGGGGCCCCACGCCAGCGGGGCCAGGGTCGTTCTCGGGGCGGGGGCGCGCCGGCCAGGACGGCGGAGCATCGACCGTCTGCGGGGGCCCGCTGGCGGCAGCCCGCACGCCGTCGACGCCGAACAGCCCGGCCATCACCAGGCCGGGCCGGGCCTCGGAGTCGACCGGCATCTCGGTGAAGGTGCCACGAGCCACGACGTGAGGGTTCTCGAGCAGCTCGGCCGGCGTGAGCACCGGCGTGACCCGCAGGCCGGCCGCCTCGCCGTCGACGGTGACCTCCTCGCGGGTGCGGCCGGCGAACTTGCCCGGGAGGCGCTCCATGATCTGGGCCCGCTCCTCCTCGCCCAGCATGGCGGCCTCCCATCCGGCACCGGTCCACTCCGGCGGGTTGCCCAGCCAGGCGATGAGGCTGCGCCAGTCGTTGGCCGTCATGGGCAGCACCAGGCGGGCCATCCCGTCGGAGCACTCGAAGAGGGGGTACAGACCCGATCCGGAGCGGACCTGGTCGAAGTTGAGAAGGCTCCACAGGGGCAACGACATCTCGGTGCACTGGGCCAGGGCCAGCACGGTCGAGGTGTCGACGACCTGGCCGGCGCCCCCGTGGCGGACCTGCCACAGGGCCATCAGGGCGGCCAGGGCCGAGGTGGTCGACCCCACGTCCTCGCAGTAGGAACCGGGCGCCGACACCGGCGGCAGCTCGGGCACGCCCGAGCGGTACACGACCCCGGCGAGGGCCTGGGCGACCAGCTCGGTGGCCGGCCACTCGGCACCGGGCCCCTCGATGCCGTAGGGGGTGACGGACACGACCACCAGGTGGGGGTGGCGCTCGGAGAGCCGCGCCGGGGCCATGTCGTCGCGCTCGTGGCCCCACCCGTCGGCCACGACCACGATGTCGGCCCCGGCCAGGACCTCCTCGACGGCCTGGTGGCCCTCGTCGAGCGCAGGATCGATCTCGACGACGACCTTGCCGACGTTGCGGTGGACGTGGTGCAGCCCGGTGCCGTCGGCGGCACGGGGCCGGCGCCGGCGCCCTGCGCCACCGCCCGGTGGCTCGATCCGCACCACCTCGGCGCCCAGGTCGCTCATCAACCGGGACGTGAACGCCCCGTAGCCATCGGTCAGGTCCACCACTCGGACATCGCCGAGCAGGGCCGTCGGGTCGGTGATGGGATCGCTGCTGTCGTTCATGGTCCTCGGGGCGATTCGTCGGGTGCGGGTGGTGCGGGTGGAGCAGGCCGGACAGTGACGCGTGGTCAGACGGTGGGGATCATGTGCTCGGCGAAGGCGGGGCTGGTCGCCCCTTCGGGCACGGCGTCGAGCCCCGCGGCCACGTCGTCGACCAGCGGCCCGACGCGTGCCGCCAGCGGGGCCAGCACGTCGAGGTCGAAGCCGTAGACAGCCGCCGCGTTGCCCGCCAGCATGGCCTCGACCTCGGGGCGGGGCACGCCGGCGAAGGTCTTGGCGATGCCCTCCTTGGAGAACGGGGGCGTGCCCTCGAGGTGCGGGTAGTCGCTGCCCCACATGATGTGGTCGACGCCGAGCAGGTCGCGTCGCTCGCAGTCGTCACGGTGCAAGAAGCTGGCGCCGATGGCGCAGTTGGTCTCCCAGTACTCGCTGGGCATCCGCTCGAGCAGGAAGGGCTCCACGAACGCCAGCTCGCCGACGTTGCCGGCCGCCAGCTGGGCGTAGAAGTTGTCCATCGACGACAAGGCGGTGGCCACCCACCCCACGCCCTGCTCGGCGAGCACCAGACGCAGGGCCGGGAAGCGATCGAAGACGCCCGAGAGCACGAAGGCCCACAGGGGTCGGTGCGAGTACCACGCCACCTCCATCAGCCACATCGACAGCGAGGCCGGATAGGGCCCGTACTGCGGCGAACCACCACCGCCGTGGGCGTTCACGACCAGGCCCCGCTCCTCGCAGGCCCGCCAGACCGGATCGTGGTCCGGAGCGTGCAGAGGAGCGATGGGTGCATCGGGCGGGACCCCGGGGAGCAACACCCCACCCCGCAGGCCGTGGTCGGCGATCCAGTGGACGTCGCGCACGGCTTCGTCGGTGTCGTTGAGGAGGATCTGGCCGATGCCGGCACGGCGCTCGGGAGCCTCCGCGCACCACTCGGCCAGCCATCGGTTGTGGGCCCGGAGGCCAGCGAGGCGCAGCTCGAACTCGTCCGCCGCCGGGGACGTGGCCACCAGCCCACCGCTCGGGAAGAACGGCGGCACGGTGTTCGGGTACACCACCTCGGCCACCACGCCGTCGGCCTCGAGGTCCCGCAGGCGCCGTCCGCTGTCCCAGTTCCGGTCGGCGTCGTCGCGCTGGAGATCGCCGAACGGGTTGACGAAGCCGTCGGCCCAGGCGTCGAACGCGTCGTGGTGGCGCGCCTCGAGGTAGGGCCGGTAGTCGCGCAGGTCGGCGCCGGCGTGGCAGTCGGCCGAGATGACGGTGTAACGCTGCATCGGGTCCCCCTCAGGCATCCACTCGGCCAGCACCCCGAGCCCCAGGGTGCGACCGTAGCGGCCCGAGGGGGCCGGACCGGGCGGGAAGGCGGCTGCGGCCGCCCTCCCGCACGATCAGCGGGCCACTACCGCAGCGAGCCCGGCCGGTCCACGGCCGTGGGGTCCTCGCCCGAATCGCGGACCCGGACGATGCGGTTCATGGCGTTGAGGAAGGCCCGGGCCGAGGCCTCCACGACGTCGGTGGAAAGCCCCCGCCCCGGCATCGACATGCCGTCGGCCTCGAAACGCAGCGCCACGTCGGCGAGGGCGTCGACCCCGCCGGTGACCGATGTGACGGTGTAGTCGGTGAGCACCCCGTCGATGCCGGTGGCCGAGCGGATGGCCTGGCATGCGGCGTCGACCATGCCGTCGCCCTCGGCGGTGGCCTCGAGCTTGGTGCCGTCGCGGTCGACGACCACCGTGGCCACGGGTGTGGACGACGAGCCGCCGTGGGCGTCGATGGACACCAGCTGGTAGGCGTAGCGCACGGTGTCGCCCATCTCCTCGGCCACCAGCGCCTCGAGGTCGGACTCGCTCAGCTCGACCTTGCGGTCGGCCAGCTCCTTGAACCGGGTGAACACCTGGTTGAGGGCGTCGCCGTGCAGGTCGTAGCCCATCTTCTTCAGGGTGTCGGCGAAGGCGTGGCGGCCGGAGTGCTTGCCCAGCACGATCTTGGACTCGCCCTGCCCGACGGCGGCGGGGTCCATGATCTCGTAGGTGCTGCGCTCGGTGAGCACCCCGTGCTGGTGGATGCCGGACTCGTGGGCGAAGGCGTTGCGTCCGACGACGGCCTTGTTGTACTGGACCGGGTAGCCGGTGAGGCGGCTCACCAGGCGACTGGTGCGGGCCAGCTCCTCCGAGCGGATGCCGGTGTCGACTCCGCCGTAGTAGTCCGAGCGGGTGCGCAGGGCCATCACGACCTCTTCGAGCGCGGCGTTGCCGGCGCGCTCGCCGATGCCGTTGATGGAGCACTCCACCTGGCGGGCCCCGGTCTGCACGGCGGCGAGGGAGTTGGCCACGGCCAGGCCCAGATCGTTGTGGCAGTGGGTGGAGATGACGTAGTCGCCCGTGACCCGGTCGCGCACGTCGTGCAGGCGCTTGGCGTACTCCTCGGGCACCCCGAAGCCGACGGTGTCGGGGATGTTCAAGGTGGTGGCGCCGTTGTCGACCGCGATCTGCAGCACCTCGCACATGAAGTCGAAGTCGGAGCGCGAGGCGTCCTCCGGTGAGAACTCCACGTCGTCGGTGTAGCCCCGGGCGTGGGCCACGGCGGCGGCCGTCTCGGCCTTCACCTGGTCGGGCGTCATGCGCAGCTTGTGGACCATGTGGGTCTCGCTGGTGGCGATGAACACGTGGATGCGGTGCCGGGCCGCGGGCTCGATGGCCTCCCAGCAGCGGTCGATGTCCTTGCGGGCGGTCCGCGACAGCCCGCAGATCACGGGGCCCTGGACGGCCCGGGCGATGGCCTGCACCGACTCGAAGTCGCCCTGGCTGGCGATGGGGAAGCCGGCCTCGATGACGTCGACGCCGAGGCGGGCCAGTTGCTCGGCGATCTCGACCTTCTCGCCCTGGTCGAGGGAGATGCCCGGGGACTGCTCGCCGTCGCGGAGCGTGGTGTCGAAGATGATGATGCGGTCGGGGTCGTCGGTGACGGGACTGGCGGGGGTGGGCGTGGTCTCCATGGCGGGGCCTTTCGAGGGGACGCGAGTCGTAGGGGGCGAGGAGAAGGGCGAGGCGGGCGAGCGGTGTCGGCGGGGCGAAAACGCAAGAACCCCCTGGCCCGGTGGGCACAGGAGGTTCAGCGAGCACCGATGTGGGGGCGCTCGCCCTACGTAAGGAGAAGCTCGAAGCGTGTCGAGGACATGTCGGTCAGTGTGCCGGGACGCTCACCGAACGTCAACCTGCGAGCCAGGAGCCGGATCAGGTCAAGGAGGCGACCGACACGATGCCATCGACCGAACGAAGCGCGTCCTGGACCTCGGCGGGCACCGGCTCGGTGGTGGCCAGCACCATCAGCGCCGAGACGCCGCTCGCCGACTGGCCCACGTCCATGTCGGCGATGTTGATGCCGGCCTCGCCGACCAGCGTGCCGACCTTGCCGATCATCCCGGGACGGTCGTCGTTGCGCACCACGACCATGTGCCGGGCGGGCGGGAGGTCGACGCGGTGGTCGTCGACCATCACCAGCCGGGCCTCGCCCTCGAGCCCGACGAGGGTGCCGGAGATGCAGTGCTCGCCGGCCCGGATGGTGATCTGGTTCACGTAGTGGTGCGACGTCGTCGTGGCCGTCTCGGTGACGCCGATGCCGTGCTCCTCGGCCAGCTTGGGCGCGTTGACGTAGGACACCGGGTCGTCGCTGATGCGCCCGAAGAAGCCCTTGAGCAGCGACAGGGTGAGGATGCGGGTGTCGTACCCGCCGATCTCGCCCTCGTAGGAGATCTGCAGCTCGCCCACACCGCCGGTGAGGCCGGCGAACAGCGAACCGAGCCGTTCGGCGAGCGAGAGGAAGGGGCGCACCGTCTCACTGGCCTCGGCGGCGTTGACGTTGACTGCGAACGGCACGAACTCGCCGGCGAGGGCCAGCTCGACCATGTCGGCGATGGTGTCGCCGGCCTTGTCCTGGGCCTCGTGGGTGGAGGCACCGAGGTGCGGGGTGACCACGACCTCGGGCAGACCGAACAGGGGCGACTCGGTGGTGGGCTCGGTGTCGAACACGTCGAGGGCGGCGCCCCCGACGTGACCGCTCTTGATGGCCTCGGCCAGGTCGGACTCGATCACGATGCCGCCCCGGGCCACGTTGATGATGCGGATGCCGGCTTTGGCCTTGGCCAGGCGGTCGGCATCGATCAGGCCGATCGTCTCGGGGGTCTTGGCCACGTGGAGCGTGACGAAGTCGCTGACGTCCATCAACGTGTCGAGATCGACCAGGTCGATGTTCATCTTGCGACCCATCTCGGGGCTGACGAACGGGTCGTGAGCCACGATGCGCATCCCGAAGGCCATGGCCCGCTGGGCGACCAGCTTGCCGATGCGACCGAGGCCGACGACGCCGAGGGTCTTGTCGGCGAGCTCGACACCGGTCCAGCGGCTGCGCTCCCAGCGGCCGGCCACGAGCGCGGCGTGGGCCTGGGGGATGTTGCGGGCCTGGGCCAACAGCAGCGCCATCGTCTGCTCGGCCGCGGAGAGGATGTTGGACTGCGGAGCGTTGACCACCATGACGCCGCGGTCGGTGGCCGCAGCCACGTCGACGTTGTCGAGCCCGATGCCGGCCCGGCCCACCACGACCATGTCGGTGGCGGCGGCGAGGACCTCGGCGGTGACCTGGGTGGCCGAGCGGATGATGAGGGCATGGGCCCCCGGCACCGCCTGCAACAGCTCGTCGGGGCTGAGCCCCTCGTGGATGTCGACGGTGTGACCGGCCTCGCGCAGACGGTCGAGACCGCCTTCGGCGATGGCTTCGGTGACGAGGATGCGGGCCATGCGGTCGATCCTACGGCCCTGCGGCACAGTGCTCCTCCGGGCCGACCCGTCCGGTGACCGATGCCACCGGGTGCCCGGTGTCAGCCACCGGCGACCTTGAAGCTGATGTAGAAGGCCACCGCGGGGATGACGACGAGCGCCACCGCGAAGATCACCAGGGCCCGCAGCGTGGAGGCGCGGTCCCGGACCGGCGGACCGTCTGTCGGGGCGGCCGCCGCCGGCGACCCGAGCACTCCCCCGAGGGGACGACGGGGCGGCGCCGGGGAGGGGTCGACCGGTTCGGCATCGGGGAGGCCGAGGACCTGGCGCGCCCGGCGTCCCTGACCGGCCACCACCGTCACCTCGACGCCGGCGGAGACGTCGCGCAACGAGGGGCCCAGGCCGGCCAACAGCAGCGACTCGACCAGGGGGCGGGCCTCCTCGTGGTCGGCGACGACGGCGATCACCTCGTCGGCGTCGGCGGGCTCGGGATGGTCCTCGGGGCTCACCCGTCCTCAGTCGGCACGTCCACCATCGCCCTTGAGCGACCTCAGAGGTCGGTGATCTCGAGCGGCTCGATGTCGTCGGACAACTCGAAGCCGAGGACCTGGGCGTAGAAGCTGGCCTCGGCCTGCAACGCCCGCACGATGGTGGCGGCCTGCCGGAAGCCGTGCTGCTCGCCCTCGAAGGCCAGGTAGGCGTGGGGCACGCCCTTGTCGGCCAGGGCCTCCACGATCATCTCGCTCTGCGCAGGCGGCACCACCTCGTCCTCGAGGCCCTGCAGGACCAACAAGGGGCACTCGAGCTCATCGGTGTGGTGGATGGGAGAGCGCTCCTCGTAGAGGTCGCGGCGGGCCGGGTAGGGCCCCACGAGCGAGTCGAGGTAGCGGGCCTCGAACTTGTGGGTGTCGCGTGCGAGGGCCTCGAGGTCGGCCACGCCGTACATGGAGCAGCCGGCGGCGAAGACCTCACGGAAGGTGAGAGCGGCCAGGGTGGTGAAGCCCCCGGCGCTCCCCCCGCGGATGATGAGGCGATCACGGTCGGCCGCGCCGTGGTCGACCAGATAGCGGGTGGCACCGACGCAATCGTCGACGTCGACGATGCCCCACTCGCCGTTGAGCCGACGCCGGTAGCGGCGTCCGTACCCGGTGGAGCCTCCGTAGTTGACGTCGACGACCCCGAACCCGCGCGACGTCCAGAACTGCACGCCGAGGTTCAGCTGGGGCCGGGCCGCCGAGGTGGGGCCGCCGTGGATCATCACGATGAGCGGCGGCGCCTCGCCGGCCGGAGCCACCACCTCGGGGTTGGTGGGCGGGTAGTGCAGGGCGTGGGCGAAGCGGTCGCCGGTGGTGGCGAAGATGATCGGCTCGGGCACCGAGAACCAGGCGACATCGATGCCCAGCTCCCGGGGTGGACGCAGGGCCACCGTGCTCACCGCGGTGGCACCGTCGGGGGCGACGACATCGGGCACGTCGAGCGCGAACACCGCCGCCTCGGTGGTGGGCGACGCCCCGACCGCCACTGCGCCGCTCCCGAACGCGCGCAGCGACGACCAGGCGGTGATCCCCGAGGCCAGCGCCACCACGTCGCCGCCGTCGGCCTCGACCACACCGAGGTGGTCGAGCCCGTCGCGCATGAAGGCGACGAGGATGCGACCGTCGGCCAGGACCGCCCAGCGGGACTGGTCGAACACCCAGTGGGGCACCCCGATCTCGGCCTCGAGCAGGGCGACCGGCGCCGGTTCGGGGACGACGGCCGCCGGACCGTCGGTGGCGGCGCTCACCTGGTCGGCCGTCAGCCGGTAGAGGTTCCACCAGTCGGCGCGATCCGAGCAGAACAGCAGGGAACCGTCCGGACCCCAACCGGGGTTGGTGACCGACTCGTCTCGGCTGCCGGCGACCACCACCGCGTCGCCGACGGAGATGTCGTCCGAACCGTCGGGGCCATCGACGATGGGGGCCACGCACAGCTCGGTGCCGTCCCACGGCATGTCGGGGTGGTTCCAGCGCAGCCAGCAGAGGTGGCGGCCATCGGGGCTCGGCCGGGGGGCGGCCACGAAGTCGCTGCCGGTGGCCAACACCACCGGATCGGCGGGATCGCCGTCGGGACGCAGGGCGACACCGACCAGCTCGTTGGCCGGCTCGCTGCCGTCGGGGCGGTGCCGCTCGCGCACGCACACGGTCCAGCGGCCGTCCGCGGTGACCCGGCCGTCGGCGTAGCGGTCGCCCAGGGGAACCTCGGGCTCGGGGGTGAGCGCCACCGGCCGGTCGGCACCGCCGTCGAGGCGGTACAGCCGCTGGTCGGCCCAGTTGGCGAAGACGACGTCGGGCCCGTGCAACCACCACGCGCCCCCGCCGTACTCGTGCACCCGGGTGCGCGCCGCGTAGCCGTCGGGGAGGACGTCGACGCGGTCGCCGCCGGGACGGTGGCGGACCAGCTGGACCCGTCCCCCTTCCTCGGGTCGGGCCTCGGCCCACCACACGTCGTCGAGGCCCACGGCCACCTCGCCGATCGAGACCGACTTGGCGACGATGACCTCGGGGGTGATGGGCGAGGGCCACGACCCGTGGGGCCGTGCCTCGGGGGCCGGCACGCGGGCCTACTTCGCCCGGCTCAGGAGCTCGGCGATGCGACCCACGCCCTCGCGGATGTCGTCGTCGCCGATGGCGAACGACAAGCGGGCGTAGCCGGGAGCGCCGAACGCCTCGCCGGGCACGATGGCCACCTTGGCCTTGTCGAGGACGACCTCGGCGAGCTCGATGGTGGTGGTGGGACGGGCTCCGTCGAGGTCCTTACCCAGGACACCCTCGAACGACGGGAAGGCGTAGAAGGCCCCCTGGGGCTCCATGGACGTGACCCCGGGGATGTCGTTGAGGAGGCCGTGGATGAGCTGGGCCCGGCGGGCGAACGCCTCGCGCATCTCGTCGACGCAGTCGAGGCCTCCTTCGAGGGCGGCGAGGGCAGCACGCTGGGAGACGTTGGCCACGTTGGACGTGGAGTGGGACTGGAGGTTGGTGGCGGCCTTGACGACGTCGGCCGGGCCGATCATCCACCCCACCCGCCAGCCGGTCATGGCGTAGGTCTTGGCCACACCGTTGAGGATCAGGCAGGTGTCGGCCAGCTCGGGCACCAGACCGGGCATGGAGGAGAACGTGTGGTCACCGAAGGTGAGGTACTCGTAGATCTCGTCGGTGAGCACCCAGATCCCGTGCTCGACGGCCCACTCGCCGATGGCCCGCACCTCGTCGGCGGGGTACACGGCACCGGTCGGGTTGGACGGGGACACGAACACCATGGCCTTGGTGTTCGGGGTGCGGGCGGCTTCGAGCTGGTCGACGGTGACCCGGAACTCGGCGTCGACGCCGGTGGGCAACACCACCGAGGAGCCCCCGGCCAGGGCGATCGGCTCGGGGTACGTCGTCCAGTAGGGCGCCGGCAGCAGGACCTCGTCGCCAGGGTTGAGGATGGCCTCGAAGGCGTTGTAGACGGCGTGCTTGCCGCCGTTGGTGATGAGGACCTGCCCGGGCGTCACCTCAGTGCCCGAGTGGCGGTTGGTGGCGGCCGCGACCGCTTCCTTCAGCTCGGGCAGGCCGCCGGCGGGGCTGTAGCGGTGGTTCTTGGGGTCGGAGCACGCCTCCTGGGCGGCGGTGACCACGTGGGCCGGCGACGGGAAGTCGGGCTCGCCGGCCCCGAAGCCGATGACGGGCTCGCCGGCCGCCTTGAGGGCCTTGGCCTTGGCGTCGACGGCCAGGGTGGCCGACTCGGCGATGGCGGCGACGCGACGGGACAGGCGCTCGGGCATGGGGGATTCCTTGCAGCGGGGGGACGGGGCCGGCCGCGAACCTACCGGAGCCGCCCGGCCGGGTCAGCCCCGGGTTCCGGGGCCGCCCGTGGCGAGGCAGGATCGCATTTCTCCGCGACGCCGCACGATGGGAGACTTCGGACGTGAGCGCCGCCATCCCCGACATCGCCATCCCCGCCGACCTCAAGCCCGCCGACGGCCGCTTCGGCTGCGGGCCCTCCAAGGTCCGCCCCGAGGCCGTGGCCGCCCTCGCCGCCGAGCAGGACTACCTCGGCACCAGCCATCGCCAGGTGCCG
The DNA here is from genome assembly GCF_021246445.1 of Rhabdothermincola salaria. Taxonomy (NCBI): domain Bacteria; kingdom Bacillati; phylum Actinomycetota; class Acidimicrobiia; order Acidimicrobiales; family Iamiaceae; genus Rhabdothermincola; species Rhabdothermincola salaria. Next base: position 1,626,849 of record NZ_JAJQXW010000001.1, read on the forward strand.
GTGCAGTTCATGGTGAGCCGCCTGCGCAACGGGCTCGCCGAGCTGTTCGCCCTGCCCGACGGCTACGAGATCATGCTGGGCAACGGCGGCTCCACCCTCTTCTGGGACATCGCCACCTTCGGTCTCATCGAGCGCCGCAGCCAGCACCTCACCTTCGGCGAGTTCTCCTCCAAGTTCGCCAAGGCCGCCGCCGCGGCCCCGTTCCTCGACGACCCCCAGGTCCTGTCGGTCGACCCCGGCAGCCACCCCGACCCGGTGGCCGACCCCGCCGTCGACGTCTACGCCTTCACCCACAACGAGACCTCCACCGGCGTGGCCATGCCCCTCGTACGCCCCGAGGGCACCACCGCCGAGCAGGCGCTCGTACTGGTCGACGCCACGTCCGCGGCCGGGGGGTTGCGCTTCGATCCCGCCCAGACCGACGTCTACTACTTCGCCCCCCAGAAGTGCCTCGCCTCCGACGGCGGGCTCTGGCTGGCCGCGGTCTCCCCCGCCGCCGTCGAGCGCATCGAGCGCATCGGGGCGTCGGATCGCTGGATCCCCGAGTCGCTCAGCCTCACCACCGCGCTCGACAACTCCCGCAAGGACCAGACCTACAACACCCCCGCGCTGGCCACCGTGTTCCTGGCCGTGCACCAGGTCGAGTGGATCAACGACAACGGTGGCCTGCACTGGGCGGCGTCGCGCTGCGACCGGTCGGCCGAGACCATCTACGGCTGGGCCGAGACCCGGCCGTGGGCCACGCCGTTCGTGAAGGACCCGGACGACCGCAGCCACGTGGTGGCCACCATCGACCTCGACGACGCCATCGACGCCACCACCGTCTCCAAGGTGCTGCGCAAGAACGGCATCGTCGACACCGAGGCCTACCGCAAGCTCGGCCGCAACCAGATCCGGGTGGCGCTGTTCCCGGCCATCGATCCCGAGGACGTCGCCGCGCTCACCGCGTGCATCGATCACGTGGTCGACGCCCTGAGCTGAGCCCCGCCTCGTCCCGGGCGCCCGACCCCCGGGCCGCTCAGGTCGGCGGCGCGAAGAACTCGAGGGGTAGCCCGTCGGGGTCCCGGAACGACAGCCCGGAGCCGTAGCTGGCGTCCTCGATACCACCGTGGCGGATGCCGAGCTCGTCGAGCCTGGTCTCCCATCCTCCAACTCGTGCCGGTCGGCACACCCGAAGGACAGGTGGTCGAGCCCGGGGCGACGCTCGTCGAAACCGACGTCGTCGAGGCCGTCTGGGAACTCGTGCAGCCCGACGAGGGTGTCGCCGAGCGACCAGACGACGTGCCTGAACGGCCCCGTGTCCTCGTCCATGACCGGCTCGGTGCCGAAGAGCCGTGCGTACCAGGGCACGCTGCGCTCGAGATCGGTCACCGTGAGGGCGATGTGGGTGATCGACGGGAACGTCATCGGCGGCACCTCCGCGTCGGGTCGTTCCCCCGCGACCCTGGCGGCACTCCATGGCGGGGTCAAGGGCCAGCGGAGGAGCCGTACCTGCTGCGAACCTCCGGGGCGCGGTAGGTTCACCAGGGACTGCACAGAGCGCATCGAGCCCCGCCTCGGCGGGCACTCCCCGTGGCAGGGCTCCCCGGCTGGTCCGGGAGGGATCCTCGATGGCCCAGGCCCGCACGGCGAGAACCCGTTTCGGCGACCACGTCATCGACGCCGGGGCCCGCACCTTGACCCGCGGCGGGGTCGTCGTCGACCTCGAGCCGCGCACCTTCGACGTGCTGGCCTACCTGGTGGACAACCGCGACCGTGTCGTCCCCAAGACCGAGCTGCTCGACGAGCTCTGGGGCGACCGCTTCGTCAGTGAATCGGCACTCAGCACCCGGATCAAGCACGCCCGGGCCGCCATCGACGACGACGGCCGGCGCCAGCACCGCATCCGCACCGCCCACCGTGTGGGCTACCAATTCGTGGCCGAGGCCGAGGAGCTCGACGGACCGGGCCCCGACCTCCCCCGGACCGGACTCCCCGACTGGACCCTGCCCCGCCGCCGGGACCTCGTGGGACGGGACCGGGATCGTCGGGAGGTCACCGCACGACTGGACGGCCACCGGCTGGTGACGATCACCGGCCCCGCGGGCGTGGGGAAGACGGCGTTGGCCGAGACGCTGATCGCCGAGGTGGCCGCCCCCGACCCGATCGTCTGCCACCTCGCCGAGACGCGCGACCCGTCGAGTGTCGGCGACGTCGTGCTCCGGGCCCTGGGGCACGCTCGCCAGGGCGGCGGGGGGCCCATGGAGACGGTCCTGCGCGTCCTCGAGCGCCGCCAGGGACTGGTGCTGCTGGACAACTGCGAGCACGTGCTCGCGGCCGTGGAGCCGCTCGTCGCGGGGTTGCTCGCCCGCTGTCCCGGGGTCCGGGTCCTGACCACGAGCCGGGTGCCACTCGGGCTCGAGGACGAGAGCGTGGTGGTGCTCGGTCCGCTCGCCCTCGACGACGCCGTCAGGTGCTTCGCTCGCGGCGCCGCCGACGCCGGGGCCACGGTCGAGGTGGACGACCCCGCCCTGGTGGAGCTCTGCGAACGGCTCGACGGCGTGCCGTTGGCCCTGGATCTCGCCGCCGCCCGCACCCGGGTGCTGTCGCCGGCGGAGATGGTGCCGCTGCTCCGCGACCGCTTCCGCCTCCTGCGCGCCACCGTCGCGGGGGCCGAGCGTTCGCTGCACGCCGCCCTGGCCACCTCCTGGGACGCGCTCGACGACGTCCAGCAAGCGTTGCTCGCCGACCTCGCCGTGCTCGTCGGCCCGTTCACCCTCGACGATGCCCGCATGATCGCCCTGGCCGACGCCGATCCGTTCGACGTGGTCGACCACGTCGAACGCCTCGTGCGCCACTCGCTCGTCGTGGCCCGCCCGGCCGAACGGGGCAGGACGCAGTTCCAGTTGCTCGACTCGGTCAGGGACTTCGTGCTCGAGCAGGTGCCGCTCGACGACGATCGACGCCGGCGCCACGTCGCCCACTTCGTCCAACGAGCCGAGCACCTCGATGCCCGGTGCCAGACGGACCACATCGACGAGGCCATCGCCGAGCTCTCCGCCATCTGGTCCAACCTGCGCGCCGCGGTCGGGTACGGGCTCGCCATCGACGACGTCGACGCCGTGGGCCACCTGCTGCGGGCCGTGGTGGAGGTCGCCGAGCTGCGAGCCACCTACGAGGTGGCGGACTGGGCGGGTCGCGCCGTCGAACGGTTCGGCGACGAGCCGCAGTCGGACCTGCACGCGGACACGATGGCCGTCCTCTCCCGCATGCTGGCCCACCAGGGCCACGTCGAGCGCGCCGCCGAGCTCGCCCGCAAGGCGGCCGCGGCCCACCGCTCCCATCCCACTGCGATGGCCCTGGTGTGGTCCGCCTACTACCGAGGTGATCTCGACACCGTGGTCGAGCTGGCTCCCCAGCTGGTCGAACTCAGCCGGTCGGCTCGGGGCTTCGACCGGGGCTACGCCGATGGCTTCGTCGCCATCGTGGCCGCCGTGCGCCAGGACACCGACGTCACCTCGGCCACCGTCGAGCCCGACGACGCCGCCACCGGCGTGCTGGGCACGCTCGACGTCCTGACGGCCGGCCTTCGCGTGTGCGCCTCCGACCCCGTCCGGGCCATCGCGCTGCTCGAGGCCGTCGCCGAGACGTCGCTGGCACGCGAGTACCGGCTGCTCCTGGGGGCGGCGGCGAGCACCCTGACCCAGGTGGCGCTGCCGTCACGGCCGCCCCGGGAGGCCATGGACATCCTGCGACGCACCCTCGGTCGCTACCAGGAGCGAGGCATGTGGAACCTCGTCGTCGCCGACGTGGTCATGGCCGCCCGCCTCCTCGCCGACGCCGGTGAGGTGGATCTGGCGGCTCGCCTCCTCGGGGCGCGGGAGACATCCGGCTACTCCGTGGGGCTCTCCGAGGTGCTCGCGGCGCTGCTGCGCGACGAGCTGTCGGCGAGGCTGGGCGAGCGGGCCGATGAGCTCGTCGCGGAAGGACGCCGCTGGCGCCCGCCGGACGCCGCCGAGGCCGCCATCGGGGGTCTGGCGCGGGTGCTGGCCCGGGAGGAGCCACCGGAGCCAGACCCCGATGGGGCCTGACCCGGCGGCCCGGCCCGGCCCTCAGCGGCGCCGGGCGCGGAACGTGTGGCTGTAGACGTCGAAGGAACGGGCCCGCTCCTCACCCGGGGCTCCTCCGAAGGTGTCGACGGCCATCCCCACCGACAAGCCGGTGAAGCCGGCCTCTTCGATCGCCGCGCACCACTCGTCGACCGACCGGCCGCCGGCGATGCAGTCGGTCCACAGCCCGATGTCGCTGCGGGCTTCGTCGGGGACGTCGCGACCCACGGCGATGTCGGCGAACTGGAGCACCCCGCCGGGCCGCAGCACCCGCCGCGCCTCGCCGAAGACCCGGGCCTTGTCGGCGACGAGGTTCAACACGCCGTTGCTGATCACCACGTCGGCCCAACCGTCGGGAACCGGCAGGTCCTCGAGGATCCCGGCCCGGTAGTCGATGGTGTCGAGCCCCAGGGTGCTGGCCACCCGGCGGGCCCGCTCGAGCATCGCCTCGGTCATGTCGACGCCGATGACGTGGCCCTGGCGACCCACGACGTGGGCGGCGACCACGCAGTCGAAGCCGCCACCGGAGCCCAGGTCGACGACGTTCGCGCCCTCGGGCAGCGGAGCGGCCGAGAACGGGTTGCCGACACCGGCGAAGCTGGCCACGGCATCGTCGGGCAGCTCGGCCAAGAGGTCGGTCGGGTACCCGAGCCGTTCGGCCAGCGGCCGTCCGGTGTGGAAGTGGTACCCGGCCCCCGGGTCGGTGGCCACATCGGTGTACTTGGTGCGCACCTCGGCGCGCAGGGCCTCCGGGTCCACGGTGAGGGTGTTGGTGGTGGTGGTCGTGTCCTGCATGACTGCCTCCCTGGTCGAGCTGCGGTGCGTCCTCGCACCGCTGGGTCCACCATCGCCCCGGGCGGGCGCCGAAGTCCTTGCGGAACCCTGGCGGTGCCGTGGCGAGGGCAGCGATCGGCCCGGTGAGGCGCGGGTCGTCAGGGCTCGGGGGCCTGGCCCACGGTTTCTCGTCGCCGTCAGCGGGGACGGCGGTCCCAGTCGAGCGCTCCCCCGGGGCCCAGCTCGGCCGGCACCGGGCGACCCAGCGTGTGGGCCTGCCAGGTGACCTCGTCGTTCATGGACCGGGGGTACACCACCTCGTCGGTGGCCATCAGGTCGTCGACCAACGCGCCCCAGCCGGCCGGGTCGGCCTCGTCGTCGAGCCGGACCCCTCGGTTCTCGCCCAGCACGACCCGAGCGGCACGACCCCCACCGACCGAGAACGACTCCCCCGAGACCTCACACGAGGGGTGGCAGAGCCAGGCCACGAACGAGGCGACCGCCTCGGGTGGGAAGTGCTCGGCGAACATCTGCTTCATCGGGCCGTCGGGCAGGGAACGGGTGAGACGGGTGTAGGCGGAGGGCATGATCGCGTTGACGCTGATCCTCGACCGGCGACCCTGTCCCGCCAACGAACGGGTGAGGCCGTACAGCGCCGACTTGGCCGTCGAGTACGGCGGGGTGGTGGAGGCGCCGAACATGGCGCACGAGGAGGTCATGACCACCCGACCTCCCCCGCGGGCCTCGAGGCTGGGCCAGGCGGCGCCGGTGACGGCGATGGAGCCCTGCAGGGTGGCGTCGATGGTGGGCCGCCACTCGTCGGCCGCATCGGGCCCGATCGGGGTGCCGGCCCCGATGCCGGCGTTGTTGATCACGATGTCGACCCCGCCGAAGGCGTCGAGGGCGGTGGCCACCACGTCGGCGCCGGCGGTGATCACGTCGTGGGTGTCGGCGACGGCCACTCCGCCGACCGCCTCCACCTCGGCCACCACCGACTCGGCGGTGGGGACGTCATCGCCGTGGCGGAGCCCGACCTCGTTGACCACCACCCGGCAGCCCCGTCGGGCCAGGAGCAGGGCGTAGGCGCGACCCAGACCACCGCCGGCGCCCGTGATCACCGCCACCTGGCCGTCGAACCCCAGCGGCTCGGGCGCGTCGGTCGCCCCGGTTGCATCACCCACGTCGGTCCCCTCCTCCGACCCCGGACGCGGAACTGCCCGGGGAACGACGACGAGCGTACGTGCCCCGGGCAGGCTCAGCGGGCGCCCACGAGGGTGCCCGGACTCGGATCGGCGGTGCTCAGGAGCGAGCGGCGGCGAACCCGGCGTCGAGGTCGGCGATGATGTCGGCGACGTCCTCGAGGCCCACCGAGAGCCGCACCAGCCCGGGCTCCACGCCGGCGGAGACCTGCTCCACCTCGGTGAGCTGCGAGTGGGTGGTGCTGGCCGGGTGGATGGCGAGGCTGCGCACGTCGCCGATGTTGGCCACGTGGCTGTGCAGCTCCAGCGCCTCGACGAACTTCTGGCCGGCCTCCTTGCCGCCCTTGATCACGAAGGCCGGCACCGAGCCGGCGCCCTTGCCCTGGCCGTAGCGCTGCATGCGCTCGTGCCAGCGCGAGCCGGGCAGACCGGAGAACTGCACCGACTCCACCTGGTCGTGGTTCGCGAGGTACTCGGCTACGGCCTGGGCGTTGGTGTTGTGGCGCTCCATGCGCAGGCTCAGCGTCTCGACACCCTGGAGGAACAGGAAGGAGTTGAAGGGCGTGATCGCCGCGCCCATGTCGCGCAGGAGCTGCACGCGGGCCTTGATGATGAAGGCGCCGGGGCCGAGCGCCGGCCAGTACGTGAGGCCGTGGTAGCTCGGGTCGGGCTCGGTGAACATGGGGAACTTGTCGTTGGCCGAGAAGTCGAAGCTGCCGCCGTCGACGATGACGCCGCCGATGGAGGTGCCGTGGCCGCCGATGAACTTGGTGGCGGAGTGCACCACGATGTCGGCGCCCCACTCGAGGGGTCGGATGAGCCACGGCGAGGCGACGGTGTTGTCGATGATGAGGGGCACACCGTTGTCGTGGGCCACCTTCGAGATGCCCTCGATGTCGAGCACGTCGTTGCGAGGGTTGCCGATGCTCTCGCCGTAGAAGGCCTTGGTGTTGGGCTGCACGGCCGACGCCCACGCCTCGAGGTCGTCGGGGTCGTCGATGAAGGTCACGTCGATGCCGAACTTGGGCAGCGTGTAGTGCAGGAGGTTGTAGGTGCCGCCGTACAGGGCCGCCGAGGCCACGACGTGGCTGCCGGCCTCGGCCAGGTTCATGATGGCGTAGGTCTCGGCCGCCTGGCCCGAGGCCACGGCCAGCGCTCCGGGGATGCCGATGGCGGTGCTGGTGGCACCCTCCAGGCTGGCGATGCGCGCCTCGAACACGGCCTGGGTGGGGTTCATGATGCGGGTGTAGATGTTGCCGACCTCGGCCAGGGCGAAGAGGTTGGCGGCATGGGCGGTGTCGCGGAACTGGTACGAGGTGGTCTGGTAGATCGGCACGGCCCGAGCCCCCGTGGTGGGGTCGGCCTCCTGCCCGGCATGGATCTGGCGGGTGTCGAAGCCCCACTGCTCGCTCATCGGTTCTCCTGAGGTGCGGTCACGGTCACCACGACGGTCGTGTGACGACGGTTGCGGGCAGCCTACGGCCCCGAATCCTGACCAACCAAGTCGGATTTAGACGCCGGTCACGCGCCTGCGACAGGTCAGCGCCAGACCGCCGAAGCTGTCAGGGAACAGCGCCGAGGGGTAGCGCCCTTTCCCGACAGGTTCGACGGTCGGGGCGCGCGGGGCGAGGCGGGAGGGACCGGGTGCGTCAGCTGCGCCGGGGCGGGCGGCGACGCTGGCGAGCGTCGCCGACCATCGGGGGGGTCCACCCGGCGTCGGCCCAGGTGAAGTTGGTGCCCGGCGGCACGATCTCGTCGATGCGGTCGAGCACGTCGTCGGAGAGGCGGACGTCGGCCGCCCCCAGCTGGCTGGTCAGCTGCTCCATGGTGCGGGGCCCGATGATCGCCGAGGTGACCGCCGGGTTGTTGGCCACCCAGGCCACCGCCATGTGCACCAGGCTGAGCCCGGCCTCGTCGGCGAGCCGGCCCAGGGCGTCGGCCGCCTCGAGCTTCTGGCTGTTCCCGGGGATCGACAGGTCGTAGCGGGCCGGTGTGCGGATGGCTCGGTGGCTGGAGGGGTCGTCGCCGGCGAGGCGACGCTTGCCCGACAGCCAGCCCCCGGCGAGGGGGCTCCAGGGGATGACCCCCATGCCGTGGCGCTGGCAGGTCGGCAACACGTCGGCCTCGATGCCGCGTACCAGCATCGAGTACGGCGGCTGCTCGCACACGAAGCGCTCGCGGTGGCGCCGCTCGGCCACCCACTGGGCCTCGACGATCTCCGACGCCGGGAAGGTGGAGCTGCCGATGTAGCGGACCTTGCCCTGGTGGACCAGATCGGACAGGGCGGCGAGGGTCTCGTCGACGTCCATGTTCGGGTCCGGTCGGTGCACCTGGTAGAGGTCGATGTGGTCCGTGCCCAGCCGGCGCAGGCTGTTCTCGACCTCCCGTATGATCCAGTGGCGCGACGCCCCGCCCTGGTTCGGTCCCTCGCCCATCGGGGCGTAGAACTTGGTGGCCAGCACCACCTCGTCGCGGCGCCCGGCGATGGCCTTGCCCACGATCTCCTCGGACTCGCCGGCGGAGTAGACATCCGCGGTGTCGATGAAGTTGATGCCGGCCTCGAGGGCGGCGTGGATGACGGCCACCGAGTCGTCGTGGTCGGGGTTGCCCCACTCGCCGAACATCATCGCCCCGAGGCACAACGGGCTCACCTGCAGCCCCGTTCGTCCCAGTCTGCGGTAGTGCACGTCGTCCCCCTCGGTCGCGGCTCGCCGCCACCGTACCGGCGGCCGACGGCTCCAGCTCGACCGGCGCGGTCGGTGACTAGGGTCGACGGCGATGCTCTCCTACGACCCCCACGACCCGCGGTGGCTCGTCGACGGTGTTCCCTTCGACCACCTGGCCCGCATCCGAGCCGAGCAACCGGTGTGCCCGACACCCACGGGAGCCCGCTACCTGTCGCGCTACGCCGACGTCGAGGCCGCCCTCAAGGACGTCGACACCTTCCGCGCCGATCTCGGTGTGCTCTCCGGCCTCGGCGGCGTCGAGGAGGTCCCCGACGAGCAGCTCTACCTCTCCGAGATCGACGAACCCCGCCACGGCCAGATCCGTCGGCTGTTCAACGCCACCTTCGGACCCCATCGCATCGCGGCGGAGGCCGACTTCGTGGAGCAGACCTGCCACCGCCTCGTCGACGACCTCGTGGCCCACCCACCGGGGGACCTCCACGCCGGCTACGCGCTGCCGATCCCCGGGCTGGTGATGGCCCACATCATGGGCCTCGAACCCGAGGCCGCCACCCACTTCATGGCCTGGTCGGGCGACGGCCGCATCATGCAGCGACCCTGCACCCCGGGCGTCGGTGACGCCCACGAGCCCCACCGCTGGTTCGCCGAGGTGCTGGCCGCCCGGCGGGCCGACCCCGACCCACCCGACGACGTGTTCGCCCGGCTGGCCGGCGCCGAGGTCGAGGGCGAGCCGCTCACCGACACCGAGATCCTCACCCAGCTCCAGTTCATGGTGCAGGCCGGTGTGCACACCACCCGCGGCCTGCTCACCCACCTCGCCGGCCGCCTGGTCGCCGAACCCGAGCTGTTCGCCCAGCTGCGCCACGACCGGGCCCTGGTCCCCACCTTCGTGGAGGAGTCGCTGCGCCACGACGCGCCCGTGCAACGCACCAGCCGGCGCTGCACCCACGCCGTGGAGTTCGCCGGCGAGCACTTCGACACCCTCGACTGGGTGGAGATGGGCATCGCCTCGGCCAACCGCGACGAAGCCGTCTACGACGACCCCGACGCCTTCCGCCTCGACCGACCCGAGCCTCGTCGGCACCTGGCGTTCGGAGCCGGCCCCCACGTGTGCCCCGGCGCCGCCCTGGCCCGGTTGGAGGGCACCGTCTCGGTGCAAGTGCTGCTCGATCGCTGCCGCTCGCTCGACGCCGTCGCCGGCGCCACCTATCCGCCCGTCCCCGGGAACCTGGGCCACGCGCCCATCCCCGCCGTGCTCGTGGAGGACACATGACCCCCGCCATCTCCTTGTGGGCCGGCCACGACACCGTCACCGTCGACGCCCTCACCGAACGGGTGCAGGCCGCCGCCGACCTGGGCATCCCCGGCGTCTGGGTGCCCCAGACCGCCGCGCTCGACACGCTCACCGCACTGGCCGTGGTGGCCGATCGCGTGCCCGACATCGCCGTCGGCTCGGCGGTGGTGCCCATCCAGGGCCGCCACCCGATCGCCCTCGCCCTACAGGCCCTCACCCTGGCCGACGTCGCCGGCGCCGACCGGGTCACTCTCGGCATCGGCGTCACCCACAAGCCGGTGTCCGAGGGGTGGTTCGGCATCCCGTACGCCGACGTGGTGGGCCTGGCCGCCGAGACCCTCGAGGTGCTCGAGGCGCTCCTCGCCCCGGAGCGCACCGCCGCGGTCGAGGGCGAGCACCTCACCGCCCGCATCACCCTGGGCATGCCCGTGGCGCCGCCGGGCATGGTGGTCGCCGCCCTCGGCCCGAAGATGCTCGATCTCGCCGGCCGCCACAGCGACGGCACCGTGACCTGGATGACCGGGCCCGTCGCCCTCGAGCGCGACGTGGTGCCCCGCCTGGCCTCGGCGGCCGAGACCGCGGGGCGCCGCGCCCCCCGGGTGATCGTGGGGCTGCCGGTCTGCGTGACCGACGACGTCGCCGGCGCCCGCGAGCGGTTGGCCCCGATGATGGCGGGACCGGTGCACATGGACTCCTACCGAAGGATGGTGGAGGCCGAGGGCATCGCCGACCCCGTCGACCTGGTGGTCCTGGGCGACGAGGACACGGTGGCCGCCCGCATCGAAGGCCTCGCCGACGCCGGGGCCACCGAGCTGCTGGCCAATGTGGTCGGCGAGCCCGGCGAACGCCTCCGCACCCTCGACCTGCTCGCCCGGCTGACCCGCTCGTCCTGACCGGCGACACTCACCACCCGACGCGACAGGGCCTGCCGGGGGGCGGGCCCTTCCCGGTGTCAGTGGTGCCTACAGGCGTCGCTCAGCCGGTGAAGCGGGGCGTGACCGCCACCGGGTTGGCGGCCGTGCCGCCGGCACCACCCGAACCGCCGGTGCCGCCGGCGCCGCCGGTGCCGCCGGTGGTGGTCGGCGTGGCCGAGCCCGAGGGGGTGACCTCGTTGGAGAGGACCGAAGGGGCCGAGACGCCGCCGTCACTGATGGCATTGACCACGAAGGCGTAGGTCGTGCCGTTGGTGAGGCCGGTGACCACGCAGCTGGTGGCGGGGGCGATGGTGGTGCAGCCGGCACCACCGGGTTCGGCGGTGGCCTCGTAGGAGGTGGCGCCGGGCACGGCGTCCCAGCTCACGGTGGCCTGTCCGTCGCCGGCCACGGCGGTGACTCCCGTGGGGGCGGTCGGCGGCAGGACCTCTTCCTCGAGCTCCTCGGGGGTGAGGGCGGTGCCGGACCAGATGCGCAGGTCGTACACCTTGCCCGAGGGGGTGGCTTCCTCGTCGACCACGTTGTCGTCGAAGAAGAAGCCGAGGAGCGTGCCTCCCTTGCCGTTGCCCATGGCCAGGGACTCACCGGTGGGGTCGTTGGTGGTGAACACCTGGGTGAGGTTCCCGTCGCCGCCCACGGCGTAGACGGTGAAGGTGCCGCTCACCCCACCGGTGCTCTGGCGCACGGCCACCAGGTCGAGCACGGTGTTCGCCGGGTAGGCCGACGGGCTGGTCTCGGAGAAGGGGTAGAACTCGAGGAAGCCGTCGTAGAAGTAGAAGCCGTTGTCCGACGTCTGGTTCTCGTAGTCGATGATCTTGCGGTAGCTGCTGACCTGGGAGAACGAGAACTTGAGGGCGAGCGTGTACGTGTCGCCGATCGGCGCGCTGGTGTTGACGCGGAACCCTCCGCCGTTGAGCCCGCTGGAGGTCCACTCCCAGAAGCCGCCGTTGCCGTCGGAGCCGAACCCGCTGGAGGTGTTGCACGGGTTGTCCGGGCACGCGGGGACGGGTTTGAGCGTGCTGCCGCCGGCCTGGTCGGTGACGGTGCCGTCGAAGGTGTAGTGCACCGTGGGCGCCGGAGCGGCCGCCGAGGCGGGCCGGGCCACCAACCAGGTGGACATCACGAGAGCGACGGCGACCAGCACCGCCATCAGGGTGCGCGGTCGGGCGATCACGGCCAAGGGCGAGGGGGCACTCATGGCCGGGAAGCTTAGGCGCGTCACCGTGGCGCTGGGCCCGGATGGTGCTCGGGGCCGGGCCGCGGCCCCGGTCGACCGCGGGCGGACCGCTCACCTGTCCGGCAGGTCGCCCTCGAGGAGGGGGACGGTGCCGGTGGCGGGATCGAAGTAGCGCAGCCAGGTGACGAGCCCCGGTGGGTCGGTGAAGTCGCGGGGATGGTGGCCGGGGAAGCTGGCCACCACGAGGTTGGGGACGGTGACGAAGCCGATGCTCACCGCCCAGGGCACGAGGCGCAGCCAGGGCAACGGCGACCAGCGCCACCGCGATCCCCAGAGCTGGGCGAGGACGGCCAGCACGGTGAACCAGGCCAGCAGCGACAGCGTGGTGAACGCCGCCAGGGCGTAGCGCAGGCGGGACCCGTCGACGGCCTCGTACACGTCGTGGGCCACGCTCTTGTGCTCCACCTCCTCGGCCAGGTGCCAGCGGAACAGCGCGGCTGTCGACGGCTCCACCCCGTCGAAGAGCACGCGGTCGTGGCGGTCGGCCCACCGGGCGATGCTGAAGGCGATCGTCTCCGACGCGGCGGCGAAGGCCAGGCTGAAGCGGGTGCTGCGGGTGCGGTCGAGCCATCCGTAGGACCGCCTCGCCCACCCCTCGACGCGCACGAGGCCCGGCCGATCGACGGTGAGGCGGTCGTTGAAGCGGCGGTGCTCGCCGTGGTGGCGCGCCTCCTGGGCGCAGAAGGCCACCGCCGTGGACCGCAGCGGCTCGTCGAGGTCGTGCGCCACCCCCCGGACCGCCCGCACGAAGTACGGCTCGGCGTAGGGCATGAGCAACGAGACGGCGTTGACGGCGAAGGCCAGCTCCGGGCGTCGGGCGTTCCATGCCGGGTCGACCTCGTCGCCGTGGGCGAGGCGCACCCGTCGCTCGGTCAGCCCACCCGTCGAGGTCACCACCCCATGCTCGCACCCCCGGACGGACGGGCCCCCATCCCCCGGGACGCGAGGAGGGCCGGCCCCCAGCAGGGCCGACCCTCGACATGAGGCATCACGTGTCACTGCTCCCGCACCGCCGTCACGCGGGAGCACGTGAGCCCCGGGCACGATCGCAGTCAGGTGGCGGGTCGGGAGCGCCAGCGACCCCGCCACACGCGGCGCTCCGCGCCGCCAGGGACTCAGCCCTGGGCGCCGCCGGAGGTCTCCGAGACGCTCTTCCGACCGGCGGAGATCCACGGCATCATGCCTCGCAGCTCCTTGCCGGTGGCCTCGATGGGATGCTCGGCGCCGGCCTTGCGCAGGGAGTTGAACTTCTCGCGGCCCGACTCCGACTCGGCGATCCACTCCTCGGCGAACTGCCCCGAGGTGATCTCGGCGAGGATCTTCTTCATCTCGGCCTTGGTGTCGGCGGTGATGACGCGGGGACCGCGGGTGACGTCGCCGTACTCGGCGGTGTCGGAGATGGAGTAGCGCATGCCGGCGATGCCCTCCTCGTACATGAGGTCCACGATGAGCTTCACCTCGTGGAGGCACTCGAAGTAGGCCATCTCGGGCTGGTAGCCGGCCTCGGTGAGGGTCTCGAACCCGGCCTGCACCAGAGCGGTGAGGCCGCCGCACAGCACGGCCTGCTCGCCGAAGAGGTCGGTCTCGGTCTCCTCGGTGAAGGTGGTCTCGATGACCCCCGCCCGGGTGCCGCCGATGGCGTCGGCGTAGGCCAGGGCCAGGTCGCGGGCGTGGCCGGTGGCGTCCTGCTCCACGGCGATGAGGCAGGGCACGCCGCCACCCTCGGTGTAGGTGCGGCGCACGAGGTGGCCCGGCCCCTTGGGGGCGGCCATGGCGACGTCGACGCCGGCGGGCGGCACGATGCGGCCGAAGCGGATGTTGAAGCCGTGGGCGAAGAAGATGGCGTCGCCCTCGGAGAGGTTGGGGGCGATCTCGGCGTCGTAGACGGACTTCTGCTCGGTGTCGGGCAGCAGGATCATGATGACGTCGGCCCACGCGGTGGCCTCACCGATCGGGAGGACCTTCAGGCCCTCGGCCTCGGCCTTGGCCTTGGAGCTCGAGCCCTCGCGGAGGCCGACGACGACGTCGACGCCCGACTCCTTGAGGTTGAGGGCGTGGGCGTGGCCCTGGGAGCCGTAGCCGATCACCGCCACCTTGCGGTCGGCGATGAAGGAACGGTCGGCGTCGGCTTCGTAGTACACGGTGGCCACGGGAACTCCAGTCTGGGAGGGATTACGGGGAGAAGAGGCGGGCGCGTCGCGGCGCGTCCGGGGAACCGGGAGAGGTTAGGACGCGTCGGCGACGGCGGAAAGCTCCGGGGATCGCCGCTCGATGCGGGGCAGGGCCACCCGGCCGGTGCGCTGGAGCGCGACCACGCCGTAGTTGGCGATGAGCTCGGCGAAGTCGTCGAGCTTCTGGGGGTGGCCCTCGAGCACCAGGGTGATCTCGTCGAAGCCGACCCCGACGACGCGACCCTCGAACACGCCGATGAGCTCGATGACCTGGCCGCGCGTCTCAGGCGGTGCCTCCACGGTGACCAGCAGCAGCTCGCGCTCCACGGCGTCGCCGGGAGCCAGCTCGTCGATCTGGACCACGTTCACCAGCTTGTCGAGCTGCTTGACGATCTGCTCGAGGGGTGCCTTCTCGACGTCGACCACCGCGGTGATGCGGCTGAAGCGCTCGTCGTCGGTGGGGGCCACGGCGAGGGAGTGGATGTTGTAGCCCCGGCGGGCGAAGAGGCTCGACACGCGGGCGAGCACGCCCGGCTTGTCCTCGACGAGAACCGAGAGGATGTGCTGGCGACGGGTGGACGTGGGCATCAGGACTCCCCTGGGCCGATGACGATCTCGGAGTTGGTCCTGCCGGAGGGGACCATCGGGAAGACCTTCTCCCGGGCGTCGGTGCGGAAGTCGATGACGACCGGCCGGTCATCGATGCTGTTGGCCTTCTCGATGGCGGGCAGCACCTCCTCGGGTGACTCGACCCGCATGCCCACGCACCCCATGGCCTCGGCCCACATCTTGTAGTCGGGCAGGTCGGGCGAGAGGTACACCTCGCTGTAGCGCTCCTCGTAGAACATCTCCTGCCACTGGCGCACCATGCCGAGGTAGGCGTTGTTCAAGATGGCGATCTTCACCGGGATGCGCTCGGCCGCCGCAGTGACCAGCTCCTGGGCGGTCATCTGGAAGCAGCCGTCGCCGTCGACGGCCCACACCATCTTGTCGGGGCGGCCGACCTTGGCCCCGATGGCCGCAGGCACGGCGAAGCCCATGGTGCCCAGCCCCCCGGAGTTCACCCAGGTGTAGGGGTGGTTGAACTTCCAGTACTGCGAGGTCCACATCTGGTGCTGGCCCACCCCGGAAGCGACGATGGTGTCGTCGGGGGTGTTGTCGCGCAGCTGCTCGAGGACGTACTGGGGCTTCAACAGCTCACCGGGCTCGGACTGCTCGTAGCTGATGGGGTGCTTCTCCTGCCAGCCGCTCACCGTGGAGCGCCACTCGGAGCGGTCCGGTTGGTTCCCGGGGGCGCCGAGCTCCTTCAACGCCACGATGAGCTCCTCGATGACGAGGCGGGCGTCGCCGGTGATGGCCACGTCGGGCCGGCGGACCTTGCCCAGCTCGGCGGGATCGATGTCGACGTGGATGATCTTGGCGTCGGGGGCGAACCCGTCGAGCTTGCCGGTGACCCGGTCGTCGAAGCGCGAGCCGAGGGCGATGAGCAGGTCCGACTCCTGCATGGCGGTGACCGCCGTGTAGTTGCCGTGCATGCCCGGCATGCCCAGGCACAACGGGTGATCGTCGGGGATGGCGCCGCGGGCCATGAGGGTGGTGACGACCGGGAGGTCGAGCAGCTCGGCCAGGGCGGTGAGCGCCTCGGCGCCCCGCGCCTTGAGGATGCCGCCACCGGCGTAGATGACCGGGCGCCGGGCGGTGCCGATGAGCTCGGCGGCAGCCCTCACCAGGTCCGGATCACCCTCCATGCGGGGGTTGTAGCCGGGCATGTCGACGGTCTCGGGCCAGTACCAGTCGAGCGCGGAGGCCGGGTTGGTGGGGTCGACGATGTCCTTGGGGATGTCGACCAGCACCGGCCCGGGGCGCCCGGTGGTGGCGATGTGGAAGGCCTCCCGGATGGCCCGGGGGATGTCCTCGGCCCGGGTGACCAGCTCGTTGTGCTTGGTCACCGACCGGGTGATGCCGACGGTGTCGACCTCCTGGAAGGCGTCGGTGCCGATGGCCTTGGACGCGACCTGGCCGGTGATCACCACGAGCGGCACCGAGTCCATGTAGGCGTCGGCCAGCGGGGTGACGATGTTGGTGGCCGCCGGCCCGGAGGTCACCATGGCCACGCCGGGGCGGCCGGTGACGTGGGCGTACCCCTCGGCCATGTGGCCGGCGCCCTGCTCGTGGCGCACCAGGATGTGGCGGATCGGCGAGTCGATGATGGGGTCGTACACCGGCAGGATGGCGCCGCCGGGCAGGCCGAAGATGACGTCGACCCCCTCCAGCTCGAGAGATTTGATGAGGGCGGAACCGCCGTTGGTCTTCATGGTGTGGTCCTCGGTGCGGGGCGTGGTGGCGTGGGGAGGTGGGGCTGGACGGTCGGGGAGGCGGCCGCTCGGCGGCGAAAACGCAACCGACCTCCCGCAAGTGGGAGGTCGGGGACGCGCACGCGGCGAGAGAGGCCGGCGTGCGCTAGCGGAGTACTACGAGCGAGATGACGATGATGTCCGCGGGGCTCATAGGCCGACCAGTGTGCCAGGCCCGCTGCGCCGGCGGCAACTCGGGCCGACAGCGAGGCCCAGCCGAACGCGACGGTGGCGGGCCCGAGGGCCCGCCACCGAGGACGACGCTTGGCTGGTGCGACGAGCGATCAGCCGGTGAAGCGGGGGGTGACCACGGCCGGCCGAGCGGCCGTAGTGGTGCTCGGCGTGGGGGTGGACGTGGTGGTGGTGGTGGGAGCCACACCGCAGTCCGCGGGCTGGTCGGCCGGGTCGTAGCTGATGACCAGGGCACCATCGCCCTCGTTGAACCCGGTCTCGAACACTGCGCCGGCCGGGCCGTAGCTGGAGCCGCCACCGCCGCCTGCGGCGGCACCACCCCCGCTCACCACGGCGCCGCCGCCGCCGCCACCGAAGTAGCCGCCGCCGCCGCCACCGCCGCCGCCGTTGTAGAGGTCGGGGGTGTTGTCGACCGTGCCGTCGCCACCGTCGCCGCCGTCGAACGTGACACCCGCGCCGGCGGTGACGCTGCCGCTGTAGTCGACGCCCGCCGCGCCCCCGGCCGCTTGGGTGCCGCCGCCACCGCCGGTGGTGGCGGCCTCGCTGCCGTCGGCACCGGCCACCCCGACCTCGCCCCCGTCGCCACCGTCGCCTTCACCCACGCCGGCGAAACCCCCGACACCGCCCCCGCCGCCGGCCACGACGAGGGGTTCGGGTCCGTCGGGGATCAGCCCGGAGAGACCGCCACCGCCGCCACCGCCCGAGGTGACCTCCTGCGCGGTGCCACCGTCGCCGCCGCCACCGACACCGCCAGCGCCGCCGATGCCCTCCACGGCGTCTTGCCCCTGGCCGCCGACGACCACCACGAGCTCGTCGCCCGGCGTCACGGTGACCGTCGCCAGCACCCGCGCACCGAGACCGGCCGCGAGGCCGCCTTCGGGGCCCCCCTCGTCGTAGCCGCCCGAGGCACCCCAGGCCTCGACATCGATCTCGCAGATCCCGGTCGGGACGATCCAGTCGAGCACGCCCGGCACCTCGAAGCCCTCCACCACCGGCTCCAAGGACTGGCCGCCAGCGGTGGCCGGCAGCACCAGCACCGAGGCCACGGCCACGGCCGCTGCGGTCACACCACGTCGAGTCCGTCGCATCACGGTTCCTCCATCGAGTTCGAGTCGGACGAACAGTAGTGGGCCGGGCAACTGCCGCGCCGGGATCCCGCCAGTGCCCAGCAGGTGACCGACCCGACACCCGATCGGGATCGTCTCGAAGCACGGCGGGCGCCGGCGCGAAGGCCGGCGTCGCCGCGACGCTGACCCCCACCAGCGCCCGTGCTTCCGCCGACCCCGAGACGCGCAGTGCCGTGAGCCCGGACGGGCGTCGTCGATGGTGACGCCGGCAGCCGGACCCGCCGTCGCTCGTTCGCCGAGCTACTTCGGCAGGGTGATGGCGCCCTTCTCGGCGCCCTGGGCCAGGCTGGCGTACTTGGCCAGCACACCGCTGGTGTAGCGGGGCTCGGGGAGCTTCCACTCGGCCCGACGACGCTCGAGCTCGGCGTCGTCGACGAGGAGGTCGATGGTGTGGCTCACCGTGTCGATGACGATGCGGTCACCGTCGCGCACGAAGGCGATGGGCCCGCCGTCGACGGCCTCGGGGGCCACGTGGCCGATGCAGAAGCCGTGGGTGCCACCGGAGAAGCGACCGTCGGTGACGAGGGCGGCGTCGCCACCGCGGCCGGCGCCCTTCATGGCGCCGGTGACGGCGAGCATCTCGCGCATGCCCGGGCCGCCCTTGGGACCCTCGTAGCGGATGACCACCACGTCGCCGGCCTGGATCTTGCCGGCCATGATCTCGTCCATGGCGGCCTGTTCGCCGTCGAACACCCGGGCGTTGCCCTCGAATCGGTCGAAGTCGATGCCCGCCACCTTGACCACCGAACCGTTGGGGGCCAACGACCCGGTGAGCACGGCGATGCCGCCCACGGCGTGGATGGGATCGGACAGGCGGTGCACCACGGCTCCATCGGGAGCGGGAGGTCCGATGTCGGCGAGGTTCTCGGCCACGGTCTTGCCGGTGACGGTGAGGCAGTCGCCGTGGATGAGCCCGGCCTCGAGCAGCTCGGCCATGACCATGGGCACGCCGCCCACCCGGTCGAGGTCGACCATGTGGTACTGACCGTGGGGCTTGGTGTCGGCGATGTGGGGCACCCGGGCGGCGACCTTGTTGAAGTCGTCGAGCTCGAGCTCGACCCCGGCCTCGGCGGCGATGGCCAGCAGGTGCAGCACGGCGTTGGTCGAACCGCCGAGGGCCATGGTGACGGCGATGGCGTTCTCGAACGCCTGCTTGGTCATGATCTGGCGGGGGCGGATGTTCTGGCGCAGCAGCTCCATGACCGCCTCGCCGGACGCCTTGGCGTAGTCGTCGCGCCGGCGGTCGACGGCGGCCGGTGACGCCGAACCGGGCAGCGACATCCCGAGGGCCTCGCCGATGGAGGCCATGGTGTTGGCGGTGAACATGCCGGCGCAGCTGCCCTCGGTGGGGCAGGCGTTGCGCTCGATGGCGTCGAGCTGCTCGGCGGTGATGGCGCCGGTGGCCTCGGCCCCCACCGCCTCGAAGACCGACACGATGTCGAGGACCTGGCCGTTGGCGTTGCCGGGCAGGATCGACCCGCCGTAGACGAACACCGCGGGCAGGTTGAGGCGGGCCGAGGCCATGAGCATGCCGGGGAGGCTCTTGTCGCAGCCGGCGAAGGAGACGAGAGCGTCGAAGCGCTCGGCGTGCATGACCGTCTCGACCGAGTCGGCGATGACCTCGCGGCTCACCAACGACGCCCGCATGCCCTCGTGGCCCATGGAGATGCCGTCGCTTACGGCGATGGTGACGAACTCGATGGGGAAGCCCCCGGCGGCGCGAACACCGTCCTTGGCCCGCTTGGCCAGGCGGTCGAGCGGCAGGTTGCAGGGCGTGACCTCGTTCCACGACGAGCACACCCCGACCTGGGACTTCTCCCAGTCGTCGTCGCCCATGCCGATGGCCCGCAACATGGCCCGGGCCGGGGCCCGCTCCTTGCCGGAGGTGACCTCGTGGGAGCGGGGCTTCATCGGGTCGGTCATGGGCCGAGATTAGGCTCCGCTGGCGATGACGGACCACTCCCCACCGGCTGCCCCGACGGGCGGTACGGCCCCGTCGGGCACCGTCATCGCCGACGCCGTCATCACCGCGACCGGCGTCACCCGTCGATTCGGAGCGGTGACCGCCCTCGACGGGGCCACGTTCGCGATCGGGGCCGGCATCACCGGCCTGCTCGGCGCCAATGGGGCGGGCAAGACCACCCTCATGGGGCTCCTCCTCGGCCTGCACCGCCCCGACGACGGGCGGCTGCGGGTCCTGGGCCTCGACCCCACCGTGGCCGGGCCGGCGGTGCGGGCGCGCATCGGCTACTCCCCCGAGCACCACCTCCTGCCTCCCGACACGCGGGCCCACGACCTGGTCCGCCACCTGGCCGAGATCCACGGGCTGCCCCACCGCGAGGCGACGGCCCGGGCCAGCGACGCCCTCTGGCAGGTGGGCCTGGGCGAGGAGCGCTTCCGGCCGGTCGGCACCATGTCGACCGGCCAACGCCAGCGGGTGAAGCTGGCCCAGGCCATCGCCCACGACCCCGCGCTCGTCCTGCTCGACGAGCCCACCGACGGCCTCGACCCGGTGCAGCGCGACGAGATGCTGGCCCTCATCCGGCGGGTGGGCACCGAGTTCGGCATCCACGTGGTGATCTCCTCGCACCTGCTCGAGGAGGTCGAGCGCACCTGCGACGCCGCCGTCATCCTGCGGGCCGGCCAGGTGGTGGCGGCCGGACCCCTCACCGAGCTCACCGGCCAGGGACGAGGGGTCGTGGTCGAGGTCGACGCCAGCGTCGACGACGTGGCCGCCCGCCTGCGGGCCGCGGGCCTGCAGGTCGCCGTCGACGGCCTGCGCCTCATGGTCACCGAGGCCGACGGCTCGGGCCCGCCCGGCGACGTGGTGATCCACGACGCCGTGCGCGACGCGGTCGTGGCCGCCGGGGTGGGGGTGCGACGGCTGAGCGACCGCACCGTCCGCCTCGAGGACGTCTTCCTGGAGGTCGGCGCGTGAGCGACGCCCGCATCCTCGATCGCGGCTACCGCGCCTACACCGGCCCCCGTACCGGCGTGCGGGGGGCGGTGCGTTCGCTGGTGGTGCACTCCACCCAACGGGCGCTCGGCCTCAAGCGGCCGGTCTGGCAGAAGGTGCTGCCCCTGCTGGCGGTGTTCATCGCCTACGTCCCCGCCATCGTCTTCGTGGGCATCAGCGTGCTGCTGCCCGACGTGCTGCTCGACAACGCCGGCGTCCTGCCTACCTACGTCGACTACTACGGGTTCATCTCGGCCGCCATCGTCGTGTTCGCCGCGTTCGTCGCTCCCGAGCTGCTGTGCACCGACCGGCGCACCGGCATGCTCGGGCTCTACCTGGCGTCACCGCTCACCCGCAACACCTACCTCTTGGGCAAGGCCGTCGCCGTGGTCGTGCTGCTGGCCCTCGTCACGCTCGGTCCGCTGCTGTTGATGCTGGCCGGGTTCGTCATCGTGGGACGCGGGCCCGACGGCCCGGCCGCGGTGGCCGAGCTGCTGCTCCAGATGGTCCTCGGGGGGCTGGCCGTGGCCGTGGTGCAGGCCGCCCTCTCCCTGGCCGTGGCCTCCACCACGTCGCGCAAGGCGGCAGCCTCGGCGGCGATCATCCTCATCTTGTTGGCCAGCACCGCCGTGTCTGACGCGCTGCTCACCAGTGCCGCCGCCCCCGACATCGCCTTCGGCCTCAACCTGGTCCAGCTCCCCTTCGAGCTGGTCGCCCGCATCTACGACGAGCCCAGCGGCATCACCTCGGCCCGCGACATCGCCACCGGCACCATCGTCGCCCTCTACGCCGGGTGGACCGCCCTGTTCGCCGGGTTCACCTGGCTGCGCTACCGCAGGATGACGGTCACCCGGTGACCCCGCTCCCTCCGCCTCCGACCGACGGTCGCCCGCCCCCGCCGGGCCCGCCCGACCCGCCGGTGCCGCCCGACGCCCGCATCGTCGTCCACCACGTCTCGAAGTGGTTCGGGGACCTGGTGGCGGTGTCGGACGTGACCTTCCACGTGGGGCCGGGCGTCACCGCCCTCCTGGGCCCCAACGGCGCCGGCAAGTCGACCATGATGCGCCTGCTGTGCGGGCTCACCCCACCGTCGCAGGGCACCGTCACCGTGCTCGGAGGCAACCCCCGCCGCGACGTTGAGCTGACCGGACGCATCGGTCTGGTCCCCCAGCAAGAGACCCTCTTCGAGGGCTATTCAGCCCTCGAGTTCGTGCGCCTCGCCGCCGTGCTGCACCGCCGCGACGACCCCGAGGGCGCCGCCCGCGACGCGCTCGCCATCGTCGAGCTCGACCCCGACGAGCCCCGCCCCATCGCCGGCTTCTCCAAGGGCATGCGCCAACGGGCCAAGGTGGCCCAGGCAATCGTCCACGACCCCGAGGTGGTGGTGCTCGACGAGCCCCTCACCGGCCTCGACCCCCGCCAGCGCATCCACCTCATCGGGCTGTTCCAACGTCTGGGGGCAGAGGGCAAGACGGTGGTGGTGTCGAGCCACGTCCTCGACGAGGTCGAACGCTTCGGCAGCCGGGTCCTGGTCATGGCCCAGGGCCGCCTGGCCGCCGAGGGCGACTTCCACGCCATCCGCGACCTCATGGACGACCGTCCCCACCGGGTGCGGCTGCGCAGCGACGCCCCCCGGGCGCTGGCCAGCGGGCTGCTCCACCGAGGCGTCGTGGTCGCCATCCGTCTCACCGGCGACGACACCGTGGTCGTCGACACCACCGATGCGGCCCGCCTGCGCCGAGAGGTGCCGGTCGTCGCCGCCGAGCACGGCGCCCGTTTGCTCGAGGTCGCCCCCCTCGACGACGACCTCGAGAGCGTCTTTCGCTACTTGGTGGGGGGCTGACGTGGCGGCCCTCTCCCCCACCACCCTGCCCATCTACCGGTTGCTGCTGCGCACCCAGGTCAACCGGGGCCGGGTCCTGGCCCTGCTGGCCATCGGCGCGGTCGGCATCGTGGTGAGCATCGCCATCGGCTCCACCACCTCGTTCGAACCGGTCGAGCGCGGCGCCCGCTTCGTCAACGCCTTCGGCCTCTCCCTGCTGGTCCCGGTGACGGCCCTGGTCTTCGCCGCCGCCTCGCTGGGCGACCTCGACGAGGACGGCACCCTCGTCTACCTGTGGCTGCGACCGGTCCGTCGCTCCCGCATCGTCGTGGCCGCCGCCGCCTCCTCGCTGACCGTGGCCTGGCCGCTGGTCGTGGTGCCCCTGGCCGTGGCGGCGTGGGCCACCGGTGGCGGCGCCGATCTCGTCGTGGGCACGGTCGTGGCCACCACGTTGGCGCTGACCGCCTACACCGGCCTGTTCTGCGCGCTCGGCCTGCGCGTGCGCCGCTCGTTGGTGTGGGGACTGCTCTACATCTTCATCTGGGAGGGGTTCATCGCCACGGCCAACGACACCGCCGCCCGCCTGGCGGTGCGCACCTATGCCCGCTCGGCCCTCAGCGACATCGCCGACGTGACCCTCAGCTTCGCGGCCGTGGCCTCGCCCTACCGCTGGGTGGTCCCTCCGCTCGTCGGCGTGGCCGCGCTGGTGTACGCCACCCGTCGACTGTCCCGCCAGGACGTGGCGTGACCACCATCGGGCGGTGGCCGCGGCCCCGGTGAGGCACCTCGATCGGGAGATCCTGCGCCTGGCCGTGCCGGCGCTCGGCGCCCTGGTGGCCGAACCCCTCTACGTGCTGGCCGACACCGCCATGGTGGGGCGTGCCGTCGGCACCGACGCCCTCGCCGGCCTGGCCGTGGCCACCAGCATCTTGTTGCTGGGCTACGCCATCTTCATCTTCCTCGCCTACGGCACGACGGCGTCGGTGGCCCGCCTCATCGGCGCCGGCGACGAGCGCGAAGCCGCCCACCAGGCCGTGCAGGGCCTGTGGCTGGCCCTGGGTCTCGGCGTGGCGGTCGCCGTCGTCACCGCCTTCGCCTCCGGGCCCCTCGTCGGGCTGCTCGGGGCCACGGGCGACGTGCGCACCCAGGCCGAGCTGTACCTGCGCATCAGCCTGCTGGGCGTGCCCGCCATGCTCATGGTGCTGGCCGGCACCGGCTACCTGCGGGGTCTGCAGGACACCCGCACCCCGTTGCTGGTGGCGGCCGGTTCCGCGCTGTTGAACCTGGTCCTCGGGCTGTGGTGGGTCGTGGTGCTCGATCTCGGGGTCGGCGCATCGGCGGCGTCGACGGTGGTGGCCCAGTGGCTCTCGGCCGGCGTGTACGTGTGGTGGACGGCCCGGGCCGTGCGCCGCCACCAGGTGCCGCTCGGCGTCGATCCCAGAACGGTGGTGCGCCTGGCGGTGGTGGGGCGGGACCTGTTCTGGCGCACCGCCGCCCTGCGCGGCTCGTTGCTGGTGGCCACCGCGGTGGCCACCCGCATCGGCACCGTCGACGTCGCCGCCCATCAGATCGCCTTCGAGATCTGGGCCCTGCTGGCCCTGATCCTCGATGCCCTGGCCATCGCCGGCCAGGCCATGATCGGGCGCTACCTGGGCGCCGGCTCGGTCGCCGAGGCCCGGGCCGCCGGCCGACGCCTCCTCGGGTGGGGGCTGGCCGCCGGGGTGGTGTTGGGCGTCGTCGTCGCCGGGGCCCACCCGTGGTTGGGACAGCTGTTCAGCACCGATCCGGAGGTGGTCGCCCTCGCCGGGTTCGTGTTGCTCTGGGTGGCCGTGATCCAACCGGTGAACGGCGTGGTCTTCGTGCTCGACGGTCTGCTCATCGGCGCGGCCGACATGGCGTTCCTGGCCCGGGCCATGGGGGTGGCCGCCCTCGTGTTCGTCCCCTGCGCGGCGGCGGTGGCCCTGCTGGGGCTGGGCATCGGCTGGCTGTGGGCGGCGTTGTCGCTGCTGATGGTCACCCGGCTGGTGCTGCTGTGGCACCGCTGGCGGGGCGACGCCTGGGCGGTGACCGGCGCCCACCGCTGACGACGGCTGACCCGGTTCAGAAGCGGGTGGTGCAGTGCGGGGCGAGCCCGGTCGCGAACAAGGCGTCGGCGAGCGCGATCGCGCCCGACCGGTGCTCGGTGACCAGACCGGCCCCGACCAGGGCCTGCCAGGTGGTGTGGCCGAGGCACAGCGCGCCGAGGTCGGCGACGGAGGTGGACAGGTCGGGATCGGCCTCGACCCTGGTGCACGCCGCCGTGCCGGCCGCATCGGCCTGGACCAGGTAGGTGCCGGTGACGTCGAAGGGACAGGCCGAGCCGGACCGCTCGGCGGTTCGGCGGCCGAACGGATCGGCGATGTGCACGACCACCTGGCCCTGACCGGCGTAGCCGCGGGCCGACAGCAGGCCGGCCACGTCGACCGGGCGCACCCACAGACCGTCGTGGCGCTCGGTGACGCCGAGGGCACGCGGGTCGGCGAGGCGGAGGCGGTGGGGCTCGTCCATCGGGCGGCGCGAGATCACCACGGACGACACCAGGTCGAGGGTGGTGAGGTACTGCCACAGGGCAGCGTCGGTCTCGGGGTCCGATGCGACCATCTCGAAGACCTCGGCCTCCCAGGTCCCCACCTCACCGCGCTGGTGCACCTTGTACAGGGCGTAGCCGGTGGCGGAGCCGTCGGGCTCCTCGGACGCCACGACCACGAAGCCCCGACCGAAGCTCTTCCACGTGGCCGTCTCGGACAGCAGGCACTCCCACCACGCCTCGCGGCGGCTGAGCTCGCCCGGGCGTTGCTGGCGGTACCGGTCGAACGCGGGGGCCAGCGTCGCCGCCGCCTCGGCCTGGGGGACGAGACGCAGGTGGCGCTCGGGAGGCGCGGCCAGGGTCGACGCCTGATGCCGGTCGATCCTGAGGCTCTCGTGCTCGCTGGCCACCCCGTAGCCGAAGCGTCGGTAGATGCCGGCCTCGGAGGCCAGCAGCACGGCGGCGGCGTCGCCCCGCTCGGCGACGTCGACCAGCTGGCGGGCCATCATCGAGGTGAGCAGCCCGCGGCGGTGGTGGGTGGGGCGCACACCCACGTTGGTGACTGCGGCGACCGGCACCGTGGGGGCGGGACGTCCCGCCCCGATGTCCTCGGTCGCACCCGGCAACGTCATGGCCGTCGAGTACGCCGCGGCCCCGCCCACGAAGACCCCGTCGAGCTCGGCGACGAGGGTGCGGTCGTACTCCACGACACCCCGCTCGAGCTCGACGTGGGCGGCCGGCGGCACGAACCCGAAGGCCAGGTCGGTGGCTCGCACGAACTCGCCCAGCTCGTCGTCGCCGATGGTGCGCAGCGTCACGTCCCCCATGGGTGGAGTCTGCCCCACCCTGGGCCCGACGCCACGGGGGTTCGGACGCGACGAGGGCCCGGGCGCTCGGCCCGGGCCCTCGTGTCAGGTCACGAGGTGGTCAGCTACCGAAGTCCGAGGCGTCGAAGCCCTCGCAGTTCTCGGCGAGCCACTCCTCGATGTTGGCCTGAGCCTCGGTGACCTCGTCGCTCTCGAGGGCGGCACCGGCCTCTTCCATCTTCTCCTGGTACTCCGGGTCGAAGATGTTGCCGCCACCCTCGCCCAGCGCCTCACCGAACTCGGCGAACGCGTCCTGGATCACCTCGAAGTCGTCGGCGATCTCGTCGGGGATCTCGGCACCGAGCCCGGCCAGCTCGTCCTCCATCTCCTGGAGCTCTTCGTCCTCCATGGCCCCACCGAACATCGACCCGAGAGCGCCCAGGCTGATGGTGGCGTAGGCCAGCCCGACGTTGGTGCACTCGTCGTCGCCGAACATGCCCAGGGCGTTGTCGAGGTCGCCGCTGCTGCCGCCGTCGTCGCTGTCGCTGCCCGAGTCGTCGGTGGCCTCGGTGGTGGGGGAATCGTTGCCGCTGGACTCGACGACGGGGTCGTCGCCACCACCGCCGCACGCGGCCACGGCCACCACCATCACCAGGGCGAGCAGGGTCGCCATCACCTTGTTGCGCATCGCAGTCATCGCCATGTCGAGCTCACTTTCCGTCCAGGCTGGGGCCGTGGTCGTCCAGAGACTACGCGCCGGGAACCAGCAGGTCGGCCGGTCCCACCACATCCGGCCCGCACTCGGCGTCGATCCAGGCCCCGAGCTCGGCCGCAGCCGCCTCGAAGGCCTCGGTCCCTTCGGCGAGGACCCCGGCCACCTCGGCGTCCGACGGCCACGAGCCGCTCGACGCCGCCGCGGTGTGGAGCAGGGCCAGGGCCTCGACCTGCGTCGTCACCGCCGCCTCCATGGCGGCCAGGTCGTCGGCGAACCCCGGCGGAACCTGGGTGCGCAGGCCGGCGAGCCACTCCCCGAGCTCACCCTGCTCGGCCGAGGACGACGCCTCCGGGCCCAGCGCCGGAAAGGCGGTGGCGTGGGACAGGTGGATCAGCGCGACGCACTGGGCGGTGCGATCCTCCTCATGCCCAGCGGACGTGCTGACGACCGCCGGCTCGGGCGGAGGCGCAGACGCGGCAGTGCCCGAACAGGCCGAGGCGAGCAGAGCGAGAAGGGCCGCCCGGGCGACGTGGTGTGAGGACATGTCGAGACCTCCAGTGGGTCCTCGTGGCTTCGAGGACCCCGGAGGGCCGATGCGCCGACGATACCCCCGAGCCGATTCCCCGCCAAGGGGCTCTGCTGATGGCGCCCTCCTCGCAGGCTCGTCGGGACGCGGTGTGGGCGGGTCGCTGGCGCTCCCGTCGCCCACCTGTCCGCAAACGTCATCTGACTCACGACGACAGCGAGCCTTCGACCACGTGGCCGCTCCTCGCCACACCCCTGCGACAACCAGCCGTCGGCCTCCCGGGGGGTGGCCCGGACCACGGTTCTGACGCGCGCACAGGAGCGAGTGCGGCTCGGCGAGCGCAGCCTGCGATCGACGAAGGGTTCGTCGGCCCACGCCCGAGCTCGACGAAGCCGCCGCTCTGAGCGACTGAGCACGTCAGGTTCTGGTCCGGGACAGGACCCGCCGGGAGGTCGGGGGGTGAGACGTGCGCGCTCAGGCGCCGACGCGGCGCTGCTCCAGGAGGGCGGTGACGATCTTGCCGTCGGCCTGGCCCTTGGTGGCCTTCATCACGTTGCCGACGAAGAAGCCGGTGAGCTTGCCCCGCTTCTTGTCGTCGCCCTCGCAGTAGTCCGACCAGGCCTCGGCGTTGGCGGCGATGATCTCGTCGAGCACGGCCTCGAGCGCCGAGGTGTCCATGGCCTCGAAGCCCTTGGCCGCGGCGATGGCGTCGGGCGGCTCGCCGCTGGTGACCATCTCGGCCAACACGGCCTTGGCCTGGGTGGCGGTGAGCTTGCCGTCGAGCTCGAGGGCGATGAGGGCGGCGAGGTGGGACGGATCGAGCCCTTCGGCCCCCTCGACGGCCAGGTTGTGCTCGACGTGGGTGAGCACCCGGGCCGGCTCGCCGCCGGCGTCGATGGCGGACAGGGCCAGAGCGTCGAGGTCGCGGGCCACCGCGATGGCGGCTTCGGCCGGTGCCACCCCGGCCGCGGCGGCCAGGCGGGCCCGGCGCTCGGCCGGGAGCACGGGGAGGGCGGCGTCGATGGCGTCGACCCACTCCCGGCCGGGGTCGAGGGGCACGAGGTCCGGTTCCTGGAAGTACCGGTAGTCCTCGGCTTCCTCCTTGGACCGCCCGGGACGGGTGCGGCCTGCGCCCTCGTCCCAGTGGCGGGTCTCCTGGCGGATGCGCTCACCGGTCTCGAGCAGGTCGACCTGGCGGCGGGCCTCGTACTCGATGGCCCGCCCGAGCGAGCGCAGCGAGTTGAGGTTCTTGATCTCGCAGCGGGTGCCGAGCTCGGCGTCGCCCACGTGACGCACGCTGACGTTGGCGTCGACGCGCAGCGACCCCTCCTCCATCTTGGCGTCGGAGGCGCCGGTGGCCAGCAGGATGGCCCGTAGCTCGTCGATGTAGGCCTTGGCCTGCTCGGGGTGGCGGATGTGGGGTCGGCCCACGATCTCGACCAGCGGCACCCCGGCGCGGTTGTAGTCGACGAGGGAGTAGTCGGCGCCGTGGATGCGCCCACTGCCCCCGGCGTGGGTGTTCTTGCCGGTGTCCTCTTCGATGTGGGCCCGTTCGATGCCGACGCGGGTGCCGTCGGGGAGGTCGAGCCAGCCGTCGACGTTGATGGGCCGGTCGTACTGGCTGACCTGGTAGTCCTTCGGCATGTCCGGATAGAAGTAGTTCTTGCGGGCGAAGACCGACGGCTCGACCTCGCAGTGCAGCGCCCGTCCGAGGCGCATGGCCAGCTCCACCACCTGGCGGTTGAGCACGGGCAACGACCCCGGGAGCCCCAGGCAGACCGGGCAGACGTTGGTGTTGGGCTCGGACCCGAAGTGGTTGGGGCACCCGCAGAAGAGCTTGGTGGCGGTGGCCAGCTCGCAGTGGACCTCGAGGCCCACCACGATCTCCCAGGTGGCCCCGGTGGCCTCGCTGTCGATGGTGAAGTGCTCGCCCTCGATGGGCTCGTGGGTGAGGTTCTCGATCGGGCTCATCGGGCCAACTCCTCGAGGCTCGGCGCGGCCGCTTCGAGCACGGCCGCGGCCCGGAACATGGTGGGTTCGCCCAGCGCCGGAGCCAGCAGTTGGACCCCCACGGGCATGCCGTCGGCGCCGGGGCCGTAGGGCACGCTCATGGCCGGGTGACCGGCGAGGTTGGACGGAATGGTGCACACGTCGTTGAGGTACATGGCGAGCGGGTCGTCGGTCTTGTCGCCGAAGCGGAACGCCGTGGTGGGCGAGGTGGGGGACAACAAGAGGTCGGCCTGCTCGTAGGCGGCGTCGAAGTCGCGCACGATGAGGGTGCGGACCTTGAGGGCCTTGCCGTAGTAGGCGTCGTAGTAGCCGGCGGACAAGGCGTAGGTGCCGAGCATGATGCGGCGCTTCACCTCGTCGCCGAACCCGGCGGTACGGGTGGCGGCGTTCATCTCGGCGGTGGTGGGGGCGTCGACCCGGAGGCCGTAGCGCACGCCGTCGTAGCGGGCCAGGTTGCTCGACGCCTCGGCCGGGGCGATGAGGTAGTAGGCCGACAGGCCGTAGGTGACGGCCGGGACCGACACCTCGACGATCTCGGCGCCGGCGGCGGCCAGGGCCTCGGCGGCCTCTCGCACCCGAGCAGCCACGTCGGGGGCGATGCCGTCGCCCATGAGCTCGGTGACGAGGCCCACCCTGAGACCCGCCACGCCCTGGTCGAGGACCGGCCCGACGGGCTGGTAGGGCCGGTCGATGGAGGTGGAGTCGCGGGGGTCGTGGCCGCCGATGGCGTCGAGCAGCAGCGCGGCGTCGGCGACGGTGGTGGAGAACGGACCGATCTGGTCGAGCGAGGAGGCGAAGGCCACCAGCCCGTAGCGGCTGACCAGGCCGTAGGTGGGCTTCACACCGACCACGCCGCAGAGGGCAGCCGGTTGGCGGATGGAACCCCCGGTGTCCGAGCCGAGCGACACCGGGGCGAAGCCGGCGGCCACGGCGGCGGCCGAACCGCCCGATGACCCGCCGGGGACCCGGTCGGTGTCGCGCGGGTTGCGGGTGGGGCCGAAGGCCGAGTTCTCGGTGGACGAGCCCATGGCGAACTCGTCGAGGTTGGTCTTGCCGATCGCCACCGCGCCCGTGGCCGCCAGGCGCGCCACGACGGTGGCGTCGTAGGGCGGGCGCCAGCCCTCGAGGATGCGGCTGGAGCAGGTGGTGGGCAGCCCTCGGGTGCAGAGGTTGTCCTTGAGGGCGACCGGGACGCCGGCCAGGGGCCCCGGGTCCTCGCCGGCGGCCACCCGCTGGTCGATGACGTCGGCCGCGGCGCGGGCCTCGTCGGCCAGGACCAGGTTGAAGGCGTGGACCTCGCCCTCGGTCGCGTCGATGGTGGCGAGGTGGGCGTCGACGACGGCCCGGGCCGACACCTGCCCGGCGCGCACACCGGCGGCGATGCCGGCGGCGGTGGCGGGGAGCTCGCTCACGGCTCCTCCCCCAGGATGGCCGGGACCCGGAAGCGCCCGTCCTCGACGGAGGGGGCCTGACCCAGCACCTCGTCGCGGTCGACGCAGGCGTCGACGACGTCGTCGCGCAGCACGTTGGCGAGCGGGAGCGGGTGGGCGGTCGGGGCGACGTCGGCCAGGTCGAGGGCGGCGACGTCGGCGGCGTGGTCGAGCACGGCCCCCAACTGGTCGGTGTAGGTGTCGAGCTCGGTGTCGCTGAGCGACAGTCGGGCGAGGTGGGCCACATGGGCCACGTCGTCACGGGTCAGGCGTTCGGGCATAGGCGCTTCATGCTACGTGGGCCGTCGCGTGGTCCCGATAGGGTCATCGGCGTCGAGCGTCTGGACGTCCCAGGAGGGCCCCGTGGCCGAGCAGTACGAGTTCCTCAGCGAGGAGTGGCTGGCGCAGGTGCGCCGCCTCCGCGAGGAGATGCCCGAACCCGAGGGCGAACCGCCGGTGACCATGAAGATGAACGTCGTGGTCATCCAGACCCCCTTCGACGGTGGCGACATGAAGGGCCACGTCGACACCTCCAAGGGTGAGCTGCTCGTCGAGGAGGGCCACCTCGACACACCGGACCTCACCGTGACCGTCGAGTACGACACCGCCAAGGCCATCTTCGTCGAGCAGGACCTCGCCGTGGCCATGCAGGCCTTCATGGCCGGCAAGGTCAAGGTGCAGGGCGACATCACCAAGCTCATGGCCCTGCAGGCCCAGGCCATCACCCCGGATCCCAACGCCGTGGCCATCGCCGAGGCGGTCAAGGACATGACCCGCTCCTGACCCACACCGCGAACCTGTCGAAAAAGTGCGCCGACAGATGACGCCCTTTCCCGACAGGTTTGCCGGGCACGGGTGCGCAGGGTGGGTCAGCGTCGGGGGCGGTGGGGCCGGTCGGTGCCGGTCAGGGGCCGGTCAGGTGCCGGCGTCGGCGGTGCGCCCGGTCGGCTCGGGCGCGCCGAAGTCGGTACGCCGCACGAAGAAGGCGGTGACCGCCGCCCCCATGGCCACCGCGGTGCCCACCAGGTAGGCGGTGGCGTAGGAGCGATCGCCCTGGGTGGCCACGGTGGCGGCCTGCACGGTGAGCAGGATCTGCATGCCGGCCACCGCGCCGATCTGTGACGTGGTCTGCGACGCGGCGCTGGCCACGCCGAGGTCGCCGCTGTCGACGGTGTTGGCCACGCTGGCGATCATCGACGGGGCCACCGCGCCCATGCCCACCCCCGACAGGGCGAGGGAGATCTCGATCCACCACAGGCCGGTGCCGGTGCCCACGGCCGCCATGCCCATCATGGAGGCGGCGAGGAACAATCCCCCCGCGACCCCGATGGTGCGCTCCCCCCACTTCACGGCCAGGTAGCCGGCGATGGGCCCGACGATCGAGTAGGCCGCCGGACGCACGATGGACGCCAAGCCGGTCTTGGTGGTGCTGAAGTCGAGCAGGTCGCTGAGCAGCAGCGGGGTGAGGATGAAGCCGCCCATGTAGGTGAAGTTGGCGAGGAACAAGGTCGCGAACGGGAACGAGAAGTTGCGGTGCCGGAAGTACCGCATGGGCAGCAGCGGGTGGGCGACGCGGTTCTCGGTGCGCACGAACCACCACAGCAGCAACGGGGTGACGAGGAAGCCGCCGAGCACCAGGGGGCTCGTCCAGCCGCTCTCGGGCCCGCGGTTGAGCGCGAGCAGCAGCGAGCCCACGCCGAGGGCCAGCAGCACCGAGCCGAGGACGTCGAAGCGCACCCGCTCGCCTCGCTCCGTGTCGGGCAGGACGAGGAACCCGATGACGAGGGCGGCGATGGCCACCGGAGTCTGCAGCACGAAGATCCAGCGCCACCCGTAGCCGTCGACGAGGGGGCCACCGATGACCACCCCGAGCACCGGGGCCCCGGCGACGACCAACGACCAGTAGCCCATGGCCTGGGCCCGGCGGGCCGGGGGGAAGCTGCGGTTGATCATGGCCAGGGCCGACGGGCCGGCGGCCGCCCCGGTGGCCGCGCCCAGGAACCGGAAGACGATCAACGAGTAGGCGTCCCAGGCCACGACCGCGGCGGCCGAGAAGACCACCACCCCGATCATGCTCACCAGGTAGACGGGCCGGGCGCCGAGACGATCCGAGAGCTTGCCGGCGATGGGACCGAGCACGGCCATGGCCAGGCTGGGGCCGGTGATGGCCCAGGTCAGCACGCTGGCGGTCGACCCCAGGTCGTCGGCGATCTCGGGCAGCGACACCGTGAGCACGGTGATGGTGAAGCTGGCGGTGAACACCCCGAGCAGCGAGGCGGCCAGCACGATCCACGGGCCGCGGGAGCTGCGGCCGATCCGGCCCTCGACCCGCCGGCGCAGCATCAGGCTCCACGGCAGCACCGCGATGTCCTCGGCGCCAGGTGGCTCCAGGCCGATCTCGAGCTCGTCGGTGGACTCGTCGGCTCTGGTCGCACCGGTAGCCGGCCGGGCCGACCCGCCGGAGGCCGACGGGTTCTGGTCGGACACGGGCACGGCCGTCAGCCTATCCGGCCACCTCGGGCCGCCTTCCGGTGGTCGCCGACCCGGTCAGCGGGTGGTGAGGCTGACCGAGGTCTCCTTGCGGACGGCCTGGCCGACGGCGGGATCGCTGCCGGTGACGGGACTGAGCGGCGAGCCCTGGATGCCCCCGACGTAGAGGCCCAGGTTCTGCAGGGCGGTGGAGGCCTCGAGGATCGTCATGCCCACGATCGACGACGGGATGGTGACGAGCTCGGGCCCCTTGGACACCACGACGGTGACGCTGCTCCCGCGCTCGACGGTGGCCCCGCCCTGGGGGTCGAGAGAGAGCACGGTGCCCACCGCCGCCTCGTCGTCGAACTGCTCGACCTTCTCGGGCACCAGGGCCTCGGCCTCGAGCGCGGCCACGGCGGCGTCGTAGGTGCCGCCGACCAACCCGGCCGGGACGGTGCGCGGGAAGGGGCCGTCGCTGACGGTCAACGCCACCGCCCCGCCCCTGGGGAGCTCGGCCGGGGTGCCTTCGGCCAGGCCCAGCACCGTGTCGTAGTCCCAGTTCTCGTCGTAGGTGCGGGTGACCTCGCCCACGGTGAGGCCGATGGCGGCCAGCTCGTCGGTGACCTGCTGGAGGGACTTGCCGCCGATCTGGTCGGCCGGGGGGACGGCCACCGGAGGCGGACCCCTCGAGACGACCAGGGCGACCGCCTCGCCCTCCTCGAGCTCGACGCCCGCGCCCGGGTCCTGCCCGATGACGGTGCCCTCGGCCTCGACATCGTCGAACTCCTGGCGTTGCTCGACGACCAGGTCGTGCTCGGCCAGCTCGGCCAGCGCGGCGTCGACGGGGCCGCCGACGTAGCTGGGCAGCACGAACGTGGCCGGCCGCGTGCTGTACCAGGCCGCGGCCGAGCCGCCGCCCAACAGGGCCAGCACCACGAGCGCAGCCACGACGTAGCGGGCCCGCCGACGGCGACGCGGCGGTTCTCCGGCGCCGTCGCCGATGGGCGGGGGCCCGTCGTCGACGCCCGCCCCGGCCAGGGCCAGGGCCTCGGCGTCGGCCTTCTGGGCTCGCTGCTCCTCCTTGCGCCGACGCCGTCGCTCGGCCCGGCTCCGCGGTTCGTCGTCGGCGGGTGGGTCGCGGTCGACGCGCACCGTCTCGGGCTGCACCACCTCGATGCCCTCGTGCACGATGGTGAGGCCGTTGGTCGTCGTGCCCGGTGGTGCGGCCATGATCTCGGGATCGAGCTCGGCGCGCAGCTGACGTTCGGACACGAAGAGCGTGGTGGGCTCGCGTGGCTCGAAGGCGTCCGGGTCGATGGTGGCCGTGCCGGCCAACGGCAGCGGCGACGCCGGGCCCAGGTCGCCGGCGGCCATCAAGAGGGTGGCGAAGCTGCCGGCATCGGGCCGTTCGGCGGGATCGTCGTTTCCGGCGGCGGCCAAGGCGGCGGTCAGGGGCCCGGCCTGCTCGGGGATCGGCAGGGGGTGCCCGACTCGGGCCATGAGGGTGCCGAGCGTGGTGTCGGCGGTGAAGGGGACCTCACCGGTGAGGGCCTCCACCAGCACCAAGGCGAGGGAGTAGACGTCGCTGCGCCCGTCGAGGGGACGACCCTGGGCCTGCTCGGGGGACGCGTACCGGGCCGTGCCCAGCACCGCTCCCATCGGCTCGGTCCAGGCGGCCTCGGCCAGGGCCCGGGCCAGGCCGAAGTCGGCGATGCGCAGGCGACCCTCGTCGTCGAAAAGCAGGTTGGCGGGCTTGATGTCGCGGTGCACGAAGCCCCGCCGGTGGGCGTAGTCGAGACCTCGGGCGGCCTCGATGCCCACGTCGCGGACCTGGGACGGGTCGAGGTGGTGGCCCAGGTCGAGCATCGCCCGCAGGCTCCCCCCGCCGAGCAGCTCGGTGACCAGGTAGGGCACGTCGCCCTGGCCCCAGTCGTGCACGCCCATGACGTGGGGGTGGTTCAGTGCCGCCGCCGCCTGGGCCTCGGCCTGGAAGCGCTTGAGGAAGGCGGCGTCGTCGGCCAACGCCGCATGCAGGACCTTCACCGCCACACGGCGGCGAAGGACCACGTCATCGGCCAGGTAGACGGTCGCGGACGCCCCGGTCCCGATGGGACCGAGCAGGCGATAGCGCCCACCGAGGACCTGACCCACACGGTCGCTCACGCGGGAAATTGCCACTCCCCGAGGCTACTGGTTACACGCGTGCAATTCGGCGACCCCTCCCGCTCCACCTCGGCCCGATGGCACTCGCCCGCCGATCGGCGGGCACACTGGGGCCCATGACCGATCCCGCTGCGTCGACGACCACCTCGGGGGCCGCCCGCCCGCCCCGACGCCTCCAACCCCGTCACGCCGGCTACGTCGCGCTCGTCGCGGTCGCCGCCGTGGCCCTCTACTTCGTGTACCAGCTGGCGGCCGAGGACGGTGGCACCGGGCAGAGCTCGGCCATCGAGCAGCTCTATCCGACCGAAGAGGCCCAGATCCTGCAACAGGACCGCATCGGCATCGATCTGGCCCCCGGCTACGAGGGGAGCCTGGCCCTCAACGGGGACCCGCTGCCCGATGACGAGGTCATGCTCGTGCCGGAGCTGAACCAGGTCTTCTACCAGCCTGGCCCGGGCCAGACCTTCGAGTCGTGGCCGGCCGGACGCAACTGCATCATCGCCACGTTCTGGCGCTCGGAGACCGGCCCCGGCCAGTCGAGCAGCCGGGCGTGGTGCTTCACGGTGGTGTGATCCGGCGGCGAGCAGCCGGCAGCGGGCCTCAGGTGGGGGCGGGGCCCTCGGCGTCGAGGAGCCGTTGCAGCTCGTCGAGCGCCGGCAGGTGGTCGTCGTCCACCAAGATGGCGTGCATGCCCAGCGCCCGGGCGGCCTCGACGTTGCCCCGGGCGTCGTCGAGGAAGACCGCCTCGTCGGCTGCCACGCCGAGCTGATCGAGCGCCATCTGGAAGATCCGCGGATCGGGCTTGCGCATCCCCACCTGGCTCGAGTCGACGACGAACTCGAAGAGGTCGTCGACGGGGATCATGGCTCGCCAACCGTCGGCGAACTCCGCCACGTTGTTGGTGATGAGGGCGGTGCGGTAGCCGCGCGACCGCAGGCCGAGGGTGAGGTCGATGACGTCCTGGCGCACGCCTCCCCCACCGCCCATGGACGACAGCAGGTCGAACAAGTCGATGTCGAGGCCCTCCTCGGCGGCGACTGCCTTGATCTGCTCCGCCGCCGCGGCGATGGCCACCTCGCCCCGCTCGAGCCGGTGCCACGGGTGGTCGGTGTCCTGGTCGTAGGGGCCGAAGACCGCTCGCAGGCCGACCGCGGGATCGAGGCCTCGCTCGACGTGCCACCCGTGCACCCCGGTGAAGGGCGAGCCCGTGTAGACGCCCCCGAAGTCGAACACCACGGCCTTGATGGTCACCACGTCCCCCTGCGATCGACGTCTGTCGCCGCCCGGTTGGCGGCGCCTGACGTGTTCTAGTCGCTGGACGGGACCTCGGTGTCACCCTCGGCACCGGGGAGCTCACCGGTGGCCAGCAGGTGCTCGAAGCCGGCCTCGTCGAGGACGGGGACGCCGAGCTCCTCGGCTCTGGTGCGCTTGGAGGCGCCCGGGTCGGCGCCGACCACGACCGCCGTGGTCTTCTTGGACACGCTGCCGGGGGACTTGCCGCCCCGGGCCTTGATGGCCTCGGCGGCCTCGTCGCGGGTGAAGCGGTCGAGGGTGCCGGTGACCACGACGGATCGACCGACCAGGTTCTGCTCGACCTGGGGGGCGGCGGGCCCCTCCATGGTCAGCCCGGCGTCGCGCAGCTCCTGGACGAGGGTCCGGTTGCGTTCGTCGCCGAACCATTCGCGCACGGCCTCGGCGATGGTGGGCCCCACGCCGTCGACCGCGGCCAGCTCGTCGACGTCGGCCTCCTCGATGCGGTCGATGTGGCCGAAGCGCCGCGACAGGGCCTGGGCCCCGGCCGGGCCGAGATGACGGATGTTGAGCCCGACCAGCAGGTGCGGCAACGGGCGGGCCTTGGAGTCCTCGATGGCCCGCAGGAGGTTGTCGACCGACGTCTCGCCGAAGCCCTCGAGCCCGAGCAGGGCGTCGCGGTCGAGGTGGTAGATGCCGGCGATGTCGTGGAGCAGGCCGAGCTCGAGGAAGAGCCGGACGCGCTGCTCGCCGAGGCCCTCGATGTCCATGGCCCCGCGGGAGGCGAAGTGCTCGATGCTGCCCGCCACCCGAGCCGGGCACGACACGTTGACACAGCGGGTGTCGGCCTCGCCCTCGGGGCGCACCAGCGGTTGGCCGCACACCGGGCAGTCGGTGGGGAACTCCCAGGGTTCGAGCCCCTCGGGGCGCTCGGCGAGGACGGGCCCCACGACCTCGGGGATGACGTCGCCGGCCTTGCGCACGATGACGACGTCGCCGGGCCGTACGTCCTTGGCCCGGACCTGGTCCTGGTTGTGCAGGGTGGCCAGCCCGACGGTGGAGCCGGCCACCACCACGGGTTCGAGCTCGGCGAAGGGCGTGGCCCGCCCGGTGCGACCGATGGACACCATGATGCGACGCAGGCGGGTGGTGCGCTCCTCGGGCGGGAACTTGTAGGCGATGGCCCAGCGCGGGGCCCGGGAGGTGAACCCCAGCTCGCGCTGCAGGGCCAGGTCGTCGACCTTGACCACCAGGCCGTCGATCTCGTAGTCGAGGTCGTGGCGGTGGGCCTGCCAGTGCTGGGCGTGGTCGTAGACGGCGCCGAGCGATTCGAGGACGCGCACCTCGGGGTTGACCGGGAAGCCGAGGTCGGCGAGGAACTCGAGCGTCTCGGAGTGGCGGGCGAAGGCGGGCCCGCCGACGACCTCGCCCAGCTGATAGCTCCAGAAGGCCAACCCGCGTCGGGCGGTGACCGACGGATCCTTCTGGCGCAACGACCCGGCCGCGGTGTTGCGCGGGTTGGCGTAGGTGCGGTCACCCGCCTCGACCTGGGCGGCGTTGAGGGCCTCGAAGACGCCGATGGGCATGTACACCTCGCCACGGACCTCGAGAACCTCGGGCGCACCCGAGGCCAGGACGTCGGGCAGCACGTCGATGGTGGCCACGTTGGCGGTGACGTCCTCGCCGGTGCGGCCGTCGCCGCGGGTGGCGGCCTGGACCATGCGGCCGCCCTCGTAGCGCAGCGAGATGGCGAGCCCGTCGATCTTGAGCTCCCCGACCAGGCCGACGGCCCGCGTGCTCTCGCCCAGCTCGGCCAGGCGGCGCTCGAGGCGGCCACCCCAGGCCTGGAGCTCCGGGGCGGTGAAGGCGTTGTCGAGGCTCATCATCGGCACGCGGTGCTCGACCGGGGCGAAGGTGGCGCTCGGGGCCGAGCCCACGGTGCGGGTGGGCGAGTCGGGGGTGACCAGGTCGGGGAAGCGCTCTTCGAGGGCGAGCAGCTCGCGCAGCAGGGCGTCGTAGTCGGCGTCGGGGATCTCGGGGGCGTCGAGCTCGTGGTAGCGCTGGTTGTGGTGGCGGACCAGCCGGCGCAACTCCTCGACTCGTTCCGCAGGATCGACCTCGCTCACGGGTGCGACACTACCGACGGCCGACGACAGGCGATCCCGACCACCCGACCGGAACGGGGCGCGCCCCGGCGGCGTCGGCCCACGAGGGGCCTCAGGCGCCCACCGACAGCCGCAGGCCGATGGCCTGGCCGTGGAGCAGGGTGGCCAGGCCGTTGGCCAGCGTCATCACGTGCTCGGCCTGGGTGATGCCGTGGTGGGGCAGCCCGCACACCGGGGTGATCATGGCGTGGGTCCGCAGCAGCGCAGGGTCGCAGCCGCCCGCAGCGAGCTCGCCGAACTCGTCGGACAGGCGCCGCCACAATCGGTCGACGGTGGGCCCCACGGGGCCGTCGACCGGCACCGCCCCCCAGGCCAACCAGCCGCCGTCGTCGAGGAAGTCTCCGAGGACGCCGGCGTGGCGCTCGGCCCCGGCGCCCACCGGCAACGACAGGATCCGCGGCCCGGCGGCCAGGGCCAACCGCCAGTCCGCCGGGCCGCAGCAGTGCAGGCCGGTGATGGCCAGCGGCTCGAGCGCAGCCAGGGCGCCCGAGACCAGGTCGATGCCGTCGTTGGGTCCGATCGGGAAGCCCGGCTCGGTGAGCTGCACCAGGCCGGGCTCGTCGACGAACACCACGAGCTGAGCCTGGGGCACCCGCTGGAGCACCTCGTCGGTGAGCGCCCGGGCCCGCTGGCGCACGACGCGGCCGGCGATGCGGAAAGCCAGCGGCGCCTCCACCCCGGCGGCGTGCAGGGCCACGCCCAGGGTGACGGGCCCGGTGAGGGAGAACTTCACCGGGCCGGTGCGGTCGGCCACGGCGGTGAGGAAGGCCCGCATGCTCGTGTAGGCGTCGGTGTCGAAGCCGGGGGCGATGGGTGCCTCGGGATCGAGCGCCCGATGGTCGAGGTCGAGGCTGCCGTCGTCGCCGACGGTCACCCCCGCCACCCCGGTGGCGGCGCGGGCGATCATGGATTCACGTCGGGAACGGGCGGGAAGGCTGGGCGCAGCCGGCAGGGTGGGCGTGTGGCGCAGCACGAACTCCACCGCGTCGCCGGGATCGACGTGGGGCAGGCAGCCGATGCCGGTGGCCAGACCGACGGGCAGGCGCACCGCAGGGTTGGGCGAGAGCGTCACGTGCCCCCGCCCGGGCTCGGGACGCGCCGGTTCGTCCGCCTGCACTGCAGCACGATCGCCACCACGTGACCACCTCTCCGGGCCGCCCCCCGACGCCCCTCACCCCCCGGTCGTCGACCGCGGGCACCCCACTGGAATAGCCAGCGGGGCACCACCTCGGCAAATCTCGACGGGATGGACGGACTCGCCCCCCTCGCGCGCCGTTGGGGCCTGCCCCTGCTCTGGCTCACCCTGCCCTTCCTCGCCGGCCCCTCGTTCGCCGACGCGCTCGACCCCCGGAGCCGGCCGATCCAGGTCACCGCCAGCCTCGGCCTGTGGGCCCTGTGGGCCGTGGCGCTGGTGGCGACGCTCGTCCCCCGGACGGTGTCGCTCACGCTGGTGCGCATCACGGTGCCCGCCTCGGTGGTGGCGGCGGGCTGGGCCGCGCTCGTCGTCCCCGACGGCGCCGGTGCCCCCGAGGCCGTCGCCCTCGGCATCACCACGTTGAGCGCCGTCGTGGCCCTCTCCGCCCCCGTCGGCGAGGAGTTCGTGAACGGGTCCGCGTACGGCGAGGAGCGCCGTCTCCCCCTCCGCCCCCCCGGGCCGTTGGTGCTCGGGCCGATCGAGCTGGTCTGGGCGCTGGTCGTGGCCGGCGCGGTGGCAGGCCCTCTCCTGCTGGCCGCCGAGCAGTGGGTGCTCGGCGCCGTGTTGATCGCCGTGGGCTGGGCCGTCGCCGCGCTCGGCGTGCGCTCCCTGCACCAGTTGGCCCGCCGCTGGGTGGTGTTCGTGCCGGCCGGCATGGTGCTGGTCGACACGACGGTCCTCACCGACGCCCTCCTCGCCCGGCGTCACCGCATCGCCCACCTCGGGCCGGCGCCGGCGGAGAACGCGGCCCTGGACCTCACCGCCGGAGCGCTGGGCCTGGCCCTCCAACTGGAGTTCACCGAGCCCGAGGTCATCGTCCCGGTGCCGCCCCGGCCAGCCCGCGGCGAGCGCTCCACCACCCCACTGCGGGTGGAGGCCGTCACCTTCACCCCGTCACGATCCACGGCCGTGCTCCGAGAGGCGGCCCGGCGCCGGGTCCCGGTGGGCTGATCCGACGCCGGGCTCAGGTCCGGGTGACGGTGCCGCCGGCCAGGACGACGTCGCCGTCGTAGAGCACCAGGCTCTGGCCGGGGGCCATCCGCCGCTGCGCCTCCACCCATGTCACCGTCAGCGCGCCGCGCTCGTCCTCGACCACCGACGCCACCTCGATCGGGGCCCCGTGGGCGCTGCACTGGGCGGTGAGCGGGTCGACGCGACCGGCGAGCACGTCGACCCGGGCCGCCTCGTCGACCCACCCGACCCCACCGATCGCCTCGAACGGCGTCGCCAGCTCCGCGGCGGTGCCCACCCGCACAGTCGACGTCTCGACGTCGACGTCGACCGCGTAGCGAGGCGAGCCGTCGACGGCGACGCCGAGCCCTCGCCGCTGGCCGACGGTGACGAGTTGCACGGCCTCGACCTCGCCGACGGCCCGGCCCTCGTCATCGACGAGGCGGCCCGGGCGCAGCGCCAGCCGGGACCCGAGAAAGGCGCGACGGCCACCGTCTTTGCGGGTGATGAAGCAGACGTCCTGGCTGTCGGGCTTGCCGGCGGTGCGCAGGCCCAGCTCCTCGGCCCGCTGCCGCACCTCGGCCTTGGTCATGGCCCCGATGGGGAACTGCACCTCGGCCAGCTGGGCGCCGTGGAGGACGTGGAGGACGTAGCTCTGGTCCTTGGCGGCGTCGGCACCCCGGGCCAGCCGGGGCGACCCGCCCGCTCCCGCGTCGACGATGCGAGCGTGGTGGCCGGTGGCCACGGCGTCGAAGCCGAGCGCACGGGCCCGCCCCAGCAGGCGGTCGAACTTGAGGTGGCGGTTGCACTCGATGCAGGGGTTGGGGGTGAGGCCGGCATCGTGGTCGGCCACGTAGGGACCGACCACGTGGCGGGTGAAGTCGTCGCCGAAGTTGAACACCAGGTGCTCGATGTCGAGCTGCTGGGCCACCCGCCGGGCGTCGTCGACGTCGCTGACCGAGCAGCAGCCGGAGTCGCTCTCGCCGCCCCAGAGCTTCAGGGTGACGCCCACGACGTCGTGACCGGCGTCGCGCAGCACCGCGGCGGCGACCGACGAGTCCACTCCCCCGGACATGGCGACGAGGACGGCCACGGCGGTCAGAGGGTGAAGCGGCGCAGCTGGTGCACCGCCGGGGGGATGGCGGCCAGGGCGTGGTCGACCTCGGCGTCGGTGCTGGCCCAGCCGAGCGAGAGCCGCAGCGACCCCGCCGCCCACTCGGACGGGACGCCCATGGCCCCGAGGACGTGGGAGGCCTCCATCGCCCCGCTGGAGCACGACGACGCCGCCGAGGCGAACACCTCGGCCTGCTCGAGCAGGTACAGCAAGGCCTCGCTCTCGACCCCGCCGAGGCACAGGTGGGCGATGCCCGGGGCCCGGCCCGATCGGTCGGCGAGGCCGTCGACGCGCTCGACCCCGGTCTCGACCGCGTCGTCGAGCACGGCCAGCAGGCCCTCGACCAGGCGGTCGCGGAGCTTGGTCAGGCGCTCGACCTCGGCGGGGCGCGAGGCGGCGGTGAGGCGGCCGGCGACGGTGGCGGCCACGATGCCGGCCACGTCCTGGGTGCCCGGCCGATGGCCGCGCTCCTGGCCCCCACCCAGCTGGCGAGGGGTGAGCCGGACCGAAGGGCGCACGACGAGCAGGCCCACGCCCTTGGGGCCACCGAACTTGTGGGCCGACAAGCTGACCAGGTCGGCGGCAGCGGCCGCGACGGAGAGGTCGGCCAGGCAGAAGCCCTGGACGGCGTCGGTGTGCAGGGCCGCGTGCGGGGCATGGCGGCGGACGACCTCGGCCACCTCACCGACGGGCTGCACGGCGCCGGTCTCGTTGTTGGCGAACATCACCGACACGAGGCGCACGCCGGGACCCTCGCCGGCATCGTGGCGCCGGGCCTCCTGGTCGAGCACGGCGGCGAGGTCGTCGAGGTCGAGGCGTCCGGTGCGATCGACGGCGACGGTGCGGCCCCCGAGGGCCAGGGTGGGATCGAGCACGGCGTGGTGCTCTATCGCCGAGCACACCACCAGCCCGGCGTGGGCGGTGAGCTCGGCCGCCGGGTCGTCGGGACGGCGGGCGGCGCCGAACACGGCGAGGTTGTCGGACTCGGTGCCCCCGCTGGTGAACACCACCTCGCCGGGAGCGCAGCCCAGCATCTCGGCCCACTCGTCGCGGGCCTCGTCGAGGGCTCGCCGGGCGTCGCGCGCCATGCGGTGGGCGCCGCTCGGGTTGGCGTAGCGCACGGTGAGGAACGGCAGCATGGCCTCGACCGCCTCC
Organism: Rhabdothermincola salaria; assembly: GCF_021246445.1. Taxonomy (NCBI): domain Bacteria; kingdom Bacillati; phylum Actinomycetota; class Acidimicrobiia; order Acidimicrobiales; family Iamiaceae; genus Rhabdothermincola; species Rhabdothermincola salaria. The sequence continues at coordinate 1,670,201 of NZ_JAJQXW010000001.1, forward strand.
GGCCGCATCGGCGTGGTGGCGGCGTGGTCGAGGTAGGCGCTCTGGTGGGCGGCGGGCATGACCCTGCCAGGCTACGGCCCGCGTCGCGGGCTCACCCATCGGCACGCGTCAGACTGGGGCGGTGCACGAGCCCGCGCAGTACGGCGATGCCTTCGCCGACGTCTACGACGACTGGTACGGGGAGGCCTTCGACACCGACACCGCGGTGGACGCGCTGGCGGCGCTGGCGGGGACGGGCCCGGTCCTCGAGCTCGGCGTGGGCACCGGGCGCCTCGCCATCCCCCTGGCCGCCACAGGGCTCACGGTGATCGGAGTCGACGCCTCGAAGGCGATGCTCGATCGTCTGGCGGCCAAGCCCGGAGGGGTCCGCGTCCATCCGCTCCTGGCCGACATGGGCGACCTGCTCGTCGAGGCGGCCCACGACCTGGCTCCCGGCGAGCACGAGGCGACGCCCACCCGCCTGGGACCCGACGCCATCGGTGCCTTCGCCCTCGTGTTCGCCGCCTACAACACCTTCTTCAACCTCACCACCGACGACGCCCAACGTCGCTGCCTCCACCAGTGCGCCCGCCTGCTCGCCCCCGGCGGCGCGCTCGCCGTCGAGGCCTTCGTCCCCACCGACGAGGACGTGCCCCGGACCTCGCTCGATGTGCGAACCGTCCGCGCCGACGCCGTGGTGCTCACCGCCACCGAGCACGACGCCGCCGCCCAGGTGATCCAGGGCCAGCACGTCGAGCTCACCGAGGACGGCGTGCGGCTGCGCCCGTGGCGCGTCCGCTACCTCACGCCCGAACAGCTCGACGAGGCGGCCGCCGCCGCCGGCCTGGTCCGCACCGAGCGCTGGGGCGGCTGGGACGGCCGGGCCTTCGACGCGTCCTGCGACACCCACGTGAGCGTCTACCGGAGGGCCCCCACACCGTGAGCCAGCTGCGCCTCAACCCGCTCACCGACCGCTGGGTGGCCATCGCGGTGGAACGAGCGTCGCGTCCCGGCGACTTCGCGCCGCGGTGGCTCGACGTGGAGCCGTCGGACCGCCCGTGCCCCTTCTGCCCGGGACACGAGGAGGAGACCCCGCCGGCGCTGGAGACCTACGCCCGCGACGGGCGTTGGTTGGTGCGGGTGGTCCCCAACCTCTACCCCGCCTTCGACGGGCGCGGGCCTTTCAGTGTCGACCACCTCGGCCCTCTCCACGCCCAGGCGCCCGCCACCGGCATCCACGAGGTGCTGGTGTTCTCGCCCGACCACCGGGCCAGCTGGTCCGGCCTCGACGACAAGCAGGTCGGGCTCACCATGGCCGCCATCCGCGATCGCCTCGAGGACCACGCCCGCCAGTCGTCGGTGCGCTACACGCAGGTCATCGTCAACCACGGCCGCGAGGCGGGCGCGTCCCTGGAGCACCCCCACGGCCAGTTGCTCGGCATACCGTTCGTGCCCGAGGAGCTCAGCGCCGAGTGCCGGGGCTTCACCGGCTTCGACCACCGCCACGGCGACTGCGTGCTGTGCGCCACCGACACCACCGAGCGCGACGAGGGGCGGCGGGTGGTCTCCGCCGACGACAAGGTCGTGGTGCTGTGCCCCTACTGGAGCGCCACCCCCTACGAGATGCTCGTCGTGCCCCGCCGCCACGAGGCCCACCTGGCCGGGGCCGATCCGGGCGACCTGGTGGCCGTGGGGCGGGCCGTGCGCGACTGCCTCGCCGCACTGCAACGCCTGGTGGGGGACGTGGCCTACAACCTGGTGTTCCACTCCGCTCCCCACCAGGGCGAGGGGCTCTTCCACTGGCACGTGCACGTGCTGCCCCGCCTCACCAGCGTGGCCGGCTTCGAGGCGGGCACCGGCGTGCTCATCAACATCGTCGCCCCCGAACGGGCCGCCGCCCAGCTCCGGGGCGCCTGAAGGGGATCGTCGGCGCCGGGTCCGTCCTCGACCTCCACCGCTCCCTAGCATGCGGCCATGGCCGGCATCCGCGTGAGCACCACCATCGACGCCACCCCGAGAGAGGTGTGGGAGGTGGTGCGCCACGTCGGTGACCACGTCGAGTGGATGGAGGACGCCGTGGCCATCCACTTCACGTCGTCGCGCACGTCGGGGGTGGGGACCACGTTCGACTGCGACACCAAGGTGGGCCCCTTCCGCCTCACCGATCGCATGGAGATCACCCGCTGGGAGCCTCGCAAGGCCATGGGTGTGCGCCACGTGGGCATGGTCACCGGCACGGGCGTGTTCACCCTCACCCGCCGTCGCGGCGGTCGCACCCGTTTCACGTGGTCCGAGCGCCTCCGCTTCCCGTGGTGGATGGGCGGGCCGTTCGGCGCCGCCGTCGGCGGCGAGGTGCTGCGCCTGGTCTGGGCGCGCAACCTGGCCAACCTCAAGCGCATCGTCGAGAGCGGGGGCTGAGCACCGGCCGGTCCCCCGCGGCGCAGCGGGGACCGACGCGCCGCCCGTTCGGTCACGACGGCGGCAGGAGCACCACGCTCACGAAGAACTCGTCGATCTGGCGGACCACGCTGACGAACTGATCGAAGTCGACCGGCTTCTTGATGTAGGCGTTGGCGTGCATGTCGTAGCTGACGACGATGTCGCGCTCGGCGTCGCTGGTGGTGAGCACCACCACGGGGATGCGCTTGAGGTCGGAATCGGCCTTGAGCTCCTCGAGGACCTCGAGCCCGCCCTTGCGCGGGAGGTTGAGGTCGAGCAGCACGAGGTCGGGTCGGGCGCGCTCGGCGAACTCGCCCTCGGCGCGCAGGTAGGCCATGGCCTCGACTCCGTCGGCCACGACCGCGAGGTGGTTGGCCACCTTGCCCTCGGCCAGCGCTTCGCGGGCCATCAGCACGTCGCCGGGATCGTCCTCGACGAGCAGGATCTCGATGGGCCGGGCCTGGTTCATGGTGCGGTGCCTCCGGGGCGGTGGGAGATGGCTGGTTCGGGTGGCGGTCCGACGGCGGCGGGGTCCTCCACCACCGGCAAGGTGATCACGAAGCGGGCGCCCCGCGACGACTCGGCCAGGCGGATGCCGCCGCCGTGGAACTCGACGATGCGCTTGCACAGGGCCAGACCGATGCCCGTGCCCTCGAAGGTCTCCCGGCCGTGGAGGCGTTGGAAGATCACGAAGATGCGCTCGGCGAACTCCGGGTCGATCCCGATGCCGTCGTCGGCGACCTCGATCTGCCAGAACCCGTCGTCCGCCTCGGCGGACACCTGCACCCGCGGATTTCCTTCGCCGGCGAACTTCACCGAGTTGCCGAGCAGGTTGGTGAACAGGGCTCGCAGCAGAGCGACGTCGCCGGCGACCTCGGGCAGCTCGGTGGTCACCGTGAGCTCGGCGCCCTCGGGACGCTCGAGGTGGGTCCACACGGACTCAACCACACGGCCGAGGTCGACCAGCTCGAAGCGCTCGGTGGTGCGCCCGACCCGCGAGAACGACAACAGGTCGGAGATGAGGTCCTGCATGCGCTGGGCCCCGTCGACGGCGTAGTGGATGTACTCGTCGGCCCGCTCGTCGAGCGTGCCCGCGTACCGACGCTCGAGCAGCTGGCAGAAGCCGGCCACCTTGCGCAGCGGCTCCTGCAGGTCGTGCGAGGCCACGTAGGCGAACTGCTCGAGATCACGGTTCGAGCGCTCCAGCTCGTCGGCCTTGGCCGCCAGATCGGCGCGCGCCGCCAGCACCTGGAAGAACTCCTGCGTCACCCGTCGGCGCATCTCCTCGATGGCCTCGCCCAGCTGGCGGACCTCCTCCGGCCCGGCCAGGGCGATCTCGTGCTCGAAGTCGCCGCCGGCGACGATGGCCGCGTCCTCGCCGAGGCGTTCGAGGGGCTCCAGCACGGACCGGCGCAGGGCCAGCGTCACCGCCACCGCCATGGCCACCAACAGCACGCCTCCGGCGACGCCCACGATCACCAGCTGGGTCAGGGCATCGTCGAAGCGCTCGACGGCGCTGTCGCGGCGCTGGCGCAGGAGCGCCTCGAGCTCGTTCTGCGCGACGCGGACCTCCCCGAAGCGGGCGGCTTCGGCGTCGAGGAGCCCGATGGCCTCCTCCGGTCGTCCGTCGACGGCGGCCGCCACGACCGGTGCGGCCACCTCCTCTCGCCAGCGCTCCATGGTGCGCGCCACCTCCTCGAGAGCGGCGAGGACGTCCTCGTCCCCGTCAGTGGTCTGCTGGATCGCCTCGATGGCCGCCTCTTCGGCCTCGACGCCCGCCACCGTGGGCAACAAGAGATCGCCCTCCTCGGACAGGACGAACGCCCGCACCCCGGACTCCTGGTCGAGCAGCGCCACCTCCAGGTCCTTGGCCGCGGCGCGGGCCACCTGGACCCGGTCGATCAGCTCCGTCTCCGCCCGGCGGAGGCTGTTCAACGACACCGCGGCCACCACCACGATGATGACCAGCAAGAAGGCGACAGCCACCATCATGGCCGTCAGCCGGCGACGGAGGGACCTCGACATCGTGACCGCCTACCCGGGGAGCTCGACGGCGATCACGGCCACGTCGTCGTCGAGGGCGCCCCCATGACGCTCCTCGATGGCCGTGAGCAGCGCATCGAGGGCCCGCTCGTCGAGTGCCCGACGCGCGCCGGCCGCCTCGGCGACGAGGTGGCGGACCAGATCCGACGCCCCCTCGAGACCGAGCCGCTCGACCGAACCCGGCTCGGCCCGCCCCTCGACCAGCCCGTCGGTGTAGGCGAGCACGATGGACGAGGCCGGGAACTGGTGGATCTGCTCGGCCCAGTGCAGCCCCTCCCAGAGGCCCAACGGCGGCCCCGCGTCGCTGTCGACGACGGAGACGTCGTGGTCCGAGATCACGAACGGTCCGGGGTGCCCCGCCAGGACCATCCCGACCCGCCCCTCGCCGAGCAGCCGGAAGCTGGCCACGGTCGTGAACTGGCCGAGCTCGAGCGCCTCGACGGCCATGAGGTCGTTGAGGTGGCCCATGACCTCCTCGGGCGGGAGGCCGGCGCGGACCAGCGCCCGCCACGCCACCCGCAACACCACGCCGATGGCGGCTTCGTCGGGTCCGTGCCCGCACACGTCGCCGACGACGACGTGCACGACGCCGTCGTACTCGACCACGTCGTAGAAGTCGCCCCCGATGCGCAGCCGATTGCTGCCGGGCCGGTACCGGCTGGCCCATCGCAGTCCATGGTGCTGCTCGAGCAGCGGCTTGGGGAGCAGCCCCCGTTCGAGGCGCACGTTCTCCTCGTGGAGGTAGTGCTCCTCCAGCAGCAGTCGCGCCGCCTCGTCGGCCCGGCACCTCTCGACGGCGTAGCGCACGGCCCGCCGCAGGTCCTCGGCCTGCACCTTGCCCTTGACCAGGTAGTCCTGGGCCCCGGCGGCCACCGCGGCCAGGCCCTTGGCGTCGTCGGCGAGGCCGGTGAGCACCACCACCGGATCGCGAGGGGCGGCGCGGCGCACCGCCTGCAGGGCGTCGAGCCCCTCGGCGTCGGGCAGCCCGAGGTCGACGAGCGCGCACCACGTCGAGCCGGGTCGATGGGCGTCGAGGTGGGCGACGGCCTCGGCCACGTCGCGGGCCCGATCGATCTCGACCCCGTCGGGGAAGGCCTCCTCGAGGAGCACCTCGACGAGCAGGGCGTCGCCGTCGTCGTCCTCGACGAGCAGGATCCGGGGTGCTTCGAGCGGGTGGGGCTCGGTGGGCGTCATGCGGTGGGCCTCGTCGGGGGTCCGTCGTTCGGGATCGTTCGCGCCCCACTCCCCGTCGTCAGAGTCTGGCATGTCGCGGCGGCCGTCCCCTCAGATGTCGAGCAGTGGTGAGGCCCACTGGCCGGCGGCCCACAGGGCTGCGACGTAGAAGACGGCGGTGAGCGCGAGGGCCGCGGCGGCCCCCACCCAGGGGCGGGGCACGGCGCGATCGACGGCGAAGACGACGGCCCCGGCGATCAAGCCGCCGACCAGACCGCCCACGTGCCCACCGACGGAGATGTTCGGCACCAGGAAGGTGATGAGCAGGTTGATGAGCACCAGGCCGCCGATGCCGCTGCGCCACACGTCGATGCCGTCGCGGCGTTGGGCCACCATCGCCGCACCCATGAGGCCGAACACGGCACCCGACGCGCCCAACGTGGGCGAGGTCGGCGACACCAGCAACACCCCGAAGCTGCCGGCCACGAGACCGGCGAAGTACAAGGTGACGAACCGGAGCCGCCCGAGGAGCGGTTCGAGCATCTGGCCCAGGATCCACAGGATGAGCATGTTCATCCCGAGGTGCAGGAGGCCTGCGTGCAGGAACCCTCCCGTCACCACCCGCCACCAGTCGCCCGATGCCACGAACGGGCCGAAGATGACTCCCTCGCGGTAGACGTCGCCACCGGCTCCCCACAGCGAACCGCCGGTGAGGGCCATGGCCACGAAGGCCACCACGTTGAGCCCGATGAGCACCTGGGTGGCGAGCGGGCGACCCGGCGCCAGGTCGCTCGCAGTCATCGAGCGGGACCGGGACGCGCCTTCGCGCACGCACTCGGGGCACTGGAAGCCGACCGAGGCCTGCGTCATGCAGCTCGGGCAGATGGGTCGGCCACACCGCTGGCAGGCGACCCCCGCCCGGCGGTCGCCGTGGCGGTAGCAGGTGGTGATCGGGGTCGGGGCGGTCACGGGTTCGACGCTACCGAGCGGGTACCCCCGTGCGGCAGGCACCCACCTGCGCAGGGGGCGGTCGTTCGCCTCACCGGCCGGTGAAGGTGGCCTGGCCGGGCCCGTTCTCCAGGAACGACGCCACCCCGATGCGGGCGTCGTCGGTGGCGAAGACCTCCACGAACAGGTCCTGTTCGAGCCGCAGCCCGGTGGCCAGGTCGGTGTCGAGGCCGCGGTCGATGGCCTGCTTGGCCAGGGCCTGGGCGGCGAGCGGCCCCCGGGCGTAGGTGGCGGCGAGGTCGAGGGACCGGGCCAGGAGGGCGTCGGCCGGCACGACCTCGTCGACGAGCCCGATCGCGAGCGCGTCGTCGGCGCGGACCTGTCGGCCCGAGAGGACGAGATCCTTGGCCCGGGCCGGTCCGACGAGGCGGGCCAGGCGCTGGGTGCCGCCTCCGCCCGGGATGATGCCCAGCAGGATCTCGGGCTGGCCGAAGCGGGCGGTGTCGGCGGCCAGGCGGAAGTCGCACGCCAACGCCAGCTCGCAGCCACCGCCGAGCGCGGGGCCGGCCACGGCGGCGATGGTGACGCGGGGGATGGCCGCCACCGCCTCGAGGGCCGAGAGGAAACGCGCCCCGATGGCCCGGGCCTCGTCGGGTCCGGCGAACTCGGAGATGTCGGCCCCGGCGGCGAAGATGCGGTCGTTCCCGGCCACCACCACCGCACCGGGAGGGTCGTCGGTGAGTTGGCCGGCCAGCACCTCGAGCTGGCGCAACACCTCGGTGGACAGCGAGTTCACCTTGCCGTTGCGGAGCTGCACCAGGGCGACGCCATCGTCGCGACGGTCGAGGGTCACCAGGGGCTCTGACATGGCCGACGACCCTACCGCCGCACCGGGTGACCCCACGCGCCGAGCATCCGGGCACCCCGATGGCCGTGTTGGCAGACTCTGATCAGATGGCGGACCGGCCGCCCGAGGGGGAGGACACCACGATGCTGCAGGACTTCAAGGACTTCATCATGCGGGGCAACGTGATCGACCTCGCCGTGGCGTTCATCATCGGTGTCGCCTTCACCGCGGTGATCACCAGCCTCACCGACGACATCCTGATGCAGATCGTGGCCGCCATCCTCGGCGAGCCCGACTTCAGCAGCCTCACGATCGGTCTGGGGGACGCAGAGATCTACTACGGCAGCTTCCTGACCGCAGTGGTCAACTTCCTCATCATCGCGGCGGTGCTGTTCGCGGTCATCAAGGCCATGAGCGCCGTGAGCAACCTGCGCAAGCGCGAGGAGGGCGAGGCGGAGGTGGTGCTCACCGAGCTCGACCTGCTCGCCGAGATCCGCGACGCGCTCCGCGAGGGCAAGGGCCCCCAGGCCTGAGCCTCAGCGGATGACGGCCTGGGCCTGGCGGACCACCACGTCGATGGTCGTCTGCCGGCTCAGGCCCTCCAGCTCGCCGCCGGCACCAGTGCTCGCCGACCAGCTCACCTCGTAGCCCACCGTCACCGTCACGGGGTAGCGGCCACCGGGCGCGCCGGCGCTGGCCCGGGTGTACACGTGGGTGCAGGCGCTCGACTGCTCCTCGGGTGCCCGTCCCGGGTCGTAGGCCACCCCGGCGTCGCAGGTGAGCGTGGTGCCGTCGCCCATGTCCCAGGTGACCTGCACCGGTTGGGCGGTGACGGTGGACGACACGGCCCCGATGGCCGCGGTCGCCGACGACGGCGCCCAGGCGTCGGCCAACCACAGCCAGGTGGCCACGCCCACCAGCTGTTCGCCGGGAGGGTTCAGCGCCGGCTGGGGCAGGGGCAGGTCGAGGCGCCGACGGGCCTCGTCGAGCGCCCGCTCGGCCGCGGCGATGCCCGCCAGCGGATCTCCCGGGTCGAAACGGGTGGGCCGGTTGAGCACCATCTGGTCGGCGGCGTCGAAGCAGGCCAGCACGTAGGCCTCGCCGGCCACCGGGTCGATCGGACCGAGGTCGTAGCGGATCGGATGGGCCTCGGACTCCGACGGCTTGGCCTCCACCTGGTAGTAGCCGCACCGCCACCGCGGCCGCCCGCCTCCGGTGCCGCCCTCCCACGACGCGATCGTCCCCGACGACCCCACCACCACCACCGCCTCCGGCGACCCGTTCGTAACCCCTGCCCCCGGCAGCACAACGTCATCGCCTCTGTCGGCTCGAGCGACATCAGCAGATGCGAGCAACAGCACGACAACACTCAGTGACGCTGCTAGGGAGCGCAACCGTCAACCCCTTCTGACCGAGAGGTGTACTCGTTGCTGACAACCCGCCATCCGTCACCGACGAGACGCACCGTCGCCCGAGTCCAACCAGATGTGACCCGGTCGTTGAGCACCAGTCCGCTCGCTCGGTCAAACACGACGGCATCATCGACAACGCAGGCCATCACGGTCGCTTCTTCACCAACTACTTCCACTTCCACATTTGAGACTGACGACAGTGAGCCCTCAGGCAGGCGAATTGCTTGCCCTGTCTCCAATCGATTCGCCACCTGCTCGGTGACGTGAGCCAACATCGGATCTGCCATCGACTCCGCCAGCGCAGGCGAACCAGGGTCTGGGGGGTTGTTCGCTGTGATCGTTGCGTCCCAGAAGGCTCGGTAGACGGCTTCGATCTCCGCCTCCGGGGTGGGGGCTTCGGTGGTGGTGGGGGTGGAGGTGGTGGTGGACGACGGGGGCGCCTCGGTGGTGGTCGAGGTGGCGGGGGCGGCCGAGCCCGAGCTGCCGCAGGCCGCCAGCAGGAGCCCGGCGAGGAGCGCCAACCCCGCGAAGGTGGGGGCGGGACGGGGTGATCGGGGCGCGCCGGGGGCGCGCGAGGTGCAGGTCGGGTCCATGGGTGGTCCTGTCGTCCGCTCGACGGGGCCGAGGGTGTCCAGGAACCCCTCGGCGATGCGATGGCACGGTAAACAAGGTTCGTCGGCTCCACAAGGGCACCCCCCGGGCCGGGCGCCGCATTCGGGCCGTTCGACCCATGCGCGTCCGCGAACCGTCGACCGGCCCGGCCGGCGAGCGCAGGAACGGGGGCGCTACAGCTCGGCGAGGAGGCGGTCGGCTGCCGACCACGGGTCGAGCCGGCGGGCCACCACCTCGTCGCGGAGGCCGTCGAAGAACGCCCCCGAACCGAGTGCGGCGGCTTCCTCCATGAGGCGGGCCACCACGATGCGGTGCAGCTCGGCCCCCGACCGCCGAGCCCGACGCCGCTCGACCTCCCCGCTCGCCTGCCCCCACTCGCGGTGGCGGGCCAGCGTGCCCCAGAGCTCAGCGACCCCCTGGCCGGTGGTGGCCACCGTCTCCACGATCGGGGGCACCCACGGCCCCGGACCGCTGGCAGAGCCCGACGAGCCAGCAGGACCCCGACCGCCATCCGAGCCACCCCGATCAGCCAGCGCCAGCATCGACTCCAGGTCCCGACGGGTGTCGGCGGCCCCCGGCCGGTCGGCCTTGTTGATCACGAACACGTCGGCGATCTCCATGAGACCCGCCTTGTTGGCCTGGACGGCGTCGCCCCACCCCGGGTTCACCACCACCACGGTGGTGTCGGCCTCGCCGGCCACCTCCACCTCGACCTGGCCGACGCCCACGGTCTCGAGCACCACCCAGGGCCAGCCCGCCGCATCGAGGACCCGCACCGCGGCCGGGGCAGTCAGCGACAGCCCGCCCAGATGGCCACGGGTGGCCATGGACCGGATGAACACCCCGTCGTCGAGGGCATGTTCGCCCATGCGCACGCGATCGCCCAGGATGGCGCCGCCCGTGAACGGCGACGAGGGATCGATGGCCAACACCGCCATGCGCTCGCCCGCCCGGCGCGCCTCGCCCACCAGGGCCGACACCAGCGTCGACTTGCCGGCCCCCGGCGAACCGGTGATGCCCACGGTCGTGGCTGCCCCTCCCACGGGGTGCACCGCCCGGCTCACCTCCCGGGCACCGTCGCCGCCGCGCTCGACCGTCGACAGCAAGCGGGCCAGGGCACCGCGATCGCCGCCACGGGCCGCGTCGAGCAACTCGGCCGGGGATCGGGACGGGGGGCGGGCCACGGCCCGGAGCCTAACGACGGCGACTCGGCCGCCCTGCGACCGTCAGGAGGTCTGGGTCCTACAACGAGACGGCGGTCTCGCCGATCTCCTGGGCCGTCTCCCCCGAGTTGATCACCTCGGTGACCCCCGGGACCCGGTCCATGAGGATGCGTTCGAGGCCGGCCTTGAGGGTGACGGTGGAAGCCGGACAGGTCACGCAGGCGCCGACCAGCTCCACGGTGACCACACCGCTCTCCTCGTCGACGTCATGGAGGATGACGTCGCCGTTGTCGGCCTGGATCGCCGGTCGGATGACGGTGATGACCTCTTCGACCTTGTCGCGCACGTCACCGAGTGTAGGGAACCGGCGGAGCGCTCCACACCGTCGCCGTTGAACCGGCACTCCAGCCACCCGGCCGCACCGTCGCCCGCCGTGCGGCGTCAGCCCCGGTCGACGGACGCCCCGATGGCGCGGAGCTTCTCGACGAAGAGCTCGTAGCCACGGTCGATGTGGTCGGCCCCCGCCACGACCGTCTCACCCTCGGCCCGCAGTCCCGCCACCACCAGCGCCGCGCCGGCCCGGATGTCGGGGGCCCGCACCGGCGCTCCGGAGAGCTGCTCGACGCCGCGGATCACGGCGTGGTGGCCTTCGGTGCGGATGTCGGCACCCATGCGCACCAGCTCGTCGACGTAGCGGAAGCGACCCGAGAACAGGTTCTCGGTGACGATCCCCACCCCGTCGGCGGTGGCCAGCATGGCCACCAGCAGGGGCTTGTAGTCGGTGGCCACCCCCGGGTAGGGCAGGGTCGACACGTCGGTGGCGAGCAACCGCCCCGGGGCCATGGCCCACAGGCCATCGGCGGTCGGCGAGATGCGCATCCCCATCTCGCCGAGCTTGGCGATGAGCATGTCCATGTGGTCGGCCCGGGCGCCGGTGAGGGTGATCTCGCCGCCGGCGATGCCCACCGCCGCGAGGAAGGTGGCCGCCTCGATGCGGTCGGGCACGACCCGGTGCTCGACCGCGGACAGCTCGTCGACGCCTTCCACCTCGATGGTGGAGCTGCCGGCTCCGAGGATCTGGGCGCCCATCCGGGTCAGGAAGGAGGCCAGGTCGGCGATCTCGGGCTCCCGGGCGGCGTTGTCGATCACGGTGGTGCCCTTGGCCAGCACCGCCGCCATGAGCGCGTTCTCGGTGGCTCCCACGCTCGGGAACTCGAGCAGGATGCGGGTGCCCACCAGGCGCTCGGCTCGGGCCTCGATGTAGCCGTGCGCCGTCTCGAACGTGGCGCCGAGCTGCTCGAGGGCCCGCAGGTGCATGTCGATGGGACGGGGACCGAAGTCGTCGCCACCGGGCAGGGCGACTCGGGCCCGCCCGTAGCGGGCCACCAGCGGACCCATCACGACGATCGAGGCCCGCATCCGCTCGACCAGCTCGTAGGGCGCCTCGGGCACCAGCCCGTCGTGGTGCTCGATGACGAGCCCGTGGTCGCCCGACGCGGTGACGGTCATGCCCATGGAGCCCAGCAGCTCGCCCATGCAGTCGACGTCGGTGATGCGGGGCACGTTGGTGAGCTCGTAGCGCCCCTCGGCCAGCGCCGTGGCCGCCATCAACTTGAGCACCGAGTTCTTGGCCCCTGCGATGGGCACGGTTCCGGACAGGGGTCCGCTGCGATGCACGATGATGCGGTCCACGGCGGCCCAGTATGGCCGCCCCGGCCCCGTCCCCCGCCGGCGCCGGTCCCGACCACCGCCCTCCGGGGCAGGAGGCCCACCCCTTCGTGCCCGTCGCGGTCAACCACCACCGGATCGACCCCGGCGACCTGGCCGCGTGGCGAGAGCCCCGATCCGGCCTCGTGCGCGAGGCGACGCCCGTCGTCGAGGCCGACGAGACGCTGGTGTTCGGCCTGGTCGAGGGCCCGTTCCACGAATGGGAGCGTCGGGTCCACATCGGTGACGGCGACACGTCGCCGGGCGACGCCGAGCGCACGGCCACTGCCGCCGACGGCACCGTCGAGGTGACCGAGACGGTCCGCTACCGCCTCGCCGTGCCGGTCTGGGCCCCGCTGTTCTCGTTCGCCCTGCGGCGCCACCTGCGCGCCGGCGGCCCTCCCACCGGGTCGATGCCCTGGTGGGCGCCGCCCCAGGTGCTCGACGCCCGGGCCGCGACCGTGCTGTCGCTGCTCTGCGTGCTCGGCGCCTTCGGCGGCTACCTCGGCACCCTCATCACCCAGACGATCACCTACGCGGCCCGTGAGTTCGACGCCTCGACCACCGATCAGGGCACGCTCCTCGCCAGCGTCCGCATCGGTGTGCTGGTCTCGCTCGTGGTGGTGTCGGTGGCCGACCGGCGCGGCCGGCGGGCCGTGCTGTTGGCCGCCATCGTGGGGGCCGCGGTCATCACCGCCCTCGGCGCCCTGGCTCCCGGGATGGTCTGGTTGGGCACCACTCAGACCTTCTCGCGCGCCCTGACTACGGTCGTCGCCCTGCTCATCGGGATCATCGCCATCGAGGAGATGCCGTCGGGGGCACGGGCCTTCGCCGTGTCGGTGCTGGCCATGACCGCGGCGCTCGGCGCCGGCGCCTGCGTGGCCAACCTCCTCTACGCCGACGTGGCCGAAGGGGCCTGGCGGGTGGCCTACGTGCTGCCCCTGCTGGCCGTCGCGCCCATGGTCCGCCTGGCCCGACGGGTCCCCGAGACGCGCCGCTTCGAACGCCACCGGCTCGGTCCGGCCCGTCGCACCGACACCGGTGGCCCCGAAGACCTCGCCGCTCCCGAGCCGGTTGACGTGCCCTCTCCGGGCCCCTCGGTGCCCGGGCCCGACGCTCCCGCGATGGCGCCCGGTCGCGGCCGACGAGTCGACTGGGGACGCTTCGCGCTGCTGTCGGCCTCGGGCTTTTGCTGGTCGCTCTTCCTCGCCCCTGCCGCGCAGTTCCTCAACGAGTACCTGCGGGCCGAGCGGGGCTTCTCGGGCGTGGAGATCACCATCTTCTTGCTCGCCACCAACACCCCCGGCGGTATCGGGGTCATCGTGGGCGGCCGCTTGGCCGATCGGCGAGGGCGCCGGCTCATGGGCATCATCGGCATCGTCGGAGGGGTCGGCTTCACCGTGATCTCCTACGTGACATGGGGCTGGCCGCTCTGGGCGTCGTCGGTCATGGCCGCCGTCATCGGTTCGGTGGCCATCCCGGCGCTGGGCGTCTACGGCCCCGAGCTGTTCCCCACCGGCCAGCGGGGGCTGGCCAACGGCGGCCTGCAGGTGATCAGCGTGGCCGGTTCCAGCCTCGGGCTGTTGACCGCGGGCTGGTTGGCCGACCGCTTCGACGCCCTCGGCCCGGCCATGGCGGTGCTGGCCGTCGGCCCCGCCCTGTTGGTGGTGTTCGTCGCGCTCTGGTACCCGGAGACGGCCCACCGAGAGCTCGAGGACCTCAACCCGAGCGACCGCCTCTGAGCGAACCCCGCCATCGTGTGCGGCCTCTCCCGTCGGAGATGAAAACGCCGGTGCGCGCCATGCGACGCCGCCCACTTCCCCAGTACCCTTCACCCCCATGCGCACCCGCCTCGCGGCGGTGGTGGCCACTCTCGGTCTGATCCTCGCCGCCTGCGGCGGATCGAGCTCGGAGACCACCGCCGACACCGTCCCCGTCGTCACCGTCCCCACCACCGAGGCGACGACGACCACCGCGTCGCTGCCGTTCGGCTGCGGCGCCGTCGCCGACCGCACCATCAGCTACAACGCCGCCGCCGTGAACCAGGGCGACCTGGCCGTGTACGACGCGCCCGGCGCAGCCGAACCGGTGAGCTCCATGGAGAACCCACGGCTCATCAACGGCGACCCCAACGCCGCCGTCCCGCTGGTGATGCTGGTCAAGGACGCCCCCGTCACCGACGACTGCCAGTGGGTCGAGGTCTTCCTCCCCGTGCGCCCCAACGGGTCGAGCGGTTGGGTGAAGCGCAGCGACGTGGAGATCAGCGCCAACCCCTTCCGCATCGAGACCGACCTCGGCGACTTCACCCTCACCGTGCTCCAGGACGGCGAGCCCATCAAGGAGATCGACATCGCCGTCGCCTCCGACAACACGCCGACCCCGGGCGGGCTGTACTACATCACCGAGCTGGTGCAGACCCCCGACCCCGGCGGAGCCTACGGGCCGTTCGCCTACGGTCTGTCGGGGTTCTCCGACGTGCTCACCTCGTTCAACGGCGGGCCGGGCCAGCTCGGGATCCACGGCACCAACCGTCCCGAGCTCATCGGCTCCAAGGTCAGCAACGGCTGCATCCGCATGCACAACGACGACATCGTCGCCCTGTCCGAGATCCTTCCTCTCGGCGTACCCGTCGAGGTGATCGCCTGAGCGCGCTGCGAGCCCCCCGGCTCGCCATCGCCGCCCTGGCCACCGCGGCGCTGCTCACCGCTGGCTGCTCCGACAACTCCGACGACGCCACCACCACCACCGAGCCCGCGACCGGCCCTTCCAGCACCGTCGAGGGCGCGACACGGGCCCCGGAGGGCGAGGTGGCCGTCGCCGGCGCCCTGCTGCCCGCCGTCGCCACTGACCAGACGCTGCCCCCGCAGGATGTGACATCGGTGCGACGGGTCTACGACGAGGCCTTCGCGTCCATGGGTCTGCGCCTCACCCGCGCGGCTCTGATCGACCTCGAGGGCGGCCGCTACGAGCCGTCCCCCGACGGTCGCCACCTGGCGCTGTACGTCGAGCCGATCGACCCCGCCTACTCCACCGACCAGTACGCCGAACGGCTGTGGACGCTCTCGGCGCTCGTCACCCCGGACGTGTTCGAACGCTGGCCCGAGCTCGAGTCCTACGACATCTGCCAGGAGCCCCACCCCGACGTCAACGACGACCCGGAGCCCCCGCCCGTCACCCAGCTCAACATCACCCGAGCCAAGGCGGACCTCATCGACTGGGTCGACGGCGACCTCGTGGAGCTGCTGATCGCTGCCCGCACCGACAACGACGTGCGGGTCATCATCAACCGAGCGGTGCGGGAGTCCCCGGTCTACGCCGAGGCGACCACCGAGGCCCGAGCGGCGACCGGCGCAGCCGACACCCCGGTGCTCTCCGCCCCTCCCACCTCCACCGGCTGAGCGTCCTTCGCCCCGACCGCCCGCTCGCCGAACCTGTCGGAAAAGTGCGCTCCCGGTGTGGTGCGTTTCTCCGACAGGTTTGCCGGAGGGGGTCAGGGCCCGGACAGATTTGCCGGAGGGGACAAGGGACCGGCCGGTCAGGCGAGGGTGGCGAGCCAGTCGGCGACGGCGGCCACGATGGCCTCGTCGGCGTTGCGGGGATCGTGCCCGCCCTTCAACCACACGAAGCTCACCGGGCCGGGGATGGCCGCGGTGGTCGCCTCGAACTCGGCCGGCGAGCCGAACGGGTCCTTCTCGCCGCTGACGAACAGCACCGGCAGATCGAGGGCCGCGAAGTGGTCGGTGCGCAGCTTCTCGGGCTTGCCCGGCGGGTGGAGCGGGTAGCTGAGCAGCACCAGGCCGGCGGCGGGCAGGCCCTCGGCGACGGCCATCGAGCACATGCGGCCACCGAAGGAACGTCCGCCCAGCACCAGTGACCCGGGGTCGACGCCGGTCTCGGCGACGAGCGCCTCTGCTTCTTCGACGACTGCGGCCACGGCGACAGGGGCCCGATCCGGGGCCTTCTTGCCGGCCTTGCGGTACGGGAAGTCCATGCGTCCCACCGGTAGCGGGGCCAGGCCCTCCTCGAGGGCCACCAGGGTGTGGTGATCGCGGTCGGCACCGGCCCCGGGGGCCAACAGCACGCCCCCGGCCGAGGTCACGAGGCTGCCGCCCGACGCTCGGCGTCCACCCGGAGCTCGCCCTTGGCCACCTTGCCGCCGGACGAGCGCGGGATCTCGTCGACGACCACCAGCCGCTCGGGGTACCACTCGGTGGTGACACCCCGCTCGCGCAGGTGAGCCACCAGGGCGTCGAGGTCGAGGGTGGTGTCCGGGCGGAGCTCGACGTACACGCAGACCCGCTCGCCGAACACCGGGTCGGGCCAGGCCACCGCCGCCACCATGGCCACCGCCGGGTGGGTGCCCACCTCGGCCTCCACCGCCGGAGCGCTGATGTTCTTGCCGCCACGGATGATGAAGTCCGAGGTGCGGCCCACGACCGTCAGATAGCCGTCGGGATCGATCTCGACGATGTCGCCCATCAGCATCCACCCGTCGTCGGTGAGCAGCGAGGCGTTGGCCTCGTCGTCGGCCCAGTAGCCGAGGCAGGTGACCGGCCCACGGCACCCGGGCTGCCCCGGCCGACCCTCGCCGGTGGTGTCGGCGCCGGTCTCGGGATCGAACAGCCGGACGTGCATGGCGTCGATCGTGCGTCCGGCCGTGGTGAGGCGGTGCTCACGGTCGTCGCGGGTGGTCGTGCAGCTCAAGGCCCCCGTCTCGTTGGAGCCGTAGAACTGCAGCACCGACGCACCCGTGGTCTGCTCGAAGTCGGCGGCTCGTTGGAAGGGCACCGCCTCGCCTCCGGTGAACATGCACCGCAGCGACGACAGGTCGCGGGGGCGTTCGGCCTGGGCGTTGAGCAACATGATGAACTGCGTGCTGACGCAGCACAGGACCGTGACCCGCTCGCGTTCGATGAGGTCGAGGGCGGCCTCGGCGTCGAAGCGCTCCATGACGACGGTGGGGCAGCCGAGCAGCGTCGGCGTGAAGTGCGCGGTCCAGAGGCCGAAGCCGAACGGCGCCGGCAGGAGGCTCATGAACACCTCGCCGTCGCCGAACTCTCCGGCCTCGAGGGCCATGCGGTGGTAGGCGATCCAGCGGTTCTGGGTGTGCATCACGCACTTGGGCAGCCCGGTCGTGCCCGAGGTGGAGTTGAGCAGGAACAGCTCGTCGGGGTCGAGCGCCAGGTTCGGAGCGAGCACGCCCGGCGTGGCCGGGTGGCCGTCGACCTGGATCTGGGCGGCCACGGCCGGCAGGGCGTCGGGCACCACGACGTGGTGCTCGAGGGGGGCGCCGGCGGCGCGGGCCACCTCGACCAGCTCGCTGGTGCGACGGCCCCGGAGGGAGTCGACGGTGAGCAGGGCGCGGGCGCCGGAACGGCCGGCCAGATGGGCCACCTCGGCGTCGCCGGCCCGGGTGCCGATGCCCATGGTGACCAGGCCGGCGCGCTGCAGGGCGTGGAAGGCCACGTGCACGATGGCGGTGTCGGGCAACATCACGGCCACCCGGTCTCCCCGGTCGAGGCCGAGGCCGGCCAGCACCTCGGCCAACACCGTGGCCGCCCGGTCGAGCTCGCCCCACGTGACCCGCTCGGTGGCGGTGACGTAGGCCGCCCGCTCGGTGCGGTGGACGGCGTGCGCGGCCAGCGTGTCGCCGAGGGTGGTGTCGCCCCACCAGCCCTCGGCGCGGTAGCGCGCCGCGGCGTCGGCGTCGGCACGGGGCACGGTGATCGGCCCGGGGTTCATCGGCCGAGGCGAGCGGCGAGCAGCGCGGCGGCCTCGGTCTCGACCGGAGTGCCCACGTAGAAGTCCGGGTTGGCGCCCCCGTGCAGCAGCACCGGGTTGTCGAAGGTGAACGCCTTGAACTGCTCGGGGGTGAGGATGCCGTGCTCGAGCAGCTCGTAGGCCTCGACCATGACGTCGCCCATGACCGGCGCGTCCCAGTGCGAGACGTCGCTGCCCAGGACGGGCCGCAGCTGCGCCGGGGTGCCTTCGAGGTCGAGGCCGAAGGCGAACCCGACCAGGGGGTCGTCGGCCTCGCAGCCGAAGAAGAGGCGGTTCTCGAACGGCTCGAGGATGTCCTCGACGCTCGTCACGCCGGCGGCGGCGAACTCGTCGAGCTGCTCGGGTCGACCCGGGCGGCGCGAGAGGTACTCGCCGATCCGGTCGAGGTTGGCCCTCATCTGATCATCGCCGTAGCGCTCGACGAGGGCCAGGACGGCGGCCACGTCGAGGTTGGCAGGATCGAGATCGGCGATGGCGTGGCCGCCCCGCTTGTTCCAGTGGCCGACGAGATCGGCGAGGAGGCTGGCGGCCCAGGCCACGCCACCCTCGAGGAAGCCGATGCGCAGCTCCGGGTGGCGGCGCAGCGCTCCACCGAGGAACAGGGCCTTGGCCAGCACGGTGTGGGCTCCGGCGATGCCGCCCACGTGGTTGTAGACGTAGCTCGACACGGAGCGAGCGGAGTGCGAGTACTGCAATGACGAGTGGAAGGCCGGGGCCAGGCCCAGCTCGACGCAGGTGGCCCAGACGGGGTCGTAGTCGTGGGCACTGTCGAGGCCGAACACGTCGAGGCGGGTGCCGCCCGACGGAACCGGGCGAGCCACGTTGCCCGCCAGCACGACGCTCTTCATGCCCAGCTCCTCGGCCGCGTAGCGCAGCTCGCCGACGGCCATCTCGGGCGTGTCCATGGGGATGACCCCGGCCGGGACGAACCGATCCTCATAGCCGGCGAACAGACGCGAGATGTAGCGGTTGACGCCACGGCAGGCATGGGCTCGCAGCTCGTCATCGCCGGCCTCCACGAACCCGAGCGTCCAGCTGGGGTAGATGCACATCACGTCGATGCCCAGCTCGTCGAGTCGCTCGTACATGAGCGCCGGCAGGTGGGCGGTGGCCCGCTCGTGGGCGTCGTCGGTGGGGTTGCCCCACCACGACGGCATGGAGGCCCACCGCTCGAGGACCTCGGGGGCTGAGCGGTCGGCCTGGAAGACGGCGGTGTCGAAGGCGCCCCGCACCTGGGTGCGGAAGCGCTCGGCGAGGGCGGTCCCGCCGCTCTCCTCGAGGTAGGAGGTGATCTCGTCGTTGACGAGCGGCATGAACTCGAGGAAGTGCCCGTCGCCGTCGACGATCGGGTGTCCGACGCGTCGGCGGACCTCGGCGGCGGTGAGCATGTCGGTGGCGGTCATGGAGTTCCCCCTCGATCGGACCGTGAAGAGCGACCAACCTACCGGCCGTTAGGGTGCTCGGGAACCAGCCGGGGCGGCCACCACCGCCGACGCAGCCGACACGCAGGGGGCTCGATGCACAAGGACGACGTACGACCGATCCGCAGCCTGGTGTTCGTACCGGGCGACGACGCCGGTGCGCTCGACACGAGCCGATCCAGTGGCGCCGATGCGGTCGTCGTCGACCTCGAGGAACCGCGCGAGCCCTTCTCCGACGAGCAGCGTCGCGACGCCGGTCGGATGGTGGGCGAGTTCCTGCGCTCGCTGCCCGACGACGGCGACCACCCCAGCTACTTCGTGCGGGTGCGCTCCCCGCGCACGGGTCTCATGTACCGCGACCTGCACCCGGTGCTGTGCGGGGCGCTCACCGGCGTGCTCACCCCGAAGCTCGAGGACGGTCGCGACGTGGTCGCCGCCGACGCCATCGTGACCGCCGCGGAGGTCGAGAACGACGTGGCCGTGGGCACGGTCGCCCTGTACCCCATCCTCGAGACGGCCGCCGCCCTGCGCAACGCCTACGACATCGCCGACGCGTCGCCTCGCGTGGCCTACATGGGCGGCGCCATCTCCCGCTTCGGCGACATCCACCAGAGCGTCGGCTACCGGTGGACCGCCGAGGGCACCGAGACGCTCTTCATCCGCTCCAAGGTGCTGATCGACTGCCGGGCGGCCGGCATCAAGTACCCGATCAGCGGCATGTGGGGCGGCACCAACGACGACCTCGACGGACTGCGGCGCTTCGCGACCGAGCTGCGCGACCTCGGTTACTTCGGGATGATGCTCAACACCGCCGAGCACGTCGACGTGGTCCACGAGGTCTTCTCCCCCACCGCCGACGAGGTCCGCTACTGGGCCGACCTCGACCGGCTGGCCACCGAGGCCGCCGCCGACCCCGACGCCGGTCCCATCACCTACGGCGATCCCAACGACGGCGAGGGCCACGTCGTGCACGGCGCCCACGTGGCGTCGGCTCGCAAGAACCTGGCGTGGGCCCGGGAGCTGGGCCTGGCCTGACGGCGCCGCCGCCCGGCCCCGCCCCCGGACACCCGACGACCGCTCCCAGGGGAACCCTGCGGCGGGGAACGGACGCGGCCGGCGAGGCTCGCGACCGCGCCCACGGCGGCCAGCTCAGCTAGCCGCCGGTGAGGATGCGGCGGGCCTCGGCCAGGTCGGCGATGCGCTGGGCCGCGCCCTCGTCGGCTGCGCCGTGGTCGGGATGAGCCTCGCGCAGCAGCTCGCGATAGCGGCGCACCACGTCGCGTGGCGGCGGCGCGACCAGGGTGGTCGCCCCTCCCCCACCGAAGCCCATGACGGTCATGGCCCAGGCCGTCGGGTTCTCGAGCGCCATGTGGTCGAACGAGGTCCCCCGAGCTCCGCCGGCGACGACGCCGATGAAGTCGGTGCCCACGGGCCCCACCCACCGGGTGGCGCGTCGCAGCGAGGACATGACCGAGTGGCGCGCGCCGGGCTCGAGCCGGCCGGCGGCGTACACGGCCCCGAGGACCTGCTGTTCGGGGGCGCCGCCGTCGCCGAACTGGAACCAGAGCCGCTCGCCGTCACCGTGGAGGCGGTGGCTCACCGCGTTGAGCCCGACCGTGTCGACCTGGAGTCGATGGCGAAGTCGCGGCTGGGGGATGCGGCGACCGTCCTCGAGCTCGCGGGTCAGCCGGGCCAGGTCGGGCAGGTGGTCGGGGTCGATGGCCCCCACGTGCTCGGCCACGATGCCGGCCAGCAGCACCCCACCGAAGCCCGGGGCCGGCTCGCACGGGAGGTCGATCTCTCCGAGGGCGACCCGCCGGGTGGGCGCGTGGGGGCGAGAGCAGAAGATCTCGAGCTCGGCCAACACCACCACAGCGCCGAGGGTATCGGCGCCTAGACGAGCGGCCTCAGCCGGGCCCGCAGGTCTTCGGCCAGCGCCTCGACGTGCTCCCCGCCGCCCGGGCCCGGCTCGACCTCCTGGGTGAGCACCGCCGCGATCCTGGCCACGGCGGACACCAGGTCGTCCCAGACAGCGGGCTCGAAGCCGAAGGGGAGCCCCATGGACTGCATGGTCCCGTGCACCTCGACGAGGGCCAGCACCCCTTCCGGATCCGAAGCCCGACGGTTCAGCCGGTCGGCGGCCAGGAACGCCTCACCCAAGACCTCCTGGGCGTCGACGTCGTCGTCCCATCCCTCCGCGTCGTCCCACTCGTCGCCGTCAGGGTCGCCGCCGGCCTCCCCTTCGGCTTCGCCGCCGGAGCCGAGGGCGTCGTGGACCGCCGGCTCGGCCATCGTCCCCGGCGTGGCGGCCATCTCGACCTGGTCGATGAGCTCGTCGACGACGTACTGGGAACCTCGGGGCACCACCACGGTGGCGCCCTGCCAGGCGTGGGGGATGTCCTCACCGGTCAGGAGACGGTCGAGGAGGGCACGATCCTCGACGGACCAGTCGTCGAGAGGGAACTCGGTGCGGGCCTCGGCGGCATCGTCGTCGGAGGCGATGCCGGCCGCTGCGCCTTCGGTGTCGTCGGTTCCGTCACGGAGGTGGTCGGCCACCGTTGCAGTATGGCCCCTCGGACCCGGACGTCGGGCAACGGGCGGCCGCCGGGGCCGGCCCGTTCGGCGCACCCAAGTAGTCTCGGCCCATGGCAGAGACCAACGACTCCCAGCCGGATCGCAACCTCGCGCTCGACCTCGTGCGTGTCACCGAGGCAGCCGCCATGGCCGCCAGCCGGTGGATGGGTCGGGGCGACAAGGAGGGCGCGGACGGCGCGGCGGTCGACGCCATGCGCCTGGTGCTCGGCACCGTCGCCATGGACGGCATCGTGGTCATCGGCGAGGGGGAGAAGGACGAGGCGCCGATGCTCTACAACGGCGAGCGCATCGGCGACGGCTCCCCGCCCGAGGTCGACATCGCCGTCGACCCGGTGGAGGGGACGACCCTCACCGCCAAGGGGCGGGGCAACGCCATCTCGGTCATCGCCCTGTCCGAGCGCGGCACCATGTTCGACCCGGGCCCCTGCGTCTACATGGACAAGGTCGCCGTCGGCCCCGAGCTGGTCGGAGCCATCGACATCGCCGCCTCGCCGACCGACAACCTTCGCGCCGTGGCCCAGGCCAAGCGGGTAGCCGTCACCGAGGTCACCGCGGTCATCCTCGAGCGTCCCCGCCACGACGACCTGATCGCCGAGGTCCGCCAGGCCGGGGCCCGCGTTCGGCTCATCCCCGACGGCGACGTGGCCGGGGCCATCTCGACTGCGTGGCCCGACTCCGGCGCCGACATCCTCTTCGGAGTGGGCGGCACCCCCGAGGGCGTCATCACCGCCGCCGCCCTCAAGAGCATGGGCGGCGAGATCCAGGCCCGCCTCTGGCCACGCGACGACGCCGAGCGCCAGGCCGCACTCGACGCCGGCTACGACGTCGACCGGGTCCTCGGCACCGACGACCTGGTCGCCGGTGACAACTGCTTCTTCGCCGCCACCGGCATCACCGACGGCGACCTCCTCAGGGGCGTGCACCTCGACGCCAGCAGTGCCACCACGCAGTCGCTGGTGATGCGCTCCAAGTCGGGCACGGTGCGGCTGGTCAACGCCCGCCACCGCCTCGACAAGTTCCGCTCCCAGTACGGGAGCTGAGCGACCGGTCCACTCTTCCGAGCGGCCTCGGTCCGAGCGGGCCGGGGCCGCCGGGTGGGGTTCCGCGCTGGGACCCGAGGGCCTGACCGGCCCGACGGGCGGGCGGTGGCCCGCCCGTCGCCTCAGCGGTCGATGACCGGGAACTGCTTCTGGCTGCGCTTGGCGACGCGAGCCAGCTCCTCGGCGGGCTCGATCGTGCGGTGCAACAGCTCGTCGATGGCCACCTTCTGGGTCTCGATGGCCAGGTCGAGGGCGTCGCGGTCGGCGGCCAGCCCCTCCCCTGCGTCGTCAGCGGTGGCCGACAGGGCGGCGATGCGGTCGTCGACCCGCGCGTGGGCCACGTAGGCCTGGGCCTTGGCCCAGTGCGCCTTGTACATGCCCACGTCGAAGTTGCCGTCGGCGATGCGGTTCGACTGGAGGATCTCCTGGGTGGGCACCTTGAGGTCTTTCACGATGCCGACCCAGCTGAGGGCCTTGAGGATGTACCAGGTGACGTCGAGCTCCCACCAGAAGAAGCCGTTGCGGGCCGACGACTGGTAGTAGTGGTGGTTGTTGTGCCAGCCCTCACCGAGGGTGGTGACGGCGATGAGCAGCGAGTTGCGGCTGGTGTCGTCGGTGACGTAGCGACGCCGACCCATCACGTGGGCCAGGCTGTTGACCAGGAACGTGTTGTGCCACAGCACCACGGTGCCGAGGAAGAAGCCGAAGAACAGCCCCGACCACCCGGCGATGAGGAAGCTGGCCACGCCCAGCACCCAGGGGAACATGCCGTCGTGGCGCTCGACGAAGCGGATCTCGGGGTACTTGGCGAAGTCGCGGATCTTGTCGGTGGGCGTGTCCTTGTACTTGTCGCACAGGATCCAGCCCACGTGGCTCCACCAGAACCCCCGCAGCGGTGAGTGGATGTCGACCTCGGTGTCGCTGTAGCGGTGGTGGTTGCGGTGGTGACCGGCCCACCACAGGGGGCCCTTCTGGACGCACATGGCCCCGCCGACGGCCAGGAAGAGCTGGAAGGCCCGATTGGTCTTGTAGGCCCGGTGGGCGAAGTAGCGGTGGTAGCCGGCGGTGATGAAGAAGGTGCGCCCCCACACCAGCACCACGAACAGCACCAGGGCCTTCAGGGTGATGCCGAAGGCCAGCGTGCCCGCGACGGCGATGACGTGCACCATCAGGAACGGGATCGAGGCCCGCCAGTTGACGCGCTCCTCGGCGGAGCGTTCGAACGGTGCGGTGACCTTGGGGAGCACGGTGGTGCCGACCGCAGGATCCTCCACGACGGGGGTGGTGCTGGTGTCCACGGGGCCTCGCTGACTGGGGGGAAGGTCGTTCGGACCAGTGCGTACCTACTGGCGCCTACCTACTGGTCGGTAGACACGATGACCCTACCCTACCTACTGGTCGGTAGGCTACCACTGCGGACAGTCGTCACACGGTGTTCACCCGCGCCGGGACGCTCCTTTCCCACGCCCGATCCGTCGATGTCATCCAGCATGGCCCTCGGCTCCGTTCACTCGATGGGTGCCGACGTCGCCGACACCCCACGAGCGACGACACTGGAGCACGATGCCCACCGACGCCTCCGCCCCTCGCTGGCCCGCCTCCCTGGCCGGCCTGATCGCGGCGGCCGTGGCGCTCGGCGTGGCCGAGCTGGTCACCGGGCTGTCGGCGAGCACCCGCTCGCTGGTGGCCTCGGTGGGCGACCAGGTCGTCGACCGCTCCCCCGGCGGCGTGGTCAAGTGGGCCATCGAGGTCTTCGGCACGGCCGACAAGGCCGTGCTGTTGACCAGCATCGTCGTCGTGTGCCTCGGTCTCGGGGCTCTGGTGGGCGCCGCCTCCCAGCGCCGTGCGTGGGCGGGACCGGCGGCCCTCGGCGCCGCGGCCGTCGCCGGCGCGGCCGCCGGCGTCGCCGACCCGCTCTCGTCCGACGCCGGTGCCGTCACCGCGGCCGTCCTGGCCTGGGCATCGGGCTCGCTCACCCTGTGGGCCCTGCTCGGCGTGGCCCGCACCGGAGGACCGCTGCCGGTGGCCACCCGCCGCCCGGTGGCAGCCACCGCCACCGCAACCGCCGTCTCGCGCGGGGCGACCGGCCCACGAGCGGCCGAGCCCATGCCGGGTCTGCGCACCGACGACCTCGACGTCCCCGGCACCGGACGCGGCGATCGGCGGGCCTTCCTGGCCTGGACGGGTGCCGCCACCGCCTTCGCCGGGGTCGCCGCCCTGGGCGGACGGTCCCTGGCCGGTCGCACCTCGGCGGAGGCGGCCCGCGCCGAGATCGTGCTGCCTCCCGCCCCCTCCGGCGCCGCGGTCCCCGGCCCGGGCCTCACCGTCGACGGCGTCAGCCCGCTGATCACCCCCACCGCCGACTTCTACCGCATCGACACCGCCCTGGTGCTCCCGCAGGTCGGCGTCGACGGTTGGTCCCTGGAGGTCGCCGGGGCCACACCCGAGCCCTACTCGCTCACGTTCGACGAGCTCCTCGACATGCCCATGGTCGAGGCGCCGGTGACCATCGCCTGCGTCTCCAACGAGGTGGGCGGCGACCTGGTCGGCACCGCCGTGTGGCAGGGCGTCCCCCTCACCGCGGTGCTCGAGCGGGCGGGGCTGCGGGCCGGCGAGGTGCCCGACGACGCCGCCCAGCTGGTGGGGCGTTCCGTCGACGGCTTCACCGTCGGCTTCCCCACCGAGACCGCACTCGACGGGCGGGTGGCCATGGTCGCGGTCGGCATGAACGGCGAGCCCCTGCCCGTGCGCCACGGCTTCCCGGCCCGCCTGGTGGTCGCCGGCCTCTACGGCTACGTGTCGGCCACCAAGTGGCTGTCCCGCCTCGAGCTCACCGGCTGGGACGACTTCGACGCCTACTGGATCCCACGGGGCTGGGCCAAGGAGGCCCCGGTCAAGACCCAGTCACGCATCGACGTGCCGCGCACCGGAGCGGGCCTGGTGGCCGGACCCGTCGCCGTCGCCGGCGTGGCTTGGGCCCCCACCCGGGGCATCAGCCAGGTCGAGGTCCAGGTCGACGACGGTCCTTGGCAGGAGGCCCGTCTGAGCGACGGCGCCAACAGCGACGTGTGGCGCCAGTGGGCCATCGACTGGGACGCCACCCCGGGCGAGCACCGGCTGCGCGTACGAGCCACCGACGGCGAGGGCGAGACGCAGACCGAGGAGCGCTCGCGGGTGGCGCCCGACGGCGCCACCGGGTGGCACACCCGCACGGTGCAGGTCAGCTGACCGAGCTCTGGGCGGCGCGGCGGAGGCGGTCGCGCACCGCCACCCCGATGCCGGCCGCCGGCGGGGGCACGCACACCACCACGTCGAGACCGAGCCGGTCGGCCTGACGGAGGCGGGCGTAGAGCAGCCGGGCGTAGTCGGGTGGTGGCCCGACCGGTTCGAGGACCACCGCGTCGGTGGCCACGCCGTCGATGGCCCCCGGCGCCAACAGCCCCACGGCGGGACCGTGCCCGGTGGCCGGATCGGTGGCGGCGAGGAGGGTGGCGATCCGGGCGGCGGCGGCGTCTTCGTCGAGCACCTCCACCCGGGCCCGGGGGGCGTAGTGGGCGGCCAGCATCCCCGGGGCACGAGCCCCGACGGACCCGCGAGGGGCGTCGGTCGCGGCGGCCGGCTCGCGACCGAGGACCTCGGCGAGGCGCTCGGTGCTGACACCGCCGGGACGCAGCACCACGGCCTCGGCGCCGGTCAGGTCGACGATCGTGGACTCCACCCCCACCTCGCAGGGGCCGCCGTCGAGGATCAGGTCGACGTGGCCTCGCAGCTCGCTGAGCACGTGCGCCGCGGTCGTGGGGCTGACGCGGCCGAACCGGTTGGCGGAGGGCGCGGCCACCCCGCCACCGAAGCGGGTCAGCAGGGCGCGGGCCACGGGGTGGTCCGGCACGCGCACGCCGACCGTGGGCCGCCCACCGGTGACCACGTCGGGGACGTCCGGTGCCCGCCACAGCAACATCGTGAGGGGGCCGGGCCAGAACGCGTCGGCCAGCAGGTGGGCCTCGGGAGGAACCCGCTCGGCCCACTGGTCGAGGGCTTCGAGATCGCCCAGGTGCACGATCAGGGGGTGGGTCGGCGGTCGCCCCTTGGCCGTGAAGATCGAGGCCACGGCGTCCGGGGCGGCCGCGTCGGCCCCCAGGCCGTACACGGTCTCGGTGGGGAAGGCCACCAACCCCCCGTCCCGCAGCACCGCCACGGCGCGATCGAGGCCCGCCTCGCCGTCGACGATCGCCGCGTCGTCGCCCGTCTCGGCATCGTCGCCCACCATGAGGGGAGCCTACCGACCACCCGGGAGGAGGCCGCCCGATCGAGCGCGGGCCGCCCGGCTGGACCATCCTCACTGCGTCGAGCAAAGGAGGCCAGGTGAAGCAACGACCGGAGGGAGCATCGGACGAGGCGGTGGAGGCGGTCGGGAAGTTCTCCGAGGCCGTGGAGTACCTGATCCGCGCCCGCGGACACCTGTACTCGGCTCATCAGCTGATCGGCCACGCCGATCTGCTCTTCGACGAGGTCGCCGACGGTCTCGAGCAGGCCGGGCTCGTCGAGGAGGCCGGGCGGGTCCGCGAGGAGGTCATCGGTCGCAACGTGCTCGACGGCCGCTGGACCTTCCAGATCGTCGAGGAGTTCGACGAGCTCTACTTCCACCCGGTCCAGGCCGAGCTCGATCGCCTCGAGCGCGACCACATGGATGGGCAACGCCACGTCTTCGAGAGCGAGCTCAAGGAACGACGGCGCTCCCGCGGCCGCCCGGGCCACGAGCCGCGCCCGCGGGCCGCCCACGACCCCCGCGTCGAGACGAACCCCGACACCGACGGCTGAGCCCGCACCCCCGGCTCAGGCGTGGGCCACCACCTCGCGGCGGAACCACTCCACGTTCTCCAGCCAGGCCGCCCGGCTCGGCGACGGAAGGGTGATCGACAGAGCGGTCACCCCGAGCTCGGCCTGGGCGTGCACCTGCTCGACCAGCGGGCCGGCCTCGGGCAGCTCCTCGCGGAACCCGTCGAGCCCGATGGGCATGAACACGATGTCGAGGGGGTCGGTGCGGCCCACCTTCTCGACGTGGCCCCGCAGGTAGGCGATGCGGTCGCGGAGGTCGTCGAGGGTCTCGAGCGGCGGCGTGCGCAACAGGCGCGTGGCCCCGGCGGGGCTCGGCATGGGCAGCCAGCCGTCGGCCCGCTCGACCGATCGCCGGATGGCCAGGTTGGAGTTGCCGCCGATCCAGATCGGCGGGTTGGGGCGCTGCACCGGGCGTGGGAGGGCCAGGGCGTTCTCCGCGACGAAGTGCGTGCCCTCGAAATCGAACGGCTCGCCCTTCCAGGCGGCCTTCATGGCGTCGATGGCCTCGTCGGTGAGCAGGTTGCGCTCGTCGAAGTCGACACCCAACGCCGCGAACTCCGAACGCAGGTAGCCGGCGCCGGTGCCCACGACCACCCGCCCGCCCGACACGGTGTCGAGGGTGGCCACCGCCTTGGCGGTGAGGAACGGGTTGCGGTAGGCGACGATCACCAGGTTGGTCTGCAACCGCACCCGGGTGGTGGCCGTGGCGGCCACGGTGAGCGCCACGAACGGGTCGAGCGTGTGGTGCCCGCCGCGGCTGAGCCACTTGGCGTCGGGGATCGGGTGGTCGGTGACGTTGACGGCGTCGACGCCGGCGTCCTCGGCCGCCCGGGCCATGACGGTGATGGCCTCGGCGCTGCACCACTCCTCCACCGGATCGACGTTGTGGACCGGCAGGCCGAGGGTGAACTTCATGGTGCGGGCTTCCTCTCGCAGGAGATCGACAGCAGGGCGCGACGACGAGCCCGGCCACCCTACCGACGCCCCCACCGCCACCCCGGCCCGCCCCGTTCCACCCGTCTGCCCGCCGCGAACCCGCCGGAGTCGAGCGCCACCCCGGCGCCCGGGTGCGACGACCGCGGGTCCCGGACCCCGGGTCCGGTCGACGACGGGCCGTGCGGTGGTGCTCACTACAGTGCGGTTCGTGCTCAGCTCCGACCTCGCCGTCGTGCTCCTCGCGGTCTCGTGGCCGGCCGTCGTCGCCGCGGTCGTGGCCGTCCTGGCGGTGTTGCTGTGGGGCATGTTGCGGCGCGGCTCGATCGCGGATCGGGCCCGGCACGACTACCCCGCCGACGACGACTGAGAGCTCGTGGGGGGCAGGTCACCGGTGACGGTGACGAAGAGCAGGCGGGCCATGGCCTGGCGGAGGTCGGTCGCCGGGGCGCCCCACTGCTCGAGGCCCTCGTGGTGGGCCGCCACGTGGGCCAGCATCGAGATGGCCACGCCGGCCTCGGCGCGGGCGTCGAGGCCGACCGGCGACCCCGCGGCTCGTCGCTCGGTGAGGATGTCGACGAGCGCTTCGGAGGGTTGGCTCAGGAACCGGGTGCGCAGGGCCCGGAACCGCTGGTCCCCCTCGTCGGTGGCCAGGTCGACGACCCGCAGCACCGCCCGGTGTCGATCCCAGACATCGAGGAACCCATCGGCCACCCCCATGGCGCTCGACCAGGCGGACGGGCCGCCCCACGGGCGGTCGCGGACGAGGGAGGCCAGCTCGGGCCCACAGGTCTCGACCATCTCCTCGGCGAGGGCGAGCACGGCTTCCTCGACGTCGCCGAAGTACTGGTAGAAGGCCGCCGGCGACATCTGGGCGGCGCGGGCGATGTCGACGACCCGGACCTCGCGGTAGGTGGACGAGCCCAACAGGTCAGCCGTGCGGTCGAGGAGCCGCTGTCGGGTGCGCTGGCCCCGACGCCCCATGGCGCGCGGCCCCACCACCGTACGGGTGGGCTGCAACGCAGGATCGGACACCCGGCCAGGCTAGGGCCGCCGACACTTTGCTCCGGTCGGCAAGCCTCCCTCCGCCGGCTTCGCCGAAACGCGTGGCCGGTCCGAGCCTCCGTCGCTGCGCTCCTTCGGCTGTTGCGAGTCGCAACAACTTGCTCCGGTCGGCAAGCCTCCCTCCGCCGCCTTCGGCGAAACGCGAGCGCTGACTGAGGCTCCGTCGCTGCGCTCCTCCGCCTGCTGCAAGTTGGATGACGGCCTGCGCCAGCAAGTCGGGGCCGAGCGGGTCCCGGGGGGTGGCCCGTACCACTGGTTCTGACGCGCGCACGGGAGCGAGTGCGGCTCGGCCACCGCAGCCTGCACTCGACGAAGGGTTCGTCGACCCACGCCCGAGCTCGACGAAGCCGCCGCTGCGAGCGACCGAGCACGTCAGGTTCTGGTGCGGGACAGGACCTGCCGGGACCCCGAGGACCCGACACCGGGAGCGCGACCCGCCCACACCGCGTCCCGACGAGCTCGCGAGGAGGGCGCAGTAGTTACGGCCAGGCGGCGAGGACCTCGTCGGTGGTGGTGACGGTGCTGATCAAGCGGAAGGTGTTGTCGAGGAGGGCCTCGGCGTAGTCGCGGGGCACCCCGGCGACGGCGTCGCGCGGGACCACCACGTGGTAGCCGTGGTTGACCAGCCCGATGGAGAGCCCGAGCAGGGCCACGTTGACCGACACGCCGACCACGATGACCGTGCGGATGCCGAGGTTGCGCAGCACCGGGTCGAGGTCGGTGCCGCCGATCGGATCGAGCCCGTGGTAGCGGCCGAGCACCATGTCGTCGGGGGCGAGACCGAAGTCCGGGATGGGCGCCGCCGCCTCGCTGCCCGGCTCCATCGCCGGCGAGGACGTGTTCATGGCCACGAACAACCGGCCGTTGGTGTTGGCCGCCCGGTTGTCGGCACGGCGCCAGAAGACGCCGTGGATCACCTGCACGCCGGCAGTGCGGGCGGCGTGGACGAGGCGGCCCCCGTTGGGCACGACGGTGTCGGCGGCCGCCTCGGCCAGCTGGGGCAACGCCGACTCGGGTCCGAGGACGCCGTTCTGGCACTCGGAGGCCACCACCGCGGTCGTCGACGGCTCCAGCAGCGGCCGGAGGTCGACCGCCATCAGCTGTCGTCCTTGAGCCGGGGCAGGACCTTCTCGACGTAGAGCTCGAGGCTGCTCCAGCCCTCGGCCGGATCGGCGCCGCCGACCATGGGCATGAGGACCAGGCCGCCGAAGGGACCCTGTTCGCGGGCGAAGTCCACCGTCTCGTCGGGGGTGAGCACCTTGTAGATGTGGCCCTGGCGCAGGTCGTCGATGGTGTCGGCGTCGGTGCTGACCGCCGAGCGGATGTCGGGGGTCTGCCAGGACTTGTAGACGGTGGCGTCGTGGAGCATGTGCGGGCCCACCTGGGCCCAGGTGCGCTCGGGGTCCTCGCTCACGAACAGGCAGCCGGTGGTCTTCTCCGCCGGCATCAGGCACATGCCCGGCGTGGTGCCGAGGCGCTCGCACTCGGCCTGGTAGTGAGCGGCCAGGTCGTCGTCGTGCACCGCCAACTGGGCGCTGAGGCCGAAGCGGGCGGCCCGCTCGACCGCCTTCTTGCCCGACCCCCCCACGAAGAACATGGGGTGCGGCTCGGTGAAGGGCGGAGGGGTGACCTGCACGGTGTCGCCCTTGTACTCGAAGGGCTCGCCCGTCCACGCCTTGAGCAGGGTGTCGAGGGCCTCGTCGAGGAGCTTGCCGCGCCGCTTCCAGTCCTTGCTGAGCATGTGGTACTCGATCGGCCGGTAGCCCAGACCGGTGGTGAAGGTGATGCGTCCACCGGAGATGTGGTCGACCGCGGCGAGGTCCTCGGCCAGGCGCACGGGGTCGTGCTCGGGCACGAGCAGGGCCTGGATGCTGATCATCACGTTCTTGGTGCGAGCGGCGATGGCGCCGGCCATGACGAGCGGCGACGACATGTAGTTGTCGGGGCTGCCGTGGTGCTCGGAGAGCACACAGATGTCGAAGCCGTTGCTGTCGGCGAACTCCGCCATCTCGAGGGCGGCGGCGTACATCTTCTGGATCTCGGCTCGGCTCTTGCCCGGCGCGCGCATGTCGAAGCGCAGGATGGACATGGTCATGACGGCGTCTCCCCCGGTGGTGGCTGTCGTCCTGTTCTAGCCCAGCGTGCGGCAACGGGAGGGCTCGGCCGCGGCTCGGCAAGTTACCGATCGGTTACCTCGTCGGGCCGCCACTGCGATAGACAAGACCACGCTGTGGGCCCAGTGGGGGGCGTCCGTCACCGGGCCCGCGTCCAGCCTCACCCACGACAGGAGCCCCACATGCCCGAAGCCGTCATCGTCTCGACCGCCCGCAGCGCCATCGGACGGGCCAACAAGGGCTCGCTCACCAAGGTGCGCCCCGACGACCTCGCCGCCACCATCGTGCGGGCCGCCCTCGACAAGGTGCCGGCCCTCGACGCCTCCACCATCGACGACCTCATGCTCGGCTGCGCCCAGCCGGCCGGCATGCAGGGCTACAACATGGCCCGCATCGTCTCGGACCTCGCCGGCATGGGCCACGTTCCCGGCGTCACCGTCAACCGCTACTGCTCGTCGTCGCTGCAGACCATCCGCATGGCCGCCCACGCCATCAAAGCCGGCGAGGGCGACGCCTTCGTCGCCGCCGGCGTCGAGACGGTGAGCCAGTTCATGAGCGGCATGTCCGACGGTCTCCCCGGCACCCACAACGAGCGCATGGCGTCGGCCGAGGAGCGCACCAAGGCCCGCGCCGAGGGCGACGCTCCCACGTGGACGCCCTTCGACGGCATCTCCGACTACTACATCGCCATGGGCCAGACCGCCGAGAACGTGGCCCAGTACGAGAACGTCGCCCGTGAGGACCAGGACGAGTTCGCCGCCCTGTCCCAGCAGCGGGCCACCGCCGCCCAGGAGCGGGGCTTCTTCGAGCGGGAGATCATCCCCATCGAGACCGTCGACGCCGACGGCAACCCGGTCACCGTCACCAAGGACGACGGCATCCGCCCCGGCACCACCAAGGAGAAGCTCGCCGAGCTCAAGCCGGTGTTCCGCCCCGACGGCACCGTCACCGCCGGCAACGCCTGCCCCCTCAACGACGGCGCCGCGGCCGTGATCGTGATGAGCGACACCAAGGCCCGCGAGCTGGGGCTCACCCCGATCGCCCGCATCATCTCGTCGGGTGTCTCCGCGCTCGACCCCGAGATCATGGGCCTCGGACCCATCGAGGCCTGCCGTCAGGCCATGGCTCGCGCCGGCATGACCATCGACGACATCGACCTCGTCGAGATCAACGAGGCCTTCGCTGCGCAGGTGGTGCCCTCGGCCAAGCAGCTCGGCATCAGCTGGGACAAGCTCAACGTCAACGGCGGGGCCATCGCCCTGGGCCACCCCTTCGGCATGACCGGTGCCCGCATCATGACCACCCTGCTCAACGGCCTCGAGGACTCCGGCAAGACCATCGGCATGGAGTCGATGTGCGTCGGCGGCGGCCAGGGCATGGCCATGATCGTCGAGCGGCTCTGACACTCAGCTCGGGTCGGCAAGCCTCCCCTCGCCGGCTTCGCCGAAACGCGGGACCGGGCTGAGCCTCCGTCGCTGGCGCTCCTCCGGCTGTCACCAGCCGATTCGAGGGTTCTAAGCGCCTGACAAAGAGCGACAACGAACCAGAAGGGCCCTCCCGACGGGAGGGCCCTTCCGCGTTGGTCACCGACGGTGCCCGGTCAGGTGGGCGACGGGAGCGCAGCGACCCGCCCACACCGCGTCCCGACGAGCTCGCGAGGAGGGCGTCATGGACTCGGGTCCGAGTGGGTTCCGGTGGCGTGCGCCGTCAGGTGGGCGACGGGAGCGCAGCGACCCGCCCACACCGCGTCCCGACGAGCTTGCGAGGAGGGCGCCATCTAGGTGAAGAGGATCTGGCCTCCGGCGGCGATCTCGTAGAAGTCGCCCACGGTGATGATGCCGTCGAGCTCGTCGATGAAGTCGCTCTCGGTCATGCCGAACAGGTCGACCGAGGCCAGGCAGGCGTACATGCCGGCGCCGGTGTCGCTGATGAGCTCCATGAACTCGGGGATGGAGGGGATGTCGAAGTCCTCCATCTTCTTGTTCATCATGTGGGTGGCGATCGCCGACATGCCCGGGAGTCCACCGACCAGGGTGGCCATGTGCATCCCCGGGTTGCCGACGGTGGCGACCTTGATGTGCTCCATCCTCTTCTTGTGGATGGCGTCGAGACCGAAGAAGGTGAAGAAGAGGTTGGCCTCGATGCCTTCGGCGCGGGCGCCGTTGGCCATGATCAACCCCGGGTAGATCCCCTCGAGGGATCCCTTGGAGATGATGATCGAGACCTTCTCGATGGCGTCGGACATGGGGGCTCCAGTTCGTGGTGGTCGTGTGGCGGGCGGGGGTCGCGGATCAGATGCAGCCGCGGGGCTTGGGGATGCCGGCGACCTTGGCGGCCACCTTGGCCGGCCCCTTGGGGAAGAGCTGGTAGAGCTCCTTGACGGTGACGCCGGAGGTCTTGCCGAGCATGCGCACCGTCGGCCCGGTGCCCTTCTCGAAGTACTCCTTGCGCATGAACTCGATGACCTGCCAGTGCTTGGGGGTCAGCTCCTCGATGCCCTCTTCCTTGGCCACCTCGGTGGCGACCTCCTGGTTCCACTGGTCGGGGTCCTCGAAGAACCCTTCGTCGTTGCGATCGATGGTGTGGCCGGCGATGGTCACGGTGGCCATGGCGTGTCTCCTCGTGGGTGCGGGATCGGGGGTGTGCGTGCGGTCGGCGGGGTCAGCGGGGGCCGAGGACCTTGCCCGAGGTGGGCATGTCGGGGCCGATGCCCGGGATGTCTCGACCGGGCAGCAGGGCGTGCCAGTAGAACCACTGGAACATGAGCTTGCCGAGGTGGTTGAGGCGGGAGTCCTTCAACAGCGGCACGCCGACCGATGACGGGAAGTGCCCGGTCAACGGCTCGGTGTCGTAGTTGAAGTCGATGAGCATCGCCTTGTGGAACCCGGTCTCGATGAAGCAGTTGGCGTGCCCGTCGTAGGACGCGTCGAGCTCGTCGCCGTCGAGGAACCGGATGATGTTCTCGAGCAGCACCTCGCCCTCGAAGTGGGTGACCGACCCGGCCTTGGAGGCGGGGACGTTGGTGGCGTCGCCGATGGCGAAGATCTCGGGGCGGACCTTGGACTGCAGGGTGCGCTCGTCGGTCGGCACGAAGCCCAGCTCGTCGCCGAGACCGGGTGACCGTTCGACGTACTCGGCCCCGCCGTGGAGGGGGATCACGACGGCGAGGTCGAAGGGCACCTCGCGCTCGTCGTAGGAAACGATGCGGCCACCGGGGCCGTCGACCTCACCGGTGTTGAACTCGGTGACCAGCGAGACGCCCTTTTCCTCGAGCATCCCGCCGAGTGCGGCCGAGGCGGTGGGCTTGGTGAAGGCGCCGTCGAGGGGGGTCACGTAGGTGAGCTCGACCGCGTCTCGGATCCCGCGGTCCTGGAAGTACCAGTCGGCGAGGAAGCTGAACTCCAACGGGGCGACCGGGCACTTGATGGGCATGTCGATGACGTTCAGCGCGATGCGGCCACCGTCGAAGTCCTCGAGCGCCTGGTGCAGGGCGGTGGCCCCGTCGAGGTCGTAGAAGGTGAAGACCTTCTCGTTCCACCCCGGCCCGGTGAGGCCCTCGGTCTCCTCGGGCAGCAGGCGAGCCCCGGTGGCCACCACCAGCAGGTCGTAGGGCAGCGTCTCGTTGCCCTCGAGGGTCACGATGCGCTCGTCGATGTCCACCCGGTCGACGGCCGCCAGACGGAAGGCGATCCCCTTGTGCAGCTGGCGTTCGCGGCCCCGCACGATGTGCTCGGGGTCGGCGAGGCCGAAGGGCACGAAGAGCAACCCGGGCTGGTACACGTGACGGTCGTCCTGGTCGACCACGGTGATCTCGGCGTCGGAGCCGTAGTGCTTGCGCAGCCGGTTGGCCATCAAGGTCCCACCGGTGCCTCCGCCGAGGATGACGATGCGGTGCGCCATGGGCCATGCCTCCCTTGTTCGTTGTCCTCGTCATCCTCCTGCGGCTCCACGGTGGCGCCTAGGGTCCGAAGTCATACCCCCGCGGGTATCGAAGCCCCCGTGGGGCCCGCGTCCACCCCGGGGGCGAAAAAGCCAGAAGGCCCGGCGAACCGGGCCTTCGGCGGCGGTGGAGGTGAGGAGAATCGAACTCCCGACCTCTACGTTGCGAACGTAGCGCTCTAGCCAACTGAGCTACACCCCCGCAGGGGCGCCCACGATACTCCTCCCCGGGCCGGGCACGGCAAACCATCCCGGGTCGTGCTCCCGCCGCCGGCGTCGAGGTGACGGGTGCCGCTGCGTCCGGTGCCGCCCGGCGTGCCGCGCACATGGGAGGAGTCTCAGCCGACCCTCACGTCACCTTCACACGCGCCCGCCAGAACGGTCACCGACGACCACGCGGGTCGCCCGAGCCCCCGGTGCGCCGGATGGCCGACCGAAAGGAAATCACTCAAGGTGAAGGATCGAACGCGCCGAGTAACTGACATGACCTCTGCGACCCTCCCCCAGGCAGCACCGACCACCCGCCGGCCGTCCCGCCGGCGTGCCGGTGCCTTCGCCGCGCTGGCGCTCGCCGCCGTGATGCTGTTCGCCGCATGCACCCCCGAGGCCAACCGCACCGCCGACCTGATCAACCAGGAACGCGCCCAGCGGGGCATCCCGGCGCTGCAGTTCAACACCATGCTCTACCTCAAGGCCCAGGGCTGGGCCGACCACCTCAGCCGCCAGGGGCACCTCTCGCACTCCAACCTCACCAACGACAACTGGTCGACGACGTGGCGCAAGCTCGGTGAGAACGTCGGCGTGGCCGGATCCATCGAGGGCGCCCACCAGGCCTTCATGAACTCCAAGGGCCACCGCGACAACATCCTCGACCGTGGCTTCAACAAGGTGGGCACCGGTGTCACCCGTGGCGCCGACGGCCGGGTGTGGGTCGTCCACGAGTTCATGTACGAGTAGCCCCGAGCCCTCCCCCTCTCGTCGCAGTGGCGCCGCCCCGGCGGCGCCACTGGCGCGTCCGGCCCGCCGCCGTTCGCCGGTCGGAACCGCGCTCGGGTCCCGCCTTCGCTCACCGGTCGCCCCGACGTCAGCGCGACACGGGCCGGCGCACCAGCGCTGGACTCAGGGCTGCAGCGGCTCGACCGGGTGGCCGTGGCCCTCGAGGGCCTGCTGGAGGCGCACCTGCACCACGGTCGTGGTGACGTCGCCCCGGGTGCGCTCGACCACCGCCCGCAAGGCGTCGACGGTGCGGCGCAGCCCTTCGGTGAGGGCATCGGGGTAGTCGACCGTGACGAGGACGTCGTAGGCGTCGTCCATGGACTGCAGGAGGGCTTCGGCCCGGTCCATCTCCCCCTCGCGTAGCCGGTCGAGCGTGTAGCGGCGCAGCTCGCTGGCCGCCTCGGCCAGGGCCTTGAGCCAGGGTGGGCCGTCGATCCCCAGCGCATCCGGCCCGGGAAGGGGCTCTCCGGCCACGAGGGCGGCCGTGAGGTGGGCTTCGGCGACCTCCCGCTCGGCGTCGTGGAGGAAGCCGGCGTGGGCCACCGCCGGGAACGGGGCCAGCGCGTCCTGGGCCTCGCGCAACGCAGAGGCGGCGTCGGCCGCGAGGGCGGCGGCCCGTTCCGGCTCACCTCGGTGCACGGCCCGGATCGAGCTGCCCGAGGACCGGATGGCGGCCCGGCAGGCAGGGAGTGCGACCTCGCGGGCGGCGTGGGCTCCGGCCAACTCGGAGCGGACCGCCTCCACGGCGGCGAGCATCTCGGCACGCCGGCTCGACGGGGCGTCGGCCGCGAACACGAGCAGGCCAGCCGGCGGCTAGCGCCGAGCGATCATGTAGCCGGACTGCGGCTGCGGGTAGGCGTGCACGTCGGCGGTCGGGTAGGTGCCGTCCGCGGTGGGCTCGTCGTAGGCCTCGTCGTACCAGGCCTCGTCGTCCCAGGCCACGGGAGCAACGGGGCTCACGGCGCCCGAGGGACCCAGGTAGCGGACCTTGGAGCGCTGCTCGAGCACTCGCTTCTGGGCCTGGGCCAGCAGCGCCACGTAGGCGACGGTGAGCAGGAGGGACACGACGAACAGCAGACGCAGCGGACCGCCGAGCACGAGGCCGCCGAGTGCGGTGACCCCGGTGGCGGCGAGCAGGCCCATCAAGATGTCCTTGCGACGCTTCTTGGCCGCGGCCTGCGCCGAGCGACGAGGCGCCACGCTGGACGAGAGCGGGCCGAGGCCGGCCGCCGCCCGAGCAGGGCCGAAGTCAGCCGCCCGGGCACCGCCCTGGCGGGCACCGGGAGCCGTGCGCTCGAGGACCGACAGGTGCCGGCTGAACGACGAGATGGAGTTGCCGCTACGGGTCTCGGAGCGCGTGCGGAACCACGAGACCAGATAGACCGCCCACACCACCGCGAGGATGAACAGCACCACGAATGTCACGCTCCGGGCCTGCGCTTTCGGTGTCGGGGACCGTACCGGGCCGCATGTCACAGGGGGTGGATCCCCTGGGCGGTCCGGCCGATCGGCGGAATCAGAACATTACGGTTCTACTACGGAACCACCACGGGTTCCACCGTGCCATCCGTCGCCTCCCCGCCATCGGCGCGCCATCCGCCCGTCACCAGGGACTTCGCGCCGACGACGGCGTCCGCCAGGCCCGGACAGGGGCCGGCCGGGCGGCGGCCGGGACGGGCGACGTCAGGTCTCGTCGTCGAGATCGAGCCCGAGGCCGAGGTCGTCGTCGCTGCCCGACAGGCCGCCGAGGCCCTCCACACCGACGCCCGCCTCGTCGAGGGGGTCGCGCCGGTAGGTACCCGAGCGACCGCCGGTCTTCTCCCAGAGGGTGACGTCACCGATGACCATCGAGCGGTCGGCGGACTTGCACATGTCGTAGATGGTCAGCGCGGCCACGCTGCAGGCGGTGAGGGCTTCCATCTCGACCCCGGTGCGGTCGACGGTCTCGACCTGGGCCTCGACCTCGACGTAGCGGTCCTCGATGCGGAAGTTGACGAACACCGACCCGACGAGCAGCGGGTGGCACAGCGGGATGAGGTCCGGTGCCTTCTTGGCCGCCTGGATGCCCGCCACCCGGGCGACCGCCAGCACGTCGCCCTTGGAGACGGCGCCGCGAGCGATGAGCGACGTGGTCTCCGGTTGCATGAACACCTTGCCCCGGGCGATCGCCCGGCGGTGGGTGACCTCCTTGGGGGTGACGTCGACCATGCGAGCCCGACCCAGGGGGTCGAGGTGGGTGAGACCGCGATCGGACATGGGCGCCGAGTGTAGGCGGCCCGCTCGTGCCCACCCCGCGTACCTGTCAGGGTTGGGCGTCACCTGTCGACAGCCCGTTCCCGACAGGTTTGCCGCGCAAAGGGGGGGCGGATCGGTGGGCTCGCCGCGGGTGCCTACGTCTCGGCTCAGCCGCCGATCTGGCTCATCGAGCGCGCCGGGCGGATGAAGTGCACCTGGTTGATCTGGTGGCCGGCCCACTTGGCCCCCACCTCCGCCCGGATGGCGTCGGCCAGGTCGTCGTCGGAGGCCCCCTCGCGCAGCAACGCCCGCAGGTCGAGCTCCCGGGTGGCGAACAGGCAGTGGCGGAGCATGCCCTCCGCTGTGAGGCGCACCCGGTCGCACGACTCGCAGAACGCCTGGGTGACGCTGGCGATGACGCCCACGTGGCCACGGCCGTCGCGGTAGCGCCAACGAGCCGCGGGGTCGGCGCCGCGCTCGGCGGCGGGGACCTCGTCGAGGGGGTGCACGGCGTCGATGGCGGCCACGATCTCGGCCTGCGACACCACCTGGTCGTCGGTCCAGGCGCCCTGGGCGTCGAGGGGCATGAACTCGATGAAGCGGACCTCGACGTCGTGCTCGCGCCCGTAGGTGGCGAAGTCGACGATCTCGTCGTCGTTCACCCCCCGCATGACGACGACGTTGAGCTTGACCGGTCCGAGGCCGGCTTCGTGGGCGGCGGCGATGCCGTCGAGGACCTGGGGCAGGTCGTCGCGCTTGGTGATGGCCGCGAACCGCTCGGGACGCAGCGAGTCGCACGACACGTTGATGCGTTGCAGCCCGGCGGCGGCGAGGTCGTGGGCGACGAGGCGGAGGGTGGAGCCGTTGGTGGTCAGCGAGAGGTCGACCCCGAGCGCGGCGAGCTTCTCGATCAGCACCGGCAGGTGGGCCCTCACGGTCGGCTCGCCACCGGTGAGGCGGATGCCGTCGAACCCGAAGCGCTCGACACACACGCGGGCCACCCGGGCCAGCTCTTCGTAGGTGAGCAGCTCCTGGCGGGGCAGCCAGGGCATGCCTTCGGCCGGCATGCAATAGGTGCAGCGGTAGTTGCAGCGGTCGGTGACCGAGATGCGCAGGTCGCGGTGGACGCGCCCGTACCCGTCGACGAGGTCCGAGGGGGTGGGATCGGTCACGGCAGCAGAGCGTATCGGCGTGCCGCCACGACCACCGGGGCGATCACAGCCCGAGTGCGGCGTCGAGGAGGTGCACCGCCACCTGGTCGCCGACCTCGACGCCGGCACCGTCGGGGAGCTCGGCCAGACCTCCGGCGTTGGCCATGGCGGTCAGCTGGTGGCTGCCCTGGGCACCGGCCGACGCGACGTGCACCCGTCCGTCCGAGGTGTCCCACCGAGTCCGGACCCGGACGAAGTGGGTCTTGCCGTCCGCCTTGCGGGCCATGGCCTCGTCGGCGATGGCGACGATCTGGGGCCGGAACCGGTCGATGCCGGTGCGGCCCGCCATCTGGCGCAGCGCCGGCCGGCAGAACAGCTCGAAGCTCACCATCGACGACACGGGGTTGCCGGGCAGCCCGAAGATCGGCACGACCACGCCGTCGGCGCGCTCGACGGTGCCGAAGGCGAGGGGCTTGGCCGGCTTGATGGCCACCTGCATCCAGCGCATGGCGCCCAGGCGGTCGAGCACGACCTTCACGAAGTCGAAGTCGCCCATGCTCACCCCGCCGCTGGTGACGAGGGCGTCGCACCGCTCGATGCCCGCCCGGATGCCGTAGGTGATCACGGCCTCGTCGTCGGGGAGCAGCCCGAGGTCGACCACCTCGAACCCCGCGGCCGCGAGCAGCGTGCGCAGCGCCAGGCGGTTGGAGTCGCGGATCTGCCCCGGGCCGAGCGGCCCGCCTCCGTCGACGAGCTCGTCGCCGGTGGAGAGCACCCCCACCACCGGGCGGCGCACCACGGGCACCTCTTGGACGCCCACGGTGGCCAGCAGGGCCAGGTGCGCGGCCCCCAGCACCGTGCCGGCCGCCACGACCTCGTCGCCGGGGCGCACGTCGTCGCCCACGGGGCGCACGTGCAGCCCCGCAGCCACCTCCGCGAGGACAGCCACTCGGTCGCCGGTGACCTCGGTGCGCTCGACCATGACCACGGCGTCGGCCCCCGGCGGCATGGGTGCGCCGGTCATGATGCGGGCGGCTCGCCCTTCGCCGACGGGAGCGTCGAGCCCGGACATGCCGGCCTGGACGGTGCCCACGATCTCGAGGTCGACCGGGTGGTCGGGTCCGGCTCCGACGGTGTCGGCGGCCCGCACCGCGAAGCCGTCCATGGCCGTGTTGGCGAACGGGGGCACCGCCTCACCGGCCACCACCGCCGCCGCCAGCACTGCGCCGTGCGCCTCGGCGACGGGGACGACGGCTTCGGGCCCGCGGGGGCACCCGCCGAACACGACGTCCCTCGCCTCGGCGAGCGAGATCACCGCAGGCCGCGCTTGTCGAGCAACTCGACGAGGAAGTCGCGGAAGTCGGGGCCGAGGTCTTCCCGTTCGAGGGCCAGCTCCACCGTGGCGCGGAGGTAGTCGAGCTTCTTGCCGATGTCGTAGCGGCCGTCGCGGAACACCCACCCGTACACCGTCTGGCTGGCGAGCAGCACGGCGATGGCATCGGTGAGCTGGATCTCGCCACCGACCCCCGGGCGCACCTGCTCGAGGGCGTCGAAGATCTCGGGGGTGAACACGTAGCGCCCCATGACCGCCAGGTTCGACGGGGCGTCCTCGGGGGCGGGCTTCTCGACGATGCCGCGCACCTGCACGAGGTCGTCGCTGATGACTTCGGGATCGACGCAGCCGTAGGCGGAGATCTCCGAGGCGGGGAACTCCGAGAGGGCGACGACCGAACGGCCGTAGTGGGCGTAGGTGTCGATCATCTCGGTGAGCACGACGCCGTCGTCGACCATGATGTCGTCGCCGAGCATCACGACGAACGGGTTGTCGCCCACGTGCTTGCGGGCGACCGACACGGCGTGGCCCAGCCCCAGTGGTTCGCCCTGGCGCACGTAGTGGATGTCGGCCATCTCGGCGAGGGCCTTCATCTCGGCCAACTCGGTCTCCTTGCCCTTCTGGGCCAGGTAGTACTCGAGCTCGAAGTTGCGATCGAAGTGGTCCTCGAGGGTGCGCTTGCCCCGGCCGGTGATGATCAAGATGTCGTCGATGCCGGCCCGGACGGCCTCCTCGACGACGTACTGGATGGCCGGCTTGTCGACGACCGGCAGCATCTCCTTGGGTTGGGCCTTGGTGGCCGGGAGGAACCGGGTCCCGAGCCCGGCGGCAGGGATCACGGCCTTGGTGACGTGCGGCGTGGCCACGGACACTCCTCGTGCGATCGACGTGGCCCCGATGCTAGGTCGCACCGACCGGGGCGCTGCCGTATGCTGGCACTCGCGTTGCTCGAGTGCTAACGATCTGGTCCCCACGGAGGACGGCGATGCCCACCTACGAATACCGCTGCAAGGACTGCGGCCGACACCTCGAGGCGCAGCAGGCCTTCACCGACGACCCCCTGACCGAGTGCCCCGAGTGCGGCGGCACCCTGAAGAAGAAGTTCGGGTCGGTCGGCATCGCCTTCAAGGGCAGCGGCTTCTACAAGAACGACGCCCGCCAGACGTCGTCGAGCAGCGCGTCGAGCACCGAGTCGAGCAGCGGCGGCGCCAGCACCACCGACAGCGGCTCCACCAGCACCAGCTCCGACAGCGCCTCCAAGAGCACCAGCTCCGACAGCGCCGGCAGCACATCGGGGTCCGACTCCACCAGCTCCAGCGGGTCCAGCGCCGCCTGACACGGCGCCCTCAGGGCACCGCCCCCACCAGCGCCAGCACGACGGCGCCGTCGAGCACGGCCCGACCCACCGCGGGCGCCGCCGAGGCATCGACCGCCACGGTGACGGTGAGCGCGTCGACGGCGAGCACCTCGGCACCCCGCGCCACCCGCCGGGCCCCGGTGGTGGACCCCACCTCCGGCGCCAGCACGTCGACGCGGTCGCCGATCTGCAGGACGAGC
Organism: Rhabdothermincola salaria; assembly: GCF_021246445.1. Taxonomy (NCBI): domain Bacteria; kingdom Bacillati; phylum Actinomycetota; class Acidimicrobiia; order Acidimicrobiales; family Iamiaceae; genus Rhabdothermincola; species Rhabdothermincola salaria. The sequence goes on from NZ_JAJQXW010000001.1 coordinate 1,713,520, forward strand.
GACCGGTCGTCGACGGGGACGGCCAGGGCCCGCTGGCCGGGCTCGAGCCGGGCGGCCGGGCCGGTGCCCCACCCGGCCAGGCGGGCATCGAGCACGACCTCTCCGGCCACGATCGCGTCACCGACCGCCCGGCCGAGGGGGTCCTCGGCCACCCCCTCGGGCACCATCACCTCGGGGAGGGCTCGGATCTCGACGTCGGCCGGGCCCACGACGTCGCCCACCGCCAGGGACCGCAGCGCCACCGGCACCTCGCGCAGGGTGCCGTACGCCGCCCGGGCGGCGTCGGCCCGCGCCACGGCCCCGGCGGCGAGGGCGCCGGCGACGAGCGCGGCGACGACGGTGGCCGCCCAGCGGATCAGCGGCCGGCGTCGGCCCCGCCGGACGCGACGACGGTCGGGCCCGGCCAAGTGGGTTCCCACGGTGGTCCTCCGAGACGACGAGGCACAGGTGGGGGAAGTGGGCCCGAGCCTAGGGGGCACCCGACGCCGGCGAAAGGGCCCGATCGGGGTCAACTAGCGTGCGACGCCGTGCGCGGTTCCCCCCTCCCTCGTCCGCGGCCCGTCCCGACCCGTGCCGTGCTCGCGCTGGCGACGGTGCTGGCGGTGCTCGCCTCGGCCCTCTGGCTCGCCCCCGCCGGGGCCACGCCCGCCCGTCCTGGCTCCGACCCCGGGGCTCCCGGCGAGCTGGCGGCCGCGACCGCAGAGGCCGACCCGGCGCCGGACACCGCCGACAGCACGGTCGACGGCACGGTCGACGCCGAGGCGGCCGACAGCGAGATGACGCCGTTGAAGGCCGCCGTGCTCGGGGTGGTCGAGGGCGTCACCGAGTACCTGCCGGTGAGCTCCACCGGCCACCTGCTCGTCACCCAACGGATCCTCGGCATCGGGGAGGACGACGCCACCAAGGACGCCGCCGACTCCTACGCCATCGCCATCCAGTTCGGCGCCATCCTGGCGGTGCTGGTGCTCTACCGGCGGCGGGTCGCCACCCTCTTCACCGGCCTGCTGGGCCGCGACCCCGACGGCCGCCGGCTCCTGGTGGCGCTGGTGTGCGCCACCGCCCCGGCCGTCGTGGTCGCCCTGCTCTTCGAGCGCCCCATCAAGGACAACCTGCTGGGGCCGTGGCCGGTGGTGGTGGCCTGGGTCGTGGGCGGGCTGGTCATCCTGGCCGTGTCGGGCCGGCTGCGACCGGACCGGCCCGGCTTCACGCTCGAACAGCTCGGACCCCGCCACGCCCTCATCATCGGCATCGCCCAGATCATCGCCATGTGGCCCGGCACCAGCCGCAGCCTGGTGACCATCCTCGCCGCCCTGGCCGTCGGTGCCCGCCTCGCCACCGCGGTGGAGTTCAGCTTCCTGCTGGGCCTGGTGACGCTCAGCGGCGCCACCCTCTACGAGACCGTCAACAACGGCTCGACGATGCTCGACGCCTACGGCGCGGTGGACCCGATCATCGGGCTGGTGTTCGCGTTCGTGTCGGCGGTGGTGGCCGTGAAGTGGATGGTCGCCTGGTTGCAGTCGCGGAGCCTGGCGGTCTTCGGCTGGGAACGTCTCGCCGTCGCGGCCGTGGCCGTCGGCCTGCTGGTCACCGGCACGATCTGATCGAGGCCCGCTCCCCCGAGTCGTGGCCCGGCACCACGAAGGCCAGGGCGGCCGCCGCCACCACGTGGAAGACCGAGTGGCCCGGCACCGGGGCGTCGGTGCCCGCCAGGTGCCGACCGGTGCGGCTCTGGGTGTGCAACAGCACGGCGGCCGCACCGAGGCCGGCGGCGGCCCGAGGGAAGCGGTCCGGGGGGTCGACGGCGAGGGCGAGGGGCAACGTGAGGGCCACGGCCGCGACCCCGAGGTCGTGGACGGCCTTGCCGGGCCGGTTGCCCGGACCGTGGAACCCGACGCTGCCGACCCCCACGAGGGCGGTGGCGCCCGCCACCGCCGTCCACGGCCAGGCCCGATCGCGCCGCCGCGCCCGGCGCACCATCGCCAGCGCCGCCACGACGAACGCCAGGCTCGACGTGGTGTTCGCCGGCTGGCCGATGCGACCGGGGCGGATGCGCTCGCCGTCGTCGACGGCGACGTGGACGCGGGGCGGGCCGGTCACGACGCCTCGCCCCCGTCGTCGGCGGTGACGGTGCGGGACCCGGCCGTCGCCGCCAGCTCGCCCGACGGCACCGCCGCCCGCACGGCGTCGATCACCTCGCCGCGAGCCGGGAGGGCCAGCTCGATGCTGCGGGCCCGTTCGAGCTGGGCCTGCCATCGCAGCAGCATCACGGTCAGGGTGATGGCGCGCTCGACGAGCCAGACGGCGGCCAGGGCGCCGATGGCGGCGAGGAGGACGACGAGGAGCCCGGCCCCCACGTCGTCGGCGGCGACGATCGCCGCGGTCACCCAGGCCGCCGGGAAAGCCACCAGGCCCACGAGCACCCGCACCGTGCCCTTGGTGACCGGGGTGCGCACGAACGTGCTCACGGCGGCGACGAGGGCTGCGGGGATGGCGTTCACCACGATCGTGGCGGCCACCACCCCTCCGAGCAGGACCACGAGCACGGCGATGCCGAACGCCGAGCGCAGCAGCCGCCGCGGGCTGGTGGGGCTGACCACGTCGGTGTCGGTGAGGTGCAACCCCGACAGCAACGTCAGGTAGCGCCCGAGGGCCCCCGCCACCCTGGTCTGGGCCTCCGACGGCGCCCGACCCAGGCTCCGGGCCAGGTCGTAGCGGGCCTCGAGGGTGGGCGGGCGCCGACCCGGAGCGCTCAGGGCGACAGCGGCCGCCTGCTCCATGGCGAGGGCCGATCCCAGGTCGGCGAAGTCGAGGCTCACCGAACGCAGGCCGTGGTCGATGCGAGCGGTGAGCTCGGCGACGGCCGCGTGGTCGGTGTCACCGGCGTCGGGCGCGACCTCGTCGATCTCGTCGACCTCGATGGGCTCGCCGAACTGCACCAGGGCCGACGACCGCAGCGCGGACTTGTCCGGGAAGGTGAGGCCCACCGGCACGACGACCACACCGGCCACGCCGTCGGCCCGGGCACCGAGGGCGATGCGGGCGGCGCCGGTGCGGATGGGGTCGAGTCGGGGGCGGTCGTGGGTCGTCCCCTCCGGGAAGATGGCCACCGTGTCGTTGGCGGCGAGGGCGCGGTGGCACTCGACGAACGCGTGGTCGTTGCCCTTCGTGGGGCCGTCCTGGCGGCGTTGGACGAACACCACCCCGACCCGCCGGAGCCAGAAGCCGGTGAGGGGCACCGAGAGCAGGGCGGCCTTGGCCACGAACCGGGGCAGCCGTCCGAGCACCGCCCCGATCACCAGGGGGTCGACGAACCCGTTGAAGTGGTTGGCCACCAACACCACGGGCCTCCCGCGTGGCAGGCGATCGCGGTCGGCGACCTCGACCCGGCGGAACAGCAGTCTGGCCGCGAAGCGACACACCAGGGCGATCAGCCGGCGCACGAACCCTCCACGCCGAGAGTCTGGCCCACCGAGGCCGCGCCGGGCGTCAGGTGCCGCTGAGGCTGATGTCGCCGAAGACGAGGGTGGGGCAGCCCGTGCCTCCCGGCAGCCACTCGACCTCTCCGCCGATGGCGTCGATGCCGAGGAGCATCTTCTGGAGGGTGGAGGCGATGGTGACCTCGCGCACCGGTTCGGCCCGCTGGCCGTCGCGGATCATGACGCCCTCGACGCCGACGGAGAGATCGCCGCTGATGGCGTTGACGCCGGAGTGCCAGCCGGTGATCGACTGGACCTCGACCCCCAGGTCGACCGCCCCGACCAGCTCGTCGTGGGTGCCCGCGCCGGGGGTGACCGCCAGAGCCTGGCAACCGACCGACGGGGTGGACGTGACGCCCCGCACGGCCGACCCGGTGCTCGGGTGGCCGGCGCGGCGGCCGGTCGCGGAGTCGTAGAGGAAGCCCTGCAGCACCCCGTCGGCGACGAGGACGTTGCGCCGGCACGCCAACCCTTCGCCGTCGAAGGTCTCGGCGGCGAACGAACGGTGATCGGTGGGATCGTCGACGAGGGTGAGGCCGGGCACGGCGATGGTGTCGCCGAGGCGGTCGGCGAAGGGGGAACGACCCTTCAGGACCCGGTCGCCGGTGAGGGTGCCGCCGAGCAGGCCTACCACGGCGGCCGCCATGCGGGGCTCGAGGACGACCGAGAGGCGTCGGGAGCTCACCGGCCGGGCACCGAAGAGGCGCACCGCCCGGGTGACCGCGTCGGTCGCGGCCTCGTCGAGGTCGAGGTCGTCGGGTCCGAAGCCGACCGTGGAGCCCGAACCGGTGTAGGTCTCGTCGCCTTCGGCGGCGAGGGCGAGCACGCCCATCGAGCACCACGCCGAGCGGGAGGCCCCGGCGATGCCGGTGCTGGAGGCGACGGCGGCCCGGCTCGACGAGTCGGAGAACGTGGCGACCCGCACCCCGGTGATGCGAGGGTCTCCACCGCGGACCATGGCCTCGAGCTCGAGGGCCAGCGCCACCTTGCGCTCGGGGGCCAGGGCGGCCACCGCCGGGTCGAAGGCGTCGAAGGGCACGGGCGCCACGCCGTCGGGGTCGGCCAGGCCGACCCACTCGTCGGGCTGGGCGAAGGCCGCGTTGTCGCGAGCCTCGGCCAGGGTCTCGGCGACCACGTCCGGGTCGAGGCTCCCCGCCCAGGCGAACCCCTGGCGGTGGTCGCGCACGACCCGGATGCCCATGCCGGCGGTGGTGGCCGACGAGAACGACTCGACCTCACCGCCGTGGGCCTTGACCGTGGTGTACGAGCTGCGACCGACGAAGGCCTCGACCTGCTCACCACCGACGGCCTGGCGGGCGACGCCGGCGGCCAGGTCCAGGAGGTCGGCGCACTCGTCGTCGGGGGCGACGGTGCCCGCATCGGTCGCCGTCATGCGCCCGACACGGTGACGTCGTGGATGACGAGGCTGACCCCCGAGGCGTTCATGGGGAGCCACTGGAGGTCGCCGCCCACGGCGGCGACGTCGAGGAGCATGCGCTGGAGGGTGGAGGCGATGGTGAACTCCCGCACCGGCTCGGCCAACTCGCCACCCCGGATGCGCAGGCCCTCGGCGCCGGTGGAGAAGTCGCCGCTGACCGGGTTGACGCCCGAGTGCAGACCGGCGACGTCCTGGATCAGCACGCCGTCGCCGACCGACGCCACCAACTCGCCCTGGGAGGCGGTGCCGGGCACGAGGGACACCGCCATGCATCCGACCGACGGGGTCGAGGAGTAGCCCCGCACCGCGTTGCCGGTGCTGGCGCCACCCGACCGGCGGCCCGTGTAGGCGTTGTGCACGAACATCGACAGCGTGCCGTCGGCCACGAGCACGTTGCGACGGGCGGCCAGGCCCTCGCCGTCGGTGTCGGTGGCGGTGAAGGCCCGCGGGTCGGTGGGGTCGTCGACCAGCGTGACCAGCGGGGAGGCCACCTGTTCGCCGAGGCGCTCGGCGAACAGCGAGCGGCCCTTGAGCACGGCCTCACCGCCGAGGGTGTAGCCGATGAGGCCGAGGAACTGGGCGGTGACCCACGGGTCGAGCACGACGGTGACGCGCTCCGACGGAGGCTGGGAGGCCCCCAGCAACCGGGTGGCCCGGTCGGCGGCGTCGGTGGCGGCCCGGCTCACGTCGAGGCTCTCGAGGTCGCGGCCCACGGAGAAGCCGAACCCGGTCTGGGTGTCGGGACCCTCGGTGGCCATGGCGTAGGTGGCGACGTAGCAGCTGGAGTCGCGGCTGCTGGAGCGGATGCCCGTCGTGGTGACGATGGCGGCCTCGGAGAGCGAGTCGACGTACTCGGCCGACTCGATGCCCGAGATGCGACCGTCGGCGGCCCGCACCGCCCGCTCGAGCTCCAGGGCCAGCCCCACCTTGCGATCGGTGGGGGTGTGAGCCAGGGACTCGCGGTAGAGGTCGAGCGTGGGTACGGTCACGCCGTCGGGTTCGGCCAGGCCGGCGAAGGGGTCGACGGTCGCGAAGCGGGCGTTGTCGCGGGCCTCGGCGAGGGTCTCGTCGAGCACGTCCGGGTCGAGGCTGCCGGCGTAGGCGAAGCCCTGGCGGCCGCCGACGACGACGCGGACGCCCACGCCCTGGCTCTGGGCCGAGGCGAGCGACTCGACCTCGCCCTCGTAGACCCGGATCTCGGTGTCGAGGCCGCGCACGACGACGGCTTCGAGCTGCTCCCCGTCGTTGGCCCGGGCGACCACCTGGTCGGCGATGTCGAGCAGATCGCCCATCAGGCCGCGGTGCCGCCGATGGTGAGGCTGGACACCCGCAGGGTGGGGACGCCGTCGCCCACGGGGACCCCCTGGCCGTCCTTGCCGCACGTGCCCGGAGGACCCATGGCGAAGTCGTTGCCGAGGGCGTCGATGCGTTGCAGGACCTCGGGCCCGTTGCCGATGAGGTTGCCCTCGCGCAGCGGCTCGGTGACCTCGCCGTCCTCGATGAGGTAGGCCTCGGTCATGCCGAACACGAAGTCGCCGGTGGCGGTGTTCACCTGCCCCCCGCCGAGGTGCTTGACCAGGACGCCCCGCTCGGTGGAGGCCACGATGGCGTCGGGGTCCTCCTCGCCGGCGAGCAGGTAGGTGTTGGTCATGCGGACCATGGGCAGGTGCTGGTAGCTCTGCCGGCGACCGTTGCCGGAGCTGGGGCGACCTTCCTTGCGAGCCCGCAGCAGGTCCCACATGTAGTCGGTGAGGTAGCCGTCCTCGATGAGGACGTTGCGCTGGGCCGGGTTGCCCTCGTCGTCGATGGCGAGGTTGCCCCACTCCTTGGCCATGGTGCCGTCGTCGACGACCGTGACCCCGGGGCTGGCCACCCGCTCACCGACTCGCCCCTTGAACACCGATGCGCCCTTGGCCACGAGGTCGGCCTCGAGGCCGTGCCCGCACGCCTCGTGGAACAGCACCCCGCCGCCGCCGCTGGCGATGACGACGGGCATCTGGCCGCTGGGCGCGGGGCGGGCCTGGAGCTTGGTGAGGGCCCGTCCGGCGGCGCGACGGGCCATCTCCTCCACGTCGACCATGTCGAAGAGCTCGAAGCCGACGGTGTGCCCGACGCTCTCGCGCCCGGTCTGCATGCCGGTGTCGCCGCTGGCGACGGTGCTGACCGAGAACAGGGTGCGCACGGTGTCGTCGGCGGCCAGCACCCCGTCGGAGTTGGCCACCAGGATGCGCCGCCGGCTGTCGCCGTAGCTGGCCGACACCTGGCTGATGGCCCCGGCCGTGGCCCGGGCGACCTCGTCGGCGCGCTCGAGCAGCTCGACCTTGCGGGCCTTGGGGACGTCCTCGGGGTAGGTCTCGATGGCGTAGCCACGGTCGGCGTGGCGACGGGTGAGGGCCACGGTGCGGGTGCCGCCCCCACCGCCCCGCGCCGCGGCGGCCGCCGCCTCGGCGGCGGTGCGCAGGCCGGCCTCGGTGAGGTCGGCGGTGTGGGCGAAGCCGGTGGTGTCACCGACGACGACCCGGATGCCCGCGCCCCGGTCTCGCCCGGAGGTGAGCTCCTCGACCTTGCCGTCGTCGAACAGGGCGGACGACGACCGCTTGTCCTCGGCGAAGACCTCGGCGAACTCGCCGCCCGTGCGCAGGGCGGTGCCGAGCACCCGGTCGATGACGGCTTCGTCGATCACGACGGCGGTCCTCCTCGTCGAGCGGCCCCGGGCCGGACGGTCCGGGGTGTTGAGTGACACTGTTTCCACCGAAGTGCCTCTGGTAGCAGCGACGCCGGTCACAGAGGCCGACGAGGCCGGTTGGCCCGAGGAGGGTGGGCGGCGTAGCGTACCGCCAATGCCTGTCGAAGCCGGTCAGTGCGCAGCCGTGACACTCCTCGTCGGCGACGGTGACACCGCCATCGCCCTGCGCTCCGGCGAGGTCCCCGTCCTGGCCACCCCCCGCCTCATCGGCCTGTGCGAAGAGGCCGCCGTGAACGCCGTGGCCGGGCACCTCAAGGCGGGTGAGACCACCGTGAGCATGAAGGTGCAGATCGACCACCTGCAGCCCTCGGCCGTCGGCCACGAGGTCACCGCCGAGGCCACCGTCGACAAGGTCGCCGGGCGACGGGTGTCGTTCACCGTCTCGGTCAACGACGAGCGGGGCCTGGTGGCCGCCGGGCGCGTCACCCGCGTGGTGGTCGACGCCGAGCAGTTCCTCACCAAGTGCTCCTGAGCGTCGTGCGAACCGAGCTGCCGGCCCGATAGGGCGCCGACAGCGACCGGGGCACCTCGCCCGTCGGGGGCCGCGGACCGGACCAACGGTGTCAGGAGCCGGCCGGCTCCGCGTCGGCCTCGTGCAGCGCGCCGAACACGTCACCCAGCTCGGCGAACCCCTCCTCGCCCGCCATCCCGGCGAAGAGGTCGGCCATGGTCACGACCTCGTCGGCCGGTGGCACCTCGATGGCGACCGGGCGACCCAGGTCCGAGAACGACATGGTGACGGCCAAACGCAGCTCCCGTGCCGCGCCAGCGTCGGGGGACGTGGCGAACGAGGCTCCGTCGAGCCCCTCGAGCACCACCTCGGCCCGACGCACGAGCCCGTCGGCGTCGATCCACACCACGTAGGCGGAGGTCAGCCCGTCCAGGTGGACGGCGGCATCTTCGCCGGTGACGTCCTCGCCGACCAGCTCGGCCGCCTCCCGCAGGTCCAGGTCGCCTTCGTAGCGGGTGGTCTCCACGCCGTCGACGACCTCGGTACCGCTGTCCACCACTGGTTCGGTGACCGCCTCGAGGGCCTCGAGGACCTCTTGGTCGACCCCGACCATCGCCCCACCGCCCCCCGGGCCCACGGCGCCGAAGAGGTCCGAGAACGCGCCGTCGACCCGCACCCACACGGTGCCACCCCCGTCACGGCCGAGCAGGGCGGCGGGCACCTGGTTGTAGACCACGTCGCCGTCGACGACCGTGGTCAGGGGTTCGTCCAGGAAGCCGTCGATCCCGGGGAGCTCCCCTCCGTCGGTCGCCTCGCCCCAGAGGTCCTCACCGATGACCGCGGCCATGGCCGACGGGTCGAGGGTGGTGGTCACCGACGAGCGGTCGGCGCCGGTGTCGAAAGCGGTGTCGACCACCATGACCTCCGTGGGCCCACCACCCTCGCCGACAGCCTCCACCGCCACGGTCGCCCGGAGCCGCCCGGTGGCGAGCTCACTCGTGCGCTCGGCGGCGTCGCGGACGACGGACGCCCCGGCCGCGCCCTCGGAGGCCTCGCCCTCGCCGACGCGGGGCCCGCAGGCGGCGACCACCACGAAGAGAACGGCGAGCAGGCCTGCCATCGCCACCAACCGGCGGGGAGCCCGCCTCGTCGTCGTCACAGTGGTTCCCTCCGCTCGGTCCAGGTCCACCCCGGGGGGCGGCACCGGCACCAACGGTAACGGCTGTCGTCGTCGACGACGTCGCGCCGACCAGACGGTCGCGGGGCATCCCGGCGTCACCGTCTCGTCGTCCGGGCGACGCTCGGGGCACGGGCTTCGTACACTTCACGACATGCATCGGGCCTCGCGGCACTCCGCCCCTGACGCGGGCTCCGCGACCCCGGCCGGACCCTCGACCGACTCTGTCGCCCGGCCGTGGAGCCCGGAGGCCGAGCTCGGCGACCTCGTCGAGAGCACTCTGCCCGAGCTCCTGGCCGCCGAGGCGGAGGCGTCGCTGCCCACCGAACCCGGCGACCGCACCCCTTCGGGCCACCGACGCGGCATGGTGCTCGGGGCCCGCATCGCGGTGAGCGTCGGGATGCTGGGGGTCCTCTACTGGCAGATGCCCGACTTCGACTGGTCGGCGCTGCTGCCCCGCTGGTCCTCTCGCACCGCGGGCCTGCTCAGCGCGGCCCTGGCCCTCACCCTCCTCGCCCTCGTGCTGTCGGCCGTGCGCTGGTACCAGGTGCTGCGCGCCCTGGGCCTGCGGTCCCGGCTCCGCCGCCTGGTGCCGCTCAGCTTCGCCGGCCAGTTCGTCTCCAACGTCCTGCCCACCACCGTGGGGGGTGACGTGTTGCGGGTCAGCCGGCTGTCCAAGGAGAACGGCGACCCGGCCGGCACGTTCGCGTCCGTGGTCCTCGAGCGCCTCACCGGCTGGCTCGTGCTCCCCCTGATCACCCTGTTCGGGCTGGCCGTGAACCCCGGGCTGCGCGACCTCGGTCGCGCCACGGTGCTCGCCGTCGTCACCGCCGGCGCCACCCTCGTCGCCCTGGCGGTCGTCCTGCTCCTGGCCGACAGCCCGCGCGTCGGCGGCCGCTTCGGCACCTCCGGCGGCTGGACCCGTTTCGTCGCCGCCGTGCACACGGGCGTCACCCGCATGCGCCGCCGGCCTCTCTCAGCGGCGGCCGTGCTCGCCGTCGGCATCGTCTACCAGGTGGTGCTGTGCCTGGCGGCGCTGATGGCGGCGGCCGCCCTCGGCATCGGCGACATGGGGCTGACCCCGCTGCTGGCGTTCTTCCCGGCGGTGCTCATCGCCCAGGTGCTGCCCATCGGCATCGCCGGGCTCGGTATCCGCGAAGCTGCGTTCGTGGTGTTCCTCACGCCCCTCGGGGTGCCCGCCGAGCAGGCCGTGGCCCTCGGCCTGATGCTCTACCTGTTGAACCTCGCCGTCGGTCTCGCCGGCGTCCCGACGTTCGCCGTCGGTGGACGCACGACCGCCACCGCCCCCATGACCGCCACGCCCCCGTGAGCCCTGCCATGCGACGACGCGCGTCCGGGTCCGACGGCCCGCTCGCCGGCACTGCCGAACCGCGCGTCCGGATCTTTCGCGAGGTCCTCTACATCCTGGCCTTCTACCTGCTCTACTCGTTCGTGCGGAACCGCTTCGGTTCGGCCACGGTGAGCCCCGAGACGGCCTACGCCAACGCCCTCACCATCATCGACCTCGAGAAGGCGATGGGCATCTTCAACGAGGCCACCGTCCAGGGGTGGTTCCTCGACGCATCGGTCTTCCTGCGCGGGGTGAACATCTACTACGGCACCTTGCACTTCGTGGTGCCCGTCGGCGTGCTCGTCTTCCTCGCCCTGCGCCACCCCGCCGCCTACCCCTTCTGGCGCACCACCCTGCTCGCCGGCACCGGCATCGCGCTCGTCGGCTATGCGCTGTTCCCGCTCATGCCCCCTCGCCTGCTGTGCGACTGCGCCTACGGCGCCGGTCCGCAGGTGCTCCAGGAGGGTCTGCCCACCTTCGTCGACACCCTGGCGGTGCACGGCGGCCTGTGGTCGTTCGACTCGGGCACCATGCAGGTGGTCTCCAACCAGTACGCGGCCATGCCCAGCCTCCACATGGGATGGGCCCTGTGGTGCGCGATGGCCCTGTGGCCGTTCCTGCGGGTCTGGTGGGCCCGAGCCCTGGCCGTGGCCTATCCCCTCTTCACCCTGTTCACCATCGTCGTCACCGGCAACCACTTCTGGCTCGACGCCGTCGGCGGGGTGGTCGTGATCGCCGCTGGCTACTGGGTCGCCCGGGCCGTCCAGGCCATGATGCAGAATCGGAGAAGAGGTGCCGGTACCGTGGCTGGTGACGCAGCCGCCCCGCCGGCCACGATCCCGCCGGCGAGCCCCGACGCCTCCGCCGCCGGCCGCTCCACCGCTCAGGAAGCTCCCGCTCCATGATCCTCGAGACCATCTCGTCGCCCGCTGACCTCCGGTCGCTCACCTACGACCAGCTCGACGTGCTCGCCGCCGAGATGCGTGAGCTCATCGTCGACGCCGTCAACGCCAACGGCGGCCACCTGGGGTCGAACCTCGGCGTGGTCGAGCTCACGTTGGCCCTGCACCGCGTGTTCGACTCGCCCCACGACATCATCTTGTGGGACACCGGCCACCAGGCCTACCCGCACAAGATCGTCACCGGACGAGCTGGTGACTTCACCGGTCTGCGCCAGTCCGGGGGGATGTCGGGCTACCCCAGCCGCGACGAGAGCGAGCACGACTGGGTCGAGAACAGCCACGCCTCCACCATCCTCAGCTACGCCTACGGGCTGGCCGTGGCCCAGGCGGCCGACGGGGCCGACCCGCGCCGCATCGTCGCCGTCGTCGGCGACGGCTCCATGACCGGGGGCATGGCCTTCGAGGGGCTCAACAACCTCGGCCACTCCGGCCGCGACTGCATCATCATCCTCAACGACAACGGGCGCTCGTACGCGCCCACCATCTCCAAGCTGGGCGAGAGCCTGGTGAAGATCCGCAACAACCCCGTGTACATGCGTCGTCAGGCCAAGCTCGAGAAGGCGCTGGCCGAGATGCCCGTGGTGGGCGGTTTCGCCGAGCGGGGCCTCGAGGCCACCAAGGCCGCCATCCGGGAGATGTGGGAGCCCCATGCCTTCTTCGAAACGCTCGGTGTGCGCTACGCCGGCCCCTTCGACGGCCACGACATCGAGGCCCTCGAGGAGGCCCTGCACAACGCCACGGAGATGAGCGGGCCGCAGGTGCTGCACGTGCTCACCCAGAAGGGGCGCGGCTACGGCCCGGCCGAGAACGACCCGATCAAGCGGATGCACGACATCGGGGCCCCCAAGCCGGGCAGCTACACCGCGGCGTTCACCGAGGCGCTCATCACCGAAGCCGAGATCCACCCCGAGATCGTGGCCATCACCGCGGCCATGCCCGACTCCACGGGCCTGTTGCCCTTCGCCGACCGCTTCCCCGACCGCTGCTTCGACGTCGGCATCGCCGAGCAGCATGCCGTCACCTCGGCGGCGGGCATGGCCATGGGCGGCCTGCGTCCAGTCGTGGCCCTCTACTCCACCTTCCTCACCCGGGCCATCGACCAGGTCAACCTCGACGTCGGCCTGCACCGCCAGCCGGTCGTGTTCTGCCTCGACCGTGCCGGCATCACCGGCGACGACGGCCCCTCCCACCACGGCATCCTCGACATGGTGCTGCTCACCAAGGTCCCGGGCATGACCGTGTTCGCCCCGGCGTCGTACCAGGAGCTCGGTCAGATGTTCCACGACGCCCTCGAGATCACCGACGGACCGGTGGCCATCCGATGGGCCAAGACCGCCGCCCGCCAGGCGGCTCCCGGTGAGGTCGGTGCCGGGCTGAAGGCCCGGCGACTGCGTCGCGGCGACGACTTGTGCCTCATCTCGGTCGGCAAGATGCTCGATGCCGCCGAGGCCGCGGCCGAGCGCCTCGAAGCCGACGGCGTCTCGGTCTCGCTGTGGGATGCTCGCGTGGTCAAGCCGCTCGACCCGGCGATGCTCGACGACGCCGGACGCCACCCCTACGTGGTCACCGTCGAGGACGGTCTGCGCGACGGCGGCGTGGGCATGGCCATCGCCGACCAGCTCGCCGAGCTCACCGTGGGCCGGCCCGAGCCGCGGGTGCGGGTGTTGGGCGTGCCCGCGCAGTACATCCCCCACGCCAAGCCCGACGTCATCCTCGCCGACCTGGGCCTCGACACCTCCGGCATCGTCGCCTCGGCGGTCTCGTTGATGGCGGCCGACCACCCCGAAGGCGCCTCGGCCACGGTCTGATTCCGGTCGAGCTGCCCCCCGGGTCCGGCTCGGGGCAGCACCCGGTCAGGGCCTCAGCGAGAAGCGCAGCTCGGTCCAGCCGTCGTGGTCGACGAAGCGGGCCTGCACGGACGCGCCGATCGCCGTGTCCTGGTAGGGCTCGACCCGACCGAAGACGCGACCGCCGCCGTCGAGGTCGACGGTGGCCACGCAGTACGGCACCTCGTCGGCCGAGGCCGGGGTGAGCGGGCGGTGCACCCGCACGAACGAGTACACGGTGCCGGTGCCCGGCACCTCGAGGTCCTCGCCGCCGGCCGCGCCCTGGGCCCCGCAGTAGGGGCACGACGGCAGGCGCTGGATGCGGCGGCGGTCGCAGGACGGGCAGCGTTGGACGACGACCCGGTGGGCGGCGAGGTGCTCCCACCAGGGGGCGGACAGCTCGTCGGGCGTGGGGACGGGGAGGGTCATGGTCGTCTCACCGTCCCTCGAAGCGCGGCGTGCGCTTCTCGCGGAAGGCGGCCAACCCCTCGGGGGCGTCGTGGGAGGTGAGGCAGTAGTAGACGTCGCGCTCGAGCTCGTAGCGCAGCCCGGCGTCCACGGAGCCGTTGTCGGCCCACAGGTCGTGCATCACCGCTTTGGCGTTGGCCACTGCCAGCGGGCTCTTGGCCGCCACCTCGGTGGCGAAGGCCAACCCCTCGTCGAGGAGGTCGGCGTCGGGGACGACCCGGCTGGCCAGACCCCACTCGACGCACTCGGGGGCCGTCAGCAACCGGCCGCTGAAGACCAGCTCCGCGGCTCGGGCCCGACCGATGGCCCGGGGCAGCAGGGTGAGCACCCCTCCCCCGCCCATCTGGCCGAAGTTGAGGTGACCGTCGCCGATGCGGGCCGACTCGGCCACCAGGGCGAAGTCGCAGTTGAGGATCAGCTCCAGCCCGCCGGCGACGGCGACGCCGTTGACCAGGGCCACGGTGGGCACCGGCAGCTGGCGGAAGCGACCGAACACGCGGTGCAGGTCGGCCACGAAGCGAGGGAACGCCACCGGGTCCTGCTGCAGCTCCTGGTAGCCCTTCAGGTCGCCGCCGGCGCTGAACGCCCGTCCGTTGCCGGTCACCAGGACCGTGGCCACCTGCGGGTCGAAGGCGATCTCGTCGAGCGCGGCGTCGAGGGCGGCGAGCACGGACGTGTCGATGGGGTTGAGGCTGTCGGGGCGGTTGAGGCGCACGACCGCCACCGTGCGGGCGCCGTCGCCCACCGACAGGCGCTCCCACACGACGGGATCGTCGCCGCCCGTCGGGGCGCGGTCCTCGGGGGTCTCAGCCATGGGTGTCGTCTCCGGGGGTGAGGGCTCGCACCAGTTCGTGCTTCTGGATCTTGCCCGATGCGGTGGTGGGCAGGACGTCGACGACCTCGAGGCGCTCGGGGCGCTTGTAGACGGCCAGCCCGGCGGCGTCGAGGCGTTCGATCATGGTGTCGAAGTCGAGCGTGGTGCCGCCGCGCAGCACCACGCAGGCGCAGGTGCGCTCACCCAGGCGGGCGTCGGGCAAGCCGATGACCGCGGCCCGCTCGACCTCGGGGAAGGCGACCAGCAGCTCTTCGATCTCGCGCGGGGTGATGTTGATGCCACCCCGGATGATGATCTCCTTCTTGCGGCCCACGACCGTGAGGTAGCCCTCGTCGTCGACCCGGACGAGGTCGCCGGAGCGCACCCAGCCATCCGGGTGGAAGGTGGCCGCGGTGCGGTCGGGGTCGGCGAAGAAGCCGACGCACGTGTCGGGACCGCGCACCTCGAGCTCCCCGCTCTCACCCGGGTCCACGATCGCACCGTCCTCGTCGACCACGCGGAGCTCGACGTGGCTCATGGCCCGGCCGTCGGTGTCGCGCTGGTGGTCGGCGCTCGAGTCCGGCCGGTTCCAGGTGGCTACCAGCACCTCGGTGGAGCCGTAGAGGCGCAGCACGCCGATGCCCCGCTCGGCGGCCGCGTCGACCAGGGCCGCCGGCACGGGCGCCCCTCCGCTGCCGAACAGGCGCAGCGAGTCGAGCCGCACCTGGCGGCGGTGGGCGGCCTCGGTGAGGTCCTGGAGGAAGGTGGTGGCGGCCAGGGTGTAGGTGCACCCCTCCGCCGTCACCAGGTCGATGGCCTCGTCCGCGTCCCAACGGTCCTGCAGGACGAGGGGGAGCCCGTGGTGCAGGGCGAAGCGCAACCCGTAGTTGAAGCCGGTGGAGTGCCCCACCGGGGAGGGCATCCAGACCACGTCGGCGTCGCCCACCCCCAGGTCGGTGTGGGCGATGCGCACGCTGAACCCGGCGGTCTGCTCGGTGTGCATGATGGCCTTGGGTCGCGCTTCGGTGCCCGAGGTGAAGATGAGCTCCGACACCGTGCTCGGGTCGCGGTCGCCGAGAACAGGACCGGCGTCGAGCGCGACGGGCTCGCCCTCGCCGACGACGGAGAACCCCGACGCCGCCGGGTCGGCGGGGACCACCACGATCAGCGGGTCGAGACCGGTGGTGGCGGCGACCTCGGCGGCCAGCGCCACGTGGTCGCATCCCCGGTACTCGGCCGGAACCACGACCGCGGCCGGGCGGGCCGTGGTGAAGACGTGGGCCAGCTCGCGCTGGCGGTAGTTGGGGAGCAACGGGTTGATCACCGCACCCAGGGAGAGCACGGCCACGGCCACCACCGCGGCCTCGTGGCGGTTCGGCAGCTGCACCGACACCACGTCGCCCGCCCCCACCCCCCGCGCCGCCAGGGCGGCGGCCAGAGCGGCGGCCTCGGCGGCCAGCTCGGCGTAGGTCGTGCGGCGATGCCCGTCGACGACGGCCAGCCCCCCGGGTCGGGTGGCGGCGTGGTGCGCCACCCGACCGGGCAGGGTCGTGTGGTCCCACCAGCCCGCGTCGCGATAGGCCGCGGCGCGTGCCGGCGGGGTCACCAGGTCGGTGAGTGCCCCGTGGCTGTCCCCCACTCGTGCCCCCTCCGGCTCAGGAGCCGAAGCCGTACAGGCGCTGGGAGTTGCCGGCGAGGACCAGCTGGCGATCAGCGGGGTCGATGCCGGCCATCGACGACTGGATGACCCGCCAGGAGTTCGGCCAGTCGGCGCTGATGTGGGGGTAGTCGTTGGACCACAGCACCCGCTCGGCCCCCACGTAGTCGAGGTTGCGCAGGCCGAACGTGTCGGTCATGTAGCCGAAGTGGAAGTGTCGCGAGATGTACTCGCTGGGGGGCATCTCCAGTCCGAAGTCGCTGACCGGGTCGAGTCGGAAGTAGTTGTTGTCGATCTGCTCCTTGACGTAGGGCACCCAGCCGAAGTCGGTCTCGGCGAACATCACGTCGAGCTCGGGGAAGCGGTCGAAGACCCCGGCGAAGATCATCTCGATCATGCGGTTGGGGGCGTCGAAGAAGCGGCCGTAGCCGGGGAGCTTGGCCTTGTGGGCGGCCGGGAAGGACTGCGTCATGGTGACGTGGATGCTCAACGGGAGGCGACGCTCGGCCAGCACCCCGAAGACCTTGTCGTCCTCGGGCTGGATCTGGAGCGTGCCGTGGGGCCAGCAGCCCATCATCACGCCGCGCATGCCGGGGCGGTCCATCACCCGGTCGATCTCGGCCAGGGCTTCCTCGACGCCCCGGTTGGGGATGATGGCCAGTCCGCCGAAGCGCTCGGGGGCGTAGCCGACGTACTCGCTGATCCAGTCGTTGTAGGCCCGGATCATGGCCAGGTGGTACTCGGCGTCGGTGTTGGCGACGATGGCGTTGGACAGCCGGGGAGTGGGGTACATGACCTCGGCGTCGACGCCGTCGCGGTCCATCTCCTCGAGGCGGGCTGCGGGGTCCCAGCCGCCGCGGCGGATGTCGTCGAAGCGGGCCCAGCCCTTCATCTCCTCGGGAGCCAGGCCGGCGCAGGCGTTCATGCCGAAGTTGATGGGGTCCTTCACGCCTTCGATGACCCAGGCGTCGCCCTCGTCGAAGTGCTCGATGCGAGGAGCCCGGTCCTTGAACGCGGCCGGCACCCGGTCGATCCAGAGGTCCGGCGGCTCGTTGACGTGGCTGTCGCCGGAGATGACCCTGTAGCGGCGTCCCTTGGTCTGATCGGTCGTACCCATGTGATTCCCCTCTGGTGGCCGGAGCGTGGCGGGACGCCCTGCGCCCCACCCCAAGTGTTCTAAGATTATAAGGAAAGAGCGGAGGCTGTCCACCGGGGAGCCGACCCCACGCCGATCCCACGAGGAGCCCCCATGGACCGAGACGTGTTCGAACCCGAGCACGAGGAGCTGCGGCGCACGGTGCGGCGGTGGGTGCAGGACGAGGTCGCCCCCGAGCACCCCCGCTTCCGCACCGAGCACGTCATCGACCGGCAGGTCTGGCGGCGCGCCGGCGAGCTGGGGCTGCTCGGGCTGGCGGTGCCCGAGGCCTACGGCGGAGGGGGCATCGACGACTTCCGCTTCAACGCGGTCGTCAACGAGGAGCTGTGCCGCCAGGGGCTGGCGCTGGGCTCCGCGTTCCAGATCCACAGCGATGTCGTGGCCCCGTACCTGCTCGAGCTCACGACCGACGAACAACGCCAGCGCTGGCTCCCGGGGTTCTGCACCGGCGAGACGTTGTGCGCCATCGCCATGACCGAGCCCGGCGCGGGCAGCGACCTGGCCGCTCTGCGCACCAGCGCGCGACGCGACGGCGACGACTGGGTGCTCGACGGCGCCAAGACGTTCATCACCAACGGCACCACCGCGGACCTCGTCGTGGTCGCCGCCCGCACCACGCCCGACTCGCGCAACCGGGGCATCAGCCTCTTCGTGGTCGAGAAGGGCATGGCCGGCTTCCAGCAGGACCGCCAGTTGGAGAAGATCGGGCAGCCCGAGGCCGACACCGCCGAGCTCTTCTTCGACGGCGTCCGGCTCCCGGCCGGGAACCTCCTCGGTGACGTCGACGGCGGCTGGGCCGCCATGATGCAGCGCCTCCCCCAGGAGCGCCTCTCCACCGCCATCTCCAACGTCGCCCACGCCGGACGCGCCGTCGAGCAGACCCTCGAGCACGTGCGGACCCGGGAGGCCTTCGGATCGCCGATCGGCTCGTTCCAGCACAACAAGTTCCTGCTGGCCGAGCTCGTCACCGAGCTCGAGGTCACGCAGGTCTACGTGGACCGCTGCCTGGCCCTGCACGTCGAAGGCCGTCTCGACGCCACCGGTGCGGCCAAGGCCAAGTACTGGAGCGCCGACGTGCAGAACCGGGTGATCGACGCCTGCGTCCAACTGCACGGAGGCTACGGCTACATGGCCGAGTACGACGTGGCCCGAGCCTGGGCCGACGCGCGCGTCTCGCGCATCTGGGCCGGGTCCAACGAGATCATGAAGGAGCTGATCGGGCGATCGCTCGGGCTCTGACGGGCGCTCGCGGCCGGGGTGGGGCCGCTCGCCCCGCGTCAGATCGACGTGGCCACCCCACCATCGACCTGCAACGTCTGGCCGAGGACGTAGCTGGCATCCTCGGACGCCAACCAGGCGATGGCGGCCGCCAGCTCCTCCGGTTCCCCGATGCGGCCCACGATGGTCTGGGTGGCCGCGATCTGGTCGATCTCGTCGGGGGTGCGGTTGCGACGCATCAGTGGGGTGGCCACCGGACCCGGCGCCACGCAGTTGGCCCGGATGCCCTCGGGGCCGTGGTCGATGGCCAGCGAACGGGTGAGGGCGATCACCGCGGCCTTGGCCGCGATGTAGCCGGGGTTGGCCTTCATGCCCCGGATCGCAGCCCCCGACGACACGTTCACGATGGCCCCGCCTCCGGCGGCGCGCATGTGGGGGATGGCCGCCCGGCACATGGCGTAGACGCTCGTGAGGTTGAGGTCGACGAGGCGCTGCCAGGCCTCGGGGTCGAGCGCGTCGATGGTGACGCCGGGCCGGGAACCGCCCACCACGTTGACCAGCACGTCGAGCCCGCCCAGCTCGACGACGACGTCGTCGACGAGGCGCTGCGCCTCGTCGGCGGAGGTGGCGTCGAGGTGGCGCGGGTGCACCCGGGCGGCGACACCGGCGTCGCCGTCCCAGCGTCGGGCGAGGCCGTCATCGTCGATGTCGGCCGCCACCACCGTCAGCCCGTCCCGAGCCAGGCGCTCGACCACGGCCGCACCGATGCCGTCGGCGCCGGCGGTCACCAGCGCCACCCGACCCGGCGCCCCTCCCTGGTCGCTCACCGGCTGGCGAAGAGCGGGTTGCGGGCGTTCTCGGAGAAGACGGTGAAGTGCGAGACCTTCCAGCGACCGTCGACCTTGCGGAACTCGAAGACGTAGGCGCCCTCGTGCTGGCCGCGCACGAAGTCGGGCACCTCGCCCTTGGAGGCCACCATCGAGTAGGCGGCGACTGCCCAGGCCGTGGTGCCGTCGTCGGCCAGCCGGACCATGTCGCCCACGATCAGGTGGCGCAGCTCGTAGGTGTTGAGCTCGGCCGCCGGCGGGGCCTCGCCTCCCTCGCGGGGGAGCACGGGGGCCTCGTAGACCTCCTTGAGGGCCTCCTTGCCCTGGATCCGCTCGGCGAGAGTGCCTCCGAGCACCCGCTCGATGTCGTCGGTGTAGTGCTCGAGCAGCTCGTCCCAGCGCCGGGCGTCGCACAGGTAGCCGTAGGCCATGATGACCTCGCGGATGGCCGTCTTGTCCTCGAGCGCGGTCAGGCGCTCCTCGACGGTCGAGCGTCGTCGCTCGGGCCGCCGGAACACGTCGAGCACCTGGTCCAGCTCCTGATCCTGCATGGTTCCCCCTGTCGGCCACGGTGGGCCGGTGTCGTGTCGCAGTTGCTATCGGTCGGCCGTGAGGATCATGGCCGATCCGTCCATCAGCGCCCCCGAGGTCACGACCGCCACCTCGTGGCGGGCGACCTGGCGCTCCCCCCCTCGCCCCTGCACCTGCAGCGCAGCCTCGGCGACGGTGTTCATGCCGTGCAGGTAGCCCTCGGAGAGCAACCCGCCGTGGGTGTTCACGGGGAACACCCCGCCGGGACCGGTGGCCCCGGAGCGGAACAGCTCCCCCGACTGGCCCCGCTCGGCCAGGCCCAGGCCCTCGATGCCCATCAGCACGGTGGTGGTGAAGCAGTCGTAGATCTCGGCGAACTGCACGTCGGCGGCGCTCACCCCGGCCCGCCCGTACAGGTCGTCGGCCAGGTACGACGTGTAGTTGCGGGTGTAGTCGTCCCACAGCAGGTGGTCACCGATGTCGAGCCCCGGTCGGGGGCCACCCCGGTAGGTGCCCGACGCCACCACCGCCGGTGGGTGGGCCAGGTCGCGCGCCACGTCGAGAGCGGACACCACCACCGCACAGGCGCCGTCGACCTCGACGGTGCAGTCCGGGCCGCGGTAGGGCTCGGCCACGAAGGGCGCCGCCAGGTACTCGTCGACCGTCAACGGGTGGCGCCGGTAGGCGCGGTCGTTGCGCTCGGCCCACTGGCGCTGTGACACCGCCACCGCCGCGGTGTCGAGCTCGCCCTGGCCGGTCTCGTGCAGGAAGCGCTGGCCGAACATGCCCACGTACATGAGGTAGGCGTCGTAGCCGATCGGGTAGCGGTGCTGGGCCCCCATCCCGTGGAACTGCATGGTGCCCACCCGGTTGCCGGAGCGGCCGTTGAGGGCCCGGAACACCACGACGTGGTCGGCCTGGCCGGTGGCGATGGCGGCCGCGGCCTGGGTGACGAGGTGGCAGGGGGCCTGCCCGCCGAGGTCGATGTCGAGCGAGAACCGCAGCTGGGGCAGGGCGAGCGTGGTGGCCACCGCCTGGGTGGGCACCGAGTCGTGCATCACCGCGAAGCTGGCCACGCCGTCGACCTGGGTCGGCGCCAGGCCGGCGTCGTCGATGGCCCCCCGGCACGCCTCGGTGGCCAGGTCGAGCACCGACCGCCCGGATCGCTTCTCGAGCGGCGTGTACCCCACGCCGGTGATCGCTGCCTGCCTCAGAGCCACACGCCCCTCCCTTTCCTCGCAATCATAGAGAGAACAGCGGGGGCCCTGCTCGTTCTCGCTCCCCCATCACCCCGGGACCACCCGCTCCACCCCCGAGACCCCCAGGGACGGAGACCGCTTCTTGCATGGTTTCGGCGTGCTCCAGCACGCCGAAACCATGCAAGAACCCTCGGGGTGGGGGTGCAGTAGGGGGCAGCGTGAGGGCGACGGGGTCAGCGGCCGTCGAGGAACTCGGCGCGAACGGTGCGTTGGGTCTCCACGGCTCGTTCCCAACCGGGGTCGGGCTCGGAGAAGTGGGAGCGGGCCAGCTGCTCGGCGCCCCGCACGTCGCCCTTCTCGATCTTGACGTAGAGCCGCTCGTGCTCCTTGGCGCTGTGGCGGCGCGCCGCCAGGTCCGAGTAGGCCCCGTGCTCCTCGCGCTGTCGGGCCAGGGCGTCGACGTGACCGGTCCACAACGACTCGAGGGCACCGACCACCAGCGACATGGCCTCGTTGCCGCACAGGTCGGCGATCTGGATGTGGAACGTGCGGGCCAGCCCGGCGTAGGCCGTCGGGTCGTCGATCGCCGCCTCGGCCGCGTCGAGGGTGGCCCGCAGGGCGGGCAGCACGGTGGTGGCCCGATCCGGTCGAGCCGCACAGGCGGCCGCACAGGCCGGCTCGAAGGCGATCACCGCGGAGAGCACGTCGCTGAGGGGGACCTGACGCGACTCGAGGACCATCCCCATCATGAACACGACCTTGCCCCGCTGAGGGGCGTGGACCACGGCACCGCCCACGTTGCCGCGCTGCACCGTGATGAGCCCCTCGGTCTCGAGGATGCGCAGCGCTTCGCGGATGGGCGGGAGGCTGACCCCGAACTCCTCGAGCAACTCGTCCTGCTTGGGCAGGAGCGACCCGTCGGCCAGCTCCCCCGAGAGGATCCGCGACCGCAGGGTGCTGGCCACCATCTCGGCCAGGCGAGGTTGACGCAGTTGGTGGCGAGCGCTCACCGGACCGTTCCCTCGTGCCACGTCACACACCTTCTCTCATCGTCCGCCTGCCCGAGCAAGGTACTGCTCGGTGCCGGGGCACCCGATCCGCTGGTGCGCTGATCGGCCGCCGGGCCCCGCTCTTCCATCTAAGATTGCCATGATGGAACCCTCGGTGTTCGTCATCAGCATCACGCCCTTCGACGCCGAGGGCCGCCTCGACGAGACGGCCCTGCGGGCCCACCTCGACCGCATGGCCGATGCCGGCGTCGGTGTCTACCTGGGCGGGGGCGGCAGCGGCGAGGGCTTCACCCTGACCCCGGAGGAGGCCCGCCGCGTCCTCGAGATCGGCGTGGACCAGATCGGGGGACGGGTGCCGGTGCGGGCGATGGGCATCGAGCCCCGCACCGCGGAGCAGATGATCGACTACCTCGACGTCGCCGCCGGGGCCGGGGTGGACGCCGCCCAGATCTACTCGCTCGATCCCGGCCATGGCCACCGCCCGAGTCCCGAGGAGGTCGAGACCTACCTGCGCACCGTGCTCGAGGCCACCACGCTCCCCTGCGTGGTGTCGAGCCACCAGTCCGTGGGCTACAAGGTGCGCCCCCGGCTCCTGGGCGAGCTGGCCGACGAGCACGAGCACCTCGTCGGCGTGAACTGCAGCCACGGCGACGTCGGCGCCCTGGTGGCCCTGTGCGACACGGTCGGTGGCCGGCTCAGCATCCATGTCGGTGGGCCCATGCAGGGACTCACCGCGCTGTCGCTCGGCGCCCAGGGCTACCTGAGCTCCGAGGCCAACCTGGCGCCACGGCTGTGCGCCACGGTCATCGACGCCCACCGGCGCGGCGACCTGGCCGCCGCCTTCGATGCCTTCGGCCAGGTGGTTCGCCTGTCGGGGCTGCTGTACGGCCACGGCGGCATCCGGGCCACCAAGGCGGTGCTCGATCGGTTGGGCCTCCCGGGCGGCACGGTGCGCCTGCCCCAGCTCACCGTGTCCGACGAGGTGGTCGACGCCATCGTCGAGCACCTCGACGCGGCCGGCATCCCGGCGATCGAGGGCTGGGTGGGCTGACCTGCCGCCGAGGTCCACGCTCAGGGCCTCACGGGTCGGCCAGAGCCGTGCGGGCCAGGGCCTCCACCACCCGGGCGTACTGCTGGCCACCGGTGATGTCGGTGTCGGGCAGGTCGCCGCTCACCACGCGACGGGGGAAGCTCACCTTGATGGCGCTGATGGCCTCGACCGGATGCACCTCGACGACCGACGGGTCCTGGTCGTAGGCCGCCGCCCAGAAGGCGACGTCGAGCAGGCCGGCGTCGACCGCTCGGGCGTAGGCCTCGGCGTCGTGGCAGAACAGGTCGGTCGTCAACATGAACGGGCCGGCGTCCTTGCTGCGGATGAGGCGGAAGTGGCGCGTCAGGTTGGGGGCGCGCGCCACGATGTCGTCCCACCCGAGCTCGGCCCGGTGCGGCGCGCCGCTCACGCCGCCCCCACCCGGTGCGTCTCGAGTCGGAACAACCCGGTGATCTCGTCGTCGCCGAGCACGGCCGCGTGGTTGAGGGTGAAGCGGTACACGGGCCCACGGTCGACGACCGGCGCGCTGTAGGGGTGGGCGAAGGAGGTGACGGAGCCGCCGCTCCAGCCCTGGATGGGCCAGTGCAGGGCCACGTGGTACGCCGCTCGGGCCATGGCCGAGGCTGCGTCCTGCGTCTGGCCCACGACATCGACCACCAGCACCGCCTCGCGCGGCACCGCGCCGTGCTGGGCGGTGGTGGCCCCGGCACCGTAGGTGCGCACCGCCACCTCGAACGAACCCGCCCCCACCTCGCCGAGGCGGACCCGGAGACGGTCCTCGACCGACGCGCACCAGGCGTCGAGCTGGCCGAGCAGCAGCGGATCGCTGATGGAGCCCCAGAACGACGACAAGAAGCCGAGCGGTGCCGATCCCTCGAGCTTCACCGTGTACTGCTCGCTCGGCGTCCAGCGACCGCCCGTGACCCTCACCCGACGATCGTCGAGCGCCTCGTAGCGAGCCTCGCGGCTGTCGAGCACACCGGACGGCATCACCAGGCGGTAGGGGTCCGAGACCTCGTAGAGGGTGTGGGCGGCCACACTGGCGGGCGTGCACACGAGGTCGGGGTCGGGAGCTTCGAGCACGAAGCCGTCGGCGTCAAGGGTGCACAGCAGCGAGTCCTGGCCGCGACGGTTGAGGGCGGCGGCGGCTCCGCACTCCATGATCTTGGCTGCGTTCCACACCAGCGCGGGGTCGTGGCCGGCGGCCAACGGGATGGCGGCGTAGAGGGCGGCGTCGGCGACCCGACCCATGAGCACGACGTCGGCCCCCGTGTCGAGGGCCCACTGCACCTGTTCGGCGCCCGCCATGGCGACGATGTGGCCGTCGGCGGAGAAGGTGCCACGATCGATGGCCGGCGCGCCGGGGAGCTCGACCAGACGCCCGCCGTCGTACTTGGCGGCCAGCACCTCGCGATCGGGCTCACAGAAAACGCACGCCACCGTGGGCGACCAGCCCAGCTCGGCGGCCAGCCGGTCGACCATCTCGAGGTAGCCGGCCACGGCCCGGTCGCCGCCCCCGCCGCCGCAGGATCCCACGATCAGTGGCACCCCGGCCCGACGGGCGCCGGCCAGGCCGAGGCGGAGGTCGCGCTCGTAGGCCGAGTCGGCCCAGATCCAGGCGTCGCTGCCGAGGTAGTAGGGACCACCGTCGGTGGAACCCGAGTCGCAGGCGATGAAGGCGAGGCCGGCGTCGACCCCGCGCTCGAGCGAACGCTCCTCGAACCCGCAGCCGAGGCTGCCCGACAGGGCGAGGTAGCGCAGCGGGTCCGTCACGAACCCCCACCGGGCGCGTCGGCGGCCGGGGCGGCGACGGCGACCTCGACGAGCGGCTCGTCGTGGGGGTGGTGGCAGGCCACGAAGTGGTCCGGTCCGACCTCGGTCAGGACGGGTTCTTCGTTGGCACAGCGTTCGTCGGCTCGGGGGCAGCGGGTGCGGAACCGGCAGCCGCTGGGCGGGTCGATGGGCGACGGCAGCTCGCCGGTCACGGCGATGTCGGCCTCCGGCGCGTCGGGGTCGGGCTC
Organism: Rhabdothermincola salaria; assembly: GCF_021246445.1. Taxonomy (NCBI): domain Bacteria; kingdom Bacillati; phylum Actinomycetota; class Acidimicrobiia; order Acidimicrobiales; family Iamiaceae; genus Rhabdothermincola; species Rhabdothermincola salaria. Next base: position 1,738,899 of record NZ_JAJQXW010000001.1, read on the forward strand.
GGGGATCGACGCCAACAGCACCCGCGTGTAGGGGTGGGCCGGGTGCTCGTACAGTGCCGCCGACGGCGCCACCTCGCAGGCCTTGCCCAGGTACATGACCATCACGCGGTCGGAGATGTTCTTCACCACCGCCAGGTCGTGGGCGATGAAGACGAGGCTCAGGTCGTACTCGGCCTTCATCTCCTCGAGCAGGTTGAGGATCTGGGCCTGCACCGACACGTCGAGGGCGGACACGGGCTCGTCGCAGATCACCACCTGGGGGTCGAGCACCAGGGTGCGGGCGATGCACACCCGCTGGCACTGGCCACCGGACAGCTCGTGGGCCCGGCGGTCCCAGACCTGGTCGGGATCGAGCCCGACGGAGGTGAGGGCCTTGCGGACCCGCTCGGTCTCGTCGGGGGTCTTGCGCCCCTCCCAGACCCGGATGGGCTCGGCCACGATGTCGTGGATCTTGCGGCGCGGGTTCAACGAGGAGATGGGGTCCTGGAAGATCATCTGCATGCGCGAGCGGACCCGGCGCAGCTTCTCCTCACCCAGGTCGGTGAGCTCGACCAGCCCGAGGCTGACCGAGCCGGAGGTCGGCGACGGCAGCTGCATCACGGCCCGCCCGGCGGAGGACTTGCCGCAGCCGGACTCGCCGACGAGACCGAGGGTCTCGCGGGCGGCGAGGTCGAAGCTGATGCCGGAGACCGCGTGCACGATGCCGGCGTTGGTCTGGTACTCGACGACGAGGTCCTGCACCGAGAGGATGGCGTCGTCGGGTCGGAGGTGGGCGTTGCCGGTGCCGGCCATCAGCGTGCTCCTGTGGCGAGGGGGGCCCGGCTGTCGACGTCGACCGGGTGGTGGCAGGCCACGAAGTGGCCCGGGTCCGCGGTGGCCGGTTCGAGCGGCGGGTGCTCGACCCGGCAGATGTCGGTGGCGTAGGCGCAGCGGGGGGCGAACGGGCAGCCGACGATGGCCCGGGTCAGGTCCGGGGGCGTGCCGGGGATGGCCGCCAGCCGCGTGTGGGGCTCGTAGGTGAGCCGGGGCACGGACGCCAGGAGGGCCTCGGTGTAGGGGTGCGTGGTGTGGTGGAACAGCTCGCGCACGGCGGCGCGCTCGACGGCCCGACCGGCGTACATGACGATGATGCGGTCGGCTCGCCGGGCCACCACGCCCAGGTCGTGGGTGATGAGGATGGTGGCCATGTTGGTGTCGGCCGTGACCTGCTCGAGCAGGTCGAGGATCTGGCGCTGCACGGTGACGTCGAGCGCGGTGGTGGGCTCGTCGGCGATCAGCAGCTTGGGCCGGCACGCGAGGGCCAGGGCGATGCACACCCGCTGGCGCATGCCGCCGGACAGCTCGTGGGGGTACTGGTCGAGGCGCCGGACCGGCTCGGGGATGCCCACCTCCACCAACAGCTCGGTGGCCCGGGCCCGGGCGTCCTTCTTGGACAGGCCCAGCGTCTTGCGCAGGCCCTGGTCGAAGTGGGCGCCGATCTTCTTGACCGGGTTCAGCGAGGTCATGGGGTCCTGGAAGATCATGGCGATCTCGGCGCCCCACAGGCTGCGGTAGGCGTTGGTGTCGGCGGCGGAGAGGTCGCGGCCGTCGAAGGTGACCTGGCCGGTGACCTTGGCCTGGGGCACGTGGTTGGTGAGCCCCATCACGGAGCGCACGAAGACCGACTTGCCCGAGCCGGACTCACCGACGATGCCGATGGTCTCGCCGGCGGCGAGGTCGAGGTCGACCCCGTCGACGGCCGGGACGGGACCCCGCGGGGTGTTGAAGGTGGTGTGCAGGTCGCGGACCTGCAGCAGCGGCGTGTCGGTCACAGCTCCACCTGCTTTCCGCTGGCCAGCCTGGCTCGCATCCGCTCGCCGACCAGGTTGAACGACAGCACCGTGAGGAACAGCGCACCCGCCGGGACCAGCACCAGGTGGGGCTCGCGCTCGAACACGCCGTTGCGGCCCTCGGCGATCATGTTGCCCCACGTGGGGCTGGGGGGCGGGATGCCCAGGCCGAGGAAGCTCAACGAGGCCTCGGCCACGATCAGCACCGCGATCACGATGAACGCGTAGCTGAACAGGGGCACGAAGACGTTGGGCAGCAGCTCGCCGATCATGATCCGGCGCCGTTTGGCGCCGATGGCCCGGGCGGCCAGCACGAACTCACGCTGGGCGAAGCTGAGGGTGGTGGCTCGGGCCAGACGCACGTTGATGGGGATGACCAGCAGGGCGAGGGCGAGGGCCTGGTTGCGCGACGTGCGGGGCAGCACGGCGGCGAGGGCCAGCAGCAGCACCAGCGGGGGGAAGGCCAGCAACACGTTGGTCACGACGCCGATGACGGCGTCGGAGGCGCCGCGCAGGTACCCGCTGATGAGCCCGAAGGTGCCACCGAGGGTCATGCCGATGAGAGCGGCGAGCAGGGCGACCATGAGCGACGTGCGAGCCCCGTAGATGGTGCGGGCCAGCATGTCGAGACCGAGCTTGTTGGTGCCCAACGGGTTCTCGCTGAACAGCTCGGGGCGGGCGTTGATGGGGTCGGCGAGCGTGGCCGCGCTGTTCTCGGCCTCGCCGAGGGGCAGCACCGGGGCGAACAGCGCCGCCCCCACCAGCAGGACCAACCAGAGCACCGACAACCAGAAGGCGACATCGGTGCGAGGGCCCCAGATGCCCCGCACGACACGAGCGAGGCCCACGTAGGCGAGCACCAGGCCGACCAGGACGAACGCCACCCGGGCGTTCATCACGAGCTCGTTGCGCAGCGCAGAGGCGCCGAGGACGACCAAGACGATGCCGACGACGAAGAGCGCGGCGCCGATGAGGACGGCGAGCGCCTTGGAGCGCGGCGCCCCGTGCTCGGCTGCCTGCTCGGGCAGGAGTGGCTCGCCGAGAACGGCCTCGGCCTCCACCAGGACGTCGCCCTGGTGGGGCGAGCGCATCACCAGCTCGGCGTTGGCGTCCTCGTTGTCGCGGGACGGCCGGGAGGGAGCGGTGGCGAGGTCCGGGGTCGTACCCCGGTCGTCGTCACGCCCCCGCACGACGGAGCCTCGGATCGAGACGGCTGTAGGAGAGATCCACGAACGCGTTCACCACCACGTAGATGACGGCCACCGTCACCACGGCGCCCTGCAAGAGGGCGAGGTCCTTGGTGAGGGCGGAGGAGACGATGAGGCTGCCCATGCCGGGGAGCCCGAAGAGCGACTCGGCGATGACCGTCGAGCCGATGAGGCGCCCGAGGCTCACGCCGGCCACGGTGACCAGCGAGAGCGACGACGGGCGGAATGCTTCGCTCACTAGGACCCGCTTGGGCGACATGCCCCGGGCCCGGGCGGCGGTGACGAAGTCCTGCTGGAGCGTCTCGACGAGATCGCCGCGCAGCACCCGCAGGAACACGGGGATCTCGCCGACGGCCACGACGAGGGCGGGCAGGAAGGCGTGGCGCAGGTTGTCGGGCACCGACTCGGTGAGGCGCACCCACTCGGCCCGGGGGAACAGCGGCCACACCTTCACGAAGAACAAGATGAGCAACATGCCGGCCACGAAGCTCGGCAGCGACACCAATCCGAACGTCATCGTGGTGATGATGCGGTCGACCCTCCCCCCTGGTCGCCACGACGACCACAGCGCCAGCGGGATGGAGACACCGAGGGCGATGACCAGGCCCATGATGGCGAGCTGGATGCTCACCGGCAGGGCGGAGGAGATGCGATCGACGACCGAGCCGCCGGGCGGGATGATCGACTCACCGAGGTCGCCCTGCAGGGCGTTGCCCAGCCACTCGCCGTAGCGGACGAAGAGCCCGTCGTTGAGGCCGAGCTCCTCCTCGAGGGCCGCGTAGGCCTCGGGGGGCTGGCTGTCGCCCAGGATGGCCACGGCGGCGTTGCCGGGCACCAGGTCGACCAGCACGGCGGTGGCGAAGGTGACCAGCAGGATCACCAGCACCAGTTCGCCGAGCTTGCGCATGATGGCCTTGCCGGCCCGCACGCGCTTGTTCCGACTGGCCCGGTTCGCCGCGTCCTTGTTGTCCGTCGATGTCGTGGCGACGGCCGTCATCGTTGTCTCCCCCATGGGTCCTGCTGAAAGGTGAGGGCCCCCGGGCCCCTGGTTACGGAGACACTATCTCCGTAACCAGGGGCCGACGGCCGGCTCGTCACGAGCGGCTGACGACGGGCGTCAGAGCTCGCCACGACAGGCGTCAGACCTTGAAGGCCTCGCCGAAGAGGAGCAGGCCGTTGACCGTCGGCATGAGGCCGCCGACCTGCTGGGTGGTGATGGTGGTGAACGGCTGGGCGCCGGTGAGCACGAAGGGCTGCTCGTCGAGCCAGAGCTCGCCGAGGCGACCGAGGACCTCGGCCTGGCCGTCGGGCACCGACGCGGTGCGCAGCTCCTCGACGATGGCGTCGAACTCGGGGTTGGCGTAGCCCGAGTAGTTGCTGGCGCTGTCGCTGGTGAGGCTGCGAGCCAGGGACTGGTACACGTTGGTCTCGTAGGCCGTGATCACGTGGATGGAGACGTCGAAGTTGCTGGTGAAGTTGGTGCGCTCGACGAGCTCGAGGAACGACGCCACCTGGTCGATGGTGACGTCGAAGCCCACGTTGTTGAGCAGGGCCTGGTAGGACAGCGCGTAGTCGGTGGGCACCGGGGTGAGCAGCTCGAAGCTGCCGTCCCAGCCGGTCTCGGCCTTGACCTCTTCGACCAGGCGACGGGCCTCGTCGGCATCGAAGGCGGAGAAGGGCTGCTCGGTGTACAGCGGCGAGGAGGGCGGGAAGTAGAAGTCGCCCATGATGCCCTGGTCATTGTTGACCCGGGCGTTGATGGCATCACGGTCGAGGGCCAGCGAGATGGCCTGCCGCACCCGGGGATCGTCGCCGGGGAAGGCACGATCGGGGGCGGAGTTGATGGCCATGCCGGAACCGGCGACGAGCTGGGAATAGGCGGCGAAGCCCTCTTCGATGGCCCGCACCTCCTCGGGGACCGAGGTCAACATGGCGACGTCGGTCTCACCGTTCACCATCTTGTCGACGCTGGCGCCCTGCTCGGGGTTCCAGACGAAGCGGATGGAATCGAGCGGCGGGGTGCCGAGCGAGTAGTTCTCGTTGCGGACGACGACCAGGGCCTCCTGGGCGTTGAAGCTGTCGACCACGAACGGACCGGCGCCGACGGGGTTGGTGTTGAAGCCATCGGGGTCGGCTGCGACCGCGGTGGGCGACACCATGTAGCCGAGCTCGCCGGCGAGGAGGGCGTCGAAGTTGTTGAGCGGCTCGACCATGTTGAAGATCACGGTCTGGGCGTCGGGCTTGTCGTAGGACGCGATGTACTCGGGGTAGGTGGCGGCGCTGCCCCGGCCGTTCCTCATGCGCTCGACGCTGAACTCGACGGCGTCGGCGTCGAGCGGCGTGCCGTCGGAGAAGACGACGTCATCGCGCAGCTTGAGCGTCCACTGGCTGAAGTCCTCGTTGGACTCGATGCTCTCGGCCAGCTGACCGGAGTACTCGTTGGTGAGCGGATCCCAGCGCAAGAGCGTGTCGTACAGGGCGGCCAGCGGGGCGCCACCGGTGGTCACGCCGAGCGAAGCCACGGTGGGGTCGAGGCCGAAGGGGGCGGCGGGAAGGGTGACGTCGAGGGTGCCGCCCTGGGTGGTCTCGAGGTCGGTCTCGTTGACCCAGCCGGCCTGGATGACCGAGCTGGACTCTTCGACCTCGGGGGTGGTGCCACCGTTGTCGGTGCCTTCTGTGCTGCTCGAGTCGTCCGAAGCGCACGCTCCGAGCAACAGGGCTCCGGCCAGCGCCAATGCGCCGAACCGGGTCCTCTTCCTGGACATCAGGTTCATCCGTTCCTCCGGTGAGGGTTTCGGACCGTGCGGGCACGACCCGGGTGGTGGGGCGATCGATCGCCGAGGCGACGACTCCCCTGGACTACGGGGCTCGAGAGACGTGGGACGTCCCTGTCACGTTGTCTGGCGCTGTGGTCATCGACGAACCCCCGACGGGGAAGCGCCCGGCGGCCTGCGGCCACGTCGGTCGCCGACGAGCGATCCCCCCTGGGGCGAGCCCGCACACGACGCTGTGCTTCCTGTGACCGATGACCCTAGCGTGCGTTCGGGAGGCTGTCGATACTGCCCCTGTCATCTTTGTAATGTTTACACTTACAACGCCCGCTCAGGGCTGAGCGACCCGTTCGAAGCCATGGGCCCGCGCCCCCTCTGGTCGAGGCCGGCCCCCTCGTTCGGCCGTCATCGACGAGGGGCCCGGGCGGTAGTTCAGGAACGTGAAGGCACCGTCGCTGCGGAACCCGTACCGGCGATCGGCGGCGATGCCCACGGCGTCGCCGGGCCCGAGGCGGCGTCGACCGAAGGCGATGGTGCCGTCGACGACGTAGAGGATCTCGGGCGCCGAGTGGCTGTGGGGCGCCGACGTGTAGGCGCTGGTGCGCCCGGTGGTGAAGAGGGTGATGGCACAGCCGTCGCAGTCGGAGTCGGCGAAGAACCGCGTGCGGCGCTCGTCGTCCTCGCGGGCGTAGGTGCCTTCGGGCCCGACGACGTGGTGGGTCGCAGGACGGGCGACGTCCGCTTCGCGGCGATCCGCCGCCTGGCGCCCGAAGTGGACGAGGCGGGCCGGCTCGTCGGCCCGGACCCGGGGCCGGGCCCCGGCCTCCACGATCACCGCACCGCCCGCGCCACACCCCTCACCGTCGACGTCGACCACTCCCTCGAGGACGAACAGCGCTTCCTCGCCGTGGTCGGGACGGAAGACGAGCTCGGACCCCGGCGCCAGCTCGACGTCCTCCAGCCACAGGGGGACGTCGCCGAGGTCGGCCGCCGTGCGCTGCACCCCCGTCACCGGTTCGTAGGAGGAGGGCCGCCGGGCCGGACCACGGTCTCCCACCGGCGCGAACACGATGCCGGCCACGGTCAGTCCAGGTGCTCGAAGAGGTCCGGGTCCGATCGGCGCAGGCGCCGGAAGTTGGCGTCCCACATGTTGGGCAGGAAGAACTGCCGGTAGCGGTCGCGCCCCCGTCGCACCTCGCGCTCCTCGAACTCCGTGCCCCCGATGGCCTCGGCGGCGAGGTGGTACTCGGCGCAGGCCTCCAGCATCATCGCCTCGATGGTGGCCTGCTCGAGCGACTGCGAGGCCACCACGGCACCGTGGTTCTTCATGAGCACCACCCGCTTGTCGCCGAGCGCAGCGGCGAGACTGTCGCCCATCTCGTGGCGGCTGGGGTCGTCGCGGTCGAAGCAGACCTGGTCCTCGAAGAACAGCACTGCGGCCACGTTGTACATGCCGATGGGGCGGGCCCGGGTGACGAACTTGGACAGCTCGTGGGAGTGGGTGTGGATCACCGAGGCCACGTCGGCCCGGCGCTGGTAGATCTCGGCGTGGAACTCGACCGCGGGCGACGGCTCCCAGTCCCCTTCCAGGCGGTCGAGGTCGAACGAGACCTTCACCACCATGTCGGGGGTGGTCTCGTCGAAGTAGCCGAAGGGCGACACCCAGAAGGCGTCCTCACCGGCCGCCCGTTCGCTGACGTGACCGGCGACGCGGCTCTCGCACCCGGCGCGGGCCAGCATGCGGCGAGCGGCGGCGATGCGGAAACGGGGATCCATTTCGTCCATGGTCGCCGCCCTCAACGCTCGCCGAAGCGGTAGAGCCGCTGGGCGTTGCCGGCACAGATGGCGTGGCGCTCGTCGGCCGGGACGTCGTCCATGACGGCGGTGATGGTGCGCCACGAATCGGGCCAGTCGGCCCCCGAGTGGGGGAAGTCGCTCGACCACATCAGCCGATCGACGCCGATGGCGTGGCGGTTGCGGATGGCGTAGGAGTCGGTGATGTAGGTGAAGGAGAAGTGCTCCTCGACGTACTCGCTCGGCAGCTTCTTGAGCCGCGACTTCGGGTCGACCGCCCGGCGGCGGAAGCGGTTGTCGAGCTGCTCCTTGACGTAGGGCACCCACCCGGCGTCGACCTCGACGAAGACGACCTCGAGCTCGGGGATGCGGTCGAAGACCCCGCTGTTGAGGAACTGCACCATGGTGGCGGGGGCCTGCAGGAAGCGCAGGTCGGCGGCCGCCCGGCCCTGGGTGATCTTGCCCGGGGCGTAGATGTCCTCGGGCATCTCGTTGACCAGCTTCACGTGGATGTGGGGCTTGAGGCCCGACTCCACGACGGCTTCCCAGACGGGGTCGTCCTCGGGTGACAGGTCCGGGTCACCGTGGGGGTAGTTGCCGATCAGGAGTCCGGCGATGCCCGGCATCGTCGCGACCCGTCGGATCTCGGCGACGGCCTGCTCGACGCCCCGGTTGGGGATGATCGCCACCCCGCCGAGCCGGGTGGGCTCGTAGCCGGCGTACTCGGCGAGCCAGTCGTTGTAGGCCCGCACCATGGCCAGGTGCAGGTCCGGATCCTGGGTGGCGATGGCCAGGTGGCTCAGGCGCGGCGTGGGGTACAGCACGGCGGCGTCGACCATGTCGAGGTCGAGCTCGGCGAGGCGGGCCGCGGGCTCGTACCCGCCGGCGGGCAGCTCTTCGAAGCGCACCCAGGGGCGGCGCTCGGTGCGACTGAAGGTGGCCCCGGCGTTGAGGCCGAAGTTGATGGGGTCCTTGACCCCTTCCATGACCCAGGCGTCGCCCTGCTCGAAGTGCTCCATGCGCGGCACCAGGTCGCGGTACTGCGCCGGCACCCGGTCGACCCAGAGGCCCGGGGGCTCGTTGACGTGGGAATCGGCGTCGATGAGGCGGTAGGACGCGCCGGCGGGGGTTGACGTGGACATCGTGCTCCTGGGGCAGGTGGCGGGCGGGGACGGACGGTGGCGAGCGGTCGCGCGCCGGTCAGTACGACTCGGGGTCGGCGGCGACGGCGGCGGGCACGGGATGGTCGAAGAGCCGTGCCGCGTTCTGCCAGGTGATCTTGCGGACCTCGTCGGGTGGGAACCCGGTCAGGGCCTCACCCACCATGCGCTGGGTGTTGGGCCAGGTGGAGTCGAGGTGGGGGTAGTCGCTCTCGACGCAGATGTTCTCGACCCCGATGCGGTGGCGCAGCTGCATGTTGGAGGGGTCCTCGAGGGCGCAGAACCAGAAGTTGCGCTGGAGGACCTCGGCCGGACTGAGCTCGTAGCCGTCCCAGGTGCCGTAGAGCTCCTGGTAGCGGGCCACGTGGTCGAGGCGGTCCAGCAGGCCGGGCACCCAGGCGATCCCGCCTTCGGAGAGGCAGATCTTGAGCCCGGGGAACTTGAGCGGCAGCAGCGAGTAGAGCCAGTCGACGGCGGAGAACATGGCCGACGCGAAGAACAGCACGCCGAGGGCGTCGGGGGGCGCTTCGGGGTTCACCGGCGGCGGGGACGACGCCGAGCCGATGTGCAGGCAGATGACGGTGCCGGTCTCCTCGCAGGCGGCCATGAAGGGGTCCCAGTGGCCGGTGTGCAACGACGGCAGGCCGAGCTTCTCCGGCGCCTCGGGGAACGTGACGGCCCGGAAGCCGCGCGAGGCGTTCTCCCGGATCATCGACGCCGCCTTCTGCGGGTCGAGCAGCCACGGGATCTGCACCGGGATGATGCGATCGGGGTGGGTGCCCGCCCACTCCTCGAGGTGCCAATCGTTCCACGCCCGCACCACCGCGTCGGCCAGCGCCTCGTCCTTGGTGCCGAGCTGGAGGCGCTGTCCGGCGAAGCCGGGCAGGGCCGAGGGGAAGCAGACCGAGGCGTACACGCCGTTGAGGTCCATGTCGTGGACGCGGGCATCGATGTCCCACGCCCCCTTGCGCATCTCGTCGAACCGGGAGGGCTCGAAGGAGGCCTCGAGGACCGGGCGCCCCACGACGGCGTTGAGCCCGACGTTGGGCTGGGTGCCGTCGAAGTGCCACTGCTGGCGCCCGTCGTCCTCCTCGATGATGCGCGGCGCCCGTTCGACGAACCGCTCCGGCACCCGCCCCTCGAACAGGTGGGGAGGTTCGACCACGTGGTCGTCGACCGAGATGAGCAGGTAGGGCCGGGCCCGACGCTGGGGTTCGGGCAGGAAGGTCACCGTCTTGGGCCGACCCTGCGCGCCCCGGGTGAGGCCTCGCTTCTGCTCGTCGTTGAGCACGACCATCTGATCCCCCGATCAGGTCTGCCACCGCCGCCGACTGCTGCGGTTTCAATACTTTACATGATGGGTGGTCGGGTTCCGAAGGCTCCCGGCGCGGACTGCGGTCAGCGGTTGCGAGCCGGCCGACGCACGCCCGCGGTGGCCCCCCCGTCGACCACGAAGGACCCACCGGTGCAGTAGGACGCGTCGTCGGAGGCGAGGAAGGCGGTGAGGGCGGCGACCTCGTCGGGACGGCCGAGGCGGGCGATGGCCTGGTTCGAGAAGTACGACGCGATGGCGTCGTCGTCGGCGCCGTCGACGAGGCGGGTGCCGATGGCCCCCGGGTGCACCGAGTTCACCCGGATGCCGTCCGGTCCGAGCTCGAGCGCCGCCGCCTTGGTCATGCCCGTGATGGCGAACTTGGTGGCCGTGTACGCCATCAGGTCGGTGGCTCCCACCAGGCCCCGCACCGAGGAGGTGTTCACGATGGACCCGCCGCCCCGGGCCCGCATGGGGGCGATCACCGCCTTCATCCCGAGGAAGGTGCCGACCTGGTTGACGTCGACGCTGCGGCGGTAGTCGTCGAGCGAGCACTCCTCGAGGGGAGCGTGCACGACGATGCCGGCGTTGTTGACCGCGATGTCGAGCCCGCCGTGGCGGGCGGTGATCTCGGCCATGGCGCGTTCCCAGTCGGCCTCGGACGACACGTCGAGGGCCACGAACCAGGCTGAGTCGTCGCCGTGCTCACGGCGGAGGTCGCTGGCCAGCGACTCCCCTGCCCCGGCGTCGAGGTCGGCCACGACCACCACGGCGCCCTCGGTGGCGAAGCGCCGGGCGATCGCCTCGCCGATGCCGTGGGCCGAGCCCGTCACCAGTGCCACCCGGCCGGTGAGCCGGGTCGGGACCGGGGTGGTCGAGGGGCGGCTCGGATCGGTCATCGGTCTGCTCTCCCGCGCGAGCCCTTGCTCGCGCTGTCGTCGGTGTCGGTCTTGGTCTCGGCGGCCCCGGACCCCGGGGCCACCCGGGAGCGTCCCGTCCGCGATGCGGGCACGGCCCGCAGGTCGCCGACCAGGCGGTCGAGCTGGTCGACCAGGGCGGCCAGCTCGGTTGGCGACCAGCCCGACAGCTGCTCGGCCATGATGGCATCGGTGGACGCCTCGACCCGGCGGTAGGCACCCCGTCCCGAGGCCGTGGCCACGATGACGCTGGCCCGCCCGTCACCCGGGTCGGCCCGCCGTTCGACGTAGCCCTCGGCCTCGAGGGCCTGGACCTGCCGGGTGAGGGCGGCGGGGTGCATGCGACCGGCTGCGGCCAGATCGCTCATGCGGATGGGGCCGCCCTCGATCACCCGGCCCAGCACGGAGACGGCGCCGTAGCCGATGGAGACACCCGAGCGGGCGGCGTTCAGGCGCTCGAGGCGGGCGCTGCCGGTGATGCGGTGCAGCGCCTGCAGCGCGTCGCGCAGCCGTCGGCGGGCGGCGGCGGGGTCGGCGCCGACGTCGGTGGGCCGGGCCGCGCTCATCGCCACACCTCGGCCACCGTCGCCGCCACCGCGGCCCCTTGAGCCCGTCCGGCCTCGGCCGCCGGCCGGCGGGTGGCCGGATCGAGGGGGTTCGGCCCGAAGGCCGCTTGCGCCGCCTCGTCGGCGGTCACGACCGCGACCCGGGCACCGGAGGCGCGCAGCTCGGCCACCTCGTCGTCCACCGGTCCGGCGATGCCCCACGCGAACGGCGCCACCACGACGACCCGGTCGTGGCCGGCCGCCAGGTCCGCGTTGATGGTCGAGCGCACCCCACCGTCGATGTAGCGACGGACGCCGATCGTCACCGGGGGCCAGACGCCGGGGACCGCGCAGCTCGCCCCGACGGCCTCGACCAGGCTCGCCCCACCGTCGGCGTCGAAGGCCACGAACTCGCCGGTGGCGGCGTCGACGGCGGTCACCACCACCTTGCGGTCGGGCCACTGGTGCACCGGCAGGCGGGCCTCGATGACCCGGCGCCGGTCGGCCTCGGGCACGGTGTCGGCGGCCAGGGCCACCTCCCCCAGGCGACGCCGTAGCTCCTGGGGTGCGGGTCGGTCGGACAGCAGCTCCACCAGGGTGGCGGTGAAGGCGTCGGTGTCGAACTCGACGGCCAGCTCGCCGGTCTGCTCGGGGGCCACCAGCTGGGCCTCGTACAGCTCGGCGAGGTCGTTCCCGGTGGTGATCTGGGCGGCGACGACCGACCCGGCCGACGTGCCCACCACCAGGTCGGCATCGGTGAGGTCGACCCCGGCGTCGCGCAACCCGAGCAACAACGCGGTCTCCCAGGCCACGCCGGCGACCCCGCCCCCACCCAACACCAGTGCCTTGCCCATGACCCTCGTCTCTTCACCAGATGCGGCGGGGGCCGGTCACCACGTCGTGACCGGCCCCCGTCGTCCTTACGCGGCCTCGGTGCGGGACCTCTCGGGCCCGCACCGAGCACCCGAGCCTCAGCCCAGCGGCTTCTGCGTGGAGCCGACGGCCCACATCGCGTAGAACTGGGCGTTGGCGCCGTAGGCCTGTGCGATGGCCAGCTTGGCGTCGGGGACCTGGTGGTCGCCGGCCATGCCCCGCACCTGCAGGGCCGCCTCGGCGAAGCGCAGCAGACCCGACGCCCCGATGGGGTTCGACGACAGCACGCCGCCGGACATGTTGACCGGGAAGTCGCCGTCGAGGGCGGTGGCCCCCGAATCGGTCATCTTCCAGCCCTCGCCGCGCGCCGCGATGTCGTGGGCCTCGAGCCACATGGGCTCGTACCACGAGAACGGCACGTACAGCTCGGCGCAGTCGATCTGCTCGCGGGGGTTGGTGATCCCGACCTGGTCGTAGATCTCCTGCGAGCACATGTGGGCGCCCTTGGGGCTGACGGGGTCGCGACCGGCGAAGGTCGACGGTTCGGACTTCATGGCGGTGGCCAGGACCCAGGCCGGCGGGTTCGGTGCCTTCTTGGCGCCGTCCTCGTCGGTGAACACCACCGCGCACGCTCCGTCGGACGACGGGCACGACTCGAGGAAGTGCAGGGGGTCCCACATCATCGGGGACTCCTTGACCTTCTCGATGGTGATGTCGGCCAGCTTGAGGTGGGCGTAGGGGTTCTTGGCGCCGTTGAGGCGGTCCTTGACGGCGACCTTCCAGCCGACGTCCTCGGGAGCCCCGGAGCGACGGATGTAGGCCCGGATGAACGGGGCGAACGCCCCGCCGGCGCCGATGGACCCGCCCTTGCCGCCACCGAGGGCGAACTGGGCGTTGCCCTCGGACTGCTTTTCGAAGGCGACCGAGAGCACCCGCTTGTGGCGCCCGGCTCCCACGAGGTGGGAGCCCACGATGCCGGTGGAGCCACCGACGGAGCCGGCGGTGTGCACTCGGAACATGGGCTTGCCGTTGGCGCCGAGGGCGTCGGCGAGGAACATCTCGGGCTTCATGACGCCTTCGAACAGGTCCGGGGCCTTGCCCAGGACCACGGCGTCGATGTCACCCCAGTCCATGCCGGCGTCCTCGAGCGCCCGTTCGGCGGCCTCGCGCACGAGGCCGGCGATGGACACGTCGCCGCGGCGACGCTTGTGATGGGTCTGGCCGACGCCGACGACGGCTACAGGCTGGTGGCTCATGCGTCACCCTCCAGGATGGCTACGAGGTTCTGCTGGAGGCAGGGGCCGGACGTGGTGTGAGCCAGCGTGCGGCGCTTGCCGTTCTCCATGATCTGGCGGGCGGCCTCGATCATGCGGATGATGCCGGTGACCATCACCGGGTTGGCGGCGAGGGCGCCGCCGGAGGGGTTGACGAGCGTCTGGTCGTCGAGACCCAGCGACTCGCGCAGGATGAGCTCCTGGTAGCTGAACGGGGCGTGCAGCTCGGCGACCTCGATGGGTCCGTCGCCGGCCCCGGCTCCCTTGGCCGCCTGCGTGGTGGACACCGAGGTGGTGAGGTCGCGCAGGGTGGGCAGGTGGGGCTCGATGCGGTGGTCGATGCCCGTGATCCAGGCCGGACGCTCGCAGAGGTCGTAGGCCCGCTTGCCCCGGGCCAGGACCACGGCGGCGCAGCCGTCGGTGGTGGGCGGCAGGTCGTGGCGACGCAGCGGCTGACGGATGTAGTCGGCCGCCAGGAGCTCGTCGACGTCGAAGTCACCCGAGACCTGGGCGTGGATGTTGTCCTTGGCGGCGGCCCGGTTGCGGGCCACCACCTCGGCCACGTCGCGCTCGGTGGCCTTCCCGGACTCGAGCAACGCCTGGTACTGCAGGGCGTGCAACGACCAGGGGTCGGCCCCGAGCGGGGTCAGGTAGTAGGGGTCCATCTCGATCGTGTAGAGCGTGCTCGGATCGGAGTTGGAGTTCTTGCCGACGCCGGCGGCGACGGCGGTGTCGATGTCGCCCTGGAGGAGGCGCACGAACGCCTCGTAGAGGGCGAAGGAGCCGTCCATCTCGACGTGGGACTCGTTGATCGGCGGCCAGGCGCCGTACGCGTCCACGTTGGAGACGAACGAGAAGGCCTGGCCCGACAGGTAGTCGCAGGAACCCGACACGGTGAACCCGATGTCGTCCTTGGTCAGACCGGCGCTCTTGATGGCTCCCTGCACGGTGGGCAGCATCATCAGGGTCTCGGTGTCCTCGGTACGGCGCACCAACGGTGAGATGGCGTAGCCGACGATGGCGATGTCGTTCTCGGTGCGGGGCATCACATCATCCGTTCCACGTAGTTCTCTTCCGGCTCATCCGGCTCTCCGGTGGGTCGCCAACCGCGCATGCAGTCTCCGGCGACACCCCAGCCGCGGTTGCCGACGTCGTCGACGTTGCGCTCCTCGGGCGGGGCCCACACGCACTCGACGTGCATGCCCACCCGGATGTCGTAGGCGTCGACGTCGAGCATGGCCTGCTGGTTGAGCACCGCATCGGTGCCGTCGAGCAGGATCGAGCAGCGGGCGAAGGGCTCCGTCTCGGTCTGGCCCGGGTACGGCGTCGGGGTGATGACCGTGAAGTTGGTGATCACGCCCTTGTCGGGCACGTCGACGAGGTGGCTCTCGTCGAGCTCGATGGCGTCGACGCAGCACATCCCCCGGGGACCGACGTAGATGCGCTCGCACTGCGGGCACTTCTGGCCGATGAGCTTGCCCTCGAGGAGCGACTTCATCCAGATGATGGTGGCCGGGGCGGTGTTGTCGACGTAGGTGAGGTCGCAGAACATCTCCATGGCGTCGACCGGGAGCTCCTCAGGAGCGCTCCACGGGTCGCCGGCGCCCTCGGAGGGGCCACCGTCGCTCGCCGGCACGAAGGCCTCGAGGTCGTCGATGCGGCCCTGGCGCTCGCTGCGCCACCGCGGCTCGACCCGCATGCCGATGCTCATGGCGTCGGCCGAGTCGACATCGACGGCGTGGAACATCGGGGTGTCGGCGCCGTCGAGGGTGACGAAGGCGAAGGCGAACGGCTTCTGCAGCGGGTGCAGGTGGGTGGGTTCGGGAACCCAGGTCCAACCGGTCACCGTGCCCTTGGGGCCGACCTTGACGAAGTCGGTGCCGGCGGCGGCGCCGTTCTCGGGGTCGTACTCGAGCGGCGGGGTGATGACCCGGTCACCGACCTTGACCCCGATGAGGGTCTGGTCGGCCAGCGCGGATGCGAAGGCCCCGACGGTGGGGCCCAGCGTGCGCTGGAAGGGGAATTGGAGTCGGAAGACCGACTCTCGGACGACATCTGCCATGTGGTTCTCCTCGTGGGTTGAGGCGTCGTGGTGGGTGGGTGGATCGGTGGGCGACGAGACGGCGACGGGGCCGTCAGCGGCGCCGGTAGACGGGTGGGCGCTTCTCGGCGAAGGCCCGGGGGCCTTCCCTGGCGTCCTCGGTGGCGAAGACGGCCTGGCCGTAGGCGAACTCGTGGTCGAGCGCTTCTCGTTCGGTCATGCCCTCGGTCTCGCGCAAGGTGCGCAGCACGGCCTCCACCGCCAGCGGACCGTTGGCGGCGATCTGGTGGGCGATCTCCTTGGCCCGGGTGAGGGCCTGGCCGTCGGGCACCACGTGGCCGACGAGGCCGTAGTGCAGCGCCTCGTCGGCGGTGAGCTCGCGCCCGGCGAGGAGCACCTCGGCGGCGATGGTGTAGGGGATCTGGCGGCGCAGGCGGACGGCCGAGCCGGCCATCGGGTACAGCGAGCGCTTCACCTCGCTGACGGCGAAGCGGGCGCTCTGCCCGGCCACTCGGATGTCGGTGCCCTGCAGCAGCTCGGTGCCCCCGGCGAAGGCGATGCCCTCGACCGCGGCGATGAGCGGCTTGGTGGGCTGGTAGTGGCGCAGCAGGCACTTCCACATGAGGTCGGGATCGTCGGCCAGGCGGGCCCGCACGTCGATCTCGGTGTCGGCGTCGGGGCCTTCGTCGCCGGCCATGGCCTTGAGGTCGGCCCCGGAGGAGAAGTTGCCCTCGGCTCCCGTGAGCACGAGGGCGTGGACGTCGTCGTCGGTGTCGGCGGCGACCATGGCGTCGTGCAGGCGGATCAGCATCGCCCCGGACAGGGCGTTGAGCCGCTTGGGCCGGTTCATGGTCATGACCAGGACGGGACCGTCGCGCTCGATCAGGGCATCGGGCATGCGTTGCCTCCCATGGCGTCGTGGCCCCCCGGGGTGCCGGCGGAATGCGGCAGTCGACTGGCGACCACCGGCTCGCCGCACCCTAATTTACTTCACACCGCATAGCAATTAGATGCCGTCGCTCCCCCATCAGCCGCGAGACCCGGACGGTCGACCATCATCGACGAGGTGCCCCTGGTCCACGATCCCGATCGGCTCGCCCTGCACAAGGGCCTGCGGGCCGGCTTGGCCGTGCCCGTCACCTACGGGGTCGTCGGCGGGGCGATCGGCGGCACCGCCTCGCTCTTCGCCGCCTTCGCCTGCTTCTCGGCGCTGGTCTTCGCCGACTTCCAGGGCCCTGTCCGACGCCGCCTCGGCGGCTACGGCTTCCTCCTCGTGGGCGGGGCGGCCCTGGTGGTGCTGGCCGGAGCGGTGGCCGACAGCCTCCCCGCGGCGGTCGTCACCGTCTTCGTGGTGGCGTTCGTCCTGCGCTTCGTCGGCTGCCTGGGCGGCTACGCCACGGTTGCCGGCACCACGTTGATGACCGCGTTCGCCCTCGCCGTGATGGCCACGCCCGTCGAAGAGATGGACCAGCGGGTCGCCGGCTGGGCCATCGGGGTGCTGGTGGCCACCGCGGTGGCCGTGCTGACCACTGCCCGCTACCGCTACCCGGCGCGCCACAACCTGGCCGAGCACGCCCGGATGCTCGCCACCGACCTGCGCGAGCTGGCCGCCGGCCGCCACCCCGACCCCCGTTCCGGGCTCGAAGGCATCGCCAACGCCCGCATCGAGCTCGAGCGCTCGGTGGCCCGACCGCTCAACTCCTCGGCCCACCAGCGGGCCCTCACCGGCCTGCTCGACGGGTTGGGCCGGGCCACCCTGGTGGTCGAGCGGCTCGACCCGGTCGCCGCCGAGGACGTCGCCGAACAACAGCTGGGTGCGGTCGACACCTCCTCGGACTGCCGGCAGCTGGCCGCCCTGGCCGCCGACACCTTCGAGGCCGCCGCTCGCGCCCTCGTGGAGGGGGACGCCGTCGACCTCGGGACCGTGCACCACGAGCTCACCGCGCACCGCCGTCGGCTCATCCAGGCCCTGGCCACCGAGGACCCCGCCGTGCGCTGGGACGTCGAACGCCATGCGGCCGCCACCATCGGCTATCGCCTGGCCGCCTCGCTCGCGGCGGTCACCGCGGCCGACGCCGCCGTCGTGGCGGGCCACCTCCCCGCCGGAGGCACCCGCCCCCTCCTCGACGTCGAGGTGGAGATCCCCCGACCCGGGGCCCGGGCCTTCGTCGGGCGCACGCTCGCCATCCTCGGGTTCCACCTGCGCTGGACCAGCACCCGCCTGCGCAACAGCCTGCGAGCCGGGGTGGCTCTGGCCGCCGCCCTCACGATCGCCCGGGCCTGGGAGTTCGACCACGGCTTCTGGGTGCTGCTGGGCACCCTCATGGTGCTGCGCAGCGGTGCGGTGGACACGACCGCCAGCGCGGTCGACGCCCTCAAGGGGGTGGGGGTGGGCTTCGTGCTGGCCGCGCCGCTCGCCTACTTCTTCGCCGGCGACGACACCGTGCTGTGGGTGGTCCTGCCGATCGCCACGTTCGTCGCCGCCTGGGCACCGGCCGCCATCGGGCTCGGCACCGGGCAGGCCGCCTTCACCGTCTTCGTCGTGGTGCTGTTCAACCTGTTCACCCCGCAGGGCGCCCAGACCGCGCTCGTCCGGTTGGAGACGGTGGCGGTGGGCGTGGCCGTGGCCGCGGTGGCCGGCGTGCTCTTCTGGCCACGCGGGCCCGAGGCCACCATCGGGGCGGTGGCGGCCCGCTACTACCGGGCGGCCGGCGCCATGGTGGCGGCGATCACCGCCGAGGTGCTCGACCTACCCGGCAGCCCCCGGGCCCTCGACCGCGCTCGCCACGAGCTGCTGGCCACCCGCGCCCAGCTCAACGAGACCCTCCAGGAGCTCACGTCCGATCGGCGCACCGTGGTCGACCTCTCGACCCGGGTCGCCCTGCTCACCCCGCCCGCCGTCGTGCTGGCCGGCGACTGGACGCGACGCACGTTCTGGGTCGACGACCCCGCCGACGTGGGCCGCACCGGACCGCTGACGGGCAACGTCCCCTCGGCCGACGACATCCCCCCGGCGCTCGGGCCCCTCACCCTCGAGGCCCGCACCTTCGAGGTCGAGGCCCGACTGGGCCTGGTGGCCGACCAGCTCGAGGACCCTGGGTGCATCGTGCGCCCCCTCGGCGAGGCCGGTCCGGTGGCTCTGCCGGACCCGACCGGGGTCGACGCCCGGGTGCTGCTGTCGTGGATCTGGTTGCGGGCGTGGCTCGACCTGCTGGAGCGCTCGGTCGAGCACACCGCCCCGGCGAGCGTGCAGCTGGTGCGCGACCTCCCCCGCCGCTGGTGGCAGCGCGAAGGGCCGCCGCCGGCCGAGGTCGAGTCCCCCGACGCCGCGACCGTCTGATGCCGGGTGACGGCCCCACACGGGGTTGAGGGGCCGCCGGGGGGCTGGTGCGCTCCGACCGAACCGGCAGCGCAGAGGCCCCGGGTCAGGACCCTAGGTGTAGAAGGGGTTGTCGCCGGCGTTGTGGTCGGTGACGTCGACCACCTCGGTGATGTCCGGGATGGTCTCGAGGATGGCCACCTGGATGCCTTCGCGCAGGGTGGCCGCGCTCATGGCGCAGCCCTGGCAGCCACCACCCATGGTGAGGTACGCGGTGCTGCCCTCGACCCCGACCAGCTCGGCGTAGCCGCCGTGGGCGGCCAGGCTGGGGTTGATCGACTCGGCCAGCAGCTGGTTGACCTGGTCGGGCAGGTCACCGGTGAGCACGATGTCCTTGCCGGCCATCGGGTTGGGCCGGTTGGGGTTGCGGATGACGAGGCCGGCCTGGCCCGGGTTGCGGGGGACGTCGAGCGTGGAGCCCTGCATGCGCTCGATGCTGTCGGCCGCCACCGCCACGCTGAGGCCGCCCTGCACCGAGATGTCGTCGTCCTCCTCGAGCTCGGAGACGCTCTCGAAGGCCAGGTCGTAGGTGTAGTCGGGCCCAGAGACCCCGGTGATCTCGACCCGCAGGCACAGGCTGCCGGGGTCCTCCTCGCCGTCGCGGATCTCGAGGACCCGGGTGAGGGCCTCGGGGCTCACGGCCAGGACGGGGACGGGCCCCGCCTCCGGGTCCGTCTCGGTGTCGGGGGTGTCGGCGTCGATCGTCATGCAGGGCCTCTCTCGGCGGAGAAAACTCGGGCCGGGTCGTGCAAATCAGCGTATCGCCGGACCCGCCCGGCTCAAAGAGCCGTCGCCGAAGCCCCCCAGCGGGGACGAGGGGGGCGGCGCCGACCCGGACCGGACCGGGGTCGGCGACCGGGGCCGTAGCCTCGCCGCTGTGATCCTCGTGGACCTCGAGTCGGTGACGATGAGCCGCCCCGGCCGGCCGCTCTTCACCGACCTCTCCCTCACCCTCTCGACCGGCGACCGCCTCGGCATCGTCGGCCTCAACGGCTGCGGGAAGTCCACCCTCATCTCGGTGATGACCGGTGAGACCGAGCCCGAGTCCGGCGTGGTCCGCACCGGTCGCGGAGTCCGGATCGCCGCCCTCACCCAACGACCGGTCCTCCCGTCCGGGACGGTGCTGGCCGCCGTCGAGGGCGGCGCCGAGAACGCCTGGGAGGCCGCTGCGGTCCTCGACCACCTCGGCATGTCCGAGCTGGCCGACGCCGACACCGGCCGTCTGTCGGGTGGGCAGGCCAAGCGGGTGGCCCTGGCCCGAACCCTGGTGGCCGACAGCGACCTGCTGATCCTCGACGAGCCCACCAACCACCTCGACATCGACGCCATCGCCTGGCTCGAGGAGCGCCTGGCCGCCTACCGGGGCGGACTGGTGCTCGTCACCCACGATCGCCACGTGCTCGACCGGGTGACCACCAAGGTGCTCGAGCTCGACCGCGGGCGCGGCTACCTCCACGACGGCGGCTACGGCGCCTACCTCGAGGGACGGGCCGAGCGCGAGGAGAAGGCATCGTCGGACGAGTCCACCCGCCGGGTGCTGGCCCGCAAGGAGCTGGCCTGGCTGCGCCGGGGGGCACCGGCGCGCACCCGCAAGCCCAAGGCCCGCATCGAGTCGGCCACCGCCATCGTCGAAGGTCGGGCCGAGCCTGCAGCCCGCCAGGGCATCCCCGACCTGCACCTCGGCACCCCGCGGCTGGGCGACAAGGTCGTCGAGCTGCACGACGTGGCCTACGCCCACCCCGACGCCGAGCCGCTCTTCGACCACGTCGAGCTCCTCCTCGACAACCGCGAGCGCCTGGGCATCGTGGGCCCCAACGGCGTGGGCAAGTCCACGCTCCTCGACCTCGCCGCCGGGCGCCTCGATCCCTCTCGCGGCCGTGTCGTCACCGGCCCCACGGTCTCGCTCGGCTACTACGACCAGGTCGGCGCCACCCTCGACCCGAACCAGCGGGTGCGCGACGCCCTGGTGGGCGGGCACCGCCAGCCGGACTGGCGCGACGCCGCCCTGCTCGAGTCGTTCTGGTTCGACACCGACGCCCAGTTCGCGCCGATCGGGCTGCTCTCGGGCGGCGAACGACGTCGGCTCCAGCTGCTGTTGGTCCTGGCCGCCAAGCCCAACGTCCTGCTCCTCGACGAGCCCACCAACGACCTCGACCTCGACACCCTCCGGGTCCTCGAGGAGTTCCTCGACGACTGGCCCGGTGCCCTCGTCGTGGTCAGCCACGACCGAGCCTTCCTCGAGCGCACGGTCACCGACGTGTGGGTGATGGACGGGCACGCCCCGCCCGGCCGACGTCCGGGCGGCTACGCCACGTGGGAGGACGAACGCCGCGCCAACCGCCAGAAGGGCCGGGCCGTGGCCGGACCGGCGCCGGCGACGTCCGCCTCGAAGCGGGCCGCTCCCACCTCGCCTCGTCGGGACCGACCCCCGGCCGGCGGCCCGACGGGGGCTGACGGCGCGCCGGCCCGCAGCGCCAGCACCCTGCGCCACCTCATGAAGGACACCGACAAGGAGCTCACCCGGCTCACCCGCCAGCGCAACCGGGTGGAGGAGGAGTTGGCCGAGAAGGCCAACACCGCCGACCACACCGAGCTGCGGGCCCTGGGCGACCGGCTGGCCGAGCTCACCGCCGCCGTCGACCGGGCCGAGGAGCAGTGGCTGGCCCTCGCCGAGGAGGCCGAGGCCGCCAAGGGCTGAACCCCTCCGGTGCCGGACAGGGGTGGTCCGCCGGGACCGACCTCGCCCCGCCCCCCACCACGAGGGGCGGCATTCGGGAGCCGGGGGTGACGAGGGGTAGCGTCGCGACCCGTGATCGCCGCCGAGGCCCCCGAGGTCGCCCTCCACGACCTGCGCCGGGCCCGCCGCCACAACCGACTGGCCCACGTGCACTGGATCGACGCGCTCTACCGCGTCTACGTGGTCGGCTTCGTGGGCGTGCTGGCCGTGGCCTTCGGTGCCGGCCAGCTCCCCGGCGAGCAACTCACCGAGCGCGAGGCGGTGGACTTCGCCGCCTCGGCCGCCGGCTGGCTGGGCCTGGTCATCGCCGTGGCCGTGGCCATCGGCCTGCGATCGGGGGCTCGGGGCGGCCCGCTCGTACTGGAGGCCCCCGTGGTCGTCCACGAGCTCAACGCCCCCGTCGATCGCGCCGCCGTGCTGCGAGGGCCGGCCGTCAAGCAGCTGCGCTTCCTCGCCTTCGCCGGTGCGGTGATCGGCGCGATCGCCGGGCAGCTGGCCGCCCAACAGCTCCCGGTCAACATGGCCGGCGCCATCGTCGGGGGCGCCGTCGTCTTCGCCCTGGCCGGCGTGCTGGCGTCGGGCACGGCCATGACCCTGTCGGGCCGTCGGGTCGGCTGGTATCCGGCCAACGCGGTCGCCGTCGCCCTGATCGCCTGGTCGGCGCTCGACGTCGTGCTGGAGGTGCAGACCTCCCCGCTCACGTGGCTGGCCTCGGGGGCCTTCTGGGTCATCACCTTCACCCCGCTCGCCATCGCCGGTGCCGCCCTCGCCGTGGCCGTGCCCGTCATCGGCGTGGTGGGCATCGGCCGGGTCTCCACCGAGGCCGCCCTGCGCCGGGCCGGCCTCGTCGCCCAGCTGCGCTTCGCCGTCACCCTCCAGGACGTGCGCACCGTCGTGCTGTTGCGCCGGCAGCTCTCCCAGGAGAAGCCGCGCAGCCGACCCTGGGTTCGCATCGGGCGAGCGGCCACCACCAGCCGCGTCCCCACCATCTGGAAGCGCGACTGGCAGAGCTACCTGCGCTTCCCGCTGGTGCGGCTGGTCCGCATGGCGGTGCTGGCGGCCATCTCCGGGCTGGCGCTCGGTGCCGCCTGGCGAGGGGCGCCCGCCGCCCTGTTCGTGGCCGGCCTCGCCTTCTTCATCGCCGCGTACGACGCCGCCGAACCGGTCGCCCAGGAGGTCGACCACCCCTCCCGGTGGGGCAGCTACCCCGACGACCCCGGCCGCCTGCTGACTCAGCACGTGCCCGCCGCCTTCTCGGTGATGGTGGTGCTCGGGCTGATCGCGGCGGCCACGTCGCTGGTGCTCACGCCCGCCGAGGTGGTCGTGCGCCTCACCCCCGTGCTCATCATCCCGGTGTCGTTCGCCGCCGCCATCGCCGCCATCCTCTCCACCGCCCAGGGCGCCCCCAACAGCAGCGCCCTGTCGGGGCTCGGCCCCGACGTGATGGGCTGGGTGATGCTCGCTCGGGTCGTGATCCCCCCGGCGATCGTCGTGGCCGCCCTCCTGCCCCTCCTCGCCGCCGGCTCGGACCCGGCCACGGTCGACGCCAGCCGCGTCGCCAACCTCACCACCTGGACGCTGCTGCTCGTCGGCGCCGCCTTCTTGTTCCTGCGCACCCGAAAGCCGAAGCACCTGTGAGCTTCCTCGACATCAAGCCACCCCGCAACGACGACGTCGACCCGTCGCTGGCCCTGCACACCTTCGAGTTGGGCAAGGACTACGGCGACGGCATGGGCCTCACCGAGCTCGACCTCGAGGTCGGCCACGGCGAGCTGATCATGCTGGTGGGACCCAACGGCGCCGGGAAGTCCACCTTCCTCGGCCTGGCTGCGGGCATGCTCGAGCCCACCACCGGGGCCGCCTACGTCGACGGGGCCGCCGCCGGCACGATCGAGGCCCGGGCCGCGCTCTCGTACCTGCCCGACGACCCGGTGCTCTACGACGACCTCAGCCTCATGGAGCACATCGAGTACGTGGCCCGGCTCCACCGCACCGTCGACTGGGAGGACTACGCCGACGACCTCATCGAGATGTTCGGGTTGGACGAGCGGATCGACGACCTCCCCTCCCGGTTCAGCCGGGGGCTCAAGCAGAAGACCGGGCTCGTCCTCGGCTTCATCCGTCCCTTCCGGCTGATGCTCGTCGACGAGCCATTCGTGGGCCTCGACACCCCCGGCCAGGAGACGCTCGTCGAGATCATGAGCGACGTCGTCGAGCAGGGCGCCACCATCGTGTGCTCCACCCACCAGCTCGACCTGGTGCCGGCCGCCACCCGCTGCGTGGGGCTGCGCGACGGTCAACTGGCCTACGACGGACCGGCCACCGCGGAGAAGATCCGCGAGCTGGTCGGCGGTGTCTGAGGTCCGGCCCGCATGAGCGACCGGCCCTACATGAAGGGGATCCTCTCGGACCCCCTCGACCTCGATGGTGGGGCGCCGCGCGTCAAGCGACCGCCGCGCCGGGTGGAGGCCCGCCCCGGCCTGCGGGTCACGGTGCGCGCCACCCGCAAGGTGGGCGTGGTGGTGGGCGGCGACAAGCAGGTGGTGGTGCTGCGCGACGACGAAGGCCGCGACCACAAGGTGCGCCTGGTCGACGGGGCCTTCGCCATCGACGGCGCACCCGTCACGCTGGTGCCCGCCAAGGCCGCCCCGGCCGACGGAGGCAACCGACGCACCGCGTCGGGGTCGGTGGCCGTGCCCGGGGCCGCACCGCGCATCGCCCGGGCCAGCCGCATCCTCGTCGAGGGCGTGCACGACGCCGAGCTGGTCGAGAAGGTCTGGGGCGACGACCTGCGGGTCGAGGGCGTGGTGGTGCAACCCCTGGGTGGGGCCGACGACCTCGTCGAGATCGTGCGGTCCTTCGGCCCCCGTCCCGGCCGACGCCTCGGGATCCTGCTCGACCACCTCGTCGAGCACTCCAAGGAGAGCCGCATCGCGGCGGCCGTCGACCACCCCGACGTGTGCATCACCGGGCACCCCTTCGTCGACATCTGGGCCGCGGTCAAGCCGTCCGTGGTGGGCATCCCCGCCTGGCCCGACGTGCCCAAGGGCCAACCGTGGAAGGAAGGGGTGTGCACCGCCCTCGGCGTCGACGACCCGCGACGCTTCTGGAAGCAGATCCTGGGCTCGGTGTCCTCCTACGCCGACCTCGAACCACCGTTGGTCGGGGCGGTCGAGCAGCTCATCGACTTCGTCACCGAGCCCTCGGGCTGATCGCCCGCACGGTCGCCGGCTGGTCGCCGGCCGTTCGACGAAGGAGGCTCCGGGCCCGCTCGCCGGGTCCTAGCGTGAGGGGCATGTGCGACACCGTCGGCCAGGTCCAGCCCACGCGGACCCTGTTCGCCAAGAACTCCGACCGACCGGCGGGCGAACCCCAGGTCATCGAGGCGTTCGGGGCCCGCACCCCCGGGTCGACGTTGCGCACGCAGTACCTCGAGATCGCCGACGAGGGTGCCCTGCCGGTGCTCGGTTCACGACCCGACTGGCTGTGGGGCCTCGAGCACGGGGTCAACGCGGCCGGGGTGGCCATCGGCAACGAGAAGGTCTGGACCACCCGCGACGGCGATGCCCGCCGGCCGGCGCTCATCGGCATGGACCTCGTGCGCCTCGGCCTCGAGCGGGCCCGACGGGCCGACGAGGCCGTGGAGGTGATGGTGGAGCTGCTCGAGGCCCACGGCCAGGGGGGCGTCGCCGATGCCATCGACGACGAGGCCTACTACTCGTCGTTCCTCGTGCTCGACGGCCGGGGCGGGTGGGTGCTCGAGACGGTGGGGCGCACCTGGGCGGCCAAGCCGGTCGACGGAGCGGCTGCCATCTCCAACCGCATCTCGCTCGGCACCGACTGGACCCGCGCCTCGGCCGACCTGGCCCCCGGCGACGACTTCGACGCCCTGCGCGAGCCGGCCTGGGGCCCGGTGGCCGACGTCCGTCTGGCCTGCACCCTCCCGGCGGTCGCCGAGGAGGGGCCGCTCGAACCCGCCGATCTGGCCGGCCTGATGCGCCACCACGGGACGCGCCCCTGGGGAGCTCCGGGTGTGGGCGCCGCCACCGATCTCGAACCGCTCCCCTCGCCCGACGTCGGCCCCGACGGCACGGGCATCACCGTGTGCATGCACCTGCGGGGCTACCAGGCCACCGCGGCGTCGATGGTGGCCGAGCTGCCCGGCACCTCCGACCCGGACTTCCACGCCGACGCCCCGCCGGTGCGAGCCTGGGTGGCGCTCGGCAGCCCGTGTGCCAGCGTCTACGTGCCGGTGTGGGTCACCGACGGCGTGCCGGCCGCCCTCGCCGAGGTGGGCACCTGGTCGCGCTTCGCCGCCTTGCGCCAGCGGGTGGAGGAGGGCCCCGACGGCGGTCGAGAGGCGCTCAGCGAGGTGCGCGCCGTCCTCGCCCCCCTCGAGGCCGAGCTGTGGCAGGAGGCCGACGTGCTCCACCAGTCGGCCCGGTCCGCCGACGGCGACCGGCGAGCCGTGTTCGCCACCGACGCCTGGCGCCGCATCGACGAGGCCCTCACCACCCTCGGTGTCTGAGCCGGCCACTGCGTCGATGACGGTGCGGCGCCCGGTCAGGCAACCTGGCCGGTGGCGGCCGTGCGCAGGGCGCGCAGCAGGAGTGGGGCATCGCCCAGGCGGTGGCGCAGCTCCCGCTCGAGCCCCCCGATGGGCACCAGGTTCTGCGGGGCCCGAGGGTCCTTGTGGGGCGTGGACGCGAACCGGGGAAGGGTGGCGCCCAGACGTTCGGCCAGCGCCGCGGTCTCGGCCACCGGCCGGTCGGCGGGCACCTCGAGGCGCACCACGCCGTCCCAGCCGTGGGCCATCGCACAGGGCAGGCGCAGGTACCAGCTGAAGCGCGACACCGGCCCGTCGATCAACAGCATCGGCGTGCGCTCGCCCGGCGCCAGGCGGGTGACGACGTCGCGCACCAGCGGCGGGCCGTACGACGCCCGGTGGGTCTTGACGTAGCCGACGAACCCGGGGCGGTGGGCGCCGAGGCGCAACGGCCCGTCGACCACCACGACGTCGACGTCGACGGCGGCCAGGGAGACCTCGGCCTCGAGCTCGCCCATGGCCTGCTGCAAGCGCAGCGACAACGTGTCGGGGTCGTCGGCGGTGGTGGGGTGCAGGTCGAAGTGGCCGTGGCGGGTGGCGATGGGGGCGGCGCCCTCGGCAGGGGCGAACAGGCCCCGGCGCACGGCGGCGGCCACCACCCGGGCCGCGCCGTCGCAGCGCACCACGCCGGCGGCGTAGGAGGCGCAGATCCCCTGGTGCACCTGGCCCTCGGCGTCGGTGATCCAGACGTTGGCCTCCACCCGGCGCACCCCGTCGACGAACGCCACCGCACCGAGGGGCTCGGCCGCCCCGGAGGCCAGGGGGCCCCACCGGCCGGCATCGTGCTCGACCCAGGGGTCGACCTGGCGCTCGGAGGCCTCGAGGGCCGCCGCGTCGGTGGGGCTGCCGTAGTCGGGCGACCAGGACTCGACGGCGAAGCGCATCGGCGGCAGCCCCTCAGCCGTCGACGCGCTGCACCGTGGAACCGGTGGCGGTCTTGGCGACGACGAAGCGGGTGGGGAGTCGCTCGGCCAGCTCGGTGACGTGGGTGACCAGACCGACGGTGCGCCCCTGGGCGCCGAGGTCCTCGATGGCCCCGGCCACGGTGTCGAGGGTGTCGCCATCGAGGGTGCCGAACCCCTCGTCGAGGAACATCGACTCGAGCCGGGCGGCGCCGCCGGCCCCGAGGTGGGCCACCTCCTCGGCCAACGCCAACGCCAGCGCCAGCGACGCCAGGAAGGTCTCGCCGCCGGACAGGGTGCGGGCCGAGCGGACGGCGTCGGCGTTGGCGTGGTCGATGACGCTGAAGTTGGACGTCTTGGGGTCGAGCGTGAGGGAGTAGGTGCCGGCGGAGAGGGCGTGGAGGATGCCGGTGGCGCCGGCCACCAGGTGGCGCAGGGCGGCGTCGAGCACCCACTTCTCGAAGCCGTTGGCGGCCAGGTGGCGACCGAGCTCCTTGGCCACCTCCTGGGCCTCGGCCAGCTCGGCCTCCCGGGCCTCGAGCTCGTCGCGCTGAGCCACCGCGGCCCGACGCCGTTCGAGGTCGGCTTCGACCTCGGCCCGGGCGTCGACGAGGACGTCGCGCACCGGTGCGCCCGTCATCGACACGCCGGCGGCGGCGCACGCCGCCACCAGCTCCTCGACCAGGGCCTCGGCCTCGGCCCGGACCTGCTCGGCCTCGGCCCGGTGCACGATCACCGCCTGTTCGGCCTCGGCCCGACGGGCGGCCGCCCAGGCCACCAGGGCGTCCCAGTCGGCGGCCAGGTCGTCGCGACCCGGTGCCGGTGGCGCCAGGCGGGCCACCGCATCGCGGGCGGCGTCGAAGTCGGCTCGCCCGGAGCGCTCGGCGGCGCGGGCGGCGTCCTCGGCCTGCTCGAGCTGGCGGCAGTGGGTGCGGGCGGTCTTGTCGGCGGTGCGGGCGGCGGCGAGGAGCTCCTCGGCCGCCGTCACCCGGTCCAGCAGCTCGGTGACCTCGTCCGGGCCCGGGGCGTCGGACAGCTCGGCGGCCAGGCGCTCGGCGGAGGTGACCACGTCGTCGAGCTTGTCGGCCACCCGCCGCAGCTCGCCCTCGGCGGCGGCGTGGGCGGCGCGGGCGTCGCGCTCGGCCTCGCGGCACCCGGCGAGGTGCTCGCTGGCCCTGGTGACGGCGTCGGCGTCGAGGTCGGGCAGGTGGGCCACCTCTCCCCCGCACACGGGGCAGGGGTCGCCGACGGACAGCCCTTCGGCGACCGACGCCACCAGGTGCTGGTGGCGGGCCCGCTGCACGGCGCCGTCGGCCTCGACCACCGCCGCCTCGGCCCCCTGCAGGCGGGCACGAGTGTCGGCGACCTCGGCCCGGCGGTCGGCCAGCGTGGTCTCGCCCTTGGCCCGGGCCTTCTCGAGGCGGGCGAGCTCGTCGTGGGCCTTGGCCGTGGCGGCCAGCTCGATGCGTGGGGGCAGGGCCTGGAGGGCCTTCTCGGCGTCCTCGACGGCGGCCTCGGCGTCGTCTCGCCCGCGGCGGGCCTCGACCACGGCGGCGGCCGCCCGGGCCAGGGTGCCGGCGAGGTCGTCGACGCCAGCGGGGCGGACGATCCCGGCCAGGAGCGCCACCTCGCGCTCGGATTCGGTGGAGGCGGCGGCCGCCGCCTCGGCCCGGCGGGTCAGCTCGCTCTGGCGGTCGTGGTCGGCGTCGACCCGCTCGACCAGGGCGGTGAGCTGGCGAACCCGACCGGCCGACGCCTCGATGCGGGCGGGGTCGGCCAACGCGGAGGCGGCGGCCAGCTGGGACTGCACCAGCTCGCGCTGGGCCCCCGCGGTGGCTTCGCGCTCGCGGGCCAGACGCCGCATGCGGTCGTAGAGGCCGAGGTCGAGCAGCTCGACGAGGAGCTTCTGGCGGTCTCGTGGCTTGGCGTGCAGGAACTGGGCGAAGTCGCCCTGGGGCAGCACCACGCACACCGTGAAGTGCTCGTAGGTGAGCCCGAGCAGGCGGGTGACGGCGGCGGTGAGCTCGTCGGCCGTGCCGGCCAGCACCTCGTCGGCGCCGTGGGCACCCACGTGCTGGACCAGGCGCGCCTCTTTGGTGGTGGCCCCGTTGGCGGTGGCCCGCACCACCCGCACCGCGCTGAAGTGGTCGTCGCCGACGGAGAAGTCGAGACGGACCCGCGCTTCGATGCCGCCCTGACTGATGACCGGGGCCACCAGCCGGCGGTCGTCGTAGCGGGGCACCACGCCGTAGAGGGCGAAGCAGACGGCGTCGATGATGCTGGACTTGCCGGCCCCGGTGGGGCCGGTGAGGGCGAAGAGGTCGGCGCCGGCGAAGTCGACGACCGTGGGTTCGCGGAAGGTGGTGAAGCCGTGCAGCTCGAGGCGTTCAGGGCGCATCGAGGGCCTCGTCGCGCTCGGCCCGCACGGCGTCGTCGTGGAGCTCGTCGAACAACGCCACCAGGCGGGGATCGTCGATGGCGCGCGCCGCCAGATAGCCGGCGAACTGCTGGCGCGGCGTGGTGCGCTCGGCCAGCAGGTCGTCGTCGGGGCGGGGCCCGGCGAGGCCGTCGGGCGGCTCCACCCGGATCTCGATGGCCTCCGGGAACAGCGCCCGCACCTCGTCGGCCAGGCCGGCCCGCCCCGGCTCTCGCACGACGACCCGCACGAAGCTGTCGTCGCCGTCGCGGACCTGCTGGGCCAGCTCGGCCACCGTGCCCGTGACCGTGCGGAAGGCGCGTCCGCCGCCGAGGGCGATGGGCTCGACCCGCGCCGGGGTGCGGGGTAGGGCCTCGACCAGCAGGGCTCCCTTGAGGTCGTGCTGCTCTCCGAAGTCCAGCGCCAGCGGTGAGCCCGGGTACCAGATGGGGCACGGCCCGTGGATCTGCTGGCCGCGGTGCAGGTGGCCGAGCGCCACGTAATGGGCCGAGGCGGGGAAGGCCACCGACGGCAGGGCGTACTCGAAGATGGTGTGGGCGCTGCGCTCGCCGCCGCCGGTGACGGCACCGGCCACCATGGCGTGGGCCACCACGATGTTGACGGTGTGGTCCTCGAACCCGCTGGCCAGCACCTCGAGGATGCGGGCCATGCGGTCGGCGTAGGCCAGGGCGTGCTGGTCGGCGGCCGAGCCCATGAGCTCGTCGACGCCGACCACGTGGCGCTGGGACACGAAGGGCAGCAGCGCCAGGCGCACCGGCACGCCCCCGGCCTCGAGGGCCAGCACCCCGCCCTGGTCGGGGGGCACGACGGTGGTGTGGAGGTGAACGTGGGAGTGGTCGAACACCGGAGCCACCGCGGCGAGGCGCCGCGGGTTGTCGTGGTTGCCCGAGACCACCACCACGGGGCGGCCCCCTCGCCCGAGGTCGAGCAGGGTGCGGTAGACGATGCGCTCGGCCTCCGGCGACGGCGCCGCCGAGTCGAACAGGTCGCCGACCACGACGACGAGGTCGACGTCCTCGGTGTCGGCCAGCTCGACCAGGTTGCCCAGCACGGCCTCGTGCTCGTCGGTGCGGCTCCGGCCCCGGATGGTCTTGCCCACGTGCCAGTCGGCGGTGTGCAGGAACCTCACGACGGCATCCCCGCGAAGGGGTCGTCGGGCTGGTCGACGGCCGCCGGGTTGGCCCCCGCCTCGCTGGCCCGGGTGGCCCAGGCCGGGAACGGGAACTGCACCATGAGCGGCACGGGCAGCTCGGGCTGGGCCAGGATCATGGTGCCGGGCTTGATGATGGTGGAGCGCTGGCGTTGGGCGGTGGGCAGGAACCCGTACTCGCCGCGCCCGGCCTCGGCCGGGTCGAGGCGACCGACGACCCGGATGGCGGAGTTGGCCACGATGCGCCGCTCGACCTCGCTGGCCGTCTGCTGGGCGCCGATGAGCACGATGCCGAGCGAGCGACCGCGCTCGGCGACGTCGAGGAGGATCTCCTTGATGGGGCTCCAGCCCTCACGGGGGGCGTACTTGTTGAGCTCGTCGAGCACGACGAACTGCAGGGGGCGGGCGACGCCGGAGCGCTCCTTGGCCTCGAACTGCTTGCGCAGCACCACGCCCACCACGAAGCGCTTGGCCCGGTCGTTGAGGTTGTGCAGGTCGACCACCGTGACCTGGGCGTCGTCGCGGACCTTGTGGCGATCGGGTTCGGGGACGTCGCCCCGCACGAGGTGCTCGACGTGGCGGGTGGCGCCGTTGAGCCGGCGGATGAAGGCGTTGATGGTGCCCTGGCCCACGGCCCGCCCGGCCCAGCGCTCCATCTCGAGGTCGTCCTCGAGCTTGGCGTGGATGACCTCGATGAGCTGGCGGAACGTGCGCACGGTGGTCCCGTCGACGGACACCGCACCGTCGCCCACCGGGCGGGCGTCGGCGGCCAGGCGGGCGGTGACGTTGTGCACGACCAGCGTGTACTGGGCCCGGTCGTCCTCGGCGTCGGCGAAGAGGAAGGGCAACAGCTCGTCGCGGCAGAAGTCCTCGATGGTCCAGAAGAAGGAGGTGACCCCGAGGGTGCGGCTGGCCACGTCGGGCACGGCGTTGGGGTCACCTCGCCGGGGCGGGGCGAACACGCCCACGCTGGGGAAGGCACCCGGGCTGAGGCCCAGCGCGGCGTAGCGGGCCGCCTGGGTGGGCGACAGGGCGGTGTTGGCGTGGTCGAGGAAGAGGAGGTCCTCGCCCTTGACGTTGAACACCAGCGCCTTGGTGTTGACCGCTTCGGCTCCGAGCACGCCGGAGGTGAAGAGGCTGTAGAGCAGGAACGTGGCGTAGGTGGTCTTGGTGGCCACGCCCGAGACACCGCTGATGTTGACGTGGGCGCCCCGGGAGCCGTCGAGGAACTCGAGGTTGAGGTACACGGGCTCGTCGTCGCGGGACAGCCCGGCGGGCAGCAGGCGCTGCATGCCGTCGAAGAACAGGGCGTGGTCGCGCGCCTCGCCGGTGGCCTTCACCACCGGGGTGCCCGGCAGCGGCGGCACGAAGACCTCGGGCTCGAAGCGGGTGGCCTGCACCATGGCCGCCTCGCTCACCTCGGCGGGCAGCACACCGTCGGCGATGAGGAAGACGTCGCTGTCGAAGCGGGCCCCCTCGTGACGGGCCCGGACCTGGCCGACCACCCCGGAGATGCGCACCGAGCGCCCGTCGGGCAGGGACCGTTCGCAGGTGACGACGTCGTCGAGTTGGAGGTAGGACTGTGGCGCCACGCCCACCCAGAACTCCAGCGGGGTGGCGTCGTCGGTGCCGATGACCCGCCCGTCGGGAACCGAGACCTCCTCGTCGCCAGCCATGGCGCCACCCTAGGCAGCCGCTGCGACACCGACGTCGACCCGGCCTGACGGATGATCGCACCAGGCGGTGGGCCGCTGGCTACTCTCTGCGGCCATGAGTCGCTTCTCGAACAGCTGGACCCTCGCCAAGGAGAGCTGGGGGGTGCTGCGCCAGGACAAGGAGCTGGTGGCCATCCCGGTGGCCTCGGCCGCGATCAGCGTGGTGGTCGCCATCGTCTTCGGAGGCGGCGCCTACTTCACCCTCGAGACGGTCACCGACCCCCAGGTGGGCGACTCCCTCGAACCCACCCCTCTCACCTACGTGGTCGGCGTCGTCGGCCTGCTCGTCATCGGCGTCGTGGCCCAGTTCTTCGCCGGCGTGCTCATCGCCGGGGCCAACGAGCGCCTCGCCGGCGGCAACCCGACGCTCGGCTCGGCCTTCGCCCTGGCCAAGAAGCACTTCTGGGCTCTCACCGGCTGGGCGGCCATCAACGTCACCGTCGGGCTCATCCTGTCGGCCATCGCCGATCGCACCGGGCCCCTGGGCGACATCGCCATGCGCCTCGTCGGCATGGCCTGGAACGTCGTCACCTGGCTCGCCGTGCCCGCCATCGTCATCGAGGGCCACGGTCCCATCGAGGGCGTCAAGCGCTCCGTCGAGCTGCTCAAGCGCACCTGGGGCGAGAACGTCATCGCCCAGGCCGGCCTCGGGATCATCGGCATGCTCGTCATGCTGGCCGGCATCGTCGTCTTCGGCGCCCTCAGCTTCGTGCTGCCGATCGTGGGCATCCCGCTGCTCGTGCTCTACATCGCCGTGGCCAGCGCCATCCTCGCCGCCCTGGGCGGCATCTTCCGGGCGGCCCTGTACCGCTACGCCGTCGGCCTCCCCAACGGAGGGGCCTTCCCCGAGGCCGCCCTCGCCGGGGCCTTCAAGCCCAAGGGCAGCGGGTTCAAGAAGTTCATGTGATCCCGGCGCCCTCCGTGGCCGGGATTCCTCTCCTATCGTCTGGTCACTGAACCGACGAGAGGGCGATGACGTGGCGCTGGTGCCGACGACGCTGGACGAGATCGACTACTGGGACCTCGACATGTTCGTCGACGGCGACCCCCACGCCGCGTGGGCCGTCCAGCGGCGAGAAGCCCCGGTGTGGTGGCACGACCGACCCGGTGGTGAACCGTTCTGGTCGGTCAGCCGCTACGACGACGCCAAGGTCGTCCACTCGCAGCCGACCCTGTTCAGCTCGCAGGCCGCCGGGATCGTCGTCCGCGACAGCCACCTGATGGAGAACCCGCGGGTGGGGGCCGGGATCAACCCCATGATCCACACCGATCCGCCCCGCCACGCCCCGTTGCGCAAGATCATCGCCCACAACTTCACGCCGCGCTCCATCGGCGAGCTGGAGGCCCAGATCCGCTCCTACGCGATCGAGTGCCTCGACGAGGCCGCCGAGAAGCGCGACGTCGACTTCGTCGTCGACATCGCCCACCGGATCCCGGCCGCCATCGGGCTGTCGCTCATGGGCGTCCCTCGCGAGGACTGGGACCGGCTGGCCGAGCTCGAGCACCGCACCGTGACGCGCACCGACCCCGAGTTCGCCGGCGGCGGTGACCCCTACGAAGCGGCCAACGCCGCCAGCATGGAGCTCGGCCTCTACTTCTACGAGCTGCTCACCGCCCGGGCCGAGGATCCGGGCGACGACCTGCTCAGCCAGTTCCTGCGGGGCCGCATCGACGGCGACGAGCTCCCGGTGGCCCAGGTCGTCTCCGAAGCCGTGCTGTTGCTGGCCGGCGGGCTCGACACCACCCGGGCGGCAGCCTCGGCGGGGGCCATGCTGCCCCTGCTGCAGCACCCCGACCAGCTCTCGGCCCTGCGCGACGACCCCGGTCTGCTCCCCGTCGCCATCGAGGAGTTCGTGCGCTGGTCGAGCCCGATCACCTCCGAGGCCCGCACCCTGACCGCCGACACCCAGCTCGGTGGCCACCAGCTCCGGGAGGGCGAGCGGGTGGTGGTGTGGTCGCCGTCGTGCAACCGCGACGAGGACGTGTTCGACGACTCCTTCCGCTACGACGTCCGGCGCCAGCCCAACCGCCACCTGGCCTTCGCCCACGGTGAGCACTTCTGCCTGGGCGCCCACCTGGCCCGCCTCACGCTCAAGGTGGAGTTCGAGGAGCTCCTCTCGCGCTTCTCGGCCTTCGAGCAGACCGGCGACGCGGTGCGGGTGCGCTCCAACTTCGTGGGCGGCCTCAAGCACCTCCCGCTCCACCTCACCCCTCGCTGAGCTCAAAAGATCGACGGGGCAACGCCCCTGAAGCGACTCGCGGCTCGGCCGGGACGAGTGACCGCTATCGCCTCAGCTCGAGTCGCTCGGCCAGCTGCTCCATCGCCCGGCGCTTGGCGTCGAGCGTGGCCGCCGCCGGGTCCCCAGGGATCCACGGCATCACCATGGTGGAGGTGACACCGATCTCGGCCAGACGATCGTGGAGCGCCGCCGTCGGCTGGGCGTTGGGGATGACGAAGACCTCGAACTGGGATCGGCGGTCGTCCGCGTCGCGGCGCAGGTCACCGAGACGGGCCACGAGAGCCTCGATCTCGTCGAGCCCGTAGTTCATGCCGAGCCAGCCGTCGTGGCGAACGGCTCGCCGCAGTGCCGCCTCGCTGCGGCCTCCGACCCAGATCGGTGGCGCGTCCTCCGGTACCGGGAACATGCCGACCCTCGGGAGGTCGAAGAACTCGCCGTGGTGCTCCGCCCACCCGTCGTCCCAGAGGTCGGCGATGATCCCGAGCATCTCGTCCATCCGCCGGCCACGTGTTCTCGGATCGACACCGAACAGCTCGATCTCTTCCGCGAGCC
Organism: Rhabdothermincola salaria; assembly: GCF_021246445.1. Lineage (NCBI taxonomy): Bacteria > Bacillati > Actinomycetota > Acidimicrobiia > Acidimicrobiales > Iamiaceae > Rhabdothermincola > Rhabdothermincola salaria. The sequence continues at coordinate 1,774,341 of NZ_JAJQXW010000001.1, forward strand.
AACCGGCGCCGATGCCGAAGCGGAGACGTCCGGGAAAGAGCCCCGCCAGGGTGCCGACCTGCTTGGCGACGCTGAGGGGATCGCGCATCGAGAGGACGTAGACGTAGCTCATGAACCGGAGGCGTTCGGTGACGGCGGCCATGGCTGCCATGGCGGTGAACGAGTCGGGGAAGTCCGACCGGGCGGTCAACGGGTTCTCGCCGGACGGGTGGACCGATGCGAACGTCTCGGGGACGGCCACGTGGTCGGCCAGGCCGATGCCCTCGTAGCCGTATTCCTCGGCCATACGGGCGATGGGCAGGAGCTGGTCGAGCGGTTCGAACATCACGGGCATCCAGCAGCGCATCGAGCGGACCTTAACTGCCGAGCCCCGTGACAGCGGCCGCCGCGCAGCAAGGCCCGCTCAGACAGCCCGAACGGTCGGCGCAGCCGGCGAGGCGAGGCTTGCCGAGCCCCGTGACAGCGGCCGCCGCGCAGCAAGGCCCGCTCAGACAGCCCGAACGGTCGGCGCAGCCGGCGAGGCGAGGCTTGCCGAGCCCCGTGACGTGACAGCGGCCGCCGCGCAGCAAGGCCCGCTCAGACAGCCCGAACGGTCGGCGCAGCCGGCGAGGCGAGGCTTGCCGAGCCGAGCACAAACAACACAGACTCGGTCTCCATGAGCGACTCCGTGACCTACGCCCTCGACGGTGCCGTCGCCGTCATCACCCTCGACGACGGCAAGGCCAACGCCCTCGGCCACGAGGCCATCGCCGCGGTCCACGACGGTCTGAGCCGGGCGCGCGAGGACGCGTCGGCGGTCGCCATCATCGGCCGTCCCGGCAAGTTCTCGGCGGGGTTCGACCTGAGCGTCATGACCTCGGGCACCGACAACGCCCGGGAGCTGCTGCGCGTGGGCGCCGAGCTGGCCATCGAGATCCACGAGTTCCCCATGCCGGTCGTGCTCGGCGTCACCGGCCACGCGCTGGCCATGGGCGCCATCCTCCTGCTGGCCGCCGACACCCGCATCGGTGGCGACGGCCCGGCCAAGATCGGCCTGAACGAGGTCGCCATCGGCATGCCGGTGCCGCGCTTCGCCGTCGAGCTGGCCCGCCATCGCCTGGTGCCGGCCGCCTTCATCCCGGCCATCAACCACGCCCGGATCTACGACCCCGAGGGCGCCCACGGCGTCGGGTACCTCGATCAGGTCGTCCCCGCCGACGACGTGCCAGCCGCCGCCGTGGCCCACGCCGCCCATCTGGGCGAGACGCTGCGCCGCGGGGCCTTCGTGGCCACCCGGGCCAACTGCCGGGGCCAGATCACCGAGCAGCTCCGGCACGACCTCGCGGCCGATCTGACCGAGTTCGTGGTGGAGCTCCCCGCCAGCTGATCCGGGCGGCGCCCGGCGCCGCCCCCGGTCGCCCTCGCGCTTTTCGCTCCTGTCCGCGGCCCGTCGTGCCGATGGAACTGGGTACGACGAACGCGAGACGAGGTGGGACGAGTGAGGAGCGTCGACGAGGACGCTCGCGGACGCGAGAGGGCGGTGCCGGCGCCGGGCGTGCTGGAGGACCTGGTGGCGGCCGGGCCCATGGTGATGCTGACGGCCGTGCTCGGCCCGGACACCGAGCGAGGCTCGGCACTGTCGCTCGACTACGTGAGCCCCAACTGCAGTCGGGTGCTGGGGTACCCCGCGTCGTCGATCACGGGCTCCCCCGAGGCGTTCGCGGCTCGCGTCCACCCCGACGACGAGGCCACGCTGCTGCGGGCGGCCGCCGAGGCCGTCGGCGCACCGGGCCGGCGGGTCCCCCTCGAGCTCCGGCTGCGCCACCTCGACGGCTCGTGGCGGTGGATGGAAGGCATGCTGCGAGGTCATGCCACCGACCGTTCACGGGTCCTCGGCTACGCGGTGGACGGCACCGCCCGCCACCAGGCCGAGACCGCCCAGCGCCGCAGCGAGTCACGCCTGGCGGCCTTCGTCGACAACAGTGCGGCGATCATCAGCCTGAAGGACCCGTTCGGTCGCTACCAGTTCGTGAACCGGGCCTTCGCCGATCTGGTGGGCGCGCCCGCCGATCGGGTGGTGGGCACCGACGACTTCGACCACTGGCCGGAGGCCGCCGCCGCCGTCCGGGGCCACGACCAGCAGGTCCTGGTGGGACGCAACGAGCTGCAGTTCGAAGAGGTGCTCCCGCTCCCCGACGGGCCCCACACGTTCCTCGCCCAGAAGTTCCCCCTGCTCGACGACGACGGGGTCCCCACCGCGATCGGCACGGTCGCCACCGACATCACCGAGCTGACCACCGTGCTCGACACGCTGGCCGCTCGGGAACGGGTCCTCTCCACCGTCATCGGGGCGTCTCCCGACGTGATCACCATCCTCGAGGAGGACGGCGTGATCCGCACGACGAGCATCGCCTTCGAGCGGATCTTCGGCCATCCGACCCGGGCGCTGGTCGACCGGTGCCTCTTCGACGTGGTCCACCCCGACGACGTCGCCGCCGTCCGCCAGGGCTTCGCGCGCCTCGCCACCGACGCCGACCACCGCACCACGCTGCGCTTCCGGGCCCGGCGGGCCGACCACCAGTGGGTCACCATCGAGTCGCACGCCCAGCTCATGGTCGACCAGCACGACCAACACGACGGCGTGGTGATGGTGAGCCGCGACATCTCTGATCAGATCGCGCTGGAGGCGGCCCTGCGCGAAGCCAAGGAGCACGCCGAACGAGCCAGCAAGGCCAAGAGCGAGTTCCTGTCGCGCATCAGCCACGAGCTGCGCACCCCGCTCAACGCCATGCTCGGGTTCGCGCAGCTGCTCGAGGTCGAGGAGCTGGCCGAGCCCGCTCCGGAGTTCGTGGCCCAGATCCTGCGGGCGGGCGACCACCTCCTCAGCCTCATCAACGACCTGCTCGACATCGGACGGATCGAGACCGAGCACCTGAACCTCCACCTCGAACCGATCGACGCCACCCGCGCCCTCGCCGAGGTGGCCGAGCTGGCCGGTCCCCTGGCTGCCCGTTCGTCGGTGACGCTGGCCGCGGCCCGGCCGGGAACGCAGGCCGTGGCGGTCCTCGCCGATCGCCAGCGCCTCCTGCAGGTCCTGTTGAACCTCACGTCGAACGCCATCAAGTACAACCACCCCGGGGGGCGGGTCGACCTCGAAGCCATCCGTACCGACGACGGGCGAGTCCAGCTCACGGTCGCCGACACGGGGCGCGGGCTCGAACCCGAGCAGGTGGACCGGCTCTTCGTGCCGTTCGACCGGTTGGGGTTGGAGCACACCGGCATCGAGGGGTCGGGCGTGGGCCTGGCCCTGTCGCGCGGCCTGACCGAGAAGATGGGCGGGACCCTGGGCGTCCGGTCGGCGCCCGGCGTGGGCTCCACCTTCTGGGTCGACCTCCCCCTCGCCGGCGCCGATCCCTCCACCGCCCTGCCCTCTGCCCCTCTCTCCCCCGGAGACCATCGATGACCATCTCGCCCGGCCCGGGTCCGGTCGCCCCCGACGCCACCGCCACGACCAACGCCCGCATCCTCATCGTCGACGACGAGGAGACCAACCTGCTCGTGCTGCGCACGATGCTCGAGCGCGCCGGCTACACCAACATCCTCACGCTGAGCGAGTCGTCGTCGGCCGTCGAGCGCTTCGTCGCGTTCGAACCCGACCTGGTCCTGTTGGACCTGCACATGCCTCCCCCCGACGGGTTCGAGATCATGGCCCAGCTGGAGCCCCTGATCCCGGCCGGGAGCTACGTGCCGATCCTGGTGCTCACCGCGGACGTCACCGACTCCACCCGGGAGCGGGCCCTGGCCATGGGGGCCCGGGACTTCCTCACCAAGCCCTTCCGCTACAACGAGCTGCTCCTGCGCCTCAACAACCTCCTCGAGACGCGGGCCCTGCACTCGCGGCTCCACCGCGACAAGGCCATCCTCGAGGCCCGCATGCGCGAGCAGGAGGCCACCGAGCGGGCCAACGCCGAACGCCGGCGGACGGCCAGTCGTCGCATCGAAGCCGTGCTGGCCGCCGACCAGACCCCGGCCGCCCACGAGGGCGGCGTCCGCCTGACGATGGTCTACCAACCGATCATGGACCTGTTGACCGGCCAGGTGCTGGGGGCCGAGGCGCTGGCCCGCTTCGGCACCGAGCCCCAGCGCAGCCCCGCCCAGTGGTTCACCGAGGCGGCGGAGGTGGGCCTCGGCATCCAGCTGGAGCTGGCCGCCATCCGCCGGGCCGCGGAGGGCTTGTCGCTGTTGCCCCCCAACGCCTACCTGGCCGCCAACGCGTCGGCCGAGACGTTGCGGTCCCCTGCCCTGCTCGACCTCGTGGCCACGCTGCCCGGGCGCCGCCTGGTCCTGGAGCTCACCGAGCACGAACGGTCGGTCGACCACTCGACCCTCGTCGCCCCGGTCGAGAGGCTGCGCCGCCTCGGCGTGCGTCTGGCCGTCGACGACGCCGGGGCCGGGTTCGCCAGCCTGCAGCAGATCCTCGTGCTGAACCCCGACATCATCAAGCTGGACCGCTCCTTCATCGAAGGGGTCGCCGACGACCCGGTCCGACGGGCGCTCACCACCGCGCTGCTCTCCTTCACCGAGCAGATCGGCGCAGTGCTGGTGGCCGAGGGCATCGCCACCCCCCAGGAGCTGCTGGCCATGCGCGAGCTCGGGTTGCGCCACGGCCAGGGCCGCTTCCTCGGCGAACCGCAGGCGCTGCCCTTCGACCCCGACCGCCTGGCCCACCTCGGCGAAGGTTCCGGCAGCCCGGGCTGAACCGGTGACCTGTCGACGGGCCCCGACGGGGCCGCGTCCCGGTCGAGGCCCCGTCAGAAGACCGCCGCCTGGTCCCCCGGGCCGGCACCGGCGACCACCACGAAACGGGGCGAGGTGGCGATCAACTCGGCGGCCACCGGCCCCACCGGCGACCCGGCGGAGGGCACCCCCCGGCCCACCATGACCACGGCGTCGGGTCGTCGTCCGGCCACCGCCACCATGGTCGCGGCCGGCCGGTCGGAGGCCAGGACCTCCAACGACGCGCCCGGCACCTCGGCCACCAGGGCGTCGAAGCGCTGCTGGACCTGGGCCATGGTGTCGTGATCGGTGGTCGAGACGACCGACACCACCCGCACGTCGACCCGGAGCCCCTGGCCCCATCGGGCGGCCAGGGCCAAGGCGTCCGCCGACGCCGCGCCGTCGTCGAGAACGAGGACCTCGACCATGTTGAGGCCGCGGCTCACGTCGGCCTCGGGGCCGATCACCAGCACCGGGGCGTCGATCTCGGTGAACACCTGCCGGGGAGGCGGGATCGACCGGCGCCGGCGGAGGAGGCCCGACTTCCGATAGCGGGACGCCACGCACAGGATCGGGTGCGCCCGATGGCGGGCGGCCTCGACGAGGGCGTCGCCCACCCCGACATCGAGGTCGACCCAGAAGTCGACGTCGGCGCCGCTCATCGAGATGGCCTGCGACTTGAGCACCAGGCGCGACTCTTCGTCCGCCGCGGGCGTGGTGTTGACCACGACGATCTTGGCCCGGCACCGCCAGGCCAGGTCTGCCGCCGGAGCCAACGCCGCTCGCAGCTCCAGGCTGCTGTCGAACGGAACGATGACGTTGTCGTACATGTGGGCCCCATCATGCCCCGGCCGCTCCGGCGGGGGGGGGGGGAAGGACCGCTCGCGCTCAGCGCGATGGGACGCCGACTGCTTCTGACGCCGTCGACGCGGTGGTCGAGCTCCCCGCCTCGTCGTGACCTTCGGCGGTGTCCACCCGGTGGTCGCCTCGGTACGGTGCTCCTGTCCGTGCGATGTCACGAGGAGACGACCATGAGTGACCAGGACCTGGAAGCACGAGTCGCCGCGCTGGAAGAGCAGCTGCACGCGCTGCGATCCGAGCTGGTGGAAGGCCAGCTCGACGAGTGGAAGGCCCGCATCGACCAGTTGGAGGTGCAGGCCCACCTCGGCCAGATGGACGCGAGGGGCGAGATCGAACCGCTCCTCGAGCAGATGCGCAACCGGCTGCTCGACGCCCGCCAGCAGCTGGATCGGGTGGGCGGCGCCGCCGGCGACGCGGTGTCCACCGTGTCCGATGGGGTCAAGAGCGCGCTCGACGACCTGCGCAAGGCCCTCTCCGACGCCGCCGAGCGGATCACCCCCGGCCGCTGACCCTCGCCGGCCGACGGATCGGCGCCCCGGCGCCCCGGGCCCTCCGAGACCGCCGCAGCCTCCTCGTGAGCCGAGGTGGGCCCGGTGTCAGCCGTGGGCGTCGAGCCAGGCCACCACCTCGGAGGTGATCTCGTCGCGGTTGATCTCGTTGAAGATCTCGTGGCGCGCCCCCTCGTGCACCGAGAGGGTGACGTCGGCCCCGGCGGCCCGGTAGCGGTCGGCGACCAGCTCGACGAGCGCACCCCCGAAGGCCAACGGGTCGTCGCGACCCGACACCACGAGGATGGGGAAGCCGTCGGGCACCGCGTCGATCTCGGCCTGGTCGCCCAGCCGGGGTGCGGCCGCGACCATGGAGGCCGTCGACGGGCCGTCGAGACCGAAGCCACAGCGGTCGTCGGCGAGGTAGGCGTCGACCTCGGCGGTGTCGCGGCTGAGCCAGTCGTAGTCGGTGCGGGCCGGTTCGAACGGTGCGTTGAAGGCGGTGAGGTCGGCCGGCTGGTCGGGATCGAGCGCCCCGGCGATCTGGTCGACCGCGGTGGTGCCCGACAGCACCAGCGCCGCCAACCGGTCGGCGTGGTCGAGCACGTACTGCTGGGCGGCGAAGCTGCCCATCGAGTGCCCCAGCAGCACCACCGACAGCCCCGGGTGGCGACCGGCGGCGAAGGCGACGATCCGCCCGAGGTCGTCGACCAACCCGTCCCAGCCCCGTGCCCCGAGGTCGCCCAACGCCTCGGGGGCGCCGGCGGTGAGGCCGTGGCCGCGGTGGTCCGGGGCGTACACCGCCCAACCGGCCGCGGTGAGGGCACCGGCCAGGCGGGCGTAGCGCCCGGCGTGCTCGCCCATGCCGTGGGCCACCACCACCACGCCGCGGGCGTCGCCCGACGGAAGCCAGACGTGGACGACGACCTCGCCGTCGGAGGAGGGGACGGTGACGGTGGACTCGACCATGGGTGCCAGTCTGGCCGCACCGCCGCTCCTCGTGCCGGGCGCACCGGGCCGCTGGGGACCCATGGCCCTGGCCCGTCGGGGCCGCCGTCGGGCAGGATCGGGGCAGGCCACCGAGGAGTCCTCCATGTTGCGAACGTTCGTGGTCCCGCTCGACGAGTCCGAGCGGGCCGAGGCCGTGCTCCCGCTCGCCACCGAGCTCGCCGACGCGTTCGGGGCCGAGGTGGTGCTCGTCACCGCGGGCTGGGGCCGCACCGCCGAGGCCCTCACCGCCTACCACCACGACCTCGCTCCCCGTCTGGGGGCCGTGCCCTGGCGCTCGGCGGTCGTGCCCGACACGTTCCCCGCCGACGCCATCCGGGACCTCACCCCCGACGACGGTGCCGTGGTCATGACCACCAAGGGGCGCCAGGGCCTGGCCCGGGTGGTGTTGGGCTCCGTGGCCGAGGACGTCGTCGGCACCGCCCATCGCCCCGTGCTCCTGGCCGGCCCGTCGGCCACCGTCGCCCCGCTGACCGACGGCGACCTCGTGGTGACCTGCGACGGGGGTGAGCTGTCGTCCACCGTCGTCGACCACGCCGTCCCGTGGGCGCAGACCCTGGGGCTCTCGGTGCGGGTCGTCGCCGTCGTCCACGCCGACGGCACCCCGCTCGGCGGGGGTGACCCCGAGACCCTCCACCACCAGCTCACCGAGAGCGCCGAGGCGTTCCGCTCCGCCGGGTGCCCGGTGCACGTCGAACGCCTCGTCGCCAAAGACGCCGCGAGCGCGCTCGTCGACCTGGCCCGACGCCTGCCCGCCACGCTGGTGGCCATGAGCACCCACGCCCGAGGTGGGATCGCCCGGGCCGCCCTCGGCAGCACCACCATGGCGGTCGTTCGAGACGTCTCGTGCCCGGTGCTCGTCTACCGGCCGGAGGGCTGACGCCGCCGTGGGACGGGCATGGGTGCTGCGCCGTCCGGGCCCCGCCGGCGCCGACGGGCCCCTGGAGCTGGAGGCGCGTGACGTGCCCCGCCCCGGGCCAGGTGAGGTCGTCCTCGCGGTGTCCGCCTGCGCCGTGTGCCGCACCGACCTGCAGCTCGTCGAGGGCGACCTCCCGGCGCGACGGCTGCCCATCGTGCCCGGCCACCAGGTCGTGGGCCACGTGGTGGCCGTCGGCGACGGCGTGCGCGCCCCGGCGGTCGGGGCACGCGTGGGCGTGGCCTGGATCGCGTCGAGCTGCGGTCGCTGCCGCTTCTGTCGATCGGGCCGCGAGAACCTGTGCCCGGACAGCACCTTCACCGGCTGGGACCGCGACGGCGGCTACGCCACCCACATGGTGGCGCGGGCCGACGCCACCGCCGAGCTGCCCGACGGCCTGGGTGACGTGGAGGCCGCTCCGTTGCTGTGCGGCGGAGTCATCGGCCATCGGTCCCTCGGGGTGGCCGGCATCGGCCCCGAGTCCGCCGGCGCCCGCCTCGGCCTGTTCGGGTTCGGGGCATCGGCCACGTGCGTCATCCAGGTGGCCCGCCACTGGGGCGTGGAGGTGCACGTGTGCACCCGCTCCCCGCAGGAGCAGCAGAGAGCCCGGGATCTCGGGGCGACCTGGGCCGGCAGCTACGAGGAGGCGCCGCCGGTGCCGCTCGACGCTGCCATCACGTTCGCCCCCGTCGGTTCGGTGGTGTTGGCTGCCCTCGACGCCGTCGATCGGGGTGGCGTCGTGGCCATCAACGCCATCCACCTCGACCGGATCCCCGAGTTCGCCTACGAACGGCTGTGGTGGGAGCGGTCGTTGCGCAGCGTGGCCAACGTCACCCACGCCGACGTCCACGACTTCCTGGCCCTCGCCGCCGAGGTGCCCGTGCGCACCGAGTTCGAGGTGCTCGCGCTCGACGAGGCCAACGCCGGCTTGGCTCGCCTGGCGGCCGGCGACGTGCAGGGATCGCTCGTCCTCGACGTGGCCTCCTCGGGTGATGGGTGACGGGTGACGGGTGACGCCCAACGTTCGCCCAGGCGTCACCGCCCGGTCAGACCGAGGCCGCCTCCCCGACGATCCGACCCGGGAGACTGCACGACATCAGGGGAGGCCCCGCAATCCAGGCGAGGCGCCCCGAGGACGCAGAACCGGGAGTTGTCATGGACGGCACCATCGCTCGTAGCCTCCGAGACGTGATCGATCGAGATGGGCTGGTGCTGCCCGAGCACCCCGACCGCCGGGTCACCTTCGCCGGCGCCTTCAACTTCCGTGACCTGGGCGGCTACCAGGGCCTCGACGGCCGTCCCGTGCGCTGGCGCACCCTGTACCGGGCCGACGCCCTCCACCGCCTCGAGGACGACGAGCTCGACGTGCTCGGCGGGCTCGGGGTGCGGGCCGTGCTCGACCTGCGCACCCTCGGCGAGATCGACCGTGGTCGCCTCCAGGCCGACCACCTCGGCATCGTGCACCACCACCTCCCGGTGCTGAACGAGACCTGGGCACCCGCCGAGCTCGACGAGAACGCCGACGCCGCCGAGATCCTCGGTTCGCTCTACGTGCAGATGCTCGACGTCGGCGCCCCCGCCCTGGCCGGCGCCCTCGAGCTGCTGGCCGGCACCGACAACGTCCCGGCGGTGTTCCACTGCGCCGCCGGCAAGGACCGCACCGGCGTGCTGGCCGCCATCGTGCTGGCCCTGCTCGGCGTGGCCGACGAGCTCATCGTGGCCGACTACGCCCTCACCGCCGGGGCCATGGAGCGTCTCCGCGACCGGCTCCGCACCGACAACCCCGAAGGTCTCACGGCCATGAACGACCAGCCCGAGGCCTACCTGGCCGCTCCGGCCGGGGCCATGGAGCACTTCTTGTCCCACGTGCACTCGGCCCACGGTTCGATCGCCGGCTACGTGCAGGAGATCGGCGTCGACGACGACGTCGTGGGCCGCCTCCGCGCCGGGCTGCTCGCCCCCTCGAGCTGACGAGTCGGGTGCTGGTGAGCCCCGACCCAGGCGGGCGGTGATAGCGAGGCTCCCTCTCGGGTAGGCGACGCGGACGCGCCGAATCGCTCCCGGGCGCCGTGCGGGCTGGCTCGGGGAGCGGTCGGCGGCTGACGACCGCTGATCGAAAGGGCTCCGTGTCCGCCACCTCCGCCGAGCAGACCCGAGACCACCGCGCCACCACGGCGCCCGACGCCGCCCTCCGACGGGAGGTGCGGCCGCTGCCCCACGGGCGGCGACGGCTCGGATGGTACGGACCGGCCCTGCTGTGGACCGTCTCCGCGGTGGGGTCGGGCTCGGTGCTGTTCACCCCCCGGATCGCCGCCCGCTACGAGTACCAGCTGCTGTGGCTGGCCCTCGTCACGTGCGGGTTCATGTGGATCATGATCCGCGAGGCGGCCCGGTACACCACCGCCACCGGACGGACCCTCCTCGATGGCTTCGACCGGCTGCCGGGCCCGCACGGCTGGGCCCTCTGGGTGATCTTCGTCCCCCAGCTCTTCGCCGCCGTGGTGGGGATCGCCGGGCTCTCGGCGCTCGTCGGCAGTGCCCTGCACGTGTCGTTCGACGTCTCACCCGTGCCGTTGACCGCTGCGGTCATCGTGGGCTCCACCGCCGTCGTCGGCATCGGGGAGTACGACCTGATCACCAAGCTCACCCGGGCCCTGGCCGTGGTGCTGGTCGTGTTGAGCCTGGTCGCCGCCACCCAGGTGGGATCGTCGCCGGCGGAGATCGCATCGGGTCTGGTGCCCCAGATCCCCGACGACTTCGACGTGGGCTTCGTGCTGCCCTGGGTGGGCACCATCCTGGCCGGCTCGATGGGCATCGTCTGGTTCTCGTACTGGACCGGCACCCACGGCTACGGCGGACCGACGGCCCTGTCGGCCGAGCACCACGAGGCGGCCGGTGCCGAGGACGACACCCCACCGGCCATCGACACCGAGCAGCGCGACTCACGCCTGCAGGCCTGGCTGAGGCTCGTGTCGCGTGCCGCCGGCCTGGCCGTGGTGACCGGGGCGCTGGTCATCGGCTCGTTCAACGTGCTCGGGGCCGAGCTGCTCGCCCCGGAGGGCACGGTGCCGTCGGGGGTCGACGTCGCCGCCGACCTCGGCGGGCTCATGGAGGGCGTGTGGGGCCGGTCCGGCTTCTGGGCCCTCATCGCGCTGACCGTCTTCGCCCTGGGCGGCAGCGTGATGGCCAACCAGGACGGGTGGGGTCGCAGCTTCGCCGACATCACCATGCTGCTCACCCGACGGCGTGGCCGGCCTCACTGGCTCACCCGCCGACGGCTCCGCCGTCTCTACGTGGTGGCGGTCACCGGCCTGCTCCCGCTCGCGGTCTACCTGGTGGTGCAGGATCCGGTCACCATCATGAGCATGTCGGGGGTCGTGGCCGCGGTGCACACGCCGTTCATCGTCGGGCTCATCTTGTTGGTCAACTGGCGCCACCTGCCCCCGGTGGTGCGACCGGGCCTGCTGGCCACGGGCGCGCTGGCCCTGGCCGGATGCTTCTATCTGGCCCTCTCGGTGCTGCGCGTCGTCGCCTGACCCTTCGGGGCTCGGACCGTGCCGGGCGCGTGGCCCCACCGGTCGCGGGCACCGCCCCGCGGGTCAGCGCCGGCGGCGACCCAACAGGGCGGCAACGAGGGCGGCGAGGACGGCGGCGACGGCGGCCACGATCAGCAGGCGGGTGCGACGGCCCCGCCCGGCGGCGGCCATCTCCGATTCGAGGATCGCTTCGGCGTCGGCCCCGGTGCGCGGCGTGGTGTCGACCATGATCTCCTCGCCGGCCGCGCTCACGAGCACCTCCTCGGCTTCCGGGCGCACCTCGACGGTGGCGTCGTCGGTGCGCACCACCACGTCGTCGCCGGCGGTGGTGATCTCCACGTCGGCGTCGAGGGTGTGCACCACCAGCTCACCGCCCTCGGTGACCTCCACATCCATGCCCTCGGGCAGCGCCACCTCATCGGCGACCGCCTCGGCGTCGAGGATGGCGTCGACCGGCGCCGGTTCGTCGGACGCCGGCTCGGGACGGTGGTGGGAACGCTGGGGGTCGTAGGGCATCGGGGCTCCGATCAGACGGCGGGGGTCGAGGGGGCGGACGAGCTCGGCCGGTCGCCGACCGCGTCGATCCTCGGGTCGGCCCCGGGCGCCTCGCCGTCACCTGACGGCTCCGGGGTCGAGGGCTCGTCAGCCGCGAGTGCCTCCGGCACGGGTCGAGCCAACTCCGGGGCAATCGCGTCGAGGAGGACGTCGAACTCCTCGCTGGCCTCGGGCGCGCCAGGCCGATGGCCGAGACCGTGGATCGGCAACGACTGGGCCGATGCTTCGGCCACCGCAGCACGCAGGCGCACCGGCTCGAGCACGTCGTCGCCGTAGTGCTCGCACAGCTGCCCGTGCCAGTACTTGGCGTCTCGGGTGCGGCCCAGGCGGTTGACGGCCACGCCGGCGATGCGGGGCACCCCGTCGCGCCGGGCGGCGATGCGGTCGATGGTGCGGCGGATCTGAGCCACCCCGTCGGACGCCCAGGCCGCCGGCTCGGTGACGATGAGCGCCCGATCGGCGGCGAACAGCCCGTTGATCGTGAGCAGCCCGAGCGACGGCGGGCAGTCGATGACGACCAGGTCGTAGGGATGCCCCTCGAGGGCGAGCTGCAGGCGGTCCTGCGCACCGACCGGGTCGTTGGCCAGCTGAGGCTCGCGTGCCGCCAGCGCCGGCGTGGAGGCCACCACGTCGGGCACCACCCCATCGTCGGACACGGGCCATCCGGCGGGGACGACCAGCTGGGTCGCACCCCCTGGACGGTCGGCCTCGAGCGCCGCATCGACGGTGTGGGGCGGGTCCCAGACGCCCAGCCCCGTGGTGGCGTTGGCCTGAGGATCGAGGTCGACGACGAGGGTGCGCAGCCCCCGGTGCGCCGCCGCCGACGCCAACCCGAGCGCCACGGTGGTCTTGCCCACCCCACCCTTCTGGTTCACCACGGCGATGACCGGCATGGGCGACACGCTACTCCCGTGCCCTTCGCCGTTCGGCGAGGCTCGGTGCCGACGCGTGCCGCGCCTCGGACGCGAGATCGGCGCCGGCGGGACCCAACGCCCTCCACAGAGGTGCCGACGCCAGTCACGGTCGGCCCCGCCGCACCGCCCGTGCCGTGGAGCCGGACGGCCGTGCCGCCTCAGGACGAGCGTCGGGGATCCCGGCCGTTCCAGGCGACGAGGCGGTCGATGGCGGAGGCATCGTCAGGGACGGCGACGGCCTCGGCGAACGGGATGGCGACCTCGTCGAGCCCCAGCCCGGCCGAGATCTCCTCGACGAGGGCTCGGCGGTTCTCCGCGGGCAGGATGGGGCGAGCCTCGAGCGCGGCGGTGAGGACCGAGTCGTCCCAGCGGGGCTGCTGGCCGGTGGCCGTGGCGAGGTCCCACGTGTGGACGGTCAGCTCGGAGAAGTAGGAGGTCAGGATCTCCGCGCCGCTGCCCTCGATCCAGGGCAGCGCCATGGGCCGATCGAGCAGGGCATCGTCGCGCCACGCGTCGGCGGCTCGCCTGCCCGCCCTCGTCCACGCGTCGGACCAGCCGTCGTCGGGCACGTCGGTCTCGGTCACGGCGAAGGGGTCTTCGCCGTGGCCGAGGGCGGCGATGCGGTCGAGGACCCCGACGACGTGGCGCAGCATCGCGCGCACGTCCATCTCCGGGCACGGTGTCGCAGCGGCGAGCTGTTCGGGCCGCACGCCGGCGATCACCACCCCACCGGTGGCGATGGCCCGATCGAGGATCGGCCGGGGGTCGGCGAGCTGCGGGGTGGTGGAGCTGTTCGATGTGGTCATGGCGCCATCGTGCAGGCCCCAACCGGTCACGTCGTGACCGCTTTGTTCTTGCTTCGGTCGGCAAGCCTCCGTGACATCTTGCTCCGGTCGGCAAGCCTCCCTCCGCCGCCTTCGGCGAAGCGCGAACGCGTGCTCAGGCTCCGTCGCTGCGCTCCTCCGCCTGTCGGGGGCCCGCTGACGACCTCGAACGCGAAGCTGTCGGCACTTCGCGACACCTGTCAGCGCACTTTTCCGACAGGTTCACGAAGGGGTGGGAAACGTCAGCACCAGCGCACGGACAGGTGGGCGACGGGAGCGCCAGCGATCCGCCCCACCCCGAGGCAACCCGTTGCCGACGATCGAGCGTGCATGTATTCTGCATGCATGCCGAACGTGCAGGTCCGCGATGTTCCCGACGACGTCCACGCCGAGCTCGTGCGGCGAGCGGAGCTGGCAGGCCAGTCACTGCAACAGTTCCTGGCCGCGCAGCTCGGCGTGATCGCCGCCACGCCGACGACCGAGGACATCCTCGACCGGATCGAGCGCCGGTCGAAGGGCTCGTTGTCTGCTGCGACCACGATCGACGTCCTCGACGAGGAACGTGCTCGTCGTTGATGCGTCGATCCTCGCGCCGGCCGTGGCCGACGAGGGAAGCGACGGCCGACGGTTCCGCGAACGCCTACGCGGCGAGACCGTCATCGGCCCTGACCTGCTCCGACTCGAGGTGGTCTCGGTCCTGCGACGACATGTCGCCAAGGGTTCCCTGACCCACGTTCAAGCCGATCGCGCGGTCGAGGACCTCCTGGCGTTCCCGATCACCGTGTTCCCCACAGCCCCGCTCCTGCCTCGGGTGTGGGAGCTCCGCCACAACGTGAGCGCCTACGACGGCTGCTACGTCGCGCTGGCCGAGGCGGTCGACCACCCCCTGCTGACCGCAGACCGGCGCCTCGCCGAGGCGCCCGGCCTCCGCTGCGCCGTCGAAGTGCCGTAGCCCGCGCCGCGACACCTTGCTCCGGTCGGCAAGCCTCCCTCCGCCGCCTTCGGCGAAACACCGGACCGGGCTGAGGCTCCGTCGCTGGCGCTCCTCCGGCTGTCACCAGCACCAGCGCACGGTCAGGTGGGCGACGGGAGCGCCAGCGACCCGCCCACACCGCGTCCCGACGAGCTCGCGAGGAGGGCGCCATGGACACGGTTCCGGTGGGTGGCCCGCACCACTGGTTCTGACGCGCGCACGGGAGCGAGTGCGGCTCGGCGGGCGCCGTGACACTCAGCTCGGGTCGGCAAGCCTCCCCTCGCCGCCTTCGGCGAAACGCGAGAACTGTCCGAGCCTTCGTCGCTGCGCTCCTTCGGCTGTTGCGAGTCGGCTGAGGGTCTGGGGCTGGTGGCGGCGGGCAAGCGCAGCGTCGCCGCCACACCGCGTCCCGACGAGCTTGCGAGGAGGGCGCCGACATCGCGGAATAGCAGCTGCCTCGACGGTGCTGAGCCACGACATGAGCGCCACCGTCGGCCAGCCCGCACCCGAGTTCACCCTGCCCGACCAGGACGGCTCCCCTGTGAGCCTGTCGGAGCTGCGAGGCGGGTGGGCCGTCGTCTACTTCTACCCGGCCGACGACACCCCCGGCTGCACCGCCGAGTCGTGCTCGTTCCGCGACAGCCACGAGGACTTCGTCGACGCCGGGGCCCGTGTCGTGGGCATCAGCGGCGACTCGGTGTCGTCGCACCGGGCCTTCGCCGACAAGCACCAGCTGCCGTTCACCCTGCTGGCCGATGAGAGCGGTGAGGTCCGCAAGGCCTGGGGCGTGGGCAAGACGCTGGGGCTGCTGCCGGGTCGGGTCACCTACGTGATCGACCCCGAGGGGGTCGTGCGTCACAAGTTCTCGTCGCAGTTCAAGCCCAAGAAGCACATCGACGAGGCCCTCTCCGTCATCCGCGCCGGCACCTCGGCCTGACCCGACCGACCACCGCGCAGCTCACCGGAGCGGGATGCTGCCCGGGGGGCGGTCGGCGGTTGCGGGTCGGCCGGGGGGACGAGCGACGTGAGCGGTTGGTCGCCGACCCGGCCGGTGTGACACATCCACTGTTCTCGCAGCGACTGCGCACCACTAGGTTGCCGCCCATGAAGGCTGTCCAGACGTTCACCGTCGTGTCCCAACTGCCCCCCGAGCTCGAACCCCTGCGGGCGGTGGCGATGAACCTGGGCTGGGCCGACGACGAGCGGGCCCACGACCTCTTCCGGCGCCTCGACCGCGAGGCCTTCGAGCTCGAGGGCCGCGATCCCGCCGAGATCCTGGCCACCGAGAGCCAGGAGCAGCTCGACCGGCTGGCCGCCGACGCCTCGTTCACGTCGCTGGCCGGCGCCGTGCACGAGGAGCTGCGCCGCAGCCTCGACGAGCCCCGATGGTTCCAGGACCGGGGTGCCTCCCCGTTGCAGGAGGTCGCCTACTTCTCCCCCGAGTTCGGCATCGCCGCCGCCCTCCCCCAGTACTCCGGCGGCCTCGGCGTGCTGGCCGGCGACCACCTCAAGGCGGCCAACGACCTCGGCCTGCCCCTCGTGGCCATCGGCCTGTTCTACCGCCACGGCTACTTCCGCCAGCAGCTCGACGTCACCGGCTGGCAGGTCGAGCGCTTCCCCCGCCTCGACCCCCGGGCCATGGCCCTCGAGGCGGTGCCCGACATCAAGGTGATGGTCGAGCTCGCCGGCGTGCCCGTCTACGCCCGGCTGTGGCGGGCCCGGGTCGGGCGCATCGAGCTGTACCTGCTCGACACCGACATCGACGACAACGACGAGGTCAACCGACTCACCTGCGACCGCCTCTACGGCGGTGGGGTGGAGGAGCGCATCCGCCAGGAGATCGTGCTCGGGGTCGGTGGCATCCGGGCCCTCGAGGCCCTCGGACGCCGACCGCAGGTCTTCCACATGAACGAAGGCCACGCCGGCTTCCTCGCCCTCGAGCGCATCCGCTGCCTCATGACCGACCACGGGCTGTCGTTCAGCGAGGCCCGGGAGGCGTCGCGCCCGAGCGCCCTGTTCACCACCCACACCCCGGTGCCGGCCGGCATCGACCGCTTTCCCCGTGAGCTCATGGAGCGCTACTTCGCCGGGTGGTGCCGCGACCTCGGCCTCACCGTCGACGACCTCATGGCCATCGGCCACGAGCCCGGCACCCCCGACGGCGAGGTGTTCAACATGGCGGCCATGGGGTTGCGCATGGCTGGTCGGGCCAACGGCGTGGCCCAGCTGCACGGCGACGTGTCCCGGCGCATGTTCAGCGGGCTGTGGCCGGAGATCCCGGTGGAGGACGTGCCCATCACCGCCGTCACCAACGGGGTGCACGCCCCCACGTGGACGTCACCGGAGATGAGCGCGCTCTACCGCAAGGCCATCGGCCCGCACTGGCCCGAGGCCGAGCCCGAGCAGTGGCGGGCCATGGACGACGTCGCCGACCGCGACCTGTGGCGGGCCCGGGCCGACGCCAAGGAGCGCCTGGTCGGCTACGCCCGCCACAAGCTGCGCCAGGCCGCGCTCGACAAGGGCCGCACCCCGGCCCAGGTCACCTGGACCGACGAGGCGCTCGACCCGAACGCGCTCACCATCGGCTTCGCCCGACGCTTCGCCACCTACAAGCGGGCCACGTTGTTGTTCCGCGACCCCGAGCGCCTGCGCCGGCTCCTGCTCGACGCCGATCGCCCCGTGCAGTTCGTCTTCGCCGGCAAGGCCCATCCCGCCGACGAGCCCGGGCACCACCTGCTCCAGCAGGTGGCCGAGATGGCCTCCGAGATCGACATCCGCCACCGGCTGGTGTTCCTCGAGGACTACGACATCTCGGTCGGCCGCATGCTGGTGCAGGGCTGCGACGTGTGGCTCAACACCCCGCTGCGCCCCAACGAGGCCTGCGGCACCTCGGGCATGAAGGTCGTGTTCAACGGTGGGCTCAACCTGTCGATCCTCGATGGCTGGTGGGACGAGATGTACACGCCGGAGGTGGGCTGGGCCATCCCGTCGGCCGAGACCGCCCCCGACGTCGAGACCCGCAACGACCTCGAGTCGTCCAGCGTCTACGAGCTGCTCGAGCGCCAGGTGGTGCCCCTCTACTACCGGCGGGCCGACAACGACATCCCCACCGAGTGGTTGGCCAAGGTCAAGCGGTCCGTCGTGCGCCTCGGCCCGCAGGTGGAGTCCACCCGGATGCTGCGCGAGTACGTCGAGCGGCTGTACGAACCCGCCGCCGAGCGGGCCGGGCAGATGATGGGCGACGGCTTCGAACGGGCCCGGGGGCTGGTGCGCTGGACCCGCCACCTCGAGCGGGCCTGGCCCGGGGTCTCGGTGCCGTCGACCACCTACCAGGAGCTCGGCGACGGCCCCGGCCGCTTCGCCGTCGAGGCCCAGGTGGCCCTCGGCGACCTCGAACCCGACGACCTCACCGTCGAGCTGGTCCACGGTGCCATCGACCTCGACGAGGACATGCGCGATCCGCAGGTCGTGCCCATGGCCGTGGTGGGCGACGGCGACCATCCGGGCTGGCGTCGCTACCGGGCCGAGGTCACCTTCCCCCGTTCGGGCACGTTCGGCTACACGGTGCGGGCCGTGCCGTCGCACCCCGACGTCGACGACTACGCCCAGCTGGGCCGCGTCGCCATCGCCCAGACCTGACCGAGCCAGCCCCGGCCCACTCCCACCTCCCCCGCCCCACCCCACACCCTTCGTTCTTGCATGGTTTCGTCGCTGCCCACCGCGCCGAACTCATGCAAGAACCCCGGTGTTGGGGGGGGGCTCGGGTCAGCGGAGGTGGAGGCGTCCGGTGCGAGTGGCGGACCCGGCCGGGTCGGGGGCGAGGACCTCGCCGATGACCGCGGCCGGGTGACCGAGGGCGCGCAGCTCGGCCACGGCGTCGGCGGCCCGGGCGGGGTCCACACCGAAGACCAGCCCGCCCGAGGTCTGGGCGTCGGCCAGCACGGTGACCGACAGCTCGTCGACGCCGTCGCCCACCACCAGGCGGTCGGCCACGAACGCCCGGTTGCGGCCCGATCCTCCCGGCACCACGCCGGCCGCGGCCAGGTCCCTCACCCCTGCGATCACGGGGACGGCGCCGGCCTCCACGGCCACGTCGACCCCCGACTCCAGCGCCATGCGGCCCAGGTGGCCGAGGAGTCCGAAGCCGGTGACGTCGGTCGCGCCGGTGGCCCCGGCCGAGAGCGCCACCCGGGCGGCGTCGGCGTTGAGCACCAGCATGGAGTCGACGGCCGCGGCGGCCACCTCGGGCGGGGCCACGCCGCGCTTGACCGCGGTGGACGCGATGCCGGTGCCCAACGCCTTGGTCAGCACCAGGGCCTGGCCGGGCCGTAGCCCGGCGTTGGTGAGCAGCCGGTCGGGGTGGGCCTCGCCCACCACGGCCAGGCCGTACTTGGGCTCGGGGTCGTCGACGGAGTGCCCTCCCACGATGGCGAAGCCGGCCTCGGCGGCCACGTCACCGGCCCCGGCCAACACCTCCCCCAACAGCTCGGCGGAGAGCTCGTCGACGTTCCACGCCACCAGGTTGAGGGCGATCAGGGGCCGCCCGCCCATGGCGTAGACGTCGGAGACGGCGTTCACCGCCGCCACCCGGCCCCAGGTGCGGGCGTCGTCGACGATCGGGGTGAAGAAGTCGGTGGTGAACACCAGGGCCCGATCGTCGTCGAGGCGCCAGACGCCGGCGTCGTCGCCCGTGGCCGAGCCCACCAGGAGCCGCTCGTCGGTGACCGGTCGCAGGTTGGCGACGACCTCGCCCAGGAGCCCGGGTGGCAGCTTGCAGGCACACCCCGCGCCGTGGCTGTACTCGGTGAGGCGCTTGGCCGAGGGCGTGGTCATGGGATGCCGATGTCCTTGTGGGTCTGGACGGAGAGCCGCCAGGTCGGGTGCTCGAGGCAGTAGGCGACGGCCGCCGCGGTGTTGGCCACCCGGTCGGGGCCGTCCATGGGCTGCAACAGGTGGTGGTCGGCGGCGAAGTCCACCCACCGCTCGGGTTCGGCCCCGGGCTGGGGGACGACCAGCTTGAGCTCGTCGGCCCGCTCGAGGACCACCTCGGCCCCCGCCTTGGGGCTCACGCACACCCAGTCGACGCCGGCGGGCACCGGCCGGGTGCCGTTGGTCTCGATGGCGATCTCGAGGTCGACGGCGTGCAGGGCGGCCACGGCCGCGTCGTCGAGCTGGAGGGTGGGCTCGCCGCCGGTGCAGACCACGAAGCCCCGCCCCGGGGACGGCCAGAACGAGCGGACGTGCTCGGCCAGCGCCCGCGCCGACCGGAAGTGGCCGCCGCCGGGGCCGTCGGTGCCCACGAAGTCGGTGTCGCAGAACCGGCAGACGGCCTGGGCCCGGTGCTCCTCGCGACCGGTCCAGAGGTTGCAGCCCGAGAAGCGGCAGAACACCGCCGGCCGCCCGCCATGCATGCCCTCGCCCTGAAGGGTGAGGAAGGTCTCCTTGACCAGGTAGGTGCTCATCGTCGCCCCCTCGGTGCACCCCATCGCCGCGCACGACGACGGTGGCGGCCCGGGGGCCGGCCGGGGCAGGAGGAGGCCCCCGCCCTCACGGGCGCGCTCTGTCGGCGTAGCGGGTGGGGTCGATCACGTCGGCCTCGGCGAAACCCCGGGCCCGCAGCAGGCAGGCATCGCAGTGCCCGCAGGCGGCGCCGTCGGGGGCCGGGTCGTAGCAGGTGGAGGTGGCGGCGTAGTCGACGCCGAGGGCCACGCCCCAACGGATGATCTCGGCCTTGGTGAGCTCGAGCAGCGGGGCGTGGATCACCAGCCGGTGACCCTCGACCGCGGCGCGGGTGGCCAGGTTGGCCATGGCCTCGAAGGCGGCGAGGTACTCCGGACGGCAGTCCGGGTACCCCGAGTAGTCGACGGCGTTGACGCCGATGAAGATGTCGCGCGCCCCGCGGGCCTCGGCCAGGGCGAGGGCGTGGGCCAGGAAGACGGTGTTGCGGGCAGGCACGTAGGTGACCGGGATGTCGCTGCCGTCGGGCCCGTCGCCGACGGCGGCGGCCATGGCCTCGGCGTCGACGTGCTTGGGCACGGCGATGGACTCGTCGAGCAGGGCGGAGCCACCGATGCCGCCCAGGTCGATGTCGACGACGAGGTGCTCAACCCCGGCCGCGTCGGCCACCCCCCGGGCACTGTCCAGCTCGTGGGTGTGGCGCTGGCCGTAGCGGAAGCTGAGCGCCACGGGCGTGAACCCCTCGGCCCGGGCGATGGCCAGGCAGGTGGTGGAGTCGAGTCCGCCCGAGAGCAAGACGACGGCGACGGGCGGCGGCCCCTCCGGCTCGTCGACCAGGGGGCCGGTCACAGCAGATCGGCCCAGCGGTCGAGCTCGGCCCGGCCGGGGTCGGCCAGCACCTCGGGCTGGAGGTCGAGGCGCAGCACCTCGCGCCGGCGAGGATCGAAGGCCGGCCACGCGGGCAGCCCCTCGGCCGCGGGCACGCCGGTGTGGGCGAAGGCCGTCCAGGCGTCGCGCATGCGGGCGGCGAGGGTGTGCAGCTCCGGACCGACCGATCCGCCCAGGAACAGCTCGGCCCCACCGCGGTGCAGGTTGTCGAACACGAACGGGATCTCGAGGGCGTGGCAGGACCCCATCACCCCGCCGAAGGCGGCGGTGGGCCACGTGAACAGGTACTCGTACGCGGCCACACCGGGGGCGGCGGCGCCGTGGTGGGCCTCGAGGAGGCGCACCGTGGGCACACGGAACCCGGCGTCGGTGAGCACCGCGCTCCACAGGTCGTCGGGCGTGGCCTCGGGCCGCGAGGCGGCGTAGGTGTCGTGGAACTCGTGGCCGTTGCCGGCGATGCGGTCGAGGCGCTCGAGCAGCTTGGGGTGGTCGATCCCTCCGGGCGACATGACGCGGAACAGGTTCCACTCGTCGAGGTTGGTGCCGGCCAGCAACGCCACGTCGGCCGCCGCGCCCTGGCGGATGGCGGTGAGCGGGTCGGTGGGGAGCCACTGGCCGTCGACCACGGGTTGGAACGGCATGGCCAACGCGATCCCGGAGCGCCCGGCGAGGCGGGCCGGATCGCGGAACACCCGCCGGGTGACGGCGGCCTCGACGGCGACGAGCTCCTGGGGGGTGGCCTCCAGCACGGCGGTGAGGTCGGTCGCGCCCAGCTCGGCCAGCACCGTGCCGGTGACCTCGTCGGCCACGTGGGTGGTGAACGTGTTGTGGGCCGCCCCGCTCTGGGCGATGGCCTTGTGGACCAGCCCCCGGGCGGCGGGCAGGGCCAACAGGGTCGACACGCTCATGGCCCCGGCCGACTCGCCGAAGACGGTGACATTGTCGGGATCGCCCCCGAAGGCGGCGACGTTGTCGTGCACCCAGGCCAGGGCGGCGGCCTGGTCGAGGATGCCGTTGGTGCCGCTGCTGCGGAACTCCTCGCCGAGCGCGCCCAGCCACAGGAAGCCGAGGGCGCCGAGGCGGTAGTTCACGCTCACCACCACGACGTCGCCGTGGGTGGCCAGGTGGGTGCCGTCGTACCAGGGCACCGCGGAGGAGCCGGTGACGAAGCCGCCACCGTGGACCCACACCATGACCGGCCGTCGGGCGTCGTCGCAGGCCGGGGTCTGCACGTTGAGCACCAGGCAGTCCTCGGACATGTCGAGCTCGGCGTCGCCGAGCATGGCCATGAGACCGCCCTTGTTCTGCCACGACACCGGGCCGAAGTGGCGGGCGTCGCGCACCCCGGCCCACGGCTCGGGGGGTTGCGGAGCCCGGAAGCGCCGCTCGCCGACGGGCGGGGCGGCGTAGGGCAGGCCGCGGAAGTTCCAGATGCCGTCGCGCTCGAAGCCCTCGACCTCGCCCTGGGCGGTGGTGACGATCATGGGCACCGACGCTACCGGCCGGGCTCGACCCCGCCGCCGCCGCCCGGGTCGGGCTCGGAGCCGGGACCGGGACCAGCGCTGGGCTCGGCGTCGGGGCCAGGGCCGGGGTCGGGCCCGGTGAGGCGGTCCACCCGGGCGCTGAGCTCGTCGACCTCGGCGAACAGGGCGGCCAGCGGGTCGGGCCCCTCGCCGACCCCGGCACCGCTGGCGGGAGCACGCCCGGCACCGCTGGCGCGAGCCGCGCTCGGCTCGGCGGCCCGGTCCCGACCTCCCCGCCGACGCCGGCGCCGCGCCAGCACCACGACCGCCACCAGCGCCACGACCACCAGCGCCACGAGCGCGATCAGCACCGTGCTGGTCGCCGTCGCCTCGCGCACGGCGCCGGTCTCGGCGTCCGCGTCGGGGGCGGCCGCCACCAGCGCCGTGTCGAACCAGGCCATGGTGCCCACCACGCCGGCCGCCTGCAGCGCCCGACCGTCGTCGAGGGCCACGGTGCGGGTGACCCCGACGGCGGTCGTGGCCCGTTCCAGCACCGGCCCGCCCAAGGCCACGTCGAGCGCCTCGACGTCGAAGGTGACCGTCGCCGGTGCTCCCGGGTCCGTGGGCGACGGTCCGGACACCAACCACGGCGAGGTCCCCGGCTCGGCCACCACCACCTCGCCGTCGGCCGGCACCAGGCGCACCTCGCCGGTGCCTCGGTCGATCTCGACGCGGTCGGTGCGGGCCCCGCCGTCGTCGCTGTCGCGGGTGACCAGTACCGTGTCGACGACGCCGGCCACCCCCACGCCGCCCACGTCGAGAGGTACGGGATCGGTGGTGACGACCTCGAGCCCCCGCCCCACCACGGCGAGCGTGGGCCGGGGGCCCGGCAGGCTCACGGGGCCGGCGTCGCCGTCGGCGACCACCGCAGCCACCGGGGCCACCCCGAGCGCCGGCCCCGGGCGGGTGCCGAGCAGGTCCACCAGCGCGAACCACGAGCTGGTCGAGGTGACGGACGCGCCGTCGACGGTGGCCTCGACCTGCACCCACACGACGGCGTCGGCCCCCGCCTCGTCGAGGGGCACCTCCACGGTGACGCGCCCGCCGTCGCCCACCGCCACGGTGCCCGGACCGAGCTCGTCCCAGCGGACGCCGTCGCCGCGCTCCACCAGACCCGACACGGTCTGGTCCACCGCCACCGCCGAGACCCGGGTGCGGACGCCGAGAGGGTCGCCCACCGACACCGACACCCGCCACGGAGGCCCCCCGGGGCCTGCCGCCGAGGCCAGGTCCACCACCACCGAGGCCTGCGAGCCGTCCGCCGGCGGGGCCGGATCGATCCAGAAGCGGGAGACGGCGACCTCGGGCGGGGCGGCGGGGTCCGTCGTGACCGGCGCCCAGCGCTCGGCCCCCACCCCCGAGGGCTCCTGGGCCCCCACCGGGACCGGACCCGGGCCGACGCCGGCCCCGCCCACCCCGACGAGCACGATCGCCACCACCACGGCCCGGACCACGCGGGCCGCGAACCGTCTCCCGGGCTCGACGGCGGACGCGGACATGCGATGAGTCTGCCAGCCACCGCCCGGCGCGCCGACCCCTCGGCGGCCGCCTCCGACGTGCGGGTCGCGGTGTGGGCTCACTCCCTCCCGGCCCGTAGGCTGCCCGCCCGTGACCCGTCGCTCGTTGCTGCCCATCGCCGTGATCGGCGGCGTGGCGCTCGGCGCGCTCGGCGCCCTCGTCGCCACCCGAGCGGGCCGGCCGTCGCGCTCCGCAGGCGGGCGCCGCGGCCACCGCACGGCCCGCAACCTGCGCCTGGCCACCCTGGGGGCCCGCACCGGTGGTTCCTACGCCACCCACCGGGCCCGCCGGCTCTTCGCCGACGCCGAAGAGCGCCGCCAGCTCGACACCGCCTTCGAGCTCAAGACCGCCGAGCAGGTCACCGAAGCGCTGGGCCACATGAAGGGCGCCCTCATGAAGCTGGGCCAGATGGCCAGCTACCTCGACCAGGGCCTGCCCGAGCACGTACGCACCGCGCTGGCCGACCTCCAGCACCACGCCCCACCGATGAGCGCCGAGCTCGCTGCCGGCATGGTCCGCGACGAGCTGGGCGCCTCCCCCGAGGAGCTCTTCGCCGAGTGGGACCCGGTGCCCATCGCCTCGGCGTCCATCGGCCAGGTCCACCGGGCCATCACCCGCGACGGCCGGGCCGTGGCGGTGAAGGTGCAGTACCCGGGGGTGGCCGACGCGGTGGCCGCCGACCTCGACAACGCCGGGCTCATCTTCGCCGGCCTCGGCCAGGTCTTCGCCGGGCTCGACCACGAGTCGCTGGTGGGCGAGCTGCGCGAGCGGCTGCTCGAGGAGCTCGACTACGAGATCGAGGCCACCAACCAGACCCTCTTCGCCGAGGCCTACGCCGGCCATCCCACCATCCACGTGCCGGCCGTGCTCCCCGAGCTGTCGAGCCGGCGGGTGCTGGTGACCGAGATGGCCGAGGGCGTGCGCTGGGACGAGCTGCTCACGTGGAGCCAGCAGGAGAAGGACCTGGCCGCCGAGACCCTGTACCGCTTCGCCTTCGGCAGCCTCTACCGGCTGGCCGCCTTCAACGGCGACCCCCACCCCGGCAACTACCTCTTCCGTCCGGGAGGGCGCGTCACCTTCCTCGACTTCGGCCTCGTGAAGCACTTCACCCCCGAGGAGCTGGCCGACTTCGCCGAGATGATCCGCCACATCGTGGTCGATCCCGACCCGGCCGCCTTCCGGGCCTCCGTCGAGCGCATCGGCCTGCTGCCCGCCGGTCTGCCCGTCACCGACGAAGAGGTGCTCGACTACCTGGGGCACTTCTACGAGTTCGTGGCCGAGGACGGCGTCTACCAGATCACCCCGGCGTACGCCTCGGAGACGGTGCGCCGCTTCTTCGACACCTCGGGGCCCTACGCGGTGATGCAGAAGGCGGCCAACCTGCCGCCCAGCTTCGTGGTGATCCAGCGCATCAGCCTCGGGCTGTACGCCTTGTTCGGCGACCTGCGGGCCACCGGCAACTGGCGCCGCCTGGCCGAGGAGCTCTGGCCCTTCGTGGGGCGGCCGCCGTGCACCCCGATGGGCGAGGAGATCGACCGATGGCGTCGCGCCCGCGCCGCCGACCCCGACATGGAGGCCACCCTCGTATGACGAGCACCCACGACGACTGGGTCCACCGCGACGCCGCCGTCGTCTGGCACGGGTTCACCCAGATGTCCGCCTACGCCGACAACGCACCGATCATGGTGGAGTCGGCCGAGGGCCACGAGCTGATCGACGTCGACGGTCGCCGCTACCTCGACGCCATCTCGTCGCTGTGGGTGACCACCCTGGGCCACCGGGTGCCCGAGCTCGACCAGGCCCTGCGCGACCAGCTCGACCGGGTGGCCCACACGACCCTGCTGGGCAACGGCAACCGCGTCACCGTCGAGCTGGCCGAGGCGCTCGCCCCCCTCGTGCCGGTCGACGACCCCCACTTCCTGTTCGCCTCCGACGGCGCCGCGGCCGTGGAGCAGGCTCTCAAGATCGCCTTCCAGTACTGGACCAACCAGGGCATCGGCGACCGCACCCGCTATCTGGCGCTGGGCGGGGCGTACCACGGCGACACCATCGGGGCCATCTCCCTCGGCGCCGGTGGTTTCGGCACCGACGTCTTCGACCCGTTGCGCTTCGGGGTGCTGCGCGCCCCCGGCTACGACCGCCCCGACTGGGCCGACACCGCCGTCGCCCTGGTCGAGGCGCACGCCCACGAGCTGGCCGCCGTCGTCGTCGAGCCGCTGGTGCAGGGGGCCGCCGGCATCGAGGTCACCGACCCCGCATCGGTGCGGCGCCTGGTCGACGCCGCCCAGGCCCACGACGTGTTGGTCATCGCCGACGAGGTGGCCACCGGGTTCGGTCGCACCGGCACCTTGTTCGCCAGCGAGCAGTGCGGCATCCGGCCCGACCTGATGACCATCGGCAAGGGCCTCACCGGCGGCTACCTGGCCATGGCCGCCACCGTGGCCTCGCCCCGGGTCCACGACGCCTTCCTCGGGCCCGACCTGAGCGAGCGCACGCTCTACCACGGGCACTCCTTCTCGGGGAACGCCCTCGCCGCCGCGGTCGCCCTGCGCCACCTGCACCTCCTCGACGAGTGGGACGTGCTGGACAACGTCCGGGCCCGGGCCGACCAGCTCGGCGCCGCCCTCGACGAGCGGATCGCCCCGCTCGGGGAGGTGGAGGCCGTGCGCCGGCGCGGGCTGATGACGGGAGTGGAGCTGGCCCCACCCGGCGACGACCTGCGCTGGGGCCGCCGGGTGTGCGCCGCCGCCGTGCGCCGCGGCGTGCTCTTGCGACCCCTCGGCGACGTCGTCGTGGTCATGCCCATGCTCACCTCCACCGCCACCGAGATCGACCGCATCGTCGACGTGCTGGCCGCCGCCATCGCCGAGGTCGGCGCCGACCCGGGGCCACCGTGACCCCCGAGGCCACGACGGAACCCTGGCGCGCCTGGGTCGACACGGCCAACGACCGGGTGCGGGCCGCCGGCCAATGGCGCGCCCCCCGGGCCTTCGACGCCGCCGGCCCCGAGGGCACCCTCACCGCCACCGGCGACAGGGTCGTGTCCTTCGCCTCCAACGACTACCTGGGCCTCTCCCAGCACCCGGCAGTGGTCGGCGCCGCCCACGACGCCCTCGACCGATGGGGCGCGGGCGCCGGCGCCGCCCGCCTGATCGTCGGCTCCCGGCCCGTGCACCACGACCTCGAGGACGCCCTGGCCGAGTGGCGCGGCACCGAGGCCGCGGTGGTCTTCCCCACCGGCTTCGCCGCCAACCTGGGGGTGCTGTCCACCCTCGCCGGCCCCGGGGTGCGCATCTGCTCCGATGCGCTCAACCACGCCTCCATCATCGACGGGTGCCGTCTGGCCCGGGCCAACGGAGCCGACGTCCGGGTGTTCGCCCACCGCGACCTCGACGCCCTCGACGCTCTGCTCGCCGAGCCCGGGGCCGAGCGTCTGGTGGTGGTCACCGACACGGTCTTCTCCATGGACGGCGACGTGGCCGACGTTGACGGGCTCGTCGCCCTGTGCGATCGCCACGGGGCCCTGCTCGTCCTCGACGAGGCCCACGCCGTGCTGCAGGACCCGCCGTCCGTGCCCTCCGGTGGTCCCGTCGTGGTGCAGGTGGGCACGCTCTCCAAGACGCTCGGTGCCCTGGGCGGCTTCGTGGCCGGGCCCCGGTCGGTGGTCGACCTGCTCGTCAACCGGGCCCGCTCCTACATCTTCACCACGGCCTCGAGCCCCGCCGACACCGCGGCCGCCCTGGCGGCGGTCGGCGTGGTCACCTCGCCCGAGGGGGAGGCCCGACGCGACCGCCTGCGGACCCACGTGGCCCGGTTGCGCCCCGGCCACCCGAGCCCGGTGGTGGCGGTCCTGCTCGGCGAGGAGGCGGCCGCCCTCGATGCGGCCGCCCGACTGCTCGACGCCGGCCTGCTGGTGCCGGCCATCCGCCCTCCCACCGTCGCCCCCGGCACCAGCCGATTGCGCGTCGCCCTGTCGGCGGCCCACACCGACGACCAGCTCGACCGGCTCCTCTCCGCCCTGTCGGACCTGCCCGTCGCCACCACGGCTCCCGGGGGGCCGGCGTGAAGCTCGTCGTGGTGGTGGGCACCGGCACCGAGGTGGGCAAGACCTGGGTGTCGGCTCGCCTGCTGCGCGACCTGCGCGCCGAGGGCCACGAGGTGTCGGCCCGCAAGCCGGCGCAGTCGTTCGATCCCGACGACCGCTCCACCGACGCCCACGTGCTGGCCCGAGCCACCGGCGAGGACCCCGCTGACGTCTGCCCCCGGCACCGCTGGTACCCGGTGGCCATGGCCCCGCCGATGGCGGCCGAGGCGCTCGGGCGCCCCCGCTTCACCGTCGACGACCTGGCCGCCGAGACGATCTGGCCCGTCCCCCCGCCCGCGCTGGGTTTGGCCGAGACGGCCGGCGGGGTGCGCTCTCCCCACGCCACCGACGGCGACGCCGTCTCCTACGTGGAGGCGCTGCAGCCCGAGGTGGTGCTGGTGGTGGCCGACGCCGGTCTGGGCACCATCAACGGCACCCGCCTCACCCTCGAAGCCCTCGACCGGGGCGCCCACGTGGCCACCCCGCTGGTCTTCCTGAACCGCTTCGACGCCGCCGACGAGCTCCACCGACGCAACAAGGCCTGGCTCGACGCCCACCTCGACGTCGAGGTCATCGTGACCGTGGCGGGTCTCGTCAGATGGTTCGACCCTTGGCTTGCTCCGCAGCGATGAAGGCGACGAGGCCGTCGACGTCGCCCTCGTGCCCCTCCTCGAAGTAGGCCCGGGTCCAGGCGTCGACCTCGTCGTCGGTGAACCCGTCGCCCTTCAACCGGCCGCGGGCCTCGTTGGCCAGCAGGTGGGCCCCTTCGATGTCGACCTGGGGCAGCTCGGGGTCGGTGAGGCCTTCATCCTCGGGGCGGTCGGGCTGGATGTCGTCGCGAGACGTGGTCATCGAGGGGACTCCCATTCGAACGGGGGGGTCGCCGCACCCTGCGGCGGACCGGGCGGTCGTGGACGTACGGCTCAACCAATGGAGCCGGACAGCCGATGGACAAGCGTGCCCCATCCATCGTCCGACCGCACGCCCACGCGTGGCGGCGAGGCCGACGCCGCCGCCGCGGCCGTCCGTCGCGTCGACCAGCTGGCCACCGTCGCGACGGGCGCCGAGCACGACGAGACGTTGACGGCCCAGCTCGATGCCCGCGACCGGGCGTCGGCGGAGGACGCTCGGACCCAGGCCGAGGGCCGGAGAGCGGCGGCGGTCAAGGCGCTGGCCCACCTGCGCGGCGACGCGGGCGCCGACGAGCCGGGGGTGTCAGGTGACGCGGGCCGCGACGAGCGGGCGCCCGAGGCCGGTGGCGCCCCCGAGGCGCGCCCGACCGCCGCGGCTGACGACGGCGCCAGCCCCGGCCCCCCACCGGCGACCGAGACCGCGGAGCCCGGGCCGGCCGACACCACCGACGCCACCCACGGGGCGGTCCCCGTTCCCACCGGCGGGCCGGCCGCGGTGGTGGCCCAGGTGTTCGGAGCGGCCGCCGCCGAGCAGGGATCGCAGTCCCCGGCTCCCCCTCTGCTGGAGCTGCGGCCCTCCACGATCGGCGCCGGCGTCGACCAGCTCGGCGATCGGGTCCTCGTCTACGACGACCGGGTGGAGCACCGTGACCGCCACGGCCGCCTCCGCCGCACCATGCGCCGACGCGACGTCACCGAGGTGCTGGTCCAGCGCCGACTCACCGGCACCGTGCTCGAGCTCCACTCGCGTGCCGGCCTCCCCCTGGTGCTCAAAGGGGTCCGGCCCGACGCCGCCGACGAGGTCCGCCGCCTGCTCACCCCCACCGGGCCCGCACCCCGGGTCGACCACCGCCCCACGTTCGACGAAGGGGCGTTGTTGCACAAGTTGGTCGACCTCCACCGGGCCGGGGTGCTCGACGAGCACGAGCTGGCCGCCAAGACCGAGGTGGTCGCCCGCCTGGCCCGGGACCACCGAGACGCCGAGCACTGAGTCGCTCCGGACGGGCGGGGTGGGACGGCGTCGCTCGCCGGCCCCTGGAGGCCGCCCAGCGCCCTAACGGGGCAGCGTGGAGACCATCAGCACCAGCAACCCGAGCAGGACGATGAGCGAGCTCACCAACCACAGCCACCGTCGCCCGGCGTCGGTGTCGAGCGGGTCGACCTGGGCCAGGGCCTGGCGCGCCCGTTCGAGCTCGAGGCGCAGGTCCTCGGCCTGACGTTCGAGGTCCGACGCCGCCGCCCCTGTGTCGTCCATCTGGGACTGCACCGCGCTGGTGTCCTCCTGGGCTGCCTCGCGAGCCGACCGTTCGGTCGCCAGCTCCTGTTCGAGCTCGCGGTACTCGTCGCGCAGACCGGCCACCGCCGCGTACTGGGCCTGCAGCTCGGCCAGCTGGCGAGCCACGGCCCGGCCCCGGCCGACGGCGCTGGACGCGGCCGCTCGGGCCTCGTCGAGCTGGCGTTGCAGGTCCTCGCGCTCGTGCTGGAGCTCGGCGAGCTCGCCGAGGAGGGCCTCGGCCTCGGTGACGCCGCGCTGGCGGGCGTGACGTCGAGCCGACTGCCACCGCAGGTCCTCGGTCAGCTCCACGAGCCGATCGGCCATCGGTGAGCCGGCCCGCTCGAGCAGGTCCTCGGCCCACCGGTGCACGGCCAGGGCGTAGTCGAGGTCGAAGGGGTGCTCGGCGTCGGGGTGGGCCCAGTGGTTGCGGGCCGTGCGCAGGTCGGTGACCGTGTCCCTCGTCGACGCCCCGAGCACCGCGAGGAACACGGGACCCCACCAGCGGGCGATGACCTCGAGCTGGAAGTGCGGGTCGGTGAGCGAGACCAGGACGTCGCGTCGCTTGCCCAGCTTCGACGCCGCCATCATGATCCAGTCCTCGTCGGGGAAGGCCGCCCGCATGCGGGCGTCGACGAACGGGGCCAGACCCTCGGCCAGGGCCTCGAAGGCGATGGCCACCTCGCCACGATGGCTGGGCCCCTCGGAGGGATCGGCGGCGGGGGCGTCGGACACGAGGGCGACGGTACCGGGCCCGGGGGCGGGGCGGCGAGGCCGCCGGCGCGGCGCCGGAGCGAAAAAGGTCGTCGCCCGACGACGAGGGGCGCGCGGCCCGCCCGCTAGCGTCGGGGCGACCGACGACGGGGGAAGGGAGCACGAGTGTCCGCTGAGCGACCGTCCCCCGCTGTCACCCTTCACGAGGCCGCCGACCTCCTTGGTGTGCACTACATGACCGCCTACCGCTACGTGCGCACCGGCCGGCTCCCGGCGGCCAAGCACGGTGCCGAGTGGCGGGTCCAACGAGCCGACCTGGAGGCCTTCCGCGACGCCGCCGCCGGTCCCCGCGGGGGTGGCAACGGCCACCGCGAGGTCGGCGAGGGTCGGCCGGGCCCGGTGCCGGCCCGCGGCAGACGACGGGGCGTCAGCTACCACCACCGCCTCGAGGGGCGCCTCCTGGCGGGCGACGAGCCCGGAGCCTGGTCGATCCTCCAGGACGCCATGACCGCCGGGGTCGAACCCCACGAGATCTACCTCGAGGTGATGGCCCCGGCCATGGCCGCCATCGGCGAGGGCTGGGCGGCCGGCCGGATCAGCGTGGCCGAGGAGCACCGGGCGTCGGTGGTGATGCTGCGCCTCATCGGGCGACTGGGCCCGCGCTTCTCCCGACCGGGGCGCAAGCGCGGGTCGGTGGTGGTGGGCGCCGCCCCCGGCGACCACCACGGTGTGCCCGTGGCCCTGGCCGCCGACCTGCTGCGGGCTGAGGGGTTCACGGTGGTCGACCTCGGCGCCGACACCCCGGCGGAGTCCTTCGCCGAGGCGGCACGCGACGCCGAACGGCTCGTGGCGGTGGGCATCAACGCCACCACGCCGCGCAACGAGGCCAACATCGCTGCCACCATCGCCGACGTGCGCCGGATGCTCGGGTGCCCGATCGTGCTCGGCGGAAGCGGCCTCGACCCGGAATCGGCCCCGACGCTCGGCGCCGACGTGGTCACCCGGTCGGCACCGGAGGCGATCGCCGCCTTCAACGCGCTGGCCGAGACCCGCTCCCGCCGCCGAGCCTGAGCCCGGCACCCCGACACATCGCTCGACACCCGGTCAGGGTCCGGGGGGCACCGGTGTCACCGCCGGCCGGCCCGACAGCACCTCCACCACGTTGCGGGTGCACAGCTCCACCATGTCGGCGCGGGCCGTGGTGGTGGCCGACCCCAGGTGCGGGGCCAGCACCACGTCGCCGCGGTCGAGCAGCCCCTGATGCACCACCGGCTCGGCCTCGTAGACGTCGAGCCCGGCGCCGGCGATGCGCCCCTCGTCCAGCGCCTGCACCAGGGCGGCTTCGTCGACGAGCGGCCCACGACCGGTGTTGACCAGCACCGCGGTGGACTTCATGCGGGCCAGGGCGTCGGCGTCGACCAGGTGGTGGCTGTCGGCGTTGAGCGGGGCGTGCAGCGACACGACATCGGCGGTGGCGAACAACTCGTCGAGGCCCACGTAGGTGACGCCGAGCTGCGCCTCGACGTCGGAGGGCACCCGCCGGCGGTTGTGGTAGCAGATCTCCATCCCGAACCCGGCGGCCCGGCGGGCCACGGCCCGGCCGATGGCCCCCATGCCGACGATGCCGAGCCGGCGCCCGGCCACCGGTTGACCGACCAGCTGACGGGGCGCCCACCCCGACCAGGCACCCGACCGCACCAGCCGCTCCCCCTCGCCGAGGCGGCGGGCGGTGGCCAGCAGCAGGGCCCAGGCCAGGTCGGCGGTGGCGTCGGTGAGCACCCCCGGGGTGTTGGTGACCTCCACACCCCGGGCCCGGGCGGCCGCCACGTCGACGTTGTCGAAGCCCACCGCGTAGTTGGCGACCACCCGCAGGCGCGGGGCGGCGTCGAGCAGGGCGCCGTCGATGCGGTCGCTGAGCATGCACACCAGGGCATCGGCGTCGGCCACCGCGGCGGCCAGCTCCGCGGCGTCGAGGGGCCGGTCGTCGGAGTTGGCCGTGACGGTGAGCCCGGCCGCCTCGAGCAGGGCCGTGCCGGGCTCGGGGAGCGGTCGGGTGACGTGGACGGTGCCGGAGAGCGACGGTGCGGGGCGATCCATGCCCCCACCGTCGCGCAACCGCCGACGGTGCCGGCGCCGGCGGGCGCTCAGGGCTCGTACGGCTCGCCGGGCCGGCCGCCCGCCGAGCTGCGCCGGCCGGAGCCACCGGCGGCCGGGTCCGGGTCCGGGTCCGGGTCCGGGTCCGGGCTCGCAGGGTCGTGGGGCGCGGCGGCGAAGGTGACGGCGGCGCCGAACGCAGCTCGTCGGGAGGCCCGTCGCAGGGCGGCGAGCAGGGGCCGGCCGGCGAGCACCAGGAACCCGGCGGTGAAGGCGGCGCGGGGGAGGTCGAACCCCAGCGAGGTGGCCAGGTGGAAGGCCCAGAAGCGCGACAGGTTCTCGCCCAGCCCGGCGCCGGTCACGAAGGAGATGGCGGTGTCGCCCCCGGTGACGAAGGGCCAGAACCACAGGTTGAGGATCAGCCCGTAGACGAGCGACGCCGCCGCCGCGTAGCCGGCCAGCATCGCCACCTCGGCCCGGCCTCGCAGGGGCGGCAGGCAGCCGGCGAAGAAGCCGATCCAGGCGGCGCCGAACATCTGGAACGGCAGCCAGGGGCCCACCCCACCCGTGAGCAGGGCCGACACGAACAGCGTGAGGGCACCGAGGACGAAGCCGAACCCGCGCCCCAGCACCCGACCCGCCGGCACCAGGAGGAAGAACACCGGCTCGAACCCGGCGACCCCGCCGCTCGGGAGCCGGAGGGCGGCGCCGCAGGCGGCCAGCACCCCGAGCAGGGCGATGGCCTTGGCGTCGAGGGAGCCCTCGGACAGCTCGGCCAGCACGATGGCCAACAGCAGCGGCAGGAGGGCCACGAAGAGCCAGGGCGCGTCGGCGCTGTGGGCGGTGCCGGCCGTCCCCGACGGGGCGGTGAGCAGCGGCCAGGTGAAGGCCACCAGGCCCAGCAGCGAAGCCGCCACCAACAGCGTCCAGGACCGCCAGCCGAGGCGCACGGCCTGCACCCGGCCGGGATGGCCGGTCGGCGCGGTCGTGGTCGGGATCGTGGTCGCGGTCGCGGTCGGTGCGCTCATGCGGGTGCTCCCGCCCCGGCGGCGAGGGCGACGGTGACCTCGCCGACGGTGAGCCACGGCTCGGGGGCCATGACCTTGGCGACCTGCGGGGCGAAGACCGGCGAGTGCACGACGACCTCGCGTGCCGGGCCGTCGGCCACCACCTCGCCGTCGGCGAGGACGATGGCCCGGTCGGCGACCTCGGCCACCACCTCGACGTCGTGGGTGGCGATCACCACGCCGTGGCCGTCGTCGGCCAGCTGGCGGATGATGGCCACCAGGCGGCCCTTGGCCGCGTAGTCGAGGCCCCGGGTGGGCTCGTCGAGCAGCACCAGCGGTGGTTCGGGAGCCATGACCACGGCCAGGGCCAGGCCGAGCCGCTGCCCCTCGGAGAGGTCGCGGGGGTGGGCGTCGTCGGCCAGGTCCGGCACCAGGCGGTCGAGCAGGGACCGGGTGGTGCCGGGAGCCAGGCCGCCGTCGCGGTCGGTGGCCCGGCACTCGGCGGCGACGGTGTCGTGGTAGAGCAGCACGCCGGCGTCCTGGGGCACCAGACCCGCCCGCCGCACCACCTCCTTGGCCGAGAGGCCGTGGGGGGCCGAGCCCTGCAGGTCGACGTCGCCCCCGTGGGGGGTGGCGAGGCCGACGAACTGCGACAGCAGCGTGGACTTGCCGGCCCCGTTGCGACCCATCAGGGCCACGACCTCTCCGGCGCGCACCTCGATCCCCACGTCGCGCAGCGCCGTCAGAGGCCCATAGCCGGCGAAGAGCCCGCGGGCGCGCACCAACGCCGCGCCGGTCTCGGGGGCGCGGACGGGAGGCGTCACCCCGGCCAGCCGGGTGCGCAGGTCGCCGGCCCGGCGGCGAGCGTCGCGCACCGACAACGGCAGCGGCGACCAACCCGCCGCCCGCCCGAGGGCCACCACCGGGGGGACCACCGGCGACAGGGCCAACTCGGCGGCCGGGGGCCCGCTGCGCACGGCGCCACCCTGGCCGGGCCCGCCGAGCACGACCACCCGGTCGGCGTACTGGACGACCCGTTCGAGGCGGTGCTCGGCGACGAGGACGGTGACCCCGAGGTCGTGGACCAGGCGGGTGAGGGCGGCCAGCACCTCCTCGGCGGCGGCGGGGTCGAGGGCGGAGGTGGGTTCGTCGAGCACCAGCACGCGGGGCCCGGCGGTCATCACCGACCCGATGGCGACGCGCTGTTGCTGTCCTCCCGAGAGGGTGGCGAGGGGACGGGCCCGCAGCTCGTGCAAGCCGAGGAGGTCGAGCACGTCCTCGACCCGGCGGCGCATGACGTCGGGCGCCACTCCCAGGTTCTCCATGGCGTGGGCCAGCTCGTCCTCGACGATGTCGGTGACGAACCCGGCGGCCGGGTCCTGGCCGACCAGGCCGACGACGTCGGCCAACTCACGCGGGGGGAAGGCCTCGGTGGTGCGCCCGGCGACGGTGACGGTGCCGGTGAGCAGCCCGCCGGAGAAGCGCGGGACCAGGCCGTTGACGGCTCGCAGGAGCGTGGACTTGCCCGACCCGGTGGGACCGATGACCAGGCACAGCTCGCCCTCGGGCACCTCGAAGGACACGTCGCGCAGCGTGGGGGACGCGGCCTCGGGATAGGTGAACGAGACACGGTCGAAGCAGATCACGGTGCCGCCTCGGCCAGCGGGCCCGGGTCGGGGAGCTGGGTCGCCGAGCTCCGATCTCCGGTGGCCGGGGTCGCGCCGGCCGGGGAGGGGTCCGCGACGGCCGGCCCGAACGTGCCGCGTTCGGGCCCGCCGGAGCCAGCCGCGCCCTGGTCGGCGGCGGCGGGGTCGGCCGGGTCCGGGCGGCAGGGGGTCGTGGCGGGGGTGCGCTCGGCGGGGGGCAGGTCGTCCACGGTGGCCAGCGAGGGGGGCAGCGGGGTGAGCCAGGCGGGCAGCAGGCCGGCGAGCAGGCCGAGCGCGGCGAGCACCGGCAGCGTGGGCCACTCGAGGGGCTGCACGCTCGGTTCGAGGTCGGCGCCGGCCCGACCGGCCGCCACGACGCCGAGCACCATGATCAGCCCGGAGGCCGCGGTGGCCCACTCGGGGCCCGCCCACGGATCGGGGCGATACCGCGTGCGGGCCGAACGACGGCTGCCCGCCACGAGGGCGGCGGCCAACGAGGCCATGCCGACGGCGAGGGCGGGCACGCCGAGCACGAACGGCGTCGACGGGTCGAGCACCCCGTAGGACCCGACGGCGGCCAGGAGCAGGCCCGCCAGGGTGAGCGTGGCGGCCACCCGGCGAGCACCGACCGAGGCATCGCCCCGGCGTCCGTAGCCTCGGGCGTCCATGGAGGCGGCCAGGGCGATGGAGCGCTCGAGCGCCCCCTCGAGCACCGGCAGGGCCACGTCGCGCAGCACGGTCAGGCCCCGGCCGCCGCGACCACGCAGGCGCCGGGCGTCGCGGACCTGTCGGGCGGAGACGACCGCCTGGGGGGCGGTGGTGAGGGCGACCGAGACGGCCACGCCGGCCTCGTAGAGCACCGAGGGCAGGCTGCGCAGCAGGCGATAGGGGCTGCACAGCGAGGAGGCGGCGGCGAAGCAGGCGATGACCACGGCCAGCCGAAAGCCCTGGTAGAAGGCGCCGACCAGGGCTTCGAGGGTGACCTCTCCCCCGAGGCTCACCCCGCCAGCCCAGGCGGGCAGGTCGACGGACGGGACGGCGAACAACGTCGTGCCGGGGAGGCGGTTCCCGAACAGGATCTGGAAGGCCAGCCGGATGACGATGACCAGCACACCGAGGCGCAGGGCGGCCGAGAAGGTGCGCGCCCACGGAGCGTCGCTGCGGCGGCTCACGACCACGAAGGCCACGACCGCCAGCAACAGGCCGAGCAGCAGCGGGTTGGTGGTGCGCAGCGCGGTGACCGCACCGCAGGCGGCCCACAGCCACCAGGCACCGGGGTGCACGAAGCGCCGGTCGGTGCGGGCGCGGACCATCACCGGCGCGACCGGGCCCTCACGACGCCCGCCCCACCGATGACAGCGATGAGCACGACCGCGATCAGCACGCCGATCCCGGCCCCGAGGCCGCCGGAGCCGGCCGACGAGGTGCCGGCGGCCAGCTCGGTGTCGGGCGGGGCGCCGTCGTCGTCGCGCGGGGTCGTCGTCGTGGTCTCGTCGGACCCGGCGGCCTCGTCGGCCCCGGTGTCGTCGGACGCAGTGTCGTCGTCGATCGGATCCACCACCTCACCGGTGTCGCGGTCGATGGTGGCACCGGTCTCCGGATCGATGGTCGTGACCCGCGGGCCACGCGTCGGACCGGAGGTGTCGTCGGCCGCGGAGGGCGCCGGCGGGGCCGGCCTCGGGCTGTTCGACGGCCCCGGGGACGGCGTGGGGGCGGGTGCCGGAGCCGGGGCGGGTGCCGGAGCCGGGGCGGGCGCGGGCGCCGGTGGGGGGGCCGGCAGCGGCGGGAAGAGTGCCCGGGACGGGGCGATGCGCGGCGGCGGGTTGTGCCCCCCGTCGGGCCCGCTCACGAAGCGCCACCCCTCGATGTCGCCGTCGCGCACACGGCGCACGTGGGGGTTCCCCCCGCCGTAGACCCACGACCCCGAGGTGCCCGACCAGTACGACCAGTAGAGGTAGCCGTCGCCCGAGGGGGTGCCGCACCCACTGGCGGGGTACCCGTCGAAGGCGCACAGCAGGCCGCTGTCCGCGTAGCGGGGGCGGGCCGTGCCCAGCACCGCAGCCCGATCGGCCCAGAGCTGGGCGCCGGTGGTGCCCTCGGCGACGACCAGACAGATGGCGTTGGCGGCGCTGACACCGCTGTCGACGACGACCACCACGCGGACGTGCCCGCCGGGCACCGACCCACTGCAGCGGGTGGCCGCGGCCGCGGGGGTGGCGTCCAGCCCGGCGGCCACGGTCGCGGCCGACCCGCCGAACGCCAGGGTCAGCGCCAGCAGCAGGCCGGTCGGCACCCGGCGGACGCGGCTGCGGCGGGGCGCGACGGAGACGGGCACAGCGGCGACGGCGGGGACGTGTGACACGAGGCGGATCCTGGCGACCCGGGTCGAAGGCCCCGTTCCCGGCGGTGCTGGGCACCTGTGTCCGGATCCCGGCCCCGCGACCCGCAGTCCGACGACGGGTTGATGGCGGAGCTTCCCTCGGTCGCGGGCATTCCGGCTCGTGCGTCACGGTCTGCACCGCTGACGCACCCACGGTTGCGGGACAGCGCCGGATTCACACCGGCTTCCCCCACGGCTTCGGGTTGCGTTGTGGGCCCACGCAACCACACCCCCACCCCGACGTCAATCAGACCGCCGCCCCGGCACCAGGCAGACCGCCGCCCCGGCACCAGGCAGACCGCCGCCCCGGCACCAGGCAGACCGCCGCCCCGGCACCAGGCCCACCGTCGCCCCGGCACCAGGCAGACCGCCGCCCCGGCACCAGGCAGACCGCCGCCCCGGCACCAGGCCCACCGTCGCCCTGGCGCCGGACCCCGGAGATCGGCCCGGCGCTGCCTATCCTCGCGGTCGTGGGCTCCATCCGGCCGTTTCCGGGGGTGTCGCTCCCCCGACACCTCGACCTCCGACCTCCGGCGCTGGGCTGGCCGGATTGGCCCGACCCCGTCGCCGCCGTCGATGCCGGTGTGGCCGAGGCCCGCCGCCGTCTCGCCGGATCGATGCGCCGCATGTTGGTGGGCGACGCCCCGCCTCCTCGCGACCGGCGCGTGGTCGGCGACGATCCCGGGATCTTCGGCCCCGACAGCGTCACCTGGCGCATCCACGCCGACGCCTCCATGTTCATCGGTGGGCTGCGGGCCCTGCTGCTGCAGACCCTTCATCCGCTGGCCATGGCCGGGGTGGCCGAGCACTCCGACTACCGCCACGACCCCATCGGGCGGCTGTGGCGCACCAGCGTGTACGTGGGCACCACCACCTACGGCACCACGGCCGAGGCCGAGGCGGCCGTGGCGATGGTGAAGCGGGTCCACGCCCGGGTGCGAGGCACCGCGCCGGACGGCCGGCCCTATGCGGCCAACGACCCCCACCTGCTCACCTGGGTCCACCATGCCGAGGTCGACAGCTTCCTGGCCGCCTACCGCCGCTACGGGGCCGAACCGCTGTCGGACGCCGACGCCGACCGCTACGTCGACGAGATGGCGGTGCTGTGCGAGCTCTTCGACGCCGAGCCGGCCGCTCGCTCGGTGGCCGAGCTCGAGGCCTACTTCCACGCCGTCGGCCCGGAGCTGGGAGCCACCGCCGCCGCTCGCGAAGCCACCTGGTGGCTGATGGTCCCCCCGCTGCCGTGGCCGGCCCGGGCCGCCTACACGGTGGTGGCGCCGGCGGCGGTGGGGCTGCTGCCCCTCTGGGCCCGCCGGGCCCTCTGGCTCCCGACGGCCCCCGGCGTCGACCCGCTCGTCGTGCGGCCCGCGGCCCGGGCCCTCACGGCGTCACTGCGCTGGGTGATGGGCGGCCTCGCCGTCGACGACGCCCCCACCGAGGTCGAGGCTCCGACCTCCGACGACGCGTCGGCCGACGCCGCCTGACGCACCCCCGGCCGGAGGACGACCGCAGCCGGCTCGTTCCTGCGGAGATCCGCTGCCGCCCAGACCGTTCTTGCATCGAATCGGCGTTGTATGGAGCGCCGCGTTCATGCAAGAACGCAAGGGGTCGGCGGGGGCGGGGGCAGGGGGAAGAGAGAGCCGCAGCTGTCTGGACCGCCTCCGGGGGAGGCTGCCGATCAGATGCCGTAACCGCCGTCGACGTCGAGCATCTGGCCGCTGATGAAGTCGGCGCGGTCAGAGGCCAGGAAGCAGACGGCCTCGGCGATGTCGAGGGCGTCACCGAACCGGCGCAGGGGGATGTTGCGGGTCGTGACCTCGAGGGCGGCCTCGTCGAGGTCTCCCGAGGCGATGAGGCGGGCGGCCATGCCGTCGGTGAGCATGCCCGGCCCCACGCAGTTGGCCCGGATCCCGAACCGGCCCTCCTCGGCGGCCAGGGCCCGCACGACGGCCTCGATGGCCCCCTTGGTGCCCGACGACAGCCCGTCTCGCACCGGGTAGCGGCGGGTGGCGGCGGTGGTGACGGCCACGATGCTGCCGGCGGCCTCGCGCAGCGCCGGGAGGGCGGCGTGGGCGAGGGTGAAGAAGGCGCCCGCCTCGGCCTCGAGCTGGGCCCGGTACTGCGCGGGGGGCACCTTCGAGAGGTGGATCTGGGGCACGTGGGGCCCGGCTGCGTGGACCAGCGTGTGCAGACCGCCGAAGCGCTCGACGACGTCGCCGAGCAGGCCGCCGACGGCGGCCTCGTCCACCAGGTCGACCCGGTGGGCGGCGACCTCGCCGCCGAGCCCGGTCAGCTCGTCGACCAGCTGGCGGGCGACGTCGTCGTTCGAGCGGTAGGTGAACGCCACGGCGCTGCCCCGCTCCACCAGCATGCGGCAGATGGCGGCGCCGATGCCGCCGGTGCCGCCCGTGACCAGGGCAGCCCCGCGGCGCCCCTCGAAGTCCTTGGTTCCCACGTCCATGCCCAGTGTCTAGTGCAGCGTGCTCGGGTGCCGGATCGGACCGCGGCCCGTCGCCACCGGGCGTCTGTTGCGGCTCGTCCGCGCCGACGCGTCCGTCGGTCCCCCGCGGCACGCGATGACCAGTGGCCCTTACCCTCCGCGCTCCGAAGGAGCAGAGTGGAGGGGTGACCGGCACCGAGCAGTGGGGCGTGCGGCGGGGCCTCGCAGCCCTGGTCGTGGTGGTGACCGTCCCTGCGGTCGTCGTCCCCTTCGTGACCGAGCACTCGGGGGTTCACCTCGTCGCCGGCCTCACCACCCTCGTCGTCGCCGCCGTGGCCGCCGCCGGGGTGTGGCTCCGGTGCCGGGACCGACCGGGCTGGTGGCTGGTGCCCGTGGCGCTGGCGCTCACCGGGACCGCCGATCTGACCACCCTCACCGCCGCCGACGTCGCCCACCAGGACCTCCTCGCCCTCCCGGTCACCTTCGGCCTCTACGTGGCAGCTGTCGTC
This sequence comes from Rhabdothermincola salaria, assembly GCF_021246445.1. Classification (NCBI taxonomy): domain Bacteria; kingdom Bacillati; phylum Actinomycetota; class Acidimicrobiia; order Acidimicrobiales; family Iamiaceae; genus Rhabdothermincola; species Rhabdothermincola salaria. The sequence continues at coordinate 1,815,615 of NZ_JAJQXW010000001.1, forward strand.
GCCCTGTTCGCAGGCGCCCTCAGTCTGTCGTCGTCGGGCACGAAGGTCGTCGAGCGCCTGGCCCAGGGCCTCGATGCCGGCGTCATGGCCCTGGCCGCCACGCTCGTGGCCGGCGTCGTGCTCGAGACCGCGTCCAGCGGTACCGGGGGGTGGGAGCCGTGGGGTCTGCCCATCGTGTGGCTGGCCCTCACGACCCTGGCATCGTTCGGCTTCGTCGTGGGCGATCCACGCGTCCGGCTGGTCGGCGCCCTGCTGTTCCTCGGCAGCACCACCCCGGTCGTCTACGCCCTCGACTTCGCCGCCGGCGGAACCAGCCTCGACGCCACCGCCCACGCCGCCATCGGCGCCAGCACCGCCGTCCTGGCCCTGGCCACCCTCCTGCCGACCGCCCGCCGGCTGCCGCGCCTCGAGCCCCGCCGCATCGACCCCTTGGACCTGCGGGCGTACGCCCTGTACGCGGTGGCGGCCGCCGCCCCGCTGGTGGCCCTCGTCGTCGCCCGCGACGACGACATCGACCCCCGGTTGGTGGCGGCGTACGGCTTCGTCTTCACCGCCTTGGCCCTCCTGCGGCTCAAGCTGCTCTTCGACGCCTCCCGGCAGGCCGAACGGCACCTGGCCGGCTACCTCACCCTCCCTCTCACCGGGATGTCCATGAACCGACCCGACGGGCGGTGGCTGGAGGTCAACGACCGGTTGTGCGCCATCCTCGGTCGCCCTCGCGACGAGATGGTGACCCTGCGGTGGGCCGACCTCACCCATCCCGACGACATCCCGGCATCGATCCAGGCCCATGATCGGCTCCGTCGGGGCGAGTCCGAGCTCGAGACGCTCGACAAGCGCTACCTGCGGCCCGACGGGAGCGCGGTGTGGTGCCGGGTGGGGCTCTCCGCCGTACGTGACCGACGCGGACGCCTCGACGCCGTCGTCACCGTGGTGGAGGACGTCGACGAGCGCCACCGCGCCGCCGAGCGGCTGGCCCAGCACATGGCCTTCCAGGACCTCATCACCGAGGTGGCCGAGGAGCTGGTCGCCGTGCCGGCCGACGACCTCGACACCACGGTCGAGCGAGCCCTGGCCCGGGTGGGCGGTCGTGCCGGCGCCGAGCACGTCTTCGTCGCCGCCGTCGACACCACCACCGAGCGCCCGCTCGTCTTTCGCTGGGACGACCCCGCGGCCCACGCCGATGCCGAGCTGCTCCCTGATCCGGCCACGGCCTCCCAGGCCGCCCTCCGCGGGCGCAAGGGCCTCGACGCCCTGATCGCCGAGGCCGAGAAGCACGGCTGGCGCTCGCTGGTGGTGCACCCGGTCGCCACCGAACCCCCGGTGGTGGGCCTGGCCGGCCTCGGCACCACGAGCGGGGACCGGACCTGGGACGACGAGACCCTGGAGCTGGTGAACGGCCTGGCCGAGGTCATCGGCCGGGCGCTGGCCCGTCGGGCCTACGAGGTGGAGATCACCCACCAGGCCCTCCACGACGATCTCACCGGGTTGGCCAACCGGGTGCTGTTCCTCGATCGGCTGGCCACCGCCCTGCGCCAGGCCGAACGCCACCGCCGCTTCCCCAGCGTGCTCTACGTGGACCTCGACCGCTTCAAGGTGATCAACGACAGCCTCGGCCACGACGTCGGCGACCGCGTGCTGCGGGAGGTGGCCACCCGGCTGGAGGCCTCGGTGCGGGCCGGCGACACCGCCGCCCGCCTCGGGGGCGACGAGTTCGCGGTGCTGTGCCTGCGCACCGACGACGACGAGGATCCCGAGACGGCCGCCGCCGAGATCTCCGGGCGCATCCTCGACGCCGTGGCCCGGCCGGTCGAGGTGGCGGGGCGGACTCTGGCCGTGTCGGCCAGTGTGGGCGTGGTGCACGCCACCCCCGGGGTCACGGCCGACACCATGCTGCGCGACGCCGACGTGGCCATGTACCGGGCCAAGGCGGCCGGGCGCAACCGCATCGAGACCTTCACGTCGGCCATGCACGACGAGGCGGTGGCCCGTCTGGCTCTCGAGTCCGAGCTGCGCCGGGCGCTCGACGACGACCAGCTCGAGCTCCACTACCAGGTCGTGTACCGCATCGAGGACCGACGCCCGGTGGGCATCGAGGCCCTGGTGCGCTGGCGCCACCCGACGCGGGGTCTGCTGTTCCCCGGTCAGTTCCTCGAGGTGGCCGCCGACGCCGGCCTCGACGGCGAGCTCGACCGCCAGGTCCTGGCCGAGGCCACCCGCACCGCGGCGACGTGGCACCGAAGGGGGGTCGAGCTCCCGGTCTGGGTGAACATCAGCCCCGGCTTCGCCGGGCGTCCGGAGTTCGTCGACGGCGTGACGGAGGCGCTCACCGAGGCCGAGCTGCCGGCGACGGCGCTCGGCATCGAGATCACCGAGCGGGCCCTGATCGGCGATCTCACCCGCCTCACCGCCAGCCTGGGCCGCCTGCGCGCCCTGGGCGTCCACCTGGCCATCGACGACTTCGGCACCGGCCTGCTGTCGCTGTCGCTGCTGCGGGACCTCCAGATCGAGGACCTCAAGGTGGACCGTGCGTTCATCGACAGCGTCACGGTCGGCGAGAACGACGGCGAGGTGGTGCGCAGCGTGGTGTCCCTGGCCCACAGCCTGGGTCTGAGCGTGGTGGCCGAGGGGACCGAGACCAGCGAGCAGCTCGCCGCCTTGACGGCCGCCGGCTGCGACCGGGCCCAGGGCTACCTGCTGGGCCGGCCGGTGCCCTTCGTCGAGCTCACCCTGGTGCAGCACCTCGAGATCCGCCCGGGGTCAACCGCACCCCGCGAGTGATTCGGCGATGGCCTCGACCAGCACCTCGTCGCCGGCCGGGCTCGGGTGCACCTGGTCCTCGAGCAGGACCGGCTCGGAGCCGTCGGCCCGGCGCAGGATGTCGGCCCAGTCCACGACCCGGATCCTCGGGTCGGAGGCGGCGATCCCCCGCCAGGCGGCGTTGAGCGCCTCGGCCTCGGGCCAGCGCTCGATGCGACCCTCGTCGCGCCGGCGGTCGGTGACGGTGACCAGGTGCAGGCAGCGCGCGTCGGGATAGGCGGCCACGATCTCGGTGAGGGCGGCCGTCGATTCGTCGAGGGGGCGCAGGGAGGTCACGTCGTTGGTCCCCAGGTTGATCACCACCTGCTCGACGGGGGGTTCGGCGGCCGCCACCTCGAGGGCACCGGCCACCTGCTCCCGCGTGGTGTTGCCCGGCACGGCGTGCAGGCGCAGCTCCCACCCGTCACCCAACCGCTCGTCGAACACGGCGGCGGCGCCGAAGAAGATCGAGTCGCCGATCAGGGCCAACGCCGGACGATCGCCGTCGGCGCCGAGCACGGTGACCGCACCATCGCCCTCCTCGCCCTCCGACGCGCCGGCCCCGCCCTCTGCGACGACGTCCGCGGCGACGTCGGCGGCCCCGGTCTCGCCCGCCGACGGTTCGGCCTCGTCGTCGCCGCCCACGACGGCGACCCCCACCCAGATCACCACCAGCAGCGCCAACGCCCCGAGCAGGGCCAGCACCGGGGTCCGACGCGGTGGAGCGGACTCGGGGGGCGATCCGGGCGACATGACCCGACCACCGTACCGGCGGCGGCTCGGACCGGGCGGCGACGTCGGTACGATCGGCCCCGCCGTGACGCCCCCCGACTCCTCCCCCGCCGACCACGACCTCCTCTCCCCGCGTCCCTGGCGCACCCGCCTCGCCGTGGCGGTGAGCCGAGCCGTCGCCGGCGCGTCGCGGGCGGTGCACTTCGGTTCCGGATCGGTCATCGGGGGGCGGGCCGCACTGGCGGTGGACCCGGCGCTGCTGGCCAACCTCACCGCCCGCCGCCCGGTCGCCCTGGTCAGCGCCACCAACGGCAAGACCACCACCACCCGGCTGCTCAGCGCTGCGCTCGGCGTCGACCGACCGGTCGTGTCCAACGCGCTGGGCGCCAACATGACCCCGGGCATCGTCGCCGCCCTCGGTCCGGCCGACCCTCGGGCCACGGCCGTGCTGGAGGTCGACGAGCGCTGGCTCGAACAGGTCCTGGCCGACACCGGCGCGGCGACCGTGGTGCTGTTGAACCTGAGCCGCGACCAACTCGACCGCACCCAGGAGGTGCGCAAGCTGGCCGAGCGCTGGCGGCGGGCCCTCACCGCCACCCCGCCCCGGCGGGTCGTGGCCAACGCCGACGACCCGCTCGTGACCTGGGCCGCCATGGCCGCCCCCGCCGTGGTGTGGGTGGGCACGGGCCAGGACTGGACGGCCGACGCCGCCGGCTGCCCGGCCTGCTCGGGCCGCATCGCCTTCGAGCCGGGGTCCTGGCACTGCACCGACTGCGCGCTGGCCCGCCCCGAGCCCGAGGTCACCGTGGCGCTGGCCGACGGGCCCGACCGCGACGAGGGCCAGGAACCCGCCGGCGGATCGGGTCGGGCGACCGCCATGGTGACCCTCCCCGCCGGCACCGTGCCCGTGCCGCTGGCGCTTCCCGGCCGGGTCAACCGTGTCAACGCCGCCTTCGCCCTGGCCGCGGCTACCGCCATGGGCGCCGATGCCCACCGGGCGGCGTCGGGGTTGGCGGCCGTCACCGAGATCGCCGGGCGGTACCGCGTGGCCGACGTGGGCGGCACGTCGGTGCGCCTGGTCCTGGCCAAGAACCCCGCCGGGTGGCACGAGGCCCTCGACCTGTTGGCGCCCGCCCCCGCCCCGGTGGTGGTGGCCATCAACGCCCGCATCGCGGACGGCCACGACCCCTCGTGGCTGTGGGACGTGCCCTTCGAGCGCCTGGCCGGCCGCTTCGTGGTGGCCACCGGCGAACGCCGCCACGACCTGGCCGTGCGCCTGCGCTACGCCGACGTCGATCACCGCGTGGCCACCGACCTCGACGGCGCCGTCGCCGCCGTGCGGGCCCACACCGCGGCGCCCCTCGAGGGTGTCCTCGACGTGGCCGCCAACTACACCGCCTTCCAAGAGTTCCTCGAGCAGGTCGGAGGTCCGCGGTGAACGTGGCCGGCTCCTCCTCCCCCTCGGCGGTCCGCGTCGGCGTGCTGTTCCCCGATCTGCTGGGCACCTACGGCGACGGCGGCAACGCCACGGTGCTCACCCAGCGCCTGCACTGGCGGGGCATCCCCACCGAGGTCGTCACCGTCGCCGGCGGCGACATCGCCCCGGACTCCTGCGACGTCTACCTGGTCGGCGGCGGCGAGGACGGCCCCCAGACCCAGGCCGCCCGGGAGCTGATCGAGAGCCGGGCGCTGCACCGCGCCGTCGATCGCGGTGCGGCCGTGCTGGCCGTGTGCGCCGGCATGCAGATCCTCGGCCACCGCTTCCCCGACGCCACCGGCGCCGACCGCACCGGCCTGGGCCTGCTCGACTGCGAGACCGTGCGCGTCGACCGCCCGCGGGCCGTGGGCGAGCTGCTCACCCCCACCGCCGGCGTCACCGGGCCCGACGGCGTCCACCACGACCTCGGGGTGCTCACCGGCTTCGAGAACCACGCCGGGCGCACCGTGGTCGGCGGCGGGGCGCAACGGCTCGGCGCCGTCGAGGTGGGCGAGGGCAACGGCGACGGCAGCGAAGGGGTGGTCGTGGGCCGGGTGGTCGGCACCTACCTGCACGGACCGGTGCTGGCCCGCAACCCCCGCCTGGCCGACCTGTTGCTCGGGTGGGTCGTCGGCCCCGACGCCCTCGGCCCCCTCGACGACCACGAGGTGGAGGCCCTGCGGGCCGACCGGGTGCGCGCCGCCCGGGCCGGCGAGCTGGCCCCCCGCCGCTCCTGGCGCGACCTGCTGCGCCGTTCCTGAGCTGCGCCGTTCCTGAGCTGCGCCGTTCCTCAGCGCCGCAGCAGGGGCGCCAGCTCGTCGAGGACGGTGGGATCGTCGATGGTGGAGGGCACGTCGACCTCGCGCCCGTCGGCGAGGGCCCGCATGGTGGCGCGCAGCACCTTGCCCGAGCGGGTCTTGGGCAACCGGGAGACCACGATCACCCGCTTGAACGAGGCCACCGCCCCGATCTCGTCGCGGACCAGGGCCACCAGCTCGGCCTCGATCCGGGCGGGGTCGACGTCGACGCCGGACTTGAGCACCACCAGCCCCAACGGCAGCTGGCCCTTCAACTGGTCGGCCACACCGATCACGGCGCACTCGGCCACCATCGGGTGGGTGGCGAGGGTCTCCTCCATGCCCCCGGTGGAGAGCCGGTGACCGGCCACGTTGATCACGTCGTCGATGCGTCCCATCACGAAGAGGTAGCCGTCGGCGTCGAGGCGGCCCCCGTCGCCGGTGAGGTAGTAGCCCGGGAAACGTTCGAGGTACGACGACACGAAGCGGTCGTCGTCCTGCCAGAGGGTGGGGAGGCACCCCGGGGGCAGTGGCAACCGGATCACGATGGCACCGTCCGTGCCCGGTGGCACCGGCCGGCCGTCGTCGTCGAGCACCTCCACCGCGTAGCCCGGCACCGCCTTGGTGGGCGACCCCGGCTTCACCGGCAACGGCTCGACCCCCAACAGCTGCGACGCCACCGCCCACCCCGTCTCGGTCTGCCACCAGTGGTCGATGACCGGCACCCCGAGCAGCTCGCCCGCCCAGGCCAGCGTGTCGGGGTCGGTGCGCTCGCCGGCGAGGAACAAGGCTCGTAGCCGGCTCAGGTCGTGCCCGCCCAGGTGGGCGCCGGCGGCGTCCTCCTTCTTGATGGCGCGCAGCGCGGTCGGGGCGGTGAACATCACGTCGACCCGGTGGTCGGCCACCACCCGCCAGAAGGCCCCCGGGTCGGGGGTCCCCACCGGCTTGCCCTCGTAGAGCACGGTGGTGCACCCCGACAACAGCGGGGCGTACACGATGTAGCTGTGGCCCACGACCCAGCCCACGTCGGACGCCGCCCAGAACGTCTCCCCCGGCGCCATGCCGTAGACGTGGCTCATGCTCCAGCGCAGCGCCACCGCGTGCCCGCCGTTGTCGCGGACCACCCCCTTGGGCTTGCCGGTGGTGCCCGAGGTGTAGAGCACGTAGAGGGGGTCGGTGGCGGCGACGGGCACGCACGGGTGGGGTTCGGCGCCGGGCACCACGTCGGCCCAGGCCAGGTCGCGGCCGGCGAGGAGCGAGGCCTCCACCTCGGGTCGCTGCACGATCACGCAGCGTTCGGGCCCGGCCGAACCGGCCAGGTCGAGCGCCCGGTCGAGCAGCGGCTTGTACTCGATCACCCGGCTGCCCTCGATGCCGCAGCTGGCCGACACCACCACCTTGGGGCGGGCATCGGCGATGCGCACCGCCAACTCGTGGGCGGCGAAGCCACCGAACACCACCGAGTGCACCGCACCGAGGCGGGCGCAGGCCAGCATGGCCACCACCGCCTCGGGGATCATGGGCATGTAGAGCACGACCCGGTCGCCGGCGGCGACACCGAGGGCGGCCAGCGCCCCGGCGGCGCGGGCCACCTCGTCGCGCAGCTCGGCGTAGGTGACGTGGCGGATCGTCGCGGTGACGGGGCTGTCGTAGGTGAGGGCGATCTGGTCGCCGCGCAACCGGTCGACGCCGTCGCCTCCGTCGACCCAACGGTCGAGGGCGTTGAAGCAGGTGTTCAGGCGACCGCCGACGAACCAGCGGGTGAACGGGGCGTCCGAGGCGTCGAGGACCTGATCGGGAGGGGTGTCCCAGTGGATGGCGGCGGCGGCGTCGCCCCAGAAGCCCTCGGGGTCGGCCAGGCTGGCGGCGTGGAGCTCGTCGAAGGTTCCCATCGGCGCCGACGCTACCGCCGACCCGGCGGGGCGGTGGGGGCTCGATCGGGGCCGACACGGTCACGTCGGCCCGGTGCGGGGCCGGGTGCTGACGACGGGTGGGCGGGGCCCCGGGTCAGGCGAACGTGACGCTGGCCAGCACGGCGTTGACCTCGCGCACCAGCACGTTGCGGAGCCGGTGGCTGCCGATCACCACGTAGAGGCAGAAGGGCCGTCCCTCGGCGACGAAGAAGCGCTGGAGGCCGGCCTGGCCGGCGATGCCGCGCTGGAGGGTGTCGGGCGAGAAGTCGTCGCCGGCGAACGGCCACGGGATGGCCTGGCCGGCGAAGAGGGCCGTGGCCGCCTCCTCGACCGGGTGCTCGAGCAGCGAGATGAAGATCGCGCCCGACTCCATGAGCTCGACGGCACCGCCGCCGAAGTCGCCCCGCACCGGCGGCAGCCCGAAGTTGGCCACGTGGGCGATGGGCGGCACCGACTCGGCTCCGCCGAACGGGGCCAGCGTCTCCGGTGCCCGGGGGTCGGGCAGCGGGTCCGGGTCGCGGCGGTAGATCTGGGCGTCCCACCCGTTGGGTGGGGCGACGGTGAGGCCGTGGGCGGACAACGTCGGCATGATCCGCCAGTCTGCCACCGAACGACCCGCCGGCGGGAGGCGGCGCCGGGGTCCGACGCCGACGCCGGCTGCGCGGGGAGGGGCCGCCCGCGTCGTCTCGGCCGGCCTCAGGCCAGGGTGACGGTGGCTCCGACCGCCACCACCACGACGGCGAGGTCGCCGACCACGGTGGCCACCCGGGCCCACGAGGCCCGGGCCTGGAGGCGGCGGTGGAAGACCACGAGGGCGTCGGGGTCGTGCACCCCCCGGGCGGCCAGGATCGCCAGGCCGCGCACCAGACCGAAGGTCAGCCCGATCAGGCCCCCCAGCAGCCACGAACCCGACAGCAGGCAGGTCACGAAGACCACGTAGACGAGCCCAGCGGTGACGATGGTGGTGAGTCCGGCACCGAGCTGGAGGCCGAACCCGCCGCCGTAGACCCAGCCCCGGTAGGAGGTCATCCAGTCCTCGTTGACCTGCCGGCCGTAGCGGGGCAGGGGCAGCCGACCCCCGGAGGCGTCGGCCGCGAGCGCACCGAGCGCCACCACGCCCACGACGACGGCGACGGCCACCTCTCCGATCCAGGCCACCAGCGGGGTGCCCACCAGGCCCAGGAGCGCGCCGAGCAGGGCGCCGCCGAGCGCCGACCCGAGGATGTGGGCGGTGACGGTCAACCACCACCGTTGGGCTCGTCCCCGCTCACCGAGCGGAGTGATGCTCGAGAGCATCGACTCCCCTCAGGGCGACCACGTGGAGCGGATGGCCCCGATGACGGCCGAGACCAGGCCGACGACGACCAGGGCGACGGGCACGGCCTACGGCAAGGGCGCGTCGCGGGCGTCGGGCCCGGCGGCGGCGTCGTCGTCGTCTCCGTCGGCGGGATCGTCGTCGGCGATCAGCTGGCTGGGATAGAGGCTGGGGTGGCCGGGGCCGATGCCGGCGGCGCGCAGGTCGCGGTCGGCCCGGGCGGTGCGCTCCGGGCCGGTGAGGCGGCCGGCGGGGGCCGAGCGGTGCAGCGACGAGCCGTCCACGTCGTGGCCGGCGTCGGCCGCGGCCTGACCCAGGAGGTTGGCCACCTGGGCCCAGGTGGCCGCCGCCCCTTCGCCGAGCACGGCTCCCGAGGGGCCGTCGACGAGGATGAAGTAGGGGTTGGCCGGCACGCCGTACTCGTCGTACGCCGCACTCGACATGAGGGTGGTGACCCCCGTCGGGGCCAGGCCGGCCACCGCGCTCACGCTCTCGGCCTCGGGACCCTTGGTGACGACCACCAGGCGGGTGTCGCGCCCGGGCAGTCGGGTGCCCTCGCCGTCGGCGAAGGCCTGCCAGAAGTCGGCGCAGGTGCCACAGCCGCTCGACAGGAACGCCAACAAGGTGGTGTGGTCGGTGCCGACCACCCCCGCCACCGTGGCCGCCCCGTCGGGGGTGACGCCGGCGATGTCGTGGGCGTCGGTGCTCACCACGCCGGTCTGCGATCGCGGCTCGGGCACCCCGGGTCGGGTGCGGATCTCGACCGGAGAGCGCACCCCTCCCGTGGTGGACCCGGTGCCCGACGGGTCGGTGGGGTCGGCGCCGTCGGCACTCTCGTCGTAGATGCCGGCCCCGAGCTCGTGGAGGCGGCGCAGGATCTCGGCGTGGCTGCGCAGCAGCCCGACGACGAGCACCGCGAGGAGGGCCACCACGAGGGCCAACAGCACCACGACGACGGTCACGAGACCCTCACCGAGCGGCAGGCCAGGAGCACGTTGTCGCCCCGGCCGCGGTTGATCAGGTACACGCAGACCGTCCGGGACCCGCGAGACGCCCCGACCGTGACGTCGAAGCCGTGTGACGGCCCGTACAGGGGATGGGCGGCGCCGACGTCGCTGCGGTTCTTCGATGCCGTGGCGACTCCCGCGCCGACACCGTCGACGTACACGTGCACGTCGATCGGTCCCGCGGTGTCGGGGTCGATGGCCCAGCCCTGCAGCCGGATGGTGCCGGACCCCCCTCTTGCCACGTCGAGAGACCCGAACGGCGAGCCGCCCACCAACACCGATCGACATCCGATCAGGCTGTTCGAACCGGGGCCGAGGTTGATGCCGTAGGCGCACACCGTCCGGAGCCCGGAGGAGGCCGGCAGCTCGGCCGAGAAGCCCCGCGCCGACCCGTACCCCGGGTAGGCCGCAGCCACGTCGGAGCGCCGGCGATCGGCCCGCAGGACGTGGCCGACGCCGTCGACGTACACGTGCACGTCGACGGGGTCGGAGCTGTCGGGGTCGAGGAGCCAACCGGCGACGGCGATCTTGCCCGGTCCGGCGCGCACGACGTCGAGGGCACCGAAGGGTGCCCCGGAGAGCACGTTGACGGGCCGCACGGCGATCAAGGCGTTGGGGCCGGGGCGATCGTTGATGGCGTAGGCGACCAGCTCGTGGCTGCCCGGTGGGGCCGGCACCACGACATCGAAACCGTGGTTGGTGGAAGGGCTGGTCGAGCTCAGCGCGGGTCGGGGATCGTCGGCGAGCACCGCCAGGCCCTTGCCGGCCACGTAGAGGTGGACCTGGATGGGATCGGTGGTGTCGGGATCGCGCGCCCAGCCCCGCACCCGCAACCCACCCGGAGCCGGATCGACGCGCTCGACCGTCCCGATCGGGGTTCCCACTTCGATCGTCCGCGACCCGAGCAGCACGTTGCCCGACCCGCCCCCGACGTTGATGGCGTAGACGTCGACCCGGTGACGCCCCTGCGGGACGTCGATCGTGACCCGGAAGCCGTGGTCGGCGCCCATGCCGAAGGCGACGTCGAGGTCCGCACGGCGCCGGTCGGCGCGCACCGCCACGCCCTTGCCGGCCACGTACACGTGCACGTCGATGGGGTTCGTGGTGTCGGGATCGATCGCCCACCCCTCGACGGTGACCTTGCCCGTTCCGACGGTCACGTTGTCGATGACCCCGAAGGGGTTGCGGCTCACGACGGTGCGGCAACCGATGATGCCGTCGGAACCCGGGCCGATGTTGACCGCGACGGCGCAGACCTGGCGCTGGCCGCCCTGGGAGCCGGGCAGGACGACATCGAACCCGTGGTTGGGGCCCATGCCCGGGTGGGCGGCGGCGATGTCGGACCGAGGGCGGTCGGCGCGCACCACGGCGACGACCTCGCTGTTCATGATGAGCCGGACGTCGACGGAGGCGTTGGTGTCCCAGTCGATGGCCCACCCCTTGACGCGGATGCCCCCCGAGACCTCGGTGGCGGAGTCGATCTGGCCGGTCACCCCGTGCAGGCAGGAGCGGTCGTGGGTGGCGGTGGCGTTGTCGACGCGGATGGTGCCGGTGCAGGTGCCGTCGATCTCCCACGGCGCGATGCACGTGACGAGCCGGCAGATGATCGGACCCACGCACGCCACACCCTGGTTGCACTGGCCGTAGCGGAAGTTGGTGCAGCCGGCCTTGCGGTTGTTGCAGTCGCCGTTGGCGCACCCGCACCCGGTGCCCGAGCAGGAACCGCTGCACACGCCGCTGCCGCCGCACCCGCAGCCGTTGCAGGGCGCGTTGCAGTCCATGTAGTAGCGGGGGCCGCTGCAGAACCCGGTGCCGTCGACCTTCCACCAACCGGCGAGCAGCGAACCCGGAGGGCACTGGTTGCGACCGGTGAGGGTGCAGCAGAACTCGGTGTAGCCGTCGCAGCACAACGAGCCGCACGCGCAGGCCTGCCCCTGGCACGAGCACACCGCGGCGTAGGCGTCGGTGGGGGTGAGGGCATAGGAGACGGGATTGGCGGCGATGGCCGAGCCGACCACCGCGCTGCGGGCGAAGAAGCCGCGGCGGCCCATTCGGGCGGAGAGGGCGCCGGCGACCTTGTCGACCAGCGTCGTGGTGGCACGGCTCATGACGGTCGGCTCATGTGAGGGGGGCCTCCACGGAGAAGGAGCGAACGGGTCGGCCGGTCCCGGCGGAGCCGGGGGTGCGGCGGGCGGCGACGAGCGCCTCGGGCAGGGCGGTGAGCAGGGCGACCCCGAGGCCCACGGCGACGAACGACACCGACAGGTAGGCGACGCCGGCGGCGGGCAGGTCGGGGCGCATCTCGATGAAGCCCGGCGCCCCGGTGACCGCGGCGGAGACGGCGACGAGGGCGGCCGCCCCGTCGACGACGGCGTGCACCAGGGTGGGCGGGGCCGACGAGGCCCCGAAGCAGCCACAGGAGACGGCCGCCTCGCCCGCGGCACGCAGGCGCAGCACCGAGCCGGTGAAGACCACGAACAGCACCGCGGTGGCGGCCGCCAGCCACGGGCCGCCGAACAGGTAGGTGGCGACCCCGATGGCCACCTCGGCGGCGCCGAGGAGCCGGGCCAGGGCGGGTCGGGCGGGCAGGCGCAGGGCCTCGAGCATGGGCACGGTGGCGGCCGGGGCGCGCAGCTTGGCCATCCCTCCCACGGCGAGAACGCCGGCCACGACCCCCAAGAGGCCTCCGAGCACCACGTCGGCCGATGGTAGTGCCGGTCGCCCGCAGTTCACCCGAGGGGGCGGGCGGTCAGGGGGTGATGACGGTCAGGCGGTGATGACGGTCAGGGGGTGATGGCGGTGCGCTGGACGGGTTCGGGCGGGGCCTGGCGACGCGACAGGGCCCGCCGGAGGGCGTCGAGCAGCACGGTGCGGGTCTCGCGCGGGTCGATGAGCTCGTCGAAGCCGAGGTTGGCGGCCGACCGGTACGAGGCCTCCAGCTCGGCCTCACGCAGCAGCGTGGCCTCGTCGACGTCGGCACCGGTGGCCCGGCTCATGGCCGCGGCACCCATGGCCCCGAGGGTGGCCCCGGGATAGGCGAAGGTGGCCGACTGGCCGTCGAAGCCGACCAGGGACATCACCATGGAACCGAAGCCGTAGGCCTTGCGCAGGGTGAGGTGCAGCTTGGGGCTGGTGGCCTGGGTCTGCGCCGCGAACATGCGCGCTCCGCTGCGCAGCACCCCGGCCCGCTCGGAGGCCCGCCCCGGGAGCATGCCCGGGTTGTCGGCCAGGAAGACCAGCGGCAGGTGGAAGGAGTCGGCCACGGAGATGAAGTGGGCGGCCTTGTCGGCGGCGTCGGCGTCGACCGACCCGGCCAGCACGCTGGGCTGGTTGGCCACGATGGCCACCGGATCGCCGCCGAGGTGGGCGAGGGCGCAGATGATGGACGGGCCGAAGCCGGGCTGGACCTCGAACCAGTGGCCGTCGTCGACGACCACGTCGAGCACGTCGGCCATGTCGTAGACCCGCCGGGTGTCGCGGGGCACGATGCCGAGCAGCTCGTCGGTGGGCCTCGGCCCCTGGTCGCCGCCACCGACGCGGGGCGGGTGGCTCCAGGCGCTCGACGGGAAGAACTCGAGGTAGTGGCGCAGCATGTCGAGCGCCGAGGCGTCGTCCGGCGTGACGTTGTGGATGAGGCCGCTGGCCACGGCCACCGACGGCCCGCCCAGGTCCTCCTTGGAGATCTCCTCGCCGAGCGACTCCTTCACCACCGGTGGCCCGGCGGTGAACACCGCGCCGTCGGCGGTCATGACGCTGAAGTCGCTCATGGGCACGATGAGGGCACCGTGACCGGCCGAGGGGCCCATGACCGCGCTGAGCACCGGCACCCGTCCCGAGCACTGGGCCTGGATGAGCAGGTCGGTGGGGGCCCGGCCCCCTCCCCCGCCACCGCGGTGCCCGGCACCCTCCAACAACATGAGCAGCGGCATGCGGTCACGCAGCGCCAGCTCGGCGATGCGATAGCGCTTGGAGCTGCTGCCCGGCCCGATCGAGCCGGCGAGGGTGGTGAAGTCCTCGGCCCCGACCATGACCGGGCGGCCGTCGATGCGGCCGGCGCCGGCCACGATGCCGTCGGACGCGATGGACTCGCCCACCAGCGTGCCGATCTCGCGGAAGGTGCCGGGGTCGAGCAGGTGCTCGACGCGCTGGCGGGCGTCCATGAGGCCGCGGGCGTGGCGCTTGGCCAACCGCTCCTCGCCGCCCATGGCCCGCGACGCGGCTCGGCGCTGCGACAGGTCGGCCAGGGTCGGCCCCCACCCACCGGGCAGGTCGGGGGCCCCGGTGGCGTCGTCGGGGCTCATGCGTCGGCGGGGACCGGGGTCTCGCCCTCGCCCGCGGCCTCGATCTCGGCTTCGACCTCTTCTTCGGCCTCCTCGGCGGCGGCGCTCACCGACTCCTGGCCGTCCGGGCGGGGCGGGCGCATGTCGGGGAAGGCCCGCAGGGTGTGCCCACCGTCGACGGTGAGGTGCTGGCCGGTGACCCAGCTCGACTCCGGCCCGGCCAGGTAGCGGATGGCCTGGGCGATGTCGTCCGCCTCACCGCCGCGGGCGAGGGGTTGGTTGGCCAGGAAGGCCGCCATCATGTCGTCGTCGGCGAACAGACCGGTGGTGCTGGCGGTGCGGGTGAGCCCGGGACGCACCGAGTTCACCCGGATGCCCTCCTCGCCGAGCTCGTCGGCGGCCACCTCGACGAGCGCGTCGACGGCGGCCTTGCCGGTCTTGTACGAGGCCAGGCCCTTTGTGGAGAAGGCCGCGGCGGTGGACGACACGGCCACGATGGAGCCGCCGGGCGGCATCGCCGGCACGGCGTACTTGAGCAGGAGGAACACCGGGCGCACGTTGCGGTCGACCTCGGCACTGAACTGGTCGGGGTCGTAGTCGACGAGGCGGGAGGGGCTCCCTCCTCCGGGCACCGTCACCGCGATCTCGAGGCTGTCGCCGTCGGCCGCGAAGGCCACGGCATCGGCCACGTCCATGGGGCGCAGGGTGTCGCAGGGGCAGGGGTGCACCTCGAGGCCCTCGGCCGCCAGGACGCGCAGGGCGTCGACCAAGCGCTGCTCGTCGCGCCCGGCGATGGTGACCCGGCAGCCGTCGGCCGCCAGCAGGCGCGCCGTGGCCAGGCCGATACCGCTGCTGCCGCCGATCACCAGGGCGTGGGTGCCGTCGAGGGGTGCGTCGCTCGTCATGGCGCGTGTCTAGCAGTCCCCTCTCGAGGGCTGCAGCGGCACCCGCTCTCCTCCTGGTGACGACACCGCTGCCGACCACTACGGTCGGCCGATCCCGGCAGGGGGCCGGGATCGGGGGAGGGACGACGATGCAGTTCGATGCCGACGGGTTCGAAGAGCGAGCCAGCGAGGCCGCCGGCGGTCTCACCGACTTCGGGCACCCCTCCTACCGGGAGGCCCTCGAGGTGTTCCTGGGTTCGGCGGGCGCCGATGGCGCCCTGAACGCCATCGGTGAGGCCTCGGTGGAGGCCATGGCGATCGGTTCGCTCACCAACCGTCTGCGGGTCACCGACTGGCACGCCCGCCACCCCGAGGTGGGGGCGGCGTCGGTCGAATCGCCGATCTTCCTCATCGGGTTGCCCCGCACCGGCACCACCGCGCTCAGCCACCTGTTGGGGGCCGACCCCGCGAACCGCTCGCTGCTGGCCTGGGAGGCCAACGAGTCGGTGCCTCCGCCGACCGCCCAGGGCTACCGGGAGGACCCCCGCTTCGTCGCCGCCATGGAGGCGCCGAACATGCTCGACCTCATCAACCCCGAGTTCAAGGCCATCCACTTCGACCCGCCCGACATGCCGGTCGAGTGCGCCACCGTGCTGGGCCAGCACTTCACCAGCCTCCACCTGGCCACCGTGTACAACGTCGAGACGTACCGCCGGTGGCTGTTCGCGGCCGACCACACCGAGGCCTACCGCTACCACCGCCAGGTGCTGCAGGTGCTCCAGTCGCAGTGCCCGGGCCAGTGGCAGCTCAAGTCGCCGGTGCACCTGGTGGACCCGTCCGCCCTCGCCGCCGTCTACCCCGACGCCCGGTTCGTGCTCACCCACCGCGACCCGGTGCGGGTGACGGCATCGGTGCTGAGCCTGGTGCGGTCGCTCACCGGCACCTTCAGCGACGCCGACCGCACCGCCTACATCGCCGAGGCCTGGACCGACGTGGTGGTCACGCTGCTCGAGCGCCAGAGCGCCTTCCGCGACGCCATGGAGGCCCGGGGCAAGGGGGGTAGCTTCGTCGACGTGGCCTACGCCGACCTGGTGGCCGACCCGATGGGCACGGTCACCACCGTCTACGAGCAGCTCGGCCAGCGCCTCTCGCCGGAGGCCAGCGACGCCATGCACCGCCACGCCGCCACCCACACCCAGGGGGCCCACGGCTCCCACCAGTACTCCCTCGACGACTTCGGCGTGTCACCCGACGCCCTGGCCGAACGCTTCGCCGACTACACGACTCGCTACGCCGCCCACCTGGAGGCACCCCGATGACCGATCTCGCCGAGCTCCTCGACACTCGCGACGTCCTCGACCTGGCCTGGATGGTCGTCAACGGCGAGATCGCCCCTCGCGAGCTGGTGGAGGCCTCGATCGCCCGGATCGAGGAACGCAACCCGGCCCTGAACGCCGTGGTGGCCACCCGCTTCGAGCAGGCGCTCGCCGAGGTCGACGCCGGGCTTCCCGAGGGCCCCCTCAAGGGCGTGCCCTTCGTGGTCAAGGACCTGGGCTGCGACGTGGCCGGCCTGCCCGCCACCCGCGGCAGCCGGCTCTTCGCCGACGTCGTCGCCGCCGAGGACAGCGAGCTCACCCGGCGCTACCGGACCGCCGGGCTGGTGATCCTGGGCAACACCAACTCCCCCGAGTTCGGCAAGAACGCCAGCACCGAACCCCTGCTGCACGGACCCACCCGCAACCCGTGGCGCACCACCCACTCCACGGGCGGGTCCAGCGGGGGTACCGCGGCCGCCGTGGCGGGGGGCATGGTGCCGGCCGGGCACGGCAACGACGGCGGCGGATCCATCCGCATCCCGTCGTCGGCCTGCGGGTTGTTCGGGCTCAAGCCCACGCGGGCCCGCACGCCGTCGTGGCCGGCGCCGTCGTTCTTCTCGTATCCGCTCTCGGTCGGCCATGCCCTCACCCGATCCGTGCGCGACAGCGCCGCCATCCTCGACGCCACCGCCGGAGGGATGCCCGGCGACCCGTTCAACGCGCCCCCCACCCCGCGGGCAGGCACGTTCATGGCCGTGTTGGCCGAGCCTCCGCACCCGTTGCGCATCGGGTTCTCCACCTCCTCGGTGGCGGGCAACCCGGCCGACCCGGCCGTGGCCGCCGCCGTCGAGCGGATGGCGAAGGTGTGCGCCGAGCTCGGCCACGAGGTCACCGAGGCCCGCCCGGTCTACGACCCGGGCCAGGTCGTCGAGGCCGTCTCGGTGGTGATGGGCGCCATGTCGGCGGCTCAGGTCGAGGAGCGGCTGGCCGAGCTGGGCCGGGAGCTGGGCGACGACGACCTCGAGCCCTTCGTCCGCTTCATGCACGAGCGCAGCCTGCAGATGTCGGCGCAGGATCTCAACCGCGCCCTGCAGGGCATCGAGGTGGTGAGCCGGTCGGTGGCCGACTTCTTCGTCGACCACGACCTGTGGCTGTGCCCCACGCTGAACCCCCGGGTGCCCGAGTTGGGCTGGCTCGACACCACCAGCCCCGAGGCCATGTTCACCCGGGCGGGGGCGTACAGCGAGATGACCGCCCCCGCCAACGTCACCGGCATGCCGGCCATGTCGGTGCCCGCCGGCCACGACGACGACGGCCTGCCCATCGGCGCCCAGTTCGTGGCCACCCACAACCGCGAGGGCATCTTGTTGCAGGTGGCCTCCCAGATCGAAGAGGCCGCCCCGTGGCCCAAGATCGCCCCCTGGCCCCCGCCTGGCTGACCCGGCGACCCGGTGACCCGGGAGCGGGTGTCAGTCGACGGCTGTCGTCCCGCCGTCGACGACGATGGAGGCGCCGGTGATGAACGACGCCGCGTCGGACAACAGGAACGCCACCGGGGCGCCGATCTCCTCCGGCTGGCCCACCCGGCCGAGCACCGACGAGTTGGAGAACTCCTCGCGCAGGCCCGGCACCTCGAGGGCGTCGGCCAGCATCGGCGTCTCGATGTAGCCGGGGCACACGGCGTTGACCCGCACCCCTTCGGGGCCGAGCTGGGCGGCCATGGACCGCACCGCACCGAGGAGTCCGGCCTTGGAGGCGCAGTAGGCGGGGATGGCACCGTTGCCGATCCACCCCTCGATCGACGAGATGCCGACGACGGCCGCCCCCGACACCGAGCGCAGCTCGGGCAACAGGGCCTGGGTGAGCAGCGGGAAGGCCCGCAGGTTCACGTCGAGCACGGCGTCCCAGGCGTCGGCGTCGAGCTGGCCGAGGCCGTCGGCGCGCACCACACCGGCGGCGTGCACGAGACCGCCGATGGGCCCCACCACCTGACGGCTGGCGTCGATGGCGGCGTCGAAGGCGGCGGCGTCGGTGACGTCGATCTGGTGGCCGTGGGCGGCCACCCCGAACTCCTCGGCGATGGCCGCGGCTTCGGCGGCGGCCCGGTCACCGTCGAGGTCCCACAGGGCCACCCCTCGGCCCTGGGCGGCGACGGCGCGGGCGCTGGCCCGACCGATCCCCGACGCCCCACCGGTGATGACCACTGCGCCCATCGCGTGCATCTGCTTCCCCCATCGATCTCGTCGGGCCCGCCTGGTGCCGGCCCGGCGGCAGTCGAGCGCGGGCCCTGCGGATCTGTCAAGGTGCCCGACGGATCCGACGCCGACCCAGGGGGAGCTCGATGACCGACGGCCGCTTCGACGACAAGGTGGCGATCGTGACCGGTGCCGGACGAGGGATGGGCGAGGCCATCGCCCGCCGCCTGGTCGCCGAAGGGGCGAGGGTGGTGCTCACCGACGTGCTCACCGACGAGGGGGAGGCGGTGGCCGCCGACCTCGGCGGCGCGGCGCGGTTCCTCACCCACGACGTCACCGACGCCGATGGCTGGACGGCGGCGGTGGAGCTGGCCGGCACCGCCTTCGGGCGCCTCGACGTGTTGGTCAACAACGCCGGCGTCTACTGGCGGCGCCCCCTCGAGGACGAGACCGCCGACCGGTTGCGCCGGGCGTTCGACGTCAACGCCATCGGCCCGTTCCTCGGCCTGCAGGCCGTCCTCCCGGCGTTCCGCCAGCACGGAGGCGGGGCGGTCGTGAACGTGGTGTCCCTCGCCTCGGTGCACGGCTACGCGTGGCAGGGCGCCTACGGCGCGTCGAAGTGGGCCCTGCGGGGCCTCACCCGCACCGCGGCCCAGGAGCTCGGGCCCGAGGGCGTCCGCGTCAACGCGGTGATGCCCGGGCCCATCGAGACGTCGATGCTGCCGCCGGACACCACCGGCATGGGCGACGCCCGCTTCGCGGGCATCCCCCTGCAACGGGCCGGCCAACCCGAGGAGGTGGCCTCGGTCGTCTGCTACCTGGCCTCCGACGACGCCTCGTACGTGTCGGGCGCCGAGGTCGTGGTCGACGGCGGATCGTCGTCGGCGCCGGCCGCCACCCCGCGCCCCACGGGGGACTGATGGTGGGCCCCGACGCCGCCGATCCCAGCCGGACCACCGACGATCCCGGCCCACCCACCGACGCCGGCCAGACCCCCGACGCCGGCCGGCCTGCGCAGTCGGCCCGGGCCACCGATCCCGCGACCCTGGCCCGCCTGGTCGACGTCGAGGCCATCCGCGACGTGGTGCGCCACTACTGCCGGGGCATCGACCGCATGGACCTGGCCCTGGTGCGCTCCTGCTACCACCCCGACGCCATCGACGACCACGGCACGTTCGTGGGCACCGTCGACGAGTACCTGGCCTGGGTCGAGCGCCTGCTCGGCCGCTACGACGCCACCTTCCACCTGGTCGCCAACCAGCTGGTGGAGGTCGAGGGCGACCTGGCCCGATCCGAGACCTACGGCATCGCCCACCACCGCTCGAGCGATCCCGACCCGAAGCTGAACCTCACCATCGGCTTCCGGTTCCTCGACCGCTTCGAACGCCGCGACGCCAACGGATGGCGCATCGCCCGGCGGGTGGCCACCACCGAGTGGGTGCAGGCCGTGACCCCCGAGCAGGCCTGGCCGATCCCCGACGGCATCGGGGTCGGCCGTCGCGGTCCTGACGACCCCCTCTACGGCCTCGTCCCCGGGTTCCCCACCCACGGCGCCTGATCGCCCCTCACCCGGGAGGGCGAACAGGGGGTTGACCAACTCACTCTCGTTAGGCAGACTTAACGGAAGCGTTCGGATCACCGAATGCCTCGAGTTCGCCACAGGTGGGTCCCGCGTGATCATCTGCCACTGTCGAGGAGTCAACGACCGCAAGGTCCGCAAGGCCGTCGACAAGGGCGCGCGCACGATCGACGAGATCGGTGACGTCTGTGGTGCCGGCACCCGCTGCGGCGGATGCCATCCGGCTCTGGCAGAGTTGCTGGCAGCCCGCACCGGCCAGCCGGTCGAGCAGATCTACGGAATCCGCGTCGCCGTCGCCTGATTTCAGGGGCGGCCCACCCCCCTGGGAGCGAACCTCGTGAACGGCAACCCCGACGTCATCGAGATCCTCAACGAGGTCCTGACCGCCGAGCTCACGGCGATCAACCAGTACTTCATCGACGGCAAGATGTGCGAGAACTGGGGCTACGAGCGCCTCGGCCACCAGTTCCGCGACGAGTCGATCGACGAGATGAAGGACGCCGAGGCCCTCATCGAGCGCATCCTCTACCTCGACGGCGTACCCAACCTGCAGCGCCTGGGCGCGGTGCGGGTGGGCGAGACCGTCCCCGAGAAGCTCAAGCTGGCCCTCGAGGTGGAGACGGAGGCCGTCGAGCGCCTCACCCGGGGCATCGAGCTGTGCAGCGACCGCCACGACCACGGCTCGCGGGAGCTGCTCGAGCACATCCTCGAGGGCGAGGAGGAGCACGCCGACTGGCTGGACGCCCAGCTCAACCTCATCGAGCAGCTCGGCGTCGAGAACTACCTGACCCAGCAGATCCACAAGAGCTGAGCCCTCCCGACGGTCGATGACGCCGTCCGGCCGGGACCACCACGGGTCCCCGACCGGGCGGCGTCGCCGCGCCAGGCTGGGACCATGGCCGAACCACCCACCACTGCGCATCCCGGGCCCACCCCGGTGAGCGCCGCCGCCCCTCCGGCCGGCTGCGCCCGATCACCGCTCGGCACGTTCATCGACTGCCCCCACTGCGGCGGCGACATGGCTCCCGAGCACGCCCACTTCCGTTGCACCGGGTGCGGGTGGCGCGACTCCTGCTGCGACTGACCGCGGCGGAGGACGCTCGGCCCGATCCTGCGGGACAGGCCCCCGACCCGACGGCGTAGAGTGCGACGTCGGTCACCCGGAGGTCGGGTGCCGTTCACCGATTCGCCAGGTCCAGGGGGGCACCACATGCCGGTCGAAGGTCAACGCGATCCCGCAGAGGTCAAGGTCGCACTCGAGCGGTGGCTCGCCGACAAGATGCCCGAAGCGTCCGGCGTGGAGATCACCAGCCTCGAGGTGCCGCAGTCGAGCGGCTTCTCCAACGAGACGTTCCTGCTCGACGCCCGCTGGACCAACCCCGACGGCACCGACGAGGCCGCCGAGCTGGTGCTGCGCAGCCAGCCCCTGGTGCACAAGCTGTTCCCGGAGAGCGAACTGCTGGCCCACCAGTACGAGGTCATGCAGGCCCTGTACGACACCGACGTGCCCGTGCCCCGCACCCGGTGGGCCGAGGACGACCCGGCGGTGCTGGGCGCCCCGTTCTTCGTGATGGACCGCCTCCACGGGCTGGTCCCGGGCGACGCCCCGCCCTACACGGTCGAGGGCTTCGTGGTCGACATGACCGTCGACGAGCGCAACGAGTGGCACCGCAACGCGGTCGAGGTGCTCACCCGGGTGGGCAAGGTCGACTGGCAGGCCGTGGGCCTGCACCACCTCGACCAGACCCACCACGGCGAGCTCGGACCGGAGCAGCGGCGCAACTACTTCGCCAGCTATCTGGAGTGGGCCACCAAGGGCGAGCAGCACCCGATCGCCCACCCGGCGTTCGAGTGGCTGATGGCCAACTGGCCCGACGACGGCGAGCACACCGCCCTGTGCTGGGGCGACGCCCGCCCCGGCAACCAGATGTACCGCGGCACCGAGGTCATCGGGGTCTTCGACTGGGAGATGGTGTCGCTCGGCAACCCCGAGTCCGATCTCGGGTGGTGGCTCTTCCTGCAGCGCTACTCCACCGAGGGCAACGGTGCACCGCTCCTCGAGGGCATGCTCGACCGGGCCCAGACGATCGCCGAGTGGGAGCGCCACATGGGCCGCCCGGCCACGCACGTCGACTTCTACGAGGTGCTCGGCGGCTTCCAGTTCTGCCTCGTCATGGTGAAGCTGGCCGAGATGTACTCCATGTCGTTGGGTCCCGCGGCGCTCACCATGGCCGTGCACAACCCGGTGGCCGCCATCACCGCCGAGCTGATCGGCATCGACATGCCGCCCGCTCCGGAGCCGGCCTCGGCCTGAGGCCGGCCTCCCGCCGAGGTCACTCCCGACCTCGGACCGTCTCCCCGTCGCGCCCCGCCGGGGCGCCCTCGAAGCCGATGGAGTGCCGTCGTTGAAGTTCTCGTTGTCGTTGCCGTTGCTGAAGGACCTGTCGGCCCCGGACCCGTTCCGGGAGACCTTCGACCTCGCCGTGCTGGCGGAGGAGTGCGGCTTCGACACGGTCACCATCGGCCACCACCACTTCATGCCGGGCAACATGGCCGACCCCCTCACCTTCCTCGCCGCGGTGGCGGCGCGCACCTCCACGCTCCGGGTGGGCACCGGCATCTTCCAGCTGCCCGTGCACAACCCGGTGCGGGTGGCCGAGCAGGTGGCCACCATCGACCAGCTGTCCGGTGGGCGCATCTCGCTCGGAGTGGGGCTCGGGTGGTGGCCCCTCGAGTACCAGGTGCACGGGTCGGACTTCCGCCAGCGCGGCGCCCGCATGGAGGAGGCCCTGCGCATCCTCAAGCTGGTGTGGACCGAGGAGGAGACCTCCTACGACGGCCGCTTCTGGTCGTTCCCCGAGCTCACCGTGCACCCCCGCCCGGTGCAGGACCCGCACCCGCCGTTGTGGGTGGCCGGCGTGGCCGACGCCGCCGTGGACCGGGCCGCCCGGTTGGGCGACGCCTGGTTGTGCGGGCCGGTGCAGTCACTCGGCAAGGCCCTGTCGTGCCTGGAGGTCTACCGGGCGTCGTGCGCGGCGGCCGGCACCACGCCGGACTGGGTGCTGCGGCGCTACGCG
This sequence comes from Rhabdothermincola salaria, assembly GCF_021246445.1. Classification (NCBI taxonomy): domain Bacteria; kingdom Bacillati; phylum Actinomycetota; class Acidimicrobiia; order Acidimicrobiales; family Iamiaceae; genus Rhabdothermincola; species Rhabdothermincola salaria. The sequence goes on from NZ_JAJQXW010000001.1 coordinate 1,838,986, forward strand.
TGGGTGGGCGCCGACCGTCGCCAGGTGATGGACGAGGTGCTGCCCGAGTACGTGGGCGGGCTCATGGAGCACTGGCGCGAGTCGGTGGAGGACGACGAGGAGAAGGCCCTCTTCGCCCGCATCGACGCCGGCGAGGACGTGCCCGCCGAGGAGATCGCCGCCGACCGCCTGCTCTTCGGCGCCCCCGACGACGTCATCGCCCAGGTCCAGCGCTACCGCGACCTCACCGGCTGCGAGCACGTGCACGCCGCCTTCGGCGCCGGGCTGCCCGGAGCCAGCGCCAAGGCCTCGCTCGGCGGGTTCGACGACATCGCTGAGATGATCCGCCTCTACGGCCGCGAAGTCATCCCCGCCTTCCCCACCACCTGACCAGCGAACCGGCTCGACCCAGCCGCCCGCCGACCGGGGTGTGGCCGGGCACCGAGACGGCGCGGGCCAGCCCGCCGACCCCGCCGAGCCCGCCGCCCGACCACGAGATCCATCTTCCCAGACCCCTGCGACACGAACGTCCGTACGGGCCGACGGGGCCCGGGCCGGGCGGGGATGCGGCGGGCCCGCCGGGCCGATGCGTCCGGCCGTGCGACGGCGGGTGTCGACGCTCGACCGTGGCCGGCAGAAGCCGGCGACCGTCAGCCGTCGTCAGCGGCCGAGCATCCCGTACGCATGGGTGGGACGCAGGCGCAGCACCAGGCGCTGGTCGGCCACCATGGCGGCGCGGTACTCGTCCCAGTCGCCGTGCTCGCCCTGCATGGCGCGGTACAGCTCGACGAGCTCGTCGACGGTGGCGTCGTGGGGATCGGTGGCCACGGGGCTCAGGTCGGCGTCGCCCTCCACCACCACGTAGGACCAGAAGTCGTCGGCGCTCACGTGCAGCGACACCCGGGGGTCGCGTCGCATGTTGCGGGTCTTGGCCCGGTCGTCGGTGACGCTGACGCGTACGACATCGTCGTCGCCGACCACGTAGATGATGTTCGAGCTCTGCGGGCGGCCGTCGGACTTGAGGGTGACGAGCACCCCGTTGCGACGTTCGCGGAGGTAGGCCATGGCGGCGGTGAGGTCCATGGACTGGCCAACGCCGCCCGGCCCCGGCGGCATTCCGCTCGGGAAGGCGGAACATTTGCGCGCGCAATGACGTTGGAGGAGACATGCCCGCCATCACCGTCACCGACCCCCTGGTGCTCCCCCGCCTCACCCGGCCGGGGCCCGACGTGACCCCGCGCCCGGTGCGCGACGTGATCGCCGCGCACCACGCCGTCGAGGGTGCCGGCTTCGAGGTGTGGCGCCCCTTCCCCGGCGGGGTGCACACCGCCGACAGCGACCCCTTCTTCCTCCTCGACCAGCTCGGTCCGGTGGACTACGCCCCCAACGAGCCCGTCGGCGCGCCGTGGCACCCCCACCGGGGGTTCGAGACGGTCACCTACGTGCTCGACGGGGTCATCGAGCACCACGACTCCCACGGTGGGGGCGGCGTCATCGGCGAGGGCGACACCCAGTGGATGACGGCCGGCGCCGGGATCCTGCACGACGAGGTGCCCACCGAGGCCTTCACCCGCTCGGGCGGACGCACCCACGGGGTGCAGCTGTGGGTGAACCTGCCGGCACGCGACAAGTTCGCCGAGCCCCGCTACCAGGCCATCGGCCGCAACGACCTCACCCTGCTCTCCAGCCCCGACGGCGGCGCCCTCGTGCGCCTCATCGCCGGCGACCTCGACGGCCACGAGGGCCCCGGCTCGACCTACACGCCCATCACCTACGCCCATGTCAGCCTCCAGCCGGGCGCCACGCTGGAGCTGAACTGGAACCCGGCGTTCAACGCCATGGCCTACGTGCTCGGCGGCCACGGCTTCGCCGGCACCGAACGCCGACCGGTCGACAACCACCAGTTGGCCCTGTTCGGCCCGGGCGACGCCCTGCGCATCGAGGCCGCCGGCCACCAGACCGACGAGTTCCCCCAGCTCGAGGTGCTGGTGCTGGGCGGGCTGCCCATCAAGGAGCCCGTCGCCCACTACGGCCCGTTCCTCATGAACACCCGGGCGCAGCTGCTCGAGGCGGTCGAGGACTTCAACGCGGGCCGCCTCGGCACCGTCCCCGCCCGCCCCCGGTCCTGACCGGGGCCGCCGCCGGTCGGCCCGAGCCCAGCACGGGCGATGCGGTCGCCCTACTGTGCCGCGCATGGCCACCGACCTGGACCGATCCGCCGCGGCCACCCCCGAGGAACAGGGCCGCCTGAGCAACCTGCGCGCCTGGAACCTCGGCGTGGGGGTGGTGCACCTCGCCCAGGGCGTGGCGATCCTGGTGCTCAGCACCTCGTTCGCCATCCCCATCGTCGCCAACGTGCCCACCGGGCCGCCGGGTGCCCCCATCACCGACTCGGTGACCTTCTTCGACTTCAGCCTGCCCCTGGGCATCGCCCTCTTCTTGTTCCTCGCCGCCGCCGACCACCTGTTGATGGTCGTTCCCCCGGTGCGGCAGTGGTACGAGGCCAACCTGCGCCGGGGTCGCAACTACGCCCGCTGGATCGAGTACTCGGTGAGCGCCTCGCTGATGATCGTGCTGATCGGGCTGCTCACCGGGATCAACGACCTCTATGCCGTGATCGCCCTCTTCGGCGTCAACGCCGCCATGATCCTGTTCGGACTGGTGATGGAGCAGGTCAACCCCGAAGACCGTGAGTCGGTGAACTGGTGGCCGTTCGTGTTCGGCTGCATCGCCGGCATCGTGCCCTGGATCGTCATCACCATCTCGCTCATCACGGCGACCCAGCAGGCCGGTGACGGTGACGGGGTGCCCACCTTCGTCTACGTGATCTTCGTGACCCTGTTCGTGCTGTTCAACACCTTCGCCATCAACCAGTGGCTGCAGTACCGGGGCAAGGGACGCTTCGCCGACTACCTGTACGGCGAGAAGGTGTACCTGGTGCTGAGCCTGACGGCCAAGACGGCCCTGGCCTGGCAGATCTTCGGCGGCACCCTGGCCGACTGACGCTCAGTCGGGGGACGGATCGCGAACCCGCTCGGGCAACAACAGCACGGCGCCGACGAGGAAGCGGCGAGCGTAGAGGTCGGAGGGCATCAGCCGGCGCCGCACGGCCGGTCCCGACGGGCCGAGTCGACGGCGTGATCGGGACGGTCGATGCGGAGGAGCGCCACGGTCTGGGGGATGCAGGGGTGGTGCACGAGGAGACGGCGGCCGCCGTGGCGTCGGCGGGGCGGTTGGGCCATGGTGGGGGTCGAGAGCTCCGAGGAAGGGACCGAGGATGGGCACCAAGTCGGCGAAGACCGCTCCGGACGTGCGCACCATGCGCCGGGCGCTGGAGGTGCCCGCCGACGCCGAGACCTTCGCCGAGGACGAGCTGCTGGGCCTACCCGACCCGGTGGCCCGGTGGTTCCGGGCCGCCATCGCGCCGGGGGTCCCGCTGGCTCGGGCCGTGCACCTGACCATGGCCGGTCACATCCGCCTCGGCGAGCGGTGGTGGCCGTTCCGGGCGACCGAGACCCTCGCGCCGGGCCTCGGGTTCGTGTGGCCGGCCTCGGTGCGGGGGGTCATCCGGGGCTCGGACCACTTCTTCGACGGCCAGGGAGCGCTCGACTGGCGCCTCCTCGGGCGCAAGGTGGTCGTGCACGCCGACGGTCCGGACGTCAGCCGCTCCGCCGCCGGGCGCGGCGCGGCCGAGTCGGTGTGGGCGCCCACCGCCCTGCTCCCCCGCTTCGGGACGACGTGGCGGGCCCTCGACGACAGCCACCTGGTCGTCACCTGCTCGATGGGCGACGAGACCGTCGACGTGCACCTCCACGTCGACGCCGACGGACGGTTGCTGCGGTTCTGGTTCGAGCGGTGGGGCGACCCCGACGAGTCCGGCACGTGGCGGCGGGTGCCGTTCGGCGGCGATGCCCTGGGCTGGGCCACCTTCGACGGGGTCACCATCGCCAACGAGGGCCGCATCGGCTGGTGGTACGGCTCGCCCCGCTTCGCCGAGGGGGAGTTCTTCCGCTACCAGATCACCGACCTCGAACTGGTGCGCTGAGGCCGGAGCCCCTCGGTCGGGCTGGCACGGGACGATCTCAGGCGGGGCGGCCTACGCCTCGACGCGGGCCGGGGCATGGGCCGTCCCCGACTGCTCGCCGCCGAGTGGGTCGGCACCCTCGGCACCCTCGGCGGTCTCGGCCACCGCGGCCGGCGGCTCTCCCTCGACGTCGAGGTGGGGCAGGAGCCGGTCGAGCCAACGGGGCAACCACCAGTTGGGGTCGCCCACCAGGGCCATGGTGGAGGGCACCAGCACCATGCGCACGATGGTGGCGTCGAGGGCCACCGCGGTGGCCAGACCCACCCCCATCATCTTCACGATCGGGTCGGGGCTGGCCACGAAACCCAGGAAGACACTGATCATGATGAGGGCGGCGGCGGTGATGACCTTGGCCGTGGCGCCCAGTCCCTCCACCACGCTGTCGATGTTGCTGTGGCCCCGGTGGTACTCCTCTCGGATGCGACTGAGGATGAACACCTCGTAGTCCATCGACAGCCCGAAGAGGATGGCGAACATCATCATGGGCACGAACGAGGCGATGGGGACCGCCTCGTCGAGCCCGATGAGGCTGCGGCCCCACCCCCACTGGAACACGGCGACGACCACGCCGTAGGCGGCGCCGATGGCCAGGAGGTTGAGCAGGGCCGCCTTGAGGGGCACGAGGATCGAGCGGAACACGACCATCAACAACAGGAACGAAACGGTGACGACGCCGAAGATGAACCAGGGCAGGCGTTCGCCGATGCGGTCGGACTGGTCGATGAACCGGGCGGTCGGCCCACCGACGGCGACCTGGGCGTCGGTGCCGTCGGTGACGGCCGGCAGGGTGGTGTCGCGCAGACGGTGGACCAGGTCGGAGGTGGCGACGTCCTGGGGCTTGGTGGTGGGGATCACCGTGACGAGGGCGGTGTCGCCGGCCGCGTTCATCTGCGCGGGGGAGACGGCCTCGACCCCGGGATCCTCGCCGACGGCAGCCGACACCTGGTCGGCCACGACGGCGTCGGGGTCGGCACCGAGATCGATCACCAGGGCCAGCGGCCCGTTGAACCCGTCGCCGAAGCCGTCGGCCAGCAGGTCGTAGGCCTGGCGGTGGGTGGTGTCGGTCGGGGCCGAACCGGCGTCGGCCTGGCCCAGCTGCATGTCGAGGGCGGGGACGGCCAGCACCAGCAGCACGGCGGTGGCGGCCACGGCCGACCGCCACGGGTGGTGGGCCACCCAGTGGGCCCAGCGAACCCAGCCGCCGCGCCGGGTCTCGGGGGCCACGGGGACGCCGGCCCGGTCGCGCCGGGCGAGGATCCGGGTGCCGGCCAGACCGAGCAGGGCGGGCAGCAGGGTGACGGCGACCACCACCGCGACGGCGACCACCAGGGCGGCGGCGTAGCCGAGGGCGGCGACGAAGGGGATGCCGGCGAACTGCAGGCCGAGGATGGCCACGACCACGGTGGAGCCGGCGATGACGACGGCCTTGCCGGCGGTGGCGTTGGTGCGGGCGATGGACTCGTGCACGTCCATGCCGGCGGCGACGTTGTCGCGGTGGCGGCTCAGGACGAACAGGGCGTAGTCGATGCCCACGCCGAGCCCGATCATGGTGCCGAGCTTGGAGGCCATGCTGGGGATCTCGATGACGCCGGCCAGCAGGGCGACGAGGCCGAGGCCGGTGAACAGCCCGAGCAGGGCCGTGAGCAGCGGCAGGCCCATGGCGGTGACGCTGCGGAACATGACGAAGAGGATGATCAGGGCGGCCACGATGCCGATGGCCTCGGCCGGCCCGGTGGACTCCTCCTTCAGCACCGTGGGCAGCTCGCCGCCGTACTCGACGGTGACGACGCTGCCGGCGGCGGCCTGGCGCGTGTCGACGAGGTCGTCGAGGGTGCCGCGGCCGAGCTCGGCGGTCGACGCGTCGAACTGCACGGAGGCGAACGCGGTGGTGCCGTCGGCGGAGATGCTCATGGGGTTGGCGAGCGGGTCGGTCACGCCCACCACCCCGGGCACCCCGGCGACGGCGTCGGTGGTGGCCGCGATGGCACCGGCGGCCTCGGGATCGGTGACGGCCCCCTCGTCGACGTGGAAGACGACGAGGGCGGTGGCGCCGGACCGCTCGGGGAAGCGCTCTTCGAGGAGGTCGCTGGCCGCCTGCGACTCGACGCCGGGGACGGAGAAATCGTCCACGGCGTCGCCCCCGATGGTGCGGCTGGACACGCCGATGACGAGGGCGACGACGACCCAGCCGAGCACCACCCAGCGGGCCCGACGGGCCGAGAACGAACCGGTGCGGTGCAACCATCTGCCCATGGGAGGGCCTCCTGCCGTCGAGTGGTCCTCAGCCTACCGTTTTTTGCAGTCCCTGCAAGTTTGCAGTGACTGATACGGTATTCCTGTCCGCCCGTTGACCCGGAGGCCGTCTGCCCGTGGCCGAGAGCCTGCGAGAACGCAAGAAGGTCGAGACCCGCCGCCGGTTGGAGGATGCCGCACTGGACCTGTTCGACCGCGACGGGTTCGATGCCACCACCGTCGACGCCATCGCGGCCGAGGCGGGCATCTCCCCCCGCACCTTCTTCCACTACTTCGCCACCAAGGAGGACGTGGTCGTCGCCGACCACGGCGACCGTCTGGCCCGCATCATCGCCGTGCTGGGTGGCCAACCCCCCGGGCTGGCGCCCTGGTCGGCGCTCGAGCACTCGTTCGTGGAGGTGGCCGCCGACTACGAGTCCGAGAAGGACCAGCTGCTGCGCCGCTTCCGGATCATGGCCGGCTCCCCGACCGTGTTCGCCCGGTCTCTCCACCTGCAGGCCGGCTGGGAGGTCTCCCTGGCCGATGCCCTGGCGTCGCGCATCGGCGACCCGGGCCACCCCGACCTCACCACCCGACTCATGGCCGGTGCCGCCCTCGCCTCGATGCGCGCCTCGCTACAGGAGTGGTTGGCAAGCGACGGGGAGCCACAGCTCCCCGGGCTGGTGACCGCCTGCTTCGAGCGCCTCGGAGCCGGGTTGCGCTGACCGGCCCACTGCGCCGGAGGGGCAACCGAGCGGCGCCGAGGGTGGCGTGCGGGGAGGCGGGCGGTCGGCGAGGGTAGAGACCGTCGAAGCTTGTCCGCAGCCGTCTGGAGCCCACCGTGAGCATCCCACCCGTCGAGACGTTCGACCCCGCCGACGAGCTCCGGGGCCAGCGTGCCCCCCACCCGGCGCCGACCCGCTGGTCCAGCGCCGAGCGCATCGAGCGCCTGGCCGGGCTGGTGACGACGGTGGGTGAACGGCCCCACCAGCCCTCCCATGCCCCCTACGACGGGCGGCTCGTCGGCGAGGTGCCGACCTGCGACGCCGACGACGTCGAGCTCGCCGTGCAGCGGGCCCGGTCCGCGCAGAAGGGGTGGGCGGACCGCTCGTTCGAGGAGCGCCGCCAGGTGCTCCTGCGCTTCCACGACCTGGTCCTCGCCCACCAGGACGACCTGCTCGACCTCACCCAACTCGAGACGGGCAAGGCTCGACTCTCGGCGTTCGAGGAACTCCTCGACGTGGCCATGACGGCCCGCTACTACGCCAACACCGCCGAGCGGCACCTGCGCCCCCGGCGCCGCCAGGGTGCCCTGCCGGGTCTCACCCGCACCACCGTGGTGCACCACCCCAAGGGCGTGATCGGGGTGATCAGCCCCTGGAACTACCCGCTCACGCTCGCCGTCAGCGACGCGGTGCCCGCCCTCATGGCCGGCAACGCCGTGGTGCTCAAGCCCGACGCCCAGACCCCGTTCACCGCGCTCGCCGCGGTCGAGCTGCTCTACGAGGCCGGGGTCCCCCACGACGTGTTCGGCGTGGTCACCGGGGCGGGCTCGACGCTCGGGACACCCATGATCGAGCGGGTCGACTACCTGATGTTCACCGGCTCCACCGCCACCGGGCGCATCGTGGCCGAGCAGTGCGGGCGCCACCTCATCGGCTTCTCGGCCGAGCTCGGCGGCAAGAACCCCATGATCGTGCTGGCCGACGCCGACGTGGACACCACGGTCGAGGCGGCCGTGCGGGCCTGCTTCTCCAACACCGGGCAGCTGTGCATCAGCATCGAGCGCATGTACGTCGAGGACGCCGTGTACGACCGGTTCGTGCCTGCGCTCGTCGAGCGGGTGGCGTCGATGTCGGTGGGCGCCGGGTTCGACTGGGAGCACGAGGTGGGGTCGCTGGTCAGCGAACAGCAGCTCGAGGTCGTCAACGCCCACGTCGACGACGCGGTGGCCAAGGGCGCCCGGGTGCTCACCGGGGGCCGGGCCCGACCCGACCTCGGGCCGCTGTTCTACGAGCCCACCCTGCTCACCGACGTCACCGACGACATGGAGCTGGCCCGCACCGAGACGTTCGGGCCGGTCGTGGCCGTCCAACGCGTCCGCGACGCCGAGGAGGCCCTCGAGTTGGCCAACGACACCACCTACGGCCTCAACGCCAGCGTGTGGACCGACGGCACCCGGGGTGAGGCGCTCGCCCGGCGCATCCGGGCCGGCACGGTGAACGTGAACGAGGGCTACGCGGCCACGTGGGGCTCGATCGACGCCCCGATGGGCGGCATGAAGGAGTCGGGCGTGGGGCGCCGCCACGGCCACGAAGGCATCGTGAAGTACACCGAACCCCAGACCATCGCCGTGCAGCGGCTGCTGCCGATCGGCCCGCGACCGGGGATGCCGGTGGCGGCCTACGCCAAGGTGATGTCCGGCGCCCTGTCCGCCCTGCGGCGCCTGCCCCTGCGTCGCTGACCGTCCGGTTTCGGGCGCGATGGCGAGGTCCGGACCGGACGCGGCCCCTCTACCCTCGGGGGTGGACGAGGACCGGGCGGTCCCGTGGTCCGCCTCGGTGCCCTCGTGTCCGTCGACACGACCCAGAGGAGACACATGTCCGAGCGCATCGGCCCCGTGACCGCCGCGATCGGGGAGCGAAAGCCCTTCGGCCCCATGGAACGCCTCGACCACGATCGCCTCGTCGAGGAGCAGCGGGCCACCATGGGCACCCCGAGGCGCCGGGCGTCGCTCAGCGCCCGCGGCCTGTTCGCGGTGATGGACCTGCTCTACGGCGAAGCGCGGACCCTCGAGAAGTTCCGGGTCCTCGAGCTGGTGGCCCGGGTGCCGTACCAGGCCTGGGAGAACGTCGCCTACGTCGCCGTCACCCACACCTCCCGCCAGACCGGTTTCGCCCGGCGGGTGTTCGACCGGGTGCGCACCGCCCGCTTCGAGCAGGACAACGAGCAGTGGCACCTGCTCATCCTCGAGGAGCTCACCAGCGGTGACCGGCGCCCCTGGATCCGCACCCGCATCGTGCCCCAGCTGCTGGCCTTCGCCTACTACCAGCTGTCGTGGTTCATGTTCGCGGTGAACCCGCACTGGAGCTACCGGCTCAACGCGGACTTCGAGGATCACGCCGAGCACGAGTACGCCCTGCTCGTCGACGAGCACCCCGAGTGGGAGACCGAGCGCTACGAGGGCCAGTTCACCGAGGACTTCGGGGCCTTCGACAGCCTCGCCGACCTCTTCCGCCAGATCGGTTACGACGAGCGCCTCCACAAGGAGGAGAGCGAGCTGCTGTTGGACCGCGCCCGCTTCGGTTGAGCGACGACCCGATCACCGACAGGACCGATGCGGCGCCCGATCGGGTAGGACCCTGCGAGATCTCGCGCGCCGCACCGACGGCACGTGGGGACGACCACCGACCGGCCCGAACGACCGATCACGACGACCCAGGAGGCGACGATGGCCCTGACCCGCAACAAGAAGAAGTCGATCCCCGCCAAGGCAGTGGATGTGCTGCCCACCAAGGCCGTGGCGGCGCTGCCGGCCAAGGCGGCGAAACGGGTCGGCAAGAAGCGCTGGCACGACATGGAGTCGAGCCAACGGGCGACGCTCGTGGCTGCCGGTGTGGTGCAGGTCTCCATGGCGGCCGCCGCGTGGATCGACCTGGCCCGCCGACCGTCCGAGAAGGTGCGGGGCCCCAAGGCCCTGTGGGCCCTGGTCATCTCGGTCAACGTCGTCGGTCCCGTGCTCTACCTCCTGGCCGGCCGCACCTCCGGAGACGCGCCGTCCTCCGACCGCCACTCCTCGGACAGCGGCTCCTCCGATGCCGGATCGTCCGATGCCTCCGAGGACGACCACGCGCTGACCGGCAGCTAGCGATCGCCTCACCCCCGGGCTCGATCGCGAGCGGAGCCGTGTCGACGCAATCGCCGAGCGACGGTCGATCCCCGGCGGGCACTGGGCGCACCCGAGGAGCATCCCCTCCGCGGCGGCCGGCCAAGGAGCATCATGGGGCCCGGCTCACCACCTGGTGAGCGGGGCACCGGCGGGGATCCCACCGATGCCTCTCCGACAGGCGACCGGAGACAACGGTGACCCCAGAACCACGACCTCCCGCCGGCTGGTACGCCGATCCGTCCAACCCGGGCGGCCAGAGGTACTGGGACGGAACCGCCTGGACCGCCAACGCCGCCGCCGGGGGGATGGCCGGGGTGCCCTCGGCCCGCACCGAACCACTGGCCATCTGGTCGCTGGTGCTGTCGATCCTCGGCTTCGCCTGCGGGCTGAGCGCCATCGGCGGGATCATCTGCGGCCACCTGGCCCTGGGGGCGATCAAGCGCAACGGCACCGGCGGCAAGGGCCTGGCCATCGCCGGGCTGGTGATCGGCTACCTCTTCGTCGCCGCCTTCGTCGCCGTCGTGTTGCTGGTCTTCCTGGGCAGGTCGACCACGTAGGAGACCGGTCGGCCAGCCGCCCGCCTCAGCGGCGGGGCTGCTCGGCCAGGGCCTTGATGCCGTCGAGGGTGGCCGCCATGTTGGCCCGCCACTCCTCGAGGCGGGCGGCCACGATGCCCTCCTCGCGGTCGGGGCGGGCCTCGACGGCCATCGTGAGCCCGGACGTCGCGGTACCGACCTTGGCCCACATGGTCAGCTGCGTCGCGCCCGCCCCTCGGGGTTCGAGGTCGAAGCGCCACCGGGCGATGGGCTGGTCCACGTCGCCCACGCTCCACTCGAAGCGCCGTTGGGGCTCGAGGGCGGTGACCGTGCTCGTGGTCTCCCACTCCACCGGCTCGGTGCCGAACAGCCGTCGGTTGCGCCCGACGAAGCGGGCACCGAGGGCGGGCCCGTCGACGTCGTCGAGCCAGTGGGCGCCCTGGAGCTCACCCGAGAACCGGGCCGGCAGCTCGATGTCGGTGACCAGCGCCCACAGCGGGGCCGGCTCGGTGAGCACCGTGACGTCCACGCTGATCTCGGGTTCGTCGGCTTGACGCATGGCTGACCTCCTCTGGCCGGGGGCGACCCTAGAGCCGGGACCGGGACCGGGGCGGCCGGGCGGCCGGGGCCGGCGGTCAGGACCCGTCGAAGGTCTCGGTACGCTGCACCACGCTGGTGAAGGTGCGCTCGGCGATCTGCCAGCCGGTGTCGGTGCGCACCACCACGTCGTCGTAGTAGCCGGCGCCCCGGATGGCCCCCGTGGCGTCGGGGAGCACCAGGAGCACGTCGACGTAGCTGCGGGCCTCGGCCCGGTCGGTGCCGGTACCGGTGCCGGTACCGGTGCCGGTACCGGTGCCGGTGCCGGACGCAGGCGACCCACCGGGCGGCCGGACGTCGATGTTGGTGATGCGGTGCATGGTGGGGCCGAAGGCGGCGTGGACCTGGTCCATCCAGGTGGTGATCTCCTCGGCGCCGTGCCAGGTGCCGATGTCGCCGTAGTCGGCGGTGCAGTCCTCGGTGAAGCAGGAGCGGAACAGCGCCCAGTCCCGCCGATCGATGCCGGAGGCGTAGCGCACCAGCACCTCACCGATGTCGTGGACGTCGTCGCGGCTCAGGCCTGCACCCATCGCTCCCCCTCGGCTCGTGCCCCGGCAGTGTCGCGCAGACACCAGGGCCGAGCGGAGGGACACGACCGCGATCGCTGGGCACCAACTGATCGTCGGTCGGTGTGGAAGGCTCGCCGCCATGGCTGACATCGACGAGGACGCGGCTGCCGTCCAGCGCCACATCTGGACCATCGGCGACTACCCGGCGGTGGCCCGCCGGATGTTCGAGGTGGCCGAGTCCACGGTGGAGCTCGCCGGCATCGACGCCGGCCAGCGGGTGCTCGACGTGGCCACCGGCGACGGCAACGCCGCCTTGCTGGCCGTGCGCCGGGGCGCGTCGGTCGTTGGCGTCGACCTCACCCCGGCCCAGCTCGACAAGGCCCTGACCCGGTTGGCGGCCGAGGGGGTGACGGTGGAGCTGCGCCCCGGCGACGCCCAGGCGCTCGACATCGGCGACGACGAGTTCGACGTGGTCATCAGCGTCCTCGGCATGATCTTCGCTCCCGACCACGCCGCCGCCCTGCGCGAGATGGTCCGGGTGTGCCGCCCCGGGGGCACGGTGGCGGCGGCGGCATGGGCCGAGGGCGGGTGGATGGGCCGGTGGCGCGCCGCGGTGGCCGAGCAGCTGGCCCCGGGCTCCGCACCCACTCCTGCACCGAACGCCGGGCCCGACGCATGGGGCGATCCCGACGAGGTCCGCCGCCGCTTCGCCGCCGTGGGTCTCGACGTCGAGCTCCACGAGCGGGTGCTCGACTGGTCGTTCCCCTCGCCGGAGGCGGCCCTCGACTTCTACCTCGAGGCGTCCGGGCCCTTCATCGCCTTCATGGACGGCATGCGCCGACGGGGCCTGCAGGACGAGGCCCGCCAGCTCCTGCACCAGTGCATGGTCGACGCCGACACCTCCTCGTCGGCAGAGGCCGGCTGCCACCTCGAGTCCCCCTACCTGGTGATGGTCGCCCGCCTCCCCCGGTAGCCGGCCAGCCGGTCACCAGATGCGGCGGAGTTGGGCGCCTTCGCGACGGAGGCGCAGCTGGTGGCGACGCTCGTCGGGGGTGACCACCGGGGTGTCGGCCGGGAGGTGGTCGCGGACCTCGGCGAAGGGCACCTTGATCAGCATGGGGTCGGGGTAGTCGCTGCCCCGGTTGACCCGCATCTGGATGACACCCCAGGGGAGGTTGCCCTTGTCGAGCCAGTTGGGCACGCCGGGGTCGCGTCGGGAGATGACGGCCCGGAAGCGGCCGTCGGTGTCGACGCGGGCCTGGGCGTCGTTGAGGCTGGACTGGCGGTTGACCCAGTCGACGGTGGCGAAGCGGTCGTCGGCCACCAGCGCCTGCCAGTAGCGGCTCTCGCGGGGCAGGGCGGTGTCGAGGATGAGGGCCTCGTCGTCGTCGATCTCGTGGATGGCGTCGTAGTAGGCCTGGGTGGGCAGCCCACCCAGGGTGTCGATCTTGGTGGACCGGGCGATGTGGTTCACCCCGTGGTGCTCGCGGTACCAACGGACCAGGTCCATGTCGAACTCGATCATCCCGGTGACCCAGTCGGCCAGCTCGGAGAAGCGTCGGGCCCGGTCCTCGGGGGTCATGTCCCAGGCGTCGGTGTCGGCGCCGCCGTCGTCGAGGCGGTTGATGGCCACCTGGGCGTCGACCTCGGCGTTCCAGTCGCAGGCGCACTTGCGCATGAGGAGGCGCACGGTGCCGGGGTTCAGCTCCCACCAGTCGCCGTCGTGGCCGGCGGGCCGTTCGGGGCTGAGGACCACCCGGAACGAGCCGTCGGGACCGAGCGCGAGGTCGTCGAGGTCGTGGGTGGCGCTCGCCGGCCCGGCCTCCACCACGCTGGTGGGGCTCATGATGTCGTAGCCCATCTGGGTGATCTCGACGAAGCGCGAGGTGCCACGACGCCCCGAGAGCTCGTAGACCCCGGTCGCGTCGATCTCGGTGGTGGAGTACACGTAGTCGGGGTCGGGGCCGCCCTGGTTGTAGGCGTAGTTCCACAGGGGCATGAACACCGGTCGGCGGGCGTCGGTGTACACGCGGCACAGGTAGCCGCCCGACAGGATCGACAACGCCAGGCCGTACATGTCCTGGCGTTCGGCCTCGGTGGCGCCGTCGGGGCGCCAGAGGTCGACGAGGTGGTCGCCGACGTGGTCGAGCAGAGCCATCTGGTCGGCCCAGCTGGGCAGGGCCGAGGCGCCGGGTGCGGGGTGGGGGCTGGTCATGGGGTTGGTCTCCTGATGGGGCCGGCGGTCGGGGCGGTCAGCCCTCGAGGGCGACGTCGAAGCGGTCGATGTAGGCGGCGTAGTCGGCGCGGATCTGCGGGGCGGACAGGCCGAACTGCTCGGCGGTGTAGCGGTGGGCGCCGTGGGCGCCGGCGCGATTGGCGGCGTGCCACTCGGCGATGGAGCGCTCGACCTCGGGACGCAGCTCGAGGCCCAGCCAGTCGTAGGTGCGGGCCACGGTGGCGAAGGGGTCGGCGACCAGGTCGACGTGGTGGACGTCGAGGAAGCGTTCCTCCCCCAGGCGGGCCCGGGCGGCCATGGCGTGGTCCATGCCGATGCGCAGGTGCTCGGAGACCTCGCGGCCGGCGCGGTGCAGGTCGGGCTCGGTGCGGGGCTCGGGGAAGATGCTGGTCACCAGGCTGGTGTAGGAGGGCACCACCTTGGCCGGGTCGCGGTGGGTCATCACGAAGCGGATGTCGGGGTAGGCGGCGACGATCGCCTCGAGGTGGAACTTGTGGTGCGGGGCCTTGAACAGCCAGAGGTCCGGGGGTCGCCGGGACTGCAGGAGGGTGACCACCCGACGGTGGTAGGCGAAGGTTTCGGTGCTGTCGGCCCGCCGCCACCAGTCGTGGTAGCCCCACACCGGCAACGTCATCTGCTGGCCGTGGAACGCCATGCCCAGCACTTCGCTGTCCTCGGTGGTGGCGTCGAGGTCGTAGAGGTGCATGGCCTTGAGCTCGGCCGGCACCTGCTCGTTGTCGGCCGCGGCCTGCAGGCGGCGGGGGTCGTCGGCCTCGCCGTCGAGGGTGGGCGGCGGCACGGGGCGGGCCTGCTCCCAGCCCCGCAGGCACCGGAACTGGGGGTCGAGCGAGAGCATGTTGGCCAGCGCGGTGGTGCCCGTGCGGGGCAGCCCGATGATGTCGACGGGGCCCCGCAGCTCCAGCCCCTCGAGTTCGGGGTGCTCGGCATACCAGGCCTCCACCTCGAGGCGGTTGACGAGTCGTTGGCGCAGCCGGTCGAGCACGGCGGGGTCGGTGGTGGGGCTCAGGTCGGCGTCGTGGGTGAGGCTGTCGAGCAACGCGTCGAGGCCGTCCCGGAAGTCGCCGGGTCCGAAGTCGTCGAGGCCGGTGGCGGCCATCGCCTCGGCCAGGAGCTGCTCGCTGGTGGGATAGCGGCCCTTCGTGTCGGGCGCGGCCTCGCTCGTGGGCGTGGCGGTGGTCGGCGTCTCGTCGTCGGTCGACATGGTGAACCCCCTGCCGTCCGGGCTATCACACGACGCCACCGGGCCGGGACGGCCCGCGACGATCCCCGCGCCGACGTGAGCAGCCCCGGCGCCGGGGGCGGGTCACTCCTCGGGGGCGGGTTGGTCGATGTCGTCCACGTCCTCTTGGAGCTGGGTGAGCGACGCGACGGCCTGGGTGCAGATCTGGTCGGCGTTGGCCAGGGCGGCGTCGAACGCGGTGCGCGGGGCCTCGGGCGGGGCACCGACGAGCTCGATGGCGCGGTTGGCGACCTCGCCTCGGGCGTCGGCGCAACGCTGCATCTCGGTGGCCACGACCGGCCCCCGCTCGGCGATCTCGCGCAAGGTCTCGCGGTCGGTGGCCACGAGGAAGCCCTCGATGGTGCTGGCCTCGAGCTCCCCGCCCAGCTCCTCGACCTGGGTGCGCAGCGTCTCGGCCTGGGCGGCCAGCGAGGTGGCTTCCGCCTCGGAGTCGCGCAGGGCCCGTTCGGTGGCGTCGAGCTCCTCGCTCAGCCGGCCGACGTCGTCCTGCCAGGTGGCGAGCTGGTCGCGGGCGTCGGCCGCCTCGTCGCGTTGGGTGACGGCCCAGAAGCCCAGCGCCAGGATGACCACCAGGGCGAGGACGCCGCCCACCCAGACCAGGGCCGACCCGCTCACCCGGTTGCGGATCTTCATCGGTTCCCGCACGTAGGGCAGGTCGTCGGAGCCCACGCCGTGGGCGTCCTCGGGCACCGGCATGGGTGGGTGCGGGGTCACTGCGCCGGGCGGCACGTCCTGGTTGGCGGGGCGGGGACGTTCGGGTTGATCCAACGGGCTGGTCCTTCGTGAGGCGCGGCGAGCCGACGACGCCCGCACTCCCCCAGTATCACCGCATCCCTCTCCCTTTCCGGTGACCCGCCGGCTCGGCGAGTACGTCGGCTCGGAGCCGGTGCGCCGCCACCTGCGTCGCCACCGACGTCGCCACCGACCCCGCCACCGGGCCCGTCGACCCGGCCGTGGGGCGCGGCGCCGAGCCCCCCGTCCGACTCCCCCGCCCCGCGGGGAGGGCCGATGGTAGGTTCCGAGATCATGAGGCGAACCGCAGCGATTCTGATCATGGCGGTGATGGCCCTGGTGACGCTGGCCTGCGGGGGAAGCGACGACTCGTCGGACTCCGAGGCCGGACCCACCACCGAAGCCGCCGCCGACGCCACCACGAGCAGCGCGGCGACGGAGGACGGCACCGGGGGCGAGGACCTCGCCATCGGCGACGCCGGCCTGGAGACCGCCATCCGCTCGGGACTCGAAGCCGCCGGGCTCGAGGTCACCGACATCGTCGTGGCCGACGACGTCGCCACCGTCACCTTGGCGACGGCCACCACCTCCCAGCGCGCCGTCGCCTGCGCGGCGGTCGGGTCGTTCGTGGGCACGACCGTCCTGGTGGTCGACGGCGACGAAGAGGAGTGCTGAGCCGCTCACCCCTCCCTGGGCCCGCCGCTGCGTAGGGTGTCGGCCGTCGAGACGTGAGGTCGGGGGACCTCCGGGGGGAGGACGACGATGCACACGCGACCCGATTGGGTGCGGCGGATGAACGCCATGGCGATGGGGGCCGGCGGGGCGGCGGACCTGGTGCCGCTCGACGCCGACGACCTGATGGCGCGGGCGGCCGTCTCGACCGGCCTGGAGGACTTCGGCACCGGCAGCTGGGAGGAGGCCTACCGGCGCCTGGTCGACTCGTTGAACGACGAGGCCGAGCTGCACGTCGTGGGGCGGTTGCAGACCCGCTACGACCTGTTGACCCAGCTGCGGGTACGCCTCCAGGTGCTCGACGCGGTGGCCGGGGACCCGTCGATCACCGAACAGGAGGTCACCGCCCCGGTGTTCGTCACCGGCCCGGCGCGGTCGGGCACCAGCATCCTGCACGAGCTGTTGAGCCAGGACCCGAACCTGCGCGGCCCGCTGGGTTGGGAGATGGTGCAGCCCTTCGCCCCCTCGGATGGTCCCGACGAGCGAGCGGCCTACACCGAGCCGTCGTTCGACCTGTGGAGTGACGTGTCGCCCGAGTTCGCCGCGGTGCACGAGCTGGCGTCGACGCTGCCCGAGGAGTGCATCTGGTTGATGGCCCCGGACTTCGCTCTGGGCTACTGGGCCACCTGCACCAACGTGCCCAGCTTCATGATGTGGCGGGCCATGAGCGATCCGTTGTCCGGCTATGAGATGCACCGGACGATGCTGCAGGTCCTCCAGCACGGCACCGGGCCCACCACGTGGGCGTTGAAGTCGCCAGTGCACATGGGCCGGTTGTCGACGTTGTTCGCGGTCTACCCCGACGCCCGGGTGATCCACACCCACCGTGACCCGGCCAAGGTGGTGCCCTCCACGGTGAGCACGGTGGCCAACGGGCGCTGGCTGCGCTCCGACGCGGTGGACCCCAAGGAGGTGGCCGTCACCACCGGGTTCGGCATGACGATGATGCTCGACACCACCATGAACGAGCGCACCACCGGCGCAGTGCCGGCCGACCAGGTGACCGACCTGCACTACCTCGACCTGTTGCGCGACCCGGTGGGCGCCATCGGCGGCGCCTACGAGCGGCTGGGCATCCCGTTCACCGACGAGCTCCCAGGACGCATCACCGGCTACCTCGACGCCCGCCCGCAGGACAAGCACGGGGTGCACCGCTACTCCGCCGCCGACTTCGGCCTCGACGCGGAGGAGATCCGCCAGGGCGCCGCCGCCTACATCGACCACTACGGCGTGGAGCCCGAACCGACCGCCTGACCGCCGGCCCGGCGACGCCCGGAGCCAGCCCGTGGTCAGGCGGCGCGGACGAGTTGGTGGGCTCGGTGGCGGATGAGGGCGTGGACGGCGTCGTCGTCGAGGGGTTCGCCGTTGGTGTCGTGGGGGCCGAGGGCGCCGCTGGTGAGCAGGGCCACGACCTCGTGGAGCACCTCGGCGATCTCGGTCAGCTCGGCGCTCTCGGAGGCCCCAGCCGTCGGGGTGTTGCGCTGCCCGGGACGTCGCGGGGGTCTTGTGGACTCGCCCGGTACTGCGGGTGGGGTCGGATCGGCGGCGTGGTCGGAGGTGGGTTCCGCCCCATCGGGGTCCGACGGTCGGGTGGTGGTGCCATCGTCCCCGGTGCTCGGGGTGGTTCCGTCGGTGGGCTTGGTGCTCGCCCTGACCGGCTCGAAGACGTCGATGAAGTCGCCGGACACCACCAGTTCGCCGCCGCTACCAGGGGCGCCGTCGGGCCGCGCCTCGTCGGTGCGGGTGGGTGGGGTGAAGGGGTGGGGGGTGAGGGCGTCGATGGTGGGGTGGTCGAGGGGGAGGCGGGGTGGTCGGGTGCGTCTCGGGGGCGGTGAGAGCATGGGTGGGCGATCGGGGAACGTGAACACCACGGTGCCGTCGGGTTCGACGGTGAGCCCGTGGCCTTTGCGGTGCACGAGACCGTGGTGAGCGCCGCAGAGGGCGACCAGCCTGGCGATGTCGGTTCCACCGCCGTCGGCCCAGGCGTCGATGTGGTGGATGTCGGCCCACGCCGCCGGGGCGTCACAGCCGGGGAACCGGCAGGTGCCGTCACGGGCCAGGATCGCGTCACGCAACGTGGGGGTGGCCAGGCGGATCGACCGGCCGTGATCGATCACCTGACCCTGGGCCAGCAACAACCGGGCCAGGGTGGTGCCCTCCCCGAACAGATCGTTGACCACCTCGGGGGTCAGGCTGCGACCTTCGATGGTGCGCAAGGCGGTGGATCCCCGGGCCAGAGCGTGGGTGAGGAACGCCCGAGTCGCGGCGCCGTACCCGTGCAGGGCGCACCACGCGCCCAGTTGCTCGGCCGTGGTGATGCCGGCGCCCCACAACACCCCGGCGGCAAGGCCGTCGAGGTCGACGGTGACCAGGATGTGGGGGTGCTGACGACCCGGGCGGGTCCCCTCGCTGGGATGGTGGTCGAGGAAGAACCGGGCCATGTCCACCCACGCGTCCCCCCGACGTTGCGCGGCGGTGCGCACCTCACCCGGCTCATCCTCGGTCTCCGCGACCCGGAGGGCGTTCTCGATCACCGTGGCATCACCCGGGGCGAAGTTCGCTCGCTGCTCGGCCCGGTCGCCGAGGGTGCGTGACCACTGGGCCTCCGACGGCGGCACCACCGGTGGGGCCTCCAACCGGGCCGGATCCGCCGAGGTGACCGCATCAGCGCAAGCCACCCAGTCCTCGATCACCACCTTCGTGTCCGCCAACGACAACCCCACCAGCACCGGCGAACACTCGGCGTCGTGCTCGGCGTACAGATCGACCAGACCCTTGGGGATCAACCGGACGACCATCTCCACCTGCGCCCCGGTCAACGCACCATCGGCCCACAACGACCGCATGGTCGACCAGACGGCCATGCGGGCCACCCGCACCAACAACGACCGAGCCGCCGGTTCGGTCAACCCCAGACGGGCCCGCACCCACGACGCCTTGGTCGGGAACCCCTCCACCCGGTGACCGTCGGCGGCGAAGAACCCCACCAGACCCACCACCCGCACCGCCTCCAACCCATCGATACGCCGCGACAACGCCACCAACTCGTCATCGGAGACCGGCACGTCGACCGAGATGTCCGCATCAGGCTCACCGCCGTGGCCCACCGCGCTGAGGTCGGCGGTGTCGCCCAACCCCCCGGTCGCAGCCCCTTCGAACATGCGGCCATGCTATCAGACACACGTTCGAGATCCACCCTGTTCGCCATTTCTTTTCCTGCATTCACACCTGTCGAACCGCTCCTCACCGGTGGTGTCCCTGCCGGCACCTCCCGTGACCACATCGGGGGAATCCGGGACTGTCCCAGACGCTTCGTACCGTCGGGGACATGGCCAAGAAGGGACGACATCGCCAACCATCGACCCCACCGGGCCCACCGCGTCCCAGGGCCGACCACCTGCGTCTGGTCGGCGGCCGTGGTGCGCCCACCGGCCGACCCACCGACGATCGGGCGGAGGCCAGCCGGGGCGATCCGCCGCCGGGAACATGGACTCCCGAGCGGGTGAAGGTGGAGCTCGAGCTGTTCTACGACGCACCGCAGGGGCGTCCACTCACCTACGAGGAGCGCTACGGGCTGGGCGCCCTCCTCGAGGGCGACCGCCCGGCCCTCTCCCACGACGGTACGTGCGGCGTCCGGTTCGTCCACCGGGCCATGGATCCCGCCACGCTCGACACCGTCGACGGCCTCGTGCCCCTCTTCATGCAGGAGTTCCCCCGAGGCCTCCGGGCATGGGTGCGCTTCTGTCGCAGCCGGACCCCCGACTCGAACGCCGAGCTCACCGTGTTCCTCCTCGACGAGATCGACCGTCTGGAACCCGCATGGCGGGCCGGCCTGCACCTCTTGGAAGAACGCCGCCGGGCGAACCGACCAGGTGTGCTCCGGGCGCTCGACGAGATCGCCGCCGATCTCGGTGGCCACGAGGCGCTCGCCCGGCTCACCGACGATCCCCTGCCGGACGAGCCGCTCGACACCGCCGGCCTCGACGACCCGACGGCGGCCTTCGTCACTGAGGTCGCGGCACTCTGCGATGCCTTCTTCAGCCTCGAGATCCACCGTGAACTGCGCACTGTCGCCCGCCGCCTCGTCGCCCTCTTCGCCCACCGCGGCGGGCCGGCGTTCCGCCGTCCGAAGCCAGGCTCCGTCGCGGCGGCGGTCTGTCATCTTGCCATCCACGGCAACCGCCTCCGGGTCCGCCGCTTCGGCTACTTCGAGATCGCCTCGATCGCCTACGTCTGCGGCGTCAGCCCCTCGGGGGTAAGCAAGCGCGCCACCGCCCTGCTGGCCCTGGCCCACATCGAGCAGCCCGCCCCTGATCCGGAGGAGGCGGAGCTCCCGCGCCGGATGCGCAGGCGGCGTCCGATCCGACTCGGCGATGCCCAGCTGCTGGTGTCGGGCACCCGCCGTTGGTACCTCTCTCGGGCCGCGCAGCTGGAGGACCGCCTGGCCGAGACCGCCCACCTGGCGTAGATCTCCGCCCACGATCCACGATCCGCTCAGGCCACGGGTCAGCGGGGTGGTGGGGTGGCGGAACGCTCGGGCGCACACGGCGAGGGCCCGCCCCGGAGGGCGGGCCCGTCGTCGGTCCTCGTTCACCCGGCCGCAGGAGCCGGGACCAGTCACCCGGTGAAGCGGGGGGTGACCACGGCCGGCTGAGCCGCGGTCGTGGTGGTCGTGGTGGTCTCGATGGGCTGGGGCAGGCAGGAGGTGTCGCCCTCGATCCAGGCCAGCACGACGAAACCGTCGCCCGGGGCCGGGCTGGGGCTGACCTCGGAGCCGGCGGGCGCCAGGTTGCCGCCGCCACCACCACCGGCGCCGACCGAGCCGTAGCCGGGGTAGCCGCCGCCACCACCGAGGTAGCCGCCACCGCCGCCACCGCCGCCGTCGCCGGAGGTGCCGCCGGTGCCACCGGTGAGGGCGTCACCCGCGGTGGGGGCCGTGTCGAGGAAGAGCTCGTCGCCGCCCAGGTAGGTGCCGGCCGCACCGGGGCTGCCCGCCGTGCCCGCTCCGCCACCGGTGCCGAAGAGGTCGTCGACGTCCTCACCCTGGTAGCCATCGGTCCCCGGGGCACCGCCGTTGCCGCCGTCGACGCCGTCACCACCGGGTCCGGCCGCACCACCACCGCCGCCACCGCCACCGATCACCAGCGGGGTGTCGGCCTCGGTGAGCCACGAGGCGCCGCCACCGCCGCCACCGCCGGAACCTTCGCCGGCACCACCGGCGCCGCCGGAGGCGATGTCGCCGTCACCGCCGCCACCACCGAGCCCGGCGACGGTGTACGCCTCGATCTCGAGCGGCCGCTCCTGGTCGCCGTCCGCGCCGGCCTGGCCCACGAAGATCGAGAGGGTCTGGCCGGGGGTGACGACCATCTCACCGAACACGGTGCCGCCGAGGCCACCGCTGCCGCCGGCCGCAACCGGGCCTTCCCCACCGAAGTCGCCGCCGGCGCCGCCGGCGCCGCCGCCCACGCCGTAGCCGAGGCACTGCACGTCGGCGGGCACGGTCCAGGTCTCGACCTCACCCGTGTACTCGAAGGAGGCTTCCTCGCCGGCGTCCTGGGCACCGGCGGGCCCGAAGGCCAGGCCCGGCAACAGCAGGCCGGCGACGGCCACGCCACCGACGGCGGCGATCCGGCCGGTGCGGCGACGCAGGGGACGCGCAGAGTTCGACATCGAGGGTTCCTCCCAGGTGTGGGCGGAGTGCCTCCCCGCCGCCGGCGAACTTAGCCCGTGGCGCCGCCGGGATGAGGGAAGAGCTGCCGTCGCCGGGGCGACCGTGATCGGATGGTCGGCATGCGCATGTACGAGGAACTGCTCTTGTTGGTCCTGCACGACGAGAAGGGCACCCCGAAGGGCACCTACGCCAACCTGGCGTTGGCTGCGGGGGTGCTGGGCGAGCTCGTCACCGAGGGGCGCCTCGAGGTGGCCGACGACAAGAAGGGCACCGTGACGGTGGCGGACGCCTCCCCCACCGGGGAGGCGGTCATGGACAGGGTCCTCGACAAGATCGCCTCGGCCCGTCGTCCTCGGCCGCTGAAGTCGTGGATCGACCGGATCGCCGACATGCGGGGGCTGCGCGACCGGGTGGCGGAGCCGCTGGTCGAACAGGGGGTGCTGCACGAGGAGTCCACCAAGGTGCTGGGCCTGTTCACCAGGACGCGCTACCCGGAGGCCGATCCCGAACCCGAACAGGAGCTGGTCGAACGGTTGCGCCGGGCGGTGTTCGGCGACGGCGCCACCAGCGAGGTCGACGAGCAGACGTGCCTGGTGGTGGCGGTGGCGTCGTCGGCGGAGCTGCTGCCCCGGATCTTCGGCCGCAAGGAGGTGGCCGGGCGCAAGGACCGCATCGCCGCGTTGGCCGCCGACGAGCGCCTCGGCGAGGCCACCCGCAAGGCCGTCGAGCAGTTGCAGGCAGCGATCGTGGTGGCGGTCACCGCCGCGGCGGCGTCCTCCGCCGCCAGCTCGTGACGGAGAGGGTGCCCTACGGCCCGGGGACGACGGCGCGCACCAGCGGGGCGAGCAGCACCCCGCAGGCGGCCACCACGGCTGGGATTCCGCCCGACCGGCCGGGATGCCGGTGGAGGCTCCCGGAGCCTCAGCTGCCGTCGGAGACGATGTCCACGACGAGGCGGGTCGGGTCGTCGTACATGGCCACCGCGAAGGGGTCGGGGGTGTCCACGCCGACCACCCAGGACATGGTGGCCTCGAAGTCCCCGACGAAGACCAGCTCGTTCACGATGCCCTGGTCGATGGCGATGCGCTCGGGGCCGTCGTAGGTGACCCGGGGCTCGTCGCCGCGCAGGCTCACGGTGCGGGCGGGCGTCAGCCGCAGCTCGAGGCGGGCGTCGCCCTCCACCGCCACGGGTTGCCCGCTACCGGGGCGGCGCACCGGTTCGTCGACGTAGCTCACCCGGTAGGCGGGCGGGCTGTCGCCCTCCTCGAACTCGAGCACGATGCGGTGGAACCCGTCGTGGGTGGCCTGGCGCACGGCCACGAGGTGCCGGACTGGCCCATCAGCCCTCGGGAAGCCCTCGCTCTGCACGTCGTCGGGGCCGGGCGTCCCCACCGGCTCGATGCCCTCGTCGGGCGGGGCGGTCGTGGTGGTGGTGGGCGCCGGGTCGTCGACGAGGTCGATGGTGAGGCTCTCGACCATGCGGTCGAGCACGCGTTGGGCCTCGGCGAAGCCGGGCTCGGTGTCGGGGATGTCGTGGGTCTGGGCGATGAGGGTCTCGCCGCCCAGGTCGATCGACCAGCGCACCACGCTCAACCCCTCGTTGTGGAGGCCCTCGCCGGTGGCCACCAGCTCCTGGCGCAGGGCGGTGCGGCCGTCGACGGTGGCGTCGCGGCGATCGGACTCGACGAAGGCGGGCGAGTCGCTCACCACCGTGGCGAACGGTGCGGGTTCGGCGAAGAACGACAGCGCGATGGTGGTGGGCACCTCGGTGGCCTCGGGCACCTCGAAGGGCTCGGGGTCGAACAGCGAGCAGGGCGGCACGACGGTGCCGTCGTTCACCGCCCAGGCTTCGGGGTGGGCCACCCGGTAGGCCACCTCGGGGTTCTCGCAGGTGGTCCAGGCGGGTTCGCCGTCGACGGTGGTCGAGCTGGTGGACGTGGTCGACTCGGTGGTGGTGGGGTCGTCGGGGGCCGCGTCATCACCGTCGCTGCTGCAGGCGGCGGCCACGAGGGTGAGCGCGGCGAAGAGGGCGAGGAGTCGTCGCATGCCGCGCGCGCTACCCGACAGCCCGCCGAGGGATGCCCCGGGGCCGCCGGCGGCCGACTGCGGTGGGTCAGTTGGTGGAGGCCACGGTCGCCGGGTCGGGGGCGCCGACGGCGGCGCGCAGCGCCTCGGTCATGTGCTGGGTGAAGCGGCGAGAGGCGCTGGCGTCGGGCTTGAAGCGTTCGGCGGCGTGGTACATGCCGGGGGTGATGTGCACCTCGCAGGCCACACCGGCGGCGCGGAGGCGCTCGGCGTAGTCGACGTCCTCGTCGTGGAAGAGGTCGAGGGCGCCGACGCCGATCCACGTCGGGGGCAGACCGGCGAGGTCGTCGGTGCGGGCGGCCGCCGCGTAGGGCGGCAGGGAGGCGTAGGTGGGGATGTGGCCGAGGTAGGAAGCCCACCCGAACCGGTTGGACTCGGGGGTCCACAGCAGCTGGCCCCGACCCTCGTGGTCGCGGCGCAGCGAGGTGCGGTCGTCGATCATCGGATAGGCCAGCAACTGGAAGGCGATGGGCGGTCCACCGTCGTCGCGGGCCCGTTGGGCGAGCGAGGCGGCCAGTCCCCCACCGGCGCTGCCACCGCCGACGGCCACCCGGGCGGCGTCGATGCCGAGGGTGCCCGCATGGTCGTGCACCCAGCGCAGGGCGGTGTGGCAGTCGTCGAGCGGAGCGGGGAACGGGTGCTCGGGGGCGAGGCGGTAGTCGACGCTGACCACCACGATCCCGAGGTCGCGAGCCAGGGTGGAGCAGAAGTCGTTGTCCATCTCGGGCTGGCCGAGGACGAGCCCGCCGCCGTGGATCCACACCAGGGCGCCGGCCGGTTCGGTGAGCTGGTCGGGCCGGTAGACGAGCACGCGCACGTCGTCGGCCCCGTCGGCGGTGGCGATGCGGTCGTCGACGGACACGCCGTCGGCCACGGGCGTGGGGCGCGACGGCAGGGAGCGCATGAACCGCAGACCCCGCTCGCTGGTGAGCGACAAGGGCAGGGCGAGCGCGGGGACGCGCAGCTCGGGGTCGCAGTCGGCCAGGCGGGTGTCGGCCTTCTTGCGCCCGAACGCCACCCCCGCTCCGATCCCTGCGGCCACCACTGTCAGCTTCATGAGCTTGCCCATGGGGTTCCTCCTGGTCATTGGGGTGCATCGTTCGTCGTTCGACCCTTCTACCAGCGCAGCACGGTCGGCGTCGGGGCGCCCCCCTCGACGACGGACCCGACGGGAGGACCCGCCGGAGCGTCAGTGGCGGTGGCGGTCCCACCAGCGGCGACCCACCCGGATGGCCTCGGTGGCCACGAGGGCCCAGGCCACGAGCAGCGGCTGGAAGACCAGTCGCACTGCTCGCTCGGCGTCGGTGTCGAGCCCGAAGCCGTCGTTGCCCTCGACGAACTGGGCGATGTTGCCGGGGAACACGGCCACGAAGAAGGCGGCGGTGACGCCGCCCACGAGGGCCCGGCGGGGTTGGCGCCACTGGGTCACCAGCGCCACGCCGAGGGCCAACTCGACCACGCCCGAGACCAGCACCACCACGTCGGGGTCGGCGGGGAACCACGACGGGACCTGGGCCTGGAACTCGTCGCGCTGGAAGGTGAGGTGGCCGGTGCCGGCGACGAGCAGCGCGGCCCCGAGGAGTCCTTGCCCGACGGCTCGGACACGACGGCCGGCGCGGGCGTCACCGTTCTTCACGGGGACCTTCTCGGTGGCGGGACCATCCCCGCCGACGGTACCGAGCCGGGGTCCGGCCACCAACGACACACCGGGACCGCCCCCTGGACGAGGGCGGTCCCATGCCGTCCGTCGAGACGGCTCGGTAGGCGACCGATGGCGTCAGGGAGGAACGGCCCTTGACGGATTCCGACCGCTGTTCGATACTCCGAACAGTGTTAGAAGAACCGGTGCGAGATCGACGAGCGGAACGACACGCGGCGACGAGGGCGGAGATCCTCGACGCCGCCTGGACCCAGGTGCGCGAGCACGGCCTGGCCGCGCTGTCGCTGCGGGACCTGGCTCGCAGCGTGGGGATGCGGGCGCCGTCGCTGTACAGCTACTTCGACTCCAAGAACGCCATCTACGACGCCATGTACGCCCAGGCGGCGCAGCAGTTCGTCGACGAACAGCAGGCGGCGCTGCCCCTCCCCGACGACCCCGTCGAGGCGCTGAAGACCATGCTGCGCTTCTTCGTGGAGTTCTGCGCGGCGGACATCGCCCGCTACCAGCTGGTGTTCCAACGCACCATCCCCGGGTTCGAGCCGTCGCCCGAGTCCTTTCGGATCTCCCAGGAGAACCTGGCCGAGGTGGCCGAGAGGCTGGCCCGCTGCGGGGTGGACGATCCCGAGATGCTGGACCTGTTCACCGCCCTCGGCACCGGCCTCACCGACCAGCAGCTGTCCAACGACCCCGGCGGCGACCGTTGGATCCGGCTGATCGACGACGCCGCCGAGATGTTCCACGACCACCTGACCAAGCGAGCCCAGAAGGCAGACCAGGAAGCAACGGCACCCTCCCGCAAGGGCACGGGCCGGTCGAAGGGGAGGCGAGCAGGATGACCACGACACGGGTGGAGACGATCAGGCCGATCGCCCGGGAGGAGGTGGAATCGCTGGCGGCCACGGAGTATCGACGGGTGGCCGACCAGCTCCGACGCCTCGGGCCCGACGACTGGTCGCAGCCGACGGCGTGCCCGCTGTGGGACGTGCGGGCCATGGCCGCCCACAGCGCCGGGATGATGGCCACCTTCACCGGCTACGGGGCGATGTTCCGCACCATGCGGGCGGCGTCGAAGGAGGCCAAGCGGTCGGGCGGGCCCCGGGTCGACGGGCTCACGGCCACCCAGGTGGCCGAGCGGGCCGACGCCACCACCGACGACCTGATCGCCGAGATCGACCGGCTGGGCCCGGTCGCCGCGCGGTGGCGGGCCACCCGGCCGGCGCTGATGCGGCGCATGCCGATGAAGGAGGAGGTCGGTGGCGTGCCCGAGACGTGGCGCATGGGCTACCTGCTCGAGACCATCCTCACCCGCGACCCGTGGATGCACCGGGTCGACGTGGCCGACGCCACCGGAGCCGAGGTGGAGCTCACCGCCGAGCACGACGGGCGCATCGTGGCCGACGTGGTGGCCGAGTGGGCCCGCCGCCACGGGCAGGCGTTCGTGCTGGAGCTCACCGGGCCGGGTCCGCTGCAGGTCGTCTACCAGCAGGGCACCGACGGCGAGCACGTCGCCATCGACGCCCTGGAGTTCTGTCGCATCCTGTCGGGCCGTGCCACCGGGGCCGGCTTGCTCACCCAGGAGGTCCCGTTCTGATGGAATCCCGAGTCACCGAGGTCGCCCCCGACACCTACCAGCTCTCGAGCTTCGTGGGGGCTCCCGTCGGCTTCAACCAGTACCTGGTCGCCGCCGAGGAGCCCTTGCTGTTCCACACCGGCATGCGGGCCACGTTCGGTGCCGTGTCCGCCGGGGTGGGCTCGGTGCTGCCGGTGGAGTCGTTGCGGTGGGTGAGCTTCGGCCACGTGGAGGCCGACGAGTCGGGGTCGCTGAACGAGTGGCTGGCCGTGGCCCCCCACGCCACGCCGGTGCAGGGCCAGATCGGGTGCATGGTGTCGGTCGAGGACCTGGCCGACCGAGCGCCCCGACCACTGGCTCACGGCGAGACGCTCGACATCGGCGGCCACGTGGTGCAGTGGTTCGACACGCCCCACGTGCCCCACGCCTGGGAGGCGGGGGTGCTCTACGACGTCACCGCCAAGACGTTGTTCTGCGGCGACCTGTTCACCCGGTTCGGGGAGTTCGAGGCGACCAGCGACGACGACATCGTGGGCCCGGCGGTGGAGGCCGAGGACATGGCGCCGGGCGGGCTGTCGCTGCACCCGGCCAGCGGGCGGATCATCCGGGAGCTGGCCGAGCTCGACGTGCAGACGCTGGCGCTGATGCACGGCCCGGCCTTCAGCGGCGACTGCCGCGCCGCCCTCTTGGCCCTGGCCGATGACGTCGACGCCCGCATCGCTCGGCTGTCGAACTAGAGGTCGCTGAGCCACGGGGCTGCCGAAGGCCCCGAGGGAGTCGGTCACGCCCCCTCTCCCCCATCGGGCTCGTCGAGCTGGTCGAGTCGTTGCAGCAACCAGCCGGGGCCGACGACGTCGGCGCCGGTGGTACGGACCCGTTCGGCGAGCGCCCGGTCGGCGGTGACGACGATCGCCCCGTGGTGGCTCGCCTCGGCGACGGCGGCGATGGTGTCGTCGCCCTCGCCGGGGGCGTGCACGACCGTCACCCCGTCGAGGTCGTCCTCTGTCACGCCACGGCGGCTCTGCCCCTCGAGCACGATCGTGACGGGCGGATCGAGCAGCCCGTCGGCCACACCGGCTCGGACCCGGTCCGTGAACGTGCGGGCCGCGCCGGGCCGGTCCCGCCACCACCCGTCGGGTCGGGAACCGATCACGTTGGCGGCATCGATCACCAGCACGGCACAAGGCTCGCGCACCCGGTCCGGGCGGAGAGCGCCGCCGGTCGGGGCGACTCGACCGGCCGGCCTCCGGGGCGACGCCGAGCACTACCCTCGCCGCTCATGGGAACGACGGTGGTGGAGCTCGACCGGGTCTTCGACGACGACGGCTTCATCCTCGACATGGTGCACGCCAACGCCCCGTACTGGACGACCCTGCGCTACGTGACCCCACCGACCGAGGGAACCGGTCCGAAGCCGCCGGGGTCGCCGTGGTTCCGCGGCGACTGGGCCTTCGGGGGCCGCCCGCTGGTGGAGGGCGCCGAGCGCATCCTGGCCCACGAGCCGTTCCACGCCGCCGCCCGGGAGGTGTTCGCCGGCGGCGACCCGGGTGCGGTGGTCCGGCCGTGGAGCGTGTACCTGAACCTCAACACCGCCGGGCGCATCGCCGACACCGGCCACCTCGACGTGCCGCTGTACCGGGGCATCGACCGCAACGAGTGCGGGGTGCAGATCTGCCACGTGATGCGCGAGTCCGGCCTGTTCGAGCGCTGGCGGGTGCCGGTGGCCACCGCGGTGAGCTGGTTCAGCGACCAGGAGGGCGGGGCGTTCACGTACTGGGCGGACGGGCCCGACGAGCTCCCGGCCCGCCACGCGCCGCCGTTTCGCAACACCGCCCTGGTGAGCGACAACGACACCATGCACCACCGGGTCGAGGCCGTGGGCCACACCGAGGCCGCCCCCGGGATCACGGTCGACTCGCTGCTGGCGCCGTCGCCCGGTGATCCTCGTCGCTGGGAGATCGTGGAGGACGGGGCCGTGCTGGGCACCTACGACGTGGCCGACGTCCGCCTCAGCGTCTCGTGGAAGGCGATGGTGTTCGCCGATGCCGACGACGCCCGTCGCCACGACGAGCACACCGACGACCTCACCCTGGCGCACGTGGCCGAGCTGTTGGGCGACGACCTGGCCGGTCGTGGCGTCGCTCACCCGCTCGACGCCGAGACGCTGCTCGAGCCGTCGAGCATGCAGGTGCTGTTGGACGCCTACCCCCGCCGTCCGCCGAGGCAGCCGCCGGCCTGAGTCGGCGCTCGCCCGAACCGCGGTGACGACGACCGTGAGACCAGTGGGGCTCGACCACCGGGTCCGACGCCGCGTCCGCCCCTAGATTCCCCTGGGGCGTCCGTGGGGGGCGACACCGCGACGGGGGAGGACACGACCGATGACGCTGGACCCGAACAAGATCTGGGGGCTGCTCGAGGAGCGCCTGGCCGCCGAGACCGACCCGGTGGTGCGCCGCAACCTGGAGCTGGTGATCGCCCACGGCAAGGCCGAGGCCACCCTCGACCTCGACGGCGTGCTGGCCACCCTGTGCCCGAACCCGCGATACGTGGCCCACTCGAGCCCCGATCTGGAGCTGGTGAACCCGACGACCACCGAGGGCGTGCGGGCCTTCTACCAGGCCACGATCGTCGACACCGACGCCCACCGCATCGAGCACGCGGTGGACCGGGTGATCGCCGATCGCACCGGCGTGTACACCGAGGGCGTCATCAAGATCGCCTACCCGGGGTGGGTGCTGGCCCACCGGGGCATCGAGGTCGACGACCCCGACGCCTACTACCTGTACGTGTCGCGCATGGCCATCGTGTGGCCGGTGGACCCCGAGACCGGGCTGTTGGTCGGCGAGGAGAGCTGGGCCGAGGGCGACGGCTTCGCCGGCATCGCCGAGCGCAAGATCAGCCTCGACGAGGTGGAGCCGGTCCGGGTCTGACGCTCCGGGATACCGGCGCCCGAGTCGTCACCGGGCCGACCCGCACCGCCGTTCAGCGGCTGATGTCGGCCCTCCGGTCGTCGACGAGTCCGCCGAGTCGGCCCAGCGCCAGGCGGCAGACGGCGAGGTAGGGCGCCGCCGGCAAGGCAACGCCGAAGCCCACGCGGCACCGCTGCGGCCCGATGGCCTCCACGCGGTGGTCCGTGGCCGGAACCGTGGCCACCTTCCAGGCCCAGCGGGTGCCTGGTTCGAAGGTCGTGATCTCGAAGGGCAGGGTCACGCCCACCGCCGTGGTGACGGTGCCGCGCACCCCCTCGGCCAGCTCGTCGGCGTCGAGGGCCGCGCTCCGCACCGACGGCCCCCACCGGGGCCAGGCGTCGGTGTCGACGAGGAGGTCCCAGAGCATCGTCGCCGGTGCGTCGTACTCGGCCCAGGTCCACAGCGTCTTCACGAGGCGACCGTGTCGGGGGTCTCGGGCATCTCGGGTCGCCGTTCGTCGTCGAGGTGGGCGTCGGCGGGGAGGGGCTGGCGGAACAGCCCCTTCGGCACGGGGGCGCCGCCGCGGACGAGGGCGAGGTGCCACGACGGGGAGGCGCCGAGCGTCCAGCGCAGGGCGCCGAGGGTGGTGCGCCCCACCTGGGCGGCGCCCGGTCGCGGCGACAGGCCGGTCATGTCGACCATCCACTCGGGGAGGGTCGCCACCGCGGCCTCGA
The DNA here is from genome assembly GCF_021246445.1 of Rhabdothermincola salaria. Classification (NCBI taxonomy): domain Bacteria; kingdom Bacillati; phylum Actinomycetota; class Acidimicrobiia; order Acidimicrobiales; family Iamiaceae; genus Rhabdothermincola; species Rhabdothermincola salaria. The sequence continues at coordinate 1,870,402 of NZ_JAJQXW010000001.1, forward strand.
ACAGGAGGCGGTAGCCGACCCGCACCGGTAGGGCGAGCGGCGGGTCGCGCAGGAAGTCGATGGAGGCCTGCTGGGCCGACGAGGGCGCGACCGCGTCGAGGTCGCGGATCCAGTTCCGCAGGTCCGGGGCGGTGGGCGGCAGCGGGCGGGCGCCGAGCAGGGCGCCGATCCGGGTCTGCTCGGCGACGAAGCGGTCGGCGTCGGCGTCGGAGAGCGGCTCGGGCCCGTAGGCCTGGTAGGCGGCGAGGAAGGAGTCGGTGAGGGCGTTGTGCACCCAGGCGGCCATCTCGGGGTGACCGGCGCGGTACGGCCGCTGGCGGTCGGAGTGGCCGTGCACGGGGCGGTGGGCGGCGCGGACCCCGGCGACGGCGGCCTCGACCTCGGGCATGGCCCCGTAGGTCGTCTCGGTGACGTAGGCGGCCGTGCGCGAGAGCCGGCCGAGCGGGTCGGCCCGGTAGCGCGAGTGCTGCTCGACCCCGGCCACCACCTCGGGGTGGGCGGTCTGCATCACGAGGGCGCGGATGCCGCCGACGAAGACCGAGGCGTCGCCCATCACCCGCCACGAGACCGAGTCCGGTCCCAGCAACCCGGGATCGCCCGGATGCTCGAGCGTGTGGGCGAGAGGCCGGGGTCCGTGGGCGAACAGCTGGCCGGTCGCCTCGACGACGCGATCCTTGAGGGCGTCGATCACGACGAGGCCCCGCCGAGGTGGTGTTCCGCCGCGGCACCGGAGCGCGCGGCCGTGGCCGTGGTGGCGGGTGCTGGACGGAGAGGAGTGGGCACTGCCGGCCCTCCACGGATCGACGAGACGTACTCCAGTCGGAACCGTGATCAGTGCTGAATATTCCGCTCCTCCTGAAGCGGCTGTGCCGGCGCTGACCGTAGGGCCGGGCGCCTCCACCGCTGGTGGCTACAGCTCGCCGCGGGCGATGAGCTCGACGGGGTCCTGCACCTCCACGGTGCCGAGGTAGCCGCCGCCGGTGGCGATGGCGTCGTGGGCGGCGTAGCCGAGCAGCTCCTGGGCGTCGCGGGGCAGGGTGCGGGCCACCTCGAGCGGGGTGGCCAGGTACTGGTTCTCCTCGGTGCGCAACCACCCGAGGCAGAAGCTGAGGTGCATGCCTCGGCGCCACCCGTCGGTGGTGTTGGAACCGCCGGCGTGGATGGTCGAGCCGAGGTACACGACGGCGGAGCCGGCCGGCATCTCGGCGGCCACCCACTCGTCGTCGGTGGGCTGGCGGTCGCGGTCGTCCCAGCGGTGGCTCCCGGGGACCACGACGGTGGCGCCGTTGTCGGCGGTGAAGTCCACGAGGGCGATGACCGAGGCCACCTGGACCTCGGGGTGCGGCGTCGGGAGCTGGTTCCACACCAGCTCGTCGCGGTGGGGCCACTGGCGCACCGAACCGGGGCCGCGGTCCATGACGTGGGCGAGGTTGAGCTGGTAGCGGGCGCAGTTCGGCAGCAGGACCTCGTCGCACACGCCCCGCAGGACAGGGTTGGTCATGACCTCGGCGGCGAAGACGGGCGACTTGCCGGCCACGCCGACGACGTGGCGGGTCTTGTCGCCGAAGAAGCCGGCCACGGCTTGGTTCACGAACCGGCCGTCGTCGGGTCGAGCCCGCTCGAGCAGCGGGTCGAGCTCGGCGTTGAAGCGGGCGAGGAGGTCGTCGTCGAGCAGGCCGTCCACGATCACCACCCCGTCCGCCTCGAGGACCGCGACGACGTCGGCCACGGGTTCGTCGGCCTTCACGTGTTGGACGCCCATCGGGTTCCCTCCCGTCCCCCTCGGCCACGTTAGGGCGTGGCCGCTCAGCCGTCGGTCGTGAACAGCGGGTTGGGGCGGCCGGGCAGCTCACGGGGCTCGCCGGGGCCGCGGGCGATGACCGAGCACTCGAGGCCCTCGGGCGGGGCCACGAGGTCGACGAGGTAGTCGATGATGGCCACGTCGAGGCACGCTTCCGGCGGGCCGTCGCCGGCCAGCTCCAGCGGGAACGACCCGTGCACGGCGCCGTCGACCACGACCAGTCGGCCCTCGGGGAGGGCGGCGACCATGCGCTCGGCGGTGACCAGCGGCGTGGCGCCATCGTGGGTCGTGTTCACCACCACGATGAGCGGCAGCCCCTCGGCCGTGACCGCAGTGTTGGTGCCTGTCGGCGGGGTGGGCCAGGTGAGGCAGGTGGCGGCGGCTTCCACTGCGCCGGCACCGAAGCGGGGAGCCTCGGCCGCGACCCTCGCCTCGGCGGCCTCGAGCTGCTCGCGGGTCGGCGTGGGGTAGTCGGCGCAGTTGATGGCGTGGAACGACCCCTCGGCAGCCAGCGGGTTCACGATCGGCCGCTCGAAGCCGGGGTCGTCGGGGTCGTCGGCATCCTCGGGGTCCTCGGGACCGTCCCCGGCGAGCGGGAGGGCGCAGGCACCGGCCACGACCTCGAGCACCTCGTTCTGGGGCTTGTCGACGAATCCGGGTTCGGCGAGGGCGGCCAGGCAGTGGGCCAGGCCGTCGTAGGCGGGCTGACCCCGGTAGAAGATGGCGTTGGGCGCGGCGGTGAGCACCTCGGCGAACTGCTCCCCTTCGGCCGTGCCCGAGAGGAACTCGGCCCGGAGGGCTGCGAAGGCGCCGGCGGGGTCACCGCTGGAGTGGAAGGCACAGGCCGCGTCGGCGGCGCACTCGGCGAGGAAGCGGTCGAAGGCCTTCTCGCGGCCGATGGCCATCTCGACGAAGCGGTCGACCAGCGGGGCGGTGGGGTCGGCGGCGCCGTCGAGCACCATGGCCCGCACCCGGTCGGGGAAGAGGTCGGCGTAGCGGGCGCCCAGCAGGGTGCCGTAGGAGTAGCCGTAGTAGGTGATCTGCTCCTCGCCGAGGGCCTCGCGGACGTGGTCGATGTCGCGGGCCACGTTGTCGGTGCCCACCGCACCGAGCAAGGCGCCGGTGTCGCGCAGGCAGGCGGAGGAGAAGACGGTGCTCTGCACCAGGAAGGCCTCGAACTCGTCGTCGGTGGGGGTGAGGTCGACGCCGTCGGGGACGGGGCCGCAGACGACCCTTCCGCTCTGGCCCACGCCGCGGGGGTCCATGCCCACCACGTTGAAGCGGCTGGTGATGGCCTCGGGCAGGGTGCTCGCCCAGGCCTCGGTCTCGGGGACGGTCTCCCCGCCGGGGCCGCCGAAGTTCACGAACAGCGAGCCGATGGGGTCGGGCTCGGTGGCGGGCACGACCTCGACGGCCAGGCGCAGCGTCTCGCCGTCGGGGTCGTCGTAGTCGATGGGGGCCTCGATGGTGGTGCAGACCACGTCGCCGGGATCGGGCTCGTCGTCGGGGTCCAGGCAGTCGGCCCACGAGAGCGAGGTGTCCGAGCCCGGAAGGGCGGCGACGGCGACGCTGTTGGCGCCACCAGTGCGGTTGCTGTCGCTGTTCTCGGACGTGGCGGTGTCGTCGGACGTGCACGAGGCGGCGAGCAGGGCGAGGGCGGCCAGGAGGAGCACCACCGCACTCGGTCGTGGTGCGCGGTGCTGTCGCATGTGACGTCCTCGTCTCTCTGCCGCGGTCCCCCGCCGGGCAGGGCCAGGGTAGGTCGTGGCCGCGTGAGGTTCGGGCCCACCCTCTCGGAGGGGCGCCTGCGGTCAGACCGGGCGGGGGCGGAGGCCGAGGCGGTCGGCGAGGGGTTCGGGGCCGACGACGACGAGCTCGGTGACGGCGCGGCTGACGCCGACGTAGAGGACCATGAGGTCGTCCTCGTCGTCGGGACCGGCGAGGATCAGGGTGTCGAACTCGAGGCCCTTGAGGCGGTGGACGTTCTCGCACACCACCTCGTCGGGGTCGAGGCGCTCGTCGTGGGCCACGAGGTCGAGGGCGCGACGCAGGGCCTGGCGCACGTCGGTGTGGAAGGTGCCCACGCAGATACCGGCGGGGTCGCGGCCCTCGTCGTCGATGAGGCGGCTGAGCTCGGCGCCGACGGCGGCGACCACGGCGTCGAGGTCCGCGGCGGGGCGCCAGTGCACCCCGAGGCCGTCGGGGCTGGCCGCCGGGGCGGGGGCGCCGCCGAGCTTGTAGCGCAGGATGCGGGCGATGGGCAGGGCGTTGCGGCAGTTGTTCAGCAGCTCGGCGCGCACCCAGCCGTCGTCGGGGTGGGGGATGACGAAGCCCCGGTCGAAGAGGGCTTGCTCCTCATCGGCGAGCAGCAGCATGCGGCGCCGGCCGTCGGGGTCGAGGAGGGCGGCCAGCTGGGCCAGCCAGGCGGGGCTGAAGTCCTGGGCCTCGTCGACGACGATCGTGTCGTAGGCGGCACCGACGAGGGGCCAGTGCTTGTGGAGGTGGCCGACGGCCACGTTGTCCCACCAGAAGGCGTCGGCGTCGTCGGGGATGGTGAGGCGGGGCATGCCGGGCAGGCCGAGGGAGAAGCGCAGGAAGGCCCCGGTGTCGAGGTCCTCGACCGGTTCGCCGTCGGAGCCACACATCTCGTCGGCCATGCAGCGGGCGAGGGGTTCGTTGAAGCAGGTGAGCAGCACCCGGTCGCCCTCGTTCCACGCCCGCCAGGCCCAGCCGACGGCCAGGCGGGTCTTGCCGGTGCCGGCGCCGCCGGTGACGACCACCCGGCGGTTGGCCATGAGGGGGACGAGGGCACCGACCTGGGTCTCGCAGAGCTCACGGAGGCGTTCGCGGGTGGCGGTGGTGCGGGCTTCGGGGTCCCAGGCGAAGTCGACGTCGGGGCGCAGCAGGGCGACGATGCCCTCGAGCTGGGTTTGGGTGAGCGGCGTGGACCAGCGCCGCAGCAGGGCCAGGTGCTCGACGGCGTCGGTGACGGCACCGCCACCGGCCAGGTTCTCCGAGACGAGCACCTGGGCCGGGTCGACGTCGGTGGGGAGGTTGCCGTCGACGGCGCGGGTGTTGGGCAGGGCGATGCCGTACTCGACCTCGAGGTGGTCGAGGCCGTCGACCTCCTTGCGGATGCGGCGGCGCAGGGCGTAGGCGTTGTCCTTGGCCTGGGCGACGGGCTGGGGCTTGAGGGGCGTGCCCTCCTGGCCGACCCACTGGCCCTGGCGGATGGCCATGCGGTGGCCCTTCACCTCCAGCAACACGACGCCCATCTCGGGGTGGACGAGCACGATGTCGCTCTGGTGGTCCTTGGCTTTCGTGTGCAGGCCGACGTCGGGGATGACGAGCCAGCTGTCGAACAGGCCGTCAACGAGGGCTCGCACGACCACCCGCTCGGCGTCGTTGGCCAGCGTGTCGAGGTCGAAGTCCTCGGGGATCAGAGTGCCCATCGTGGTGACTGCCCTTCTCGACTGCCGGTGGCCGTCGCTCCGCCGCTTTCCGTCCTCGCCGCTGGTCCAGGGCGGGGCGTCAGCGAGCCTGCCACGCCCAACGACCGCAGGGGGCGACCGCTCGCGCCGGGCACCAAGCTGTCCTCCCTCCGTCGAAGCGGTCGGATCCCTCGCGGACTCAATCCGGCTGCAGCCAGGGGCTGAGGTCGTGGTCGGTGGTGAGCTCGTCGTCCTCGAGGGGTCGCCACGACTCGTCGTCGATCCGGATGATCGGTGAGGGTCCGGTGCTCGCGAGGCCGTTGCCGTGGATGGCCGCCAGCTCGACGAGCCGGACCGGCACGGGTTCGGACTCCAGGTAGATCGCGCCCTCGGGCTGGGCCCAGGTGGTCCCGTCCGGGTGGAGGAGCTTGCCGACGTCGGGGAGGTCGCCCATGCCGCTGGCGAACCAGAAGGCCCACTCCACCGGCACCTCCCTGGTCAGATGAGCGAGAGCGCGCTCGATGGCATCGTCGTCGCGGGTGACGCCGAGCCGTAGCGCCGGCCGAGTCCGACCGGTGGCGCGCACCAGGGCCATCGACCACTCCGTCGGGCCGTCGCCGCGGCGTGCGCTCGAGTCGACAAGAGCGCGGACCGCCACGACGGCTCGTCCGAGGTCCTCGTCGTCGACGACCACGACGAGGCCGCCGTCCACCTGACCGGTGACGAACATGCCCATTCGAGAGAGCCCGGCCTGATCCCGGGCGGCAAAGCCACGTTGGCCCCGGTCGATGGTCAGCCAGTCCGTCGAGCACCAACGGGCGCCGCGGGTGAGGTCGGGATCCGGTCGATAGGGCACGCGATGGCCGTTGAACCGGGAGTGGCGTTGGCCGGCGGCGACGTAGCCGAGGACGGTGTTGCAGCCGAACACCCACTCGATCTCGGGGGCGTTGGACTCGTGGGGGTGCATCGGGTGTCCTCCTCCGGGACACCGCCGAGGCGTCCCACCTTTGCCGTGTGGATGGGGCCGGCTCTTCCCTCGGGGCACCGCTGGTGGACGGTTGCCGGGACGACGGGCCGAGTACCCGAGTCGTCGTCCGCTCTTGAGCCACTTCTCACCCTACGCAGGGGGTGAGACAGCGCCCGTGGGGGCCGCCGATCCGTCACTCACACGCAACGACCGGTCGGAACTGGACCGGGTTCGCCACGAGGCTCTTGACGACACCGATGGGGATCACCAGCGAGTACCCCGTTTCCGTCTCGATGGCGAACACGACACCAACCACGTCTCCGTTCGCGTCGAGGAGCGGACCGCCCGAGTTGCCCGGCTCGACTCGGGCGGTGGTGCGCATCACTCGGAACTACGGGGTTGGACGGCCTGCGTCGGCGACGCCGCGTACTCTGACGGCGCGGGGTCGTTGTCACACGTCGACGACCAAAGCAGCTGACGGCGGTCAGCTCCCAGTGTCGTCGTCGGGCGACAGAAGGCGGAAGACAACATGAGCGACACACCACCCCCGGCGGACGGATGGCGGCAAGGCCCCGACGGCAAGTGGTACGGACCTGACGACGAGGTACCCGTTGCCGCATCGCAGCGGATGCCCCCCGCCGAGGCGCCAGACGCGGAGGGCCACCTCTCGCCGCCGGCGATCAACCAGGCCGACGAGACACGCCGACGACCTCTCGTCATCGGTGGCATCGTGGCCGCAGCGGTCGTCAGCTTGGGCGCCTTGGCCCTCGCCCTCGTTGTGGCCAGCGAAGACGACGGGCTGACCCTGACGGGCGAGTTCGCCTTGTCGGACACGGACAGCATCCGGGGAGGTCCCGAGACCTGTAGCGGCACCGGGGGCTACTCGGACTTCGGGCCCGGGATGAACGTGACCGTCCGCAACGGTTCCGGCGAGATCGTCGCCTCAGGAACCAGCGCCAACATCGTCATCGACGAGTACTTCGGCGACAACGCCACCGAGGAAAGGGGCGACGGACGCAGCGATGACGACAGCGACGACATGTCCCCCGAGGAGCTGGCGGACCTGATGTTCGAGTTCCTTGGCTGCACGGTCGTGTTCGAGGTCGACGTGCCGAGCGAAGACTTCTACGTGATCGAGGTCGGGCGGCGCGGTGAGCTGAGCTACAGCCGGACCGAACTCGAAGAGCGAAACTGGAACGTGTCGCTCAGTCTGGGAGACTGAACCGAGACGACGCCAAGCACGTGGACGCTTCGCGCCGCCACCAGGCGGAACCAGTCGCGGAACGAACGCAGGGCGGCCGATGGGGCTCGTCGAACGCTCCGCACCTGGCAACCACGGTCCCTGCGCTGACCGCCTGGTCCGGGCTCCTCGGTGTCCCAACCTGCGGCGACAATGGCTCCATGAGTCGAATCGAAGGCCACAGCCGCGAAGACCGTTCCATCGGCGCGCTTCTGGGCCTCGCCGCCGGTGATGCGGTGGGCACGACCGTCGAGTTCCGGGCCCCCGGGAGCTTCGCGCCACTTACGGACATGGTCGGCGGCGGGCCGTTCCGGCTCCAGCTAGGTGAGTGGACCGACGACACCTCCATGGCGCTGTGCATGGCCGAGTCGCTCGTCGACTGCGACGAGCTCGACCTCGCCGACCACCTCCGGCGCTACGTGCTCTGGCGAGACCAGGGGTATCTGGCGTCCAACGGTCGCTGCTTCGACATCGGCGGCACCGTCGCCGGCCAGCTTCGCCGCTTCGAGCGCACCGGCGAGGCTGTCGACCCCCAGCCTGACGAGGACGCCGCTGCCAACGGCTCTCTCATGCGACTGGCACCGGTCCCGATCCGCTGGCACACCGACATCGCCGAGGCCGCCGAACGCTCCGGGGAGTCGAGCCGGTCCACGCACGCCGCAACCCGCCCCGTCGACGCCTGCCGGGTGCTGGGCGCCATGACGGCCGCTCTCATCGGAGGGATGCCGGCCGAGGAGGTCCTCGACCCCGACTTCTGGTCGTGGGGTCCATTGCACCCGGAGATCGAGGCCGTGGCCCGTGGGTCGTGGCGGGACCGGCAGCCTCCGCAGATCCGAGGCACCGGGTACTGCGTCGACGCCCTCGAGGCGGCCATCTGGGCCGTGGCCGGCGCGCAGGACTTCGCCGACGCCGTGTTGCGGGCGGCAAACCTCGGCGACGACGCCGACACCACCGCCGCCATCGCCGGCCAGCTCGCCGGTGCCCGCTGGGGAGCATCCGGGATCCCCGCCGACTGGCGAGACGTACTGGCGCTCGGCAGCCGCATCACCGAGCTGGGCCGGCAGCTCCACGCCCGGGGAGCCGGGGCGACTCCGCCCGTGCCGTGGGCGCACGACGACCACCACCACGCCTGGTGGGTCGAACCGGGTGCCGTCCTCGCCGGCGAGTACCCCGCCACCCGTCGCGGGCCGGTCGCCACCCGGGCCAAGGTCGACCTGCTGGTCGATGCCGGCGTGCACACCTTCATCGACCTCACCACACCGGAAGACCAGCTGACCCTGTACGCCCCGGTGCTCGCCGAGGTGGGCACCGCTCGCGGCCTCGACCTCGAGCACGTCCCGGTCCCCATCCCCGACCTCGACATCACCACCGACGCCGAGTACGACCGTCTGGTCCAGCTGATCGGCATCCATCGCGAGCGCGGCGTGGTGTACGTGCACTGCTGGGGCGGCATCGGCCGCACCGGCACCGTCATCGGCTGCCTGCTCGCCGACCAGGGCCACGACTTCGACTCGATCACCACCCGCCTGAGTGACATGCGCGCCGGAACCCGCAAGGCCCATCGACCCGCGCCCGAGACCGCCGAACAGGTCGACGTGCTGCGGCGGCGAGGCCGGTAGCAACGCTGGTCAAGCCGGTCAGTTGAAGAAGTTGTCGACGCTCGTGACGTCGCACACCAGCTCGACGTCCTCTTCGATGTTCGTCGTGACATCCCATCGGGCAGTGTCCCCAGGTGCCAGGTCGAAGACGATGTCCGCCAGGTCCTCGATGAGCACATCATCAGAGGCGTCGCGGAACTCGACGTCGATGGTGAAGTTCTTCTCCGAACCCGAGGTGTTCGCGATCGTGCCCTCGAAGGTCACGAAGCCGAACTGGTCGGTCGCGCAGCTCGACCCATCGATGGTCAGCTCATAGGTGTCCGAATCGGCTTGCCCACCGAGGTCGTCGACGGCTTCGTCGGCGGCGAAGATGAAGAGCACCGCGATCAGGACTGCGCCGATCGACCCGATGACGCCGAGCACGATCCCGGCGATGCTCATGCCCTTGCCGACGCCGATCTCCTTGGCCCGGTTGAGGCCGACGAACCCGAAGACGATGGCGAGGATGCCGGCGATCGGGCCCAGGCAGAAGAACGTCAGGATCCCGAACACCAAAGAGGCGACCGCCATGCCGTTGGACTGGCCCTTCGGTGGCGGCCCTCCCGGCGGCGTCGAGCCGTACGGGGACGGAGGTGGTGGACCAGCCGGAGGCGGTCCGCCGAAACCCGGAGGTGGTGGTGGATTCGTCACTTCTGGTTCTCCCCTGTCGATCTTGCGATCGTGCCCGAGGCACCAGCCCGCAGATCGAGGCGCAGCTCGTGCTCCGAACCGCCACCCGCCACAACGAGGTGCCCGTCCCCTCGACCGCCTGGATTCGCTGGGCAGGAAACTATCCGCCCCGGTGAGGGCACGCCACGCCCAACGGCCCTGCCCCCCGCATCCGCCCTCCTGATCCCCTGCACGCACAGATCTCCGGTTCCCACGACAAGGACATGGCAGGACCTCTCCGGGCGACTGTCACAGTTTGCCGGGGTGGCCCCCGGCTGACTCGAGCGGCGGAGCCTCACCCGAGCCCTCATGGCCTGGCAGCTCGGCCTGACGAGCCGTCAACGACCCGAGCTGCCGTCGGACCACCCGAGAGACTTCGCCCAGCTGGCGACCGGCGAAAGTCCCCGCAGCCTTCGCAACCCCCCGTTCTGGTCGGACCGACGGGCCCCTGCGCTGCGAGCGCACGCAGACTCACCGATCGCCTGAGACCACACGTCGAGGTCGTGGATGCCGAGCAGGGGGCGACCGCCGGCCGAGATGGCGCCGACCACGGGCAGTCGTCGGCGGCGCTGCCCGTTCCCCGGGCCGTCGGCCGGGTCGACCGGAGTGGGCAGGTGGAGGTGGACCTGGTGGTTCAGCTCGCCATGGCGGCCGTGCTCCAACGCCCATCGCCCGATCGAACAGGCCACGTCCTCGAGGTACGCCGGGTCCGGCCGTCCCGACAGTGCATGACGCGCTGGCCGATCCCGCAGGACGCTGAGCTCGAGGTGAGACACGGCGTGGACGCCCACGAAGCCCGTCGGGAGCACCTTGCGCAGGCGGGCGCGAGCCGCATCGAGCTCCAGTCCGTCGACCTCGTGGGCGGCCCACCGCTCGAGCGGGGCCAGCTTGTCGGCGCAGCGGCGATCCAAGATGGCCTCCCGATGCCGGCTCAGCGGGTAGTCCGGCAGCACGACGTCGTCGTTCGCCCCCCGAGACCCGCGCCGCGTGGTGAGGGCCATGGCCACGGCCCGACGGTCGGCTCGACGCAGTGCGGTGAGCGTCGTGCGAGCGGCGCCGCGAGCGGTCGACGGCAGAACGGACCGGGCGATGTCGCGCCGCTTGGCGGCGCGGGGGTCGCGTCGACGGGTGGTGTGCATGTGGGCCTCCGTGTCACGAGACCGCCTCGATCAGCGGCCTGGTAATGGCACGAGCCCCACCTCCGTTGCGCTCACCGATCGTCCTTGCACGGCACCATTCTGGTCAGCCCCAGGGACGCCAGCTCCGCACGGCCCATCGAGGGCGCTAGACAGGTCCAGGCGAAAGGGCAGCCGATGACCGCACGGGACGAACTCATCCAGGCCGCCGCTTCACTCGAGTCGAAGGGCCAGCAGACCTTCTCACCCGCCGAGCTGATCGCCGAAGCTCGGAGACGAGGGGCCCGCTACCCCGACTCCACTCTCCGCACGCAGATCACCTCGGGCCTACGAACGGACCAGGGGATCGCAGCAAGGGGTCAGGGGTTGGTCCGGGTCGATCGTGGCGAGTACCGCCTGGACTCGGCCGGCGCATCCACGGCCCCTCCGGTGAGACGTCCGCGGATCCCGACGCCACGCGCCGATCTTCCGCCACCACCTGAGGATGCTGCCCACCGCTACTGGTTCTGGGAGGGCAACGTCCAAGACGCCGTCGTCCGCATGCTCACGGCCGACGGGTGGTCGATCGTGAGAGTCGCCGACACCCGGACCAAGGAGGCTGGTGTCGACGTCGAAGCCCGCCGGGGCCACGAGCATCTCCTCATCGAGGTCAAGGGCTATCCCAGCACCATCTACAGCAGCGGGCCAAAGAAGGGACAGCCCAAGCCGACCGGCACTGCGACACAGGCGAGGACCTACTTCGCCGGGGCTCTGCTCACCGGGATGCTCATGCGGTCCGGCAACCCAGATGCCCGCGTCGTGCTCGCCTTCCCGGCCTTCTCCACCTTCGAGACCCTGGCCGGACGCATCCTCGACCCGGCAACGAGAGCAGGGTTGGAGGTGTGGCTCGTCACCGAATCCGGTGAGGTTCGCGGCGCCCACACCCCGTAGTCGACCTTCGGACTGGACGCCTCGTCGTGCAGCCGCCTCAGACGCGGAGAACGACTCCGGCCGGACGGGCGCTCACCACCTCGACCTCGGGAACCCGAGCCAACCACGCCAGGACGCCTGACCGCCGCTCACGTGCTGCCCCAGGGCCGCGACGATCAGCTACTCGATACCAGTTCTGCCGAGAACTCTGTCGCGAGCCCGGGGTGTAGACACGAGAGACATGAGTGCGATGGCGAGGCTGGAGTTCAGACGGCTCAGTGAAGCGTGGCGCGGCGAAGCGACGGACTTCACCCCCCTCCTAGGAGAGCAACTCGACGCCCTCGGTGATGCGATAGGCGTGGATCTGGCGACCGTCGGCGAGTGGGAGGTCGCAACCGCGGGCGGCCGGCGGATCGACATCGTCGCCAGCGACGCGAACGGCGTCGAGTTCGTCATCGAGAACCAGTACGGGAAGGCGGACCACGACCACCTGACCCGCGGCTTGGCCTATGCCGTGGCCCGTCGCGCACGAGGGCTCGTCGTCGTGGCCGAGGAGCACCGCGACGAGTTCCGCGCAGTCGCCGAGTACCTCAACGAGATGGCTGAACTCGATGCCGAACGGGGTATCCCCGTCTGGCTCGTGGAGGCGAAGGCCGTCCGGATCGGAGACAGTCCCTGGGCACCGCTCTTCTCGGTCGCGGTCGAGCCGAACCAGTTCACCGCCACGGTCGAACAGGTCCGGCAACGGGACCGCTCCCCCGCATCGATCGAAGCCTTCTGGGAGCAGTTCAGCTCCGACGACACGCTCGCCGCGACCAAAGATCTCGTTGCCGCGTGGAAGGCCGACGGGCACCGGTGGCGCCTCGGCCCGACGCACGTCGTGTTGATGGCCGAAGGCCCCTCGGCCAACGGGTTCCGCACGGTGGTGGCCATCTACAGCGACGGCCACGTGATGGTTCCGTTCCACTCCTACGCAGGGGTGAACAGCGGCATCCCGGTCGAATCACTCACCGAACCAGCGTTCCGGCACGAGGCCGATGCACTGTTCGGCTTCAACGGAACGGAACGCCTGGCGAGCACCGAAACGGGGTGGGTGACGACCGACCGGGTCGAGCCACTCCTTCGCTTCTGCCGCACTGTGGCCAGCGCCTATCGGTCAGCTCTCGACGACGTCGAGGCACCCCTCAGCGCGTCCGCACGGGAGCTGTGAGGCGCAATGGCGTGCTCCTGAGGCGGATCGGGAGCGACCCGATCTGAGGAACCTGCTTCGACTCGCGGAGCGGGACCCGAGCCAGGAGAGTGCAGCCATGGGCCCCAGGGCCGAGACCTCAGTGCGCTCACCCCGGAGTTCGTACGGACTCCATCAAGCTGGCAACCGCCAGCATCTCCTCGCGATCGGCTTCGTCGGCGTCGAGCTCTGCGGCTTCGGCGGCGAGGGACGACCGTTCCCGCAGGCGTCGGACGGCATCGACCAAGGCCGATCAGATGACCGAACGACGGCCGCAGTTGTCGCTACGACGTGGGCATTTTCGACCCCGGCGCCCGCGGAGCCACCCGTGCCGAGCCGACGTCGCCGATCATCTGTCCCGTCCGCAGGGACCCACGTCGGTAGGACACCACTGCAGAGGGTCAGACGGTGAGCACCTCGACGGCGCACTCGATCGTGGGCGCCGTGGCCAGGCGGGCGTCGGCCGTGACCAGTCGCCAACCGAGAGCCTCGGCGAGAGCCACGTAGCAAGCGGCGTAGGCAGTGACGTTGGCCCGCAAGGCGAAGGCCCGCGGCATGAGCGGCCCGGTCGGCAATCGACGGATCGGCAGGGCCAACAGGTCGTCGACGGCAGCCGCGAACCGTTCGTCGGACAGGCCGCCTTTCAGCCAGGCGCGCTGAAGGACGGCGACCGTCTCGACGTCGAGGAGGTCGGGGGCCGCCACCTCGTCGACCTCACGAAGACGACGTCGAGCGATCCTTCCGGCGTCCTCGTCGTCGCCGACGGCATTGGCGATGACCGAGGCATCGACGACGATCACCGCCGCCCGCGCTCCTCGGCGAGGTCGTCGACGGCCGAGTCGAGGCCCACCCGGCCGCCGGAGCGTTCGTCGATCCGGGCCAGGACGTCGCCGAGCGACGGCGTGGACGCGACCCGGGTCAGCTCGCGGGTGAGGAACTGCTGCAACGACTGGCCCTCCGCCTCGGCTCGGCGCTGCAGGCGGGCGTGCACGTCGTCGGGCAGATCGCGGATCAAGACGTTCGGCATGCTTGCATTCTGCTTGCACGGGGCGCTGAAGACAACGCCCTCGATCCACGCCGAGCACCAGCTCGGAGCGGCCGAGGACCTACACCGCGACCGGGCCGTCCGCCGCTTCGAACACCCGGTCCTCCACCCACAGCGGCGTGCCGGCCACCACGTGGCCGTACGTCGAGCGCACGAGCGCCAGGCTGCGGGCCGGGTCACTGACCCAGCCGGCACCCGCCGCCACAGCCACGAGGTCGGTCCCCGACCGATCGAAGCGGGTCCGCCACTGGTCCAGGTGGCTCGTGGCCGCCAGATGCGAGCTCTTCATCGTGTTGCACCGATCGGCCGCCACCAGGTTCTCGATGGCGTCGTTCGGCCAGCGCGACCACGCCAGGAAGTGATCCACCTGGACCGATCTGCGCAAGGGAGAGCCGCAGTAGAAGCAGCGGCCTTCCTGCAGCTCGACGAGGCCCTTGCGCAGCGGCGCGGGGAACGCGGCACGCTCGGCGCCGAACAGGTGCCCATGCAGGCGCTCGTCCTCCAGGCTGATCCCGGACCACTTGGCCACGTCGGCGGCCCAGTGCACCTCGATGAGGGGCCGCAGCAACGGGCCCAGCACGATGAGCCGGTCGGCGACCCCGGGGAGGAGCCGCAGGACATCACGGCCGTCTCGGCGCAACGACGACGCGCTCGTGCCTTCGGGCCAATCGGGCTCGTAGAGGAACGGGACCGGCTCGCTCCCGATGACCTGCAGCAACGGGATGGGATAGCGAACGAACGTGTCCTCCACCTTGGCCACGGCCGCGGCGTAGTCGTCCTTCAGCTGGACCTGGATGTCGGCCAACGTGCGTAGACCGGCGGCCTCGGCGGCGTCGTGGAGCTGCTCCACGGCGCGGATCACCGCCGACCGCTTGTTGGTGATCTGGCGCAACGCGTGGACCGACCCGTCGTTGCTCACGTAGGACGGGACCTGCCGCAAGTACGTGTGGAGGACCGACGCGGCGATCGCTCGGGTCGGGATGTCGGATCGACCGGGAGCCAGGGCAGCCGCGTCGATGAGGGCGCTCAACAACGCCAACTTGTAGGTCGCCGTCCGCCGACCTTCGTCGATGACCTGCAACAGGCGCTCGAGCAGGAGGTCGTCACTCACGACCACAGCTTGCCGGACACGGCCCGCTCGTCTCCGGCTCCGGCGGATCTCCTACGCTCTGCGCACCTGGAGGTGCGGCATGGCGGAGCCGGATGCGGACTGGATGATGAGGTGGGCGGCGTTCGCCTACGTCGAAGACCTCACCACCCGTTTCGGTGACGTCCTGCCGTGGAGCGCGCTCACCGAAGGGTTCACCTTCGCCGGGCAACGGGTCACGCTCATCGGCCAGCGCGGCATCTGGCGGGCACGGGGATGGCCGATGCCGATCTCCATCACGACCAGCCCGAACGACCCCTACGGCGACGTCGCCGGCGACGACGGGTTCCTCCGCTACCGCTACTTCGGCACTGATCCCGCCCACGCCGACAACCGGGGGTTGCGCTCGCTCATGGAGCAAGGCCGACCCCTCCTCTACTTCCGGGGTGTCGCCAAGGGCCTGTACTCGCCGCTGTGGCCCATGGTCATCGTCGCCGACGACCCCAAGCGCCTCACGTTCCTGATGGCCTGCGAGGACGTCGAGGCGCTCGCCCCGGGCGTGACCATCGACGCCGCCGACGACGCCCGTCGCCAGTACGTCACCCGCCTCGCCCTCACCCGGGTCCACCAGGCCGGGTTCCGTCAGCGGGTCCTGGCCGCCTACGCCACCCGCTGCAGCATCTGCCACCTGCGCCACAGCGAGCTGCTCGACGCCGCCCACATCCTGAGCGACCGTCACCCACGAGGTGAGCCGGTCGTGCCCAACGGCCTGGCCCTCTGCAAGATCCACCACGCCGCGTTCGACGCCAACATCCTCGGCATCCGGCCCGACCACGTCGTGGAGATCCGCCACGACATCCTCGACGAGGTCGACGGGCCCATGCTGCGCCATGGCCTCCAGGACCTCCACGGCAACCTCATCAGGCTCCCCCACCGTCCGCCCGACCGACCGGACCCGGACCGCCTCGAAGAGCGCTACTCGGAGTACCGCGATGCCGGCTGAGCCCCCGGGCCACCCGGGATCGGACGACTCGAGGCCGCAGACGGCCCACACGTCCATACGGCTCCGGTATCCCGGTCACTGTCGGAGCTGCAACGAACCCCTTCCAGCAGGCACCACGGCGACGTGGGACCAGGCAACCAAGACGATCACCTGCCTCAGGTGCGCGACGGCCACAGATCCGAGTCCGAGCGGGGCAACGACCGACCTTGCTGATGATGCCCCGGCGGGGGCCGACATCGACCTGGGCCGAGCAGGACGCTCCGCCGAGCAGATCGCCGTCCGGGCCAAGGCACGCCACGAGGCCGACATCCGGGGCCGCTTCCCCCGCATCGGCGGCGCCATCCTCGCGGTGACCAAGGATCCCACGGCCACGCGCACCTACGGCAAGGGAGCCAGCGGTGAACGGCTGGTGGGTAGCCGTCTCGACGCCGTCGCCGATCAGGGCGTCGTCGCTCTCCACGACCGCCGCAAACCCCGGTCCCGAGGCAACATCGACCACATCGCCGTCACACCGACCGGCGTCTACGTCATCGACACCAAGCGCTACTCGGGTCGCCTCGAGCGGCGCGATGTCGGAGGCTGGTTCCGTCGGGACATCCGCCTCTACATCGGGGGAAGGGACCGCACGCCACTCGCGGCCGCCGTCGCCGACCAGGCAGCCGCGGTGCGGTGCGCGCTCGGCACCGAGTTCGACGGTCTCCCGGTGCGACCGGCACTCTGCTTCGTCGACATCGACGCCTCCCTCCTCCTGAAGCCCTTCGAGCTCGACGGCGTTCTCGTCACCTGGCCTCGCGCGCTGCAGAAGACCGTGAGCCGAACCGGACCCATCGCCGCCGAGACCATCGAGGCCGCAGTGCACCATCTCGGCCGCCACTTCCCACCGGCCTGAACGAGACGGCTGGGCCGTCGTCCCTCGCCCGTCGTCCCTCGCCCGTCGTCCCTCGCCCGTCGCTCGTCGCTCCGAGCGACCTCGGCCTCGCCGTCGTCGGCCCGCCGGTCGACTGTCCCATGCCATTCCTAGGCTGACGCTCATCGATCGATCCGATGTGCTCGTCGGGCCCTGCGTGGTCTCGATGGGATGAAATCGGCCGGCGAGAGCCCGATTCGAATTCTCTTTCGGTTCCGGATTGCGTACATGAGTTCGATCCTGTAGAGTGCAGGTTCTTCCCCTTCTCGGCGCTTCTGGCGCCCTCTCAGCCGTCTCGTTCCGTTGGTCGAGGTGCGTGTGATGCCGCGAAGGGCCGAGCAGGTCCAACCAGGTTCGTCGGGCTCCCATCGCCGGTGCCCGCTGGTCGGGCGACCGCCGCGTGCTCCTGGCACGGTGGCGACGGTCTCGCCGGGCGCGTGCCCGCAGCTCGCCAGGCGGCTCCGGCCATGACGATCGCCGACACACCACCGCTCACGTTGGGCGAGATCGTCGAGCACCTCGGGCGCTACGTCGATCGCTTCGAGGTCGGCGAGCTCTCCCCCAGCGACGCCGCCACCGCCGCCAAGCGCTTCGGCAAGGTCAAGCGCATGGCCCAGACCGCCGAGCTCCTCTGCATCAAGCGCGCCGCCGAGACGTCGAAGGTGCGTCGCCGCGACGACGTCGACGGATCCAAGTGGGCCGGCCGGCAGCTGGGCACCAGCCCCGGGCACGCCGCCGAGCTGCTCAACCTCGCCGGCGGTCTCGAGTCGGCCCCGCAGACCCTCGAGGCGCTCAAGGCCGGCGACATCTCCACCGAGCAGGCCGCAGAGGTGGTCCGCACCGAAAAGGTCGCCCCCGGGTCCGAGCGCAACATGCTCGACCAGGCCGAGAACTCCTCGCTCACCGAGCTCAAGCGCCGGGGCCGCAAGGTGCGAGCCGCCGCCATCGGGCCCGAAGAGCAGGCGGCTCGGGTGCACCGCGGGCGCTACCTGCGGGCCTGGGTCGATGACGACGGCGCCGGGCGGGGCTCCTGGAGCCTCGAACTCGCCGAGCACACCCAGTTCATGGCGCTGGTCGAGGCCCACACCGACCTCGTCTTCCAGGAGGCCCGCCGTGAGGGCCGGCGAGAGCCCATGGACGCCTACCGAGCCGACGCCCTGGTCCGCGTCGCCAGAGCTGCCCTCCGCTCCCCCAAACGCCGGGGGCCGAAGTCCTCGTCGAGCGCCCCCGACGACCCCGCGCCCACCGATGCCGGCGTCGGCGCTCCTGCCTCCAGCGGCGCCGACCAACCCGATCAGGCCGAGCCCGGACCCACGTCGGGTCCGACGCCCGACACGCCCTCCGCCGCACCTTCCCCGGCGAATCCCCCACCCGACGAGCCACCATCCGGCCCCTCCCCGGCGGATCCCCCACCCGACGAGCCACCATCCGGACCACCGCCGGCCGGCCCATCACCGCCCGGGCCCACGTCGGGTCCGACGCCCGAAGCCCCACCAGCAGAGGGCCAGACCTCGGTTTCCAGCGATCGTGGTTCCGAGGCACCCGCGCCCGCCGAGGTGCTCGTCCACGTCAGCCACCGGCTCCTGCTCGAGGGACTCGATGACCCGCGGGACGCGGCCACGACGAACGAGCAGCCCTTCGGTGTCGGCTTCGATCGTTGCGCCGACGAAGGCCAGGTCGACAACCAACTCAAGCTCGCCGACCTGGCCGGCCCTGCCCACGCTGCCGACCACTCCGACCCAACTAACGCCGCCGACCGGACCCCCTCCGTCCCTGCAGCCGACAGAGCCGACCCGGCCGACGTGGCCGACGTGGCCAAGCCGGGCGACCTGGCCGAGATCGTGGGGCAGGGCCCGATCCCCGTGGGGGTCGTCCGCCAATGGCTGGGCCAGGGGGCGTTCGTCGCCCTGGTCGTGACCGCCGACGACGACCCCCTCGACGTCCGCTCCGTGCTCCACCTCGGGCGACGCTCACCGCTCGTCCGCCAGCTCTGGTCCCCCGTGCACGGGCCTGCTGGTCGGCCCGCCGGGCCCGATCGCGACACCAGTGCCCACCACATCAAGGTCATCGTGCAGCTCACCGAGCAGGAGCTGCGGCACCCGGCGTCGGCGCCCCTGCAGGCTGCCGTGCGGATGCGAGGCGTCGACGTCGCCGACCTCGTCCACCGTGGCCGGCGACCCAACGCCGTCCAGCGCACCGCCCTGCAGTGGCGTTCGCCGGTGTGCGCCGTGCTCGGCTGCTCCAACCGCATCCGCCTCGAGGCCGACCACGTCGTCGAATGGTGCCTCACCGGCCACACCACCCTCTCCGAGCTCGAGCACCTCTGCCGGCAGCATCACCGCATGAAGACCCATGACGGCTACCGCCTCGCCCCCGGCACGGGCAAGCGGCCTCTCCTCCCACCCACCGACCCCCTGGCAGAAGCGGCCGACCCATGACCCAGGCGGTCCGACGGGCCACGCCACGCGACAGGCGACAGGCGACAGGCGACAGGCGACAGGCGACAGGCGACAGGCGACAGACGATGTGAGACGTCGGCCGGCTGCGCGTTCAGCCCGCTCGCCGCCCCGGGCGGACAGCCGCACAACCGCACAACGGCACGGCAGGACGGCGCTGCGCCAACCCACGAGACACGACGGCAGGACGGCGGTGCGCCAACCCACGAGACGCGACGCCAGCCCGGCCAGCGCCAACCCACGAAACCCGACGCCAGCCCGGCCAGCGCCAACCCACGAAACCCGACGCCCGCCCACACGACGCCAGCCCACACGACGGCGACCGGCGGTGCGGGGGGTCAGGTCGTGGGGCCGGCGAAGAGCCGACGGGCGCCGTCCAGGGCGCGCGTCAGCTCACCATCGCCCTCCACGCTGATGCGGGGCAGCCCGCCCAGCCGGTCCTGTAACAGGCCCACGTCCTTCTCGAGCAGATCGACGACGATCTCGAAGAGGCTCCCCGCCATCCAGCTGCCCCCGGATCCGGAGAGCACCACCTCGTAGACCTTGGCCGCGTCGAGACCGACCTCGTCGGCCAACCGGAGCATCTCGGCCAGCGCCGCGGTGTTGTAGGCGGCGAGGACGTTGTTGACGAGCTTGGCCATGGTGGGCTGTCCGTAGCCATCGAAGCGCACGACCTTCGAGGCGATGGTCGACAGCAGGAAGGCCTCGTCCTCGTCGTCGAGAGGTCCGGCGCCCATCACCGTGAGGTTCCCCGCCAGCGCTCCGAACTCCCCGCCGGAGACAGGCAGCTCGACGAGCCGCAGCTGGTCGGTGGCGAAACGATCGAGCCTCGTGGCCGCCTCGGCCTCGAGGGTGGTGACGACGAAGGCGGTGAGGGGCCGGCTCTCGGCCACCCGCCCCTCAGCCACCCGACCCAGTGCCTCGAGGACCTCCTCGGCCTGCTCGGTGAGCCGGACGACGACGAGCACCCGGGTCACGTCGCGCCAGTCGACGTCGTCGAGCCGTTCCACGGCCTCCAATCCGGTCATGGCCGTCCACACCGTCCGACGGAGCTCGGACAGCTCGACACCGACGACCTCCTGGCCCCGCATCGTGAGCCGTCGCCCGATGGCGAGGCCGATGTTGCCGAGTCCGATCACTGCAACGCTCATGGCGCCCTCTCACTTGTCGTCATGGCCACAGGGCCTCACGGTCTTCACCTGGCCTCCCGGTCTTCACCTGGCCTCGCGGGCGCTACGGGGCCCCATCGGCTGACGGTCTTCACGTGGGCCCACCCACCAGCGGCAGGCGGATGACCGAACCCTGCGCACCGCAGAGCAACGACACGGACCCGTGCTCGTCGCCCGGGGAGGTGCGGGTCACGGTTCGCGGGAACCTCGGGTAGCTGGTGAGCGACACCAGCACGGCGAGGCGGTGACCGGGCCGCAGACGGTGGGTGAGCCACCCGACGGTGAGCTCGGCCGTGGTGCCGTCGGCGCCGGTGCGCCCGGCCCCCTCGCGCAGCAGCATGATCCGTCCGCTCGGCTCCACCTCCGCCAGGCGCACGCACACCTGCAGCCCCGGTTCCGCGCCGGCCAGGGCGAGCCGGGCCCGCACCTGGCCCGAGAGCTCGGCGCCACCGGGATCGGCGCCACCAAAACTGTCACCGAGACCCGCACCGAGACCCGCACCGAGACCCGCACCGAGGTCGGCGCCGACGAACACCGCGACGTCGTCGCGCCCGAGCAGGCATCGTTGGTCGCGCGGCCCGGCGTTGGCCGCCACCTCGAGGCCGGGGAGGAAGGTCTGCCCGCCGAGGGTGGGAACCGGGTGGCGTTCGTCGAAGGCGAGCGCCACCTCGTGGGAGGCATCGGGTGCTTCGGGACCGAACGACCCCTCGCCACCTTCTGGGCCGGCGCCGAGGTACCAGTCGGTGGTCGGCGAGTGGAGGGCCTCTGCATCCACGTCGCGCCACTCGTCGGCACCGGTCACGAACACCTTGGTGAGAGGCGCCTCGGCCCCGGACGCCACGGCACCTCCGGAACCACCGTCGGCCGCGGCGCCCACAGAACCACCGTCGGCCGCGGCGCCCACAGAACCACCGGCGGCCGCGGCGCCCACAGAACCACCGGCGGCCGCGGCGCCCACAGAGCCCCCGGTGGACACAGAGCCCCCCGTGCCCCCGGAACCCCAGGCGGCCGAGGGGGCGCCAGGGCCCTCGGGGACCCCGGCACCGTCGACGCCGACACCGCGCAACCAGCGGTCGAACCACCGCAGCTGCAGGTCGGTGAGCCCGACGGCGTCGCCACTCGCCCCCGGACCGAAGCTGTGCTCGGGGAAGACGCCGGGGTTGGTGCCCCCGTGGGGCCACGGTCCCACGACGAGGCCGACCGGTGGCGCCCCGGCGTCGGCCCGGAAGTGCGCCACGGTGGCCATGAGACCGTCGTTGAAGATGTCGAACCACCCGCCGATGCACAGCGCCGGCGCCGTGAGCCGGCGAGGCCCCACCTCGAGCGGCACCGGTCGTCCGGCAGCGAGGGTGGCGCCGATCGGCGGGAGGGCGGCGGCGAGCACCTCGAGGACCTCGGGATCGGGCTGCCATGCCAGCGCGTCGACGTCGAGTGCCGGGAGCGTGCCCAGCGCCGAGCCCGACTCGGCTCGCAGCTGCAGACCGGGGAGCAGGTGGCGGACGGCCCACAACAGCAGGAACCCCTGCTCGACCACCCCCTCCGATGCCAGCCACCCGCGCTCGAGCTCGTCGCCCGACAACATCGGGGCGATCGCCTTCAGCCCTGGGACATCCCGACGGGCGGTGAGCCACTGGCCCATACCGGAGTAGGACCGGCCGAACAGCCCCACCGTGCCGTCGGACCACGGCTGTTCGGTGATCCAGCCGATGGTGGCGGCGGTGTCGTCGGCTTCGTCGACGAAGGGACGGAAGTGCCCCTCGGACTTCCCCCGCCCCCGGCAGTCCTGCACCACCACCGCGTAGCCGTGGCCCACCGCTCGGGCCACGTCGAGGGCGCCGTTGACGATGCCCCAGGCGTCCTTGCCGTAGGCCACCCGCTGCAACAGGCACGGCCGCGGGCCGTCGGCGTCGAGCCGGTACACGTCGGTGGCGAGGACGGTCCCGTCGGCGGCGGGGACGGCGAGGTCGGCATCGAGGATGCGACGCGTGGCGGTGAGCGACGTGATGCGTGACATGGGGAAGGGGCGTAGGGGCCGGTTCGGCTACCGCGGCGCCGGTTCGTCCCCTGCGGCGGCCGGCCCGAGCGGGGCCCCGTCCTCTCGGTCGGCCGAGAGGCCAGAGACACCGGCAGGACCGGCGGCGGCCGAAGGACCAGCCGACCCGTACACCTCACGGCGGAAGCGGGGCATCACCTCGCGGCTGTAGAGCTCCATGGTGCGGGTGGCCAGCTCGAGGCCCATGGTGCCGCCCTGCACCATCATCAAGAAGTTCCCGAACCCGCCGACCTTTTCGTAGAAGCGGCGCATCTGGTGAAAGACGGTGTCGGGGCTGCCGGCGAAGAAGTAGCCGTCCTCGGTGAGCTCCTCCACCGGCGCATGGGCCAGGTGGGCGATGGGCGACGTGACCTCCTCGCCCTTCAGCTGGGACTGCAACATGGCGGCCCGGACCTTCGGCTCGATGTAGCCGGGGACGTCCATGAACTGCGGCGCCACCTTGTTGTGCTGGATGTACCACTGCAGCTTGCGGGCGATGGCGTAGCCCTCCTCGTCGGTCTCCCCGACGGCCACGAGGCCCAGGTAGGCGAACTTCTCGAGGGGCGGATCGTCGGTCCCGCACTCCGCGGCCCGGGTCCGGTAGGCGTCGAAGATCGACCGGCACCCGGCCACCCCGTTGAGGATGGTGGCGACGGTGAACCCCCGCTCGGCCGTCTCGACGGCGGTGGAGGTGCTCTGGGTGGGGATCCAGACGGGCGGGTGGGGGTCCTGGTACACGCGGGGCCACACGTTCACCTGGCGGTGGTGGAAGTGCTCGCCTTCCCAGTTGATCGGCCCGTCGTGGGCCTGCCAGGCCTCGAGGATGAGGTCGATGGCCTCGCGGAAGCGGGGCTTCTGGTCGACCGGGCTGACGTTGCCGGCGGAGAGCTCCTGGGGCACGCCGCGCACGAAGCCGACCTCGAGGCGGCCCTGGGAGATGACGTCGATCATGGCCATCTCCTCGGCCACCCGCACCGGGTCGCTCCGGTTGGCCACCGGGTTGCCGAGGGCGAGCAGCCGGGCTCGTGTGGTCTCGCGGGCGAGGATGGCCAGCGACAACGGCACGGCGGGCTCCACGCAGGTGGCGGTGGCGTGGTGCTCGTTGCACATGATGTCGAGGCCCAGCTCGTCGGCGGCGGCGTACATGTCGTAGTACGCCTGGTAGAGCTGGTGGCCGACCTCGGGGTCGTAGTGGCGGCTCGGGAAGCTCACCCGCACCGAGTCGAACGTGTCCTCGGGCGGGATGTGGGGGTAAGGCATCTCGGTGAACACCCACGAGCGGAACATCAGCTCTCCTCCTGACCCGCCAGAGCGGGGGCGGGAACGTCGTCGACGGTCCGCAGGAAGTCCGTCACCAACGCCGCCAGCTCACCGGGGACCTCCTCTTCGATCCGGTGGCCGACGCCGGGCAGGGTGACGGCGCGAGCGGCATCGCCGATGGCGCCGGCCCACCGCTCTGCGATGTCCCCCTCCAGCAGGAACCGGTCGGCGTCGCCGGCCACCACCAGGGTGGGCGCCGCGATCCGGCGCAGCCGGTGGCGCAGCTTCGGCTCGTGGAAGTACGGCTCCCACGCGTAGCGGGCCACCGCTTCTTGGGCCTCCGCCAACATCAACAGCTCGTCGAAGCCGACCTCGGCGAGGTCGGGCACGT
The DNA here is from genome assembly GCF_021246445.1 of Rhabdothermincola salaria. Taxonomy (NCBI): domain Bacteria; kingdom Bacillati; phylum Actinomycetota; class Acidimicrobiia; order Acidimicrobiales; family Iamiaceae; genus Rhabdothermincola; species Rhabdothermincola salaria. Next base: position 1,894,770 of record NZ_JAJQXW010000001.1, read on the forward strand.
CGGCCGGATCGGCGTACTGCAGCGCTCGGACGTCCGCCGCACCGGTGGCGTAGATGTCGACGAAGGCGCGGTCCTGCCGCCCGCCGAACTTGACGCCCACGGGAGCGCACAGCACCTGGGCGCTGAGCTGTCGGGGCTGCCACACCGCCATCTCGGCCGCCACCCACGCCCCCATGGAGAGGCCCACCACCGGCACCGGCCCGGTGCCCAGGGCGGCGACCAGCTCCAGGCAGGCGAACGCCAGGTCCTGGGGGCGGGTGACGTGCTCGGGACGGTCGGAGCCGGGCCAGCCCGGCAGGGCAGGGGCGATGACCTCGTGGCTGGAGGACAGCGCCTGGATGAACGGGCCCGTGAAGAGCAGGCCGTCCTCGCCGTGCAGCACCAGCAGCGGGGGGCCCTCACCGCGGCGGTGCACCAGCACGTCGGCGCCGTCGACGGTGACGTGCTCGGAGCGCGTGTCGCCAGCGCCCATCAGAAGGCCTCGGGATCGGCCTGGACCGCGGCCGGCACCGGATGGCGGTAGAGCTCGGACGCGTTCTTCCAGGTCACCTTCTGCGCCTCGTCGTCGGTGAGGGTCGCCAGCTGGTGGCGCATCACCTCCTGGGTGTCGGGCCAGGTGGAGTCGCAGTGCGGGTAGTCCTGCTCCACCAGGATGCGGTCGACGCCGATGCGCTCGCGCAGCGGGAAGGTGCTCGGGTCCTCGAGGGAGCAGAACCAGAAGTTGCGGTGCAACACCTCGGCGGGGCTGAGCTCGATGCCGTCCCACGTGCCGTACATCTCGCTGTAGCGCGACATGTGGTCGAGCCGGTCGAGCAGGGCCGGCACCCAGCCGATGCCGCCCTCGGAGAACGCCAGCTTGATGTCCGGGAAGCGCACCGGGATCTTGGAGAAGAGCCAGTCGACGGTGGCGAACATCGAGTAGCCGAAGAACAGCACGCCGGTGACGTCGGGCGGTGCGTCGGGAGACGCGCTCGGCGCCGTGCCCGACGACCCGATGTGGAGGTTGACCACGGTGCCGGTCTCCTCGCAGGCCTGCAGCAGCGGGTCCCAGTGGCCGGTGTGGATCGACGGCAGCCCCAGGGCGTGGGGGTTCTCGGAGAACGTCACGGCCTTGAAGCCCCGCTCGGCGTTCTCGCGGATCATCTGGGCGCCGAGCTCCGGGTCGAGCAGGTACGGCAGCTGGCAGGGGATGAAGCGGTCGGGGTGCGCCCCGCACCACGCCTCGAGGTGCCAGTCGTTCCAGGCCCGGGTGGCGGCGAGGGCCAGCTCGGGGTCCTGGGTGGACAGCTGGAGCCGTTGGCCGGCGAAGCCCGGCAGGAACGACGGGAAGCACAGCGAGGCGTAGACGCCGTTGATGTCCATGTCGGCCACCCGGGCGTCGACGTCCCAGGCGCCGCGGCGCATGTGCTCGAACTTGGTCGGCTCGAAGCTGTACTCGAGCACGGGCCGGCCCACCACCGCGTTGAACCCCACGTTGGGGAACCCCTGGCCGTCGTACACCCACACGTGGGCGCCGTCGCGCTCGACGATGTGGGGCGCTCGGTCGCCGAAGGCGGCGGGCATGCGGCCCTCGAAGGTGTCGGGCGGCTCGACGAGGTGGTCGTCGACGGAGATGAGCGGGTAGTGCCGCGGGCGACGCTCCGGCTCGGGCAGGAAGGTGACCTTGCCGCGCTCGGCGACGGTGAAGCCCAGGTCCTGCTCGAGGTCGTCGAGGGAAGGCATCAGCGGTCCTCTCCGTCGAGGTGGTCGAAGAGGTCGGGATCGGATCGGCGCAGCCGCCGGAAGTTGGCGGCCCACGTCGCGGGCCGGAAGTGCTCGTCGTAGTCGCGCTGGGTCTGCTCGACCTCGGCCAGGGGCATCTCTCGGCCGCCGAGGCGCACCGCGTCGTTGTGGTACCTCGCCGCCTTCTCGAGCGAGATGGCGTCGACGGCGGCATGCTCCAGGGTGGGTCCGGTGATCACCGCGCCGTGGTTCTGCATGATCACCACGCTCTTGTCGTCGCCGAGGGCGGCGGCGAGGGGCTTGCCGTCCGCCGAGGGACGCGACCCGTCGTCGCAGAAGAGCGCCTGGCGGCCGTGGAACAGCGCAGCCACGACGTTGTACATCCCGAGCTCGGTGCCGAGGGTCGAGAACAGCGACACCTCGTAGGAGTGGGTGTGGATGATCGAACCGACGTCGGGTCGCTCGCGGTAGATGGCGGCATGGAACTGGATGGCCGGCGACGGAGCCCAATCGCCCTCGAGCACCTCCAGGTCGAAGGTGACCCGCAGGAGCCGGTCGGGCGTGGTCTCGTCGAAGTACTCGAAGGGCGTCACCCAGAAGGCGTCCTCGCCCGGCGACCGCACGCTCACATGCCCGGCGATGCCGCTGTCACAGCCCTCTCGTTGCAGGATGCGCCGCGCCGCGGCGATCTTGAAGCGGGTGTCGTCGATGTCCACCTGGTCCCTCCCCTCCCCGGCGACGGAACACGCCGAGGACGACCATCTGGCAAACAGTTTAGACGATTCGACGCGGAGCCGCCGACCGATCGTCGCCGGGCTCGACCTCGTGACGCAGGAAGGCGGCTCGCACCGGTTGCTCGGGGCGGGAGAAGTCGTCGTAGAACTGCTGGGGATCGAAGTGCGACGACGCCAACCGGGTGACCGCGTCGACCTCGCCCGCTTCGATCAGGTCGGCCATGAGCTCGTGCTCCTCGAGCCCCTTGCGCCGATAGTCGGCGTCGGGGAAGTCACCGCGCTCGCTGACCCGCTGCGCCCAGGTGCGCACATGGGCCAACCAGAGCGATTCGATGGCGCCGGCCACGACCTGCATGGTGGGGCTGCCGCAGAGACCGACGATGCTCTCGTGGAACTCGGCCATCTCCTCGACGTAGGCGAGCTCGTCGTGGAGCAGGTCGCGAGCAGCCGCGTTGTGACGACGCAGCACCGGCACCACTGCCTCGTTGCGATCGGGTCGAGCCGCGCACATCCCCGCGCAGGCGGACTCGAGCTGGCGGAGCGTCTGACCCACGTCGTCGATGGCCACCTTCTTGGCCTGCAGGGCCAGGCCGAGGTTGTAGGCGGCGTCGCGAGCCTCGGGGACGTGGACGACAGCCCCGCCGATCTTGCCCCGGCGGACGGTCAGCAGCCCCTCGGTCTCGAGGATCCGCAAGGCCTCGCGCAACGAAGGCTTGCTGACCTTGAACTCGACGAGGAGCTTCTCCTGGCTCGGGAGCAGGCCGCCGTCGGGGATGTCGCCGTCGAGGATCCGCTCCCTCAGCCGGCCGGCGACGAGCTCGGCGACGCGTGGGTGACGCAGTTGTGTGGGAGCCGGCTCATCGCTCACCTCGGGAACTCCGATCTGACGACCTGCCCTTCACGGTAGCCATCGGGCCCGGCCGGCCGATGGGCCCGATGACGCGATCCCCATCCTGGGGTCACGTCGCACCGGGACCGATCCCGAGCTCGACCGCTCCAACCCTGGCGGGCGCATACCCCCGGGCCGCAATGGATACAAGAGGGACGTGCGAGCAACGGTCCCCGCGTGATGAGCGCCGAGCGAGCCCGGTCCATCCTGGCTGTGGCTCCCGACGCCGGCCCCGACGAGATCGAGGCCGCCTTCCGGCGGGCCATCCGCACCGCTCACCCCGACCACGGCGGCGATGTCCACCGCTCCCAGGACCTGCTCGACGCCCGCCGCTGCCTTCGCCACCACGGCGCCCACCGGCCCCGTTCGGGTCCGGGCCCGGGTCCCGCCGTCGCCTACCAACGCATCGTCATCGTGCCCGCCGCCCGGTGGCGCGATCTGCTCGCCGCCCTCATCGAGCGCGTCCGGCACGGCCCTGCCCGCCCACCACCGCGAGTCCGTTGAGCCCGAAAGGCCACCTCATGAACAACATCCGCTTCTGGATCCTCGTCGGTCTCGTCGTCGGCGCCGTCTGGGCGTTCACCGACGTGGGCGGCGCGCTGTTGACCCTCGGCCTGGGCGCTGTCGGCTTCCTGGTCGGTTACGTCATCGAACAGGGCATCGACCTGCGCGAGGTGCTCAAACAGGACCGCGACAACTGACCGCCAACCGCCGGGCCCGGCCCTGACCGCCACCGGCCCTGGCCCTGGCCCTGGCCCTGGCCCTGGCCCTGGCCCTGGTCGCCACCGGCCCTGACCGCCGCCGGGCCGGCCCCGAATCCCCGATCGCCAACCCAGAGGAGCAACTCATGAGTGACACCGCTACCCAGAACCAGCCCGCCTCCAAGCCAGGCAACTCCGGCAACTCGGGCTCCCTCGCCCGACTCGAGACCGACAAGGGCACCACCTCCATCTCCGAGGACGTGGTGGGCAAGATCGCCTCCATCGCCGCCCGCGAGGTCGAGGGGGTCGACTCCCTCGGTGGCGCCCTGTCCGGCGCCCTCGGCAGCGTCGTGGGCCGCATCCGCGGCGACGAGCACAAGCAGTCCGGCGTGGGCGTCGAGGTCGGCACCCGTCAGGCCGCCGTCGACATCTCCATGACGGTCAAGTACCCGGCGTCGATCATGGACGTCACCGGTGCCGTACGCCAGAACGTCATCGACCGCATCGAGGGCATGACCGGCCTCGAGGTCGTCGAGGTCAACATCGCCGTCAACGACCTCGCCTTCTCCGGTGGCGACCAGGACCAGAACAGCGGCCGGGTCGAGTAGACCGATGAGCCCCGACGCCGGTTCACCGGCGCCATCGACGCTCGAGCTGGCCCGGGTGGTCGCCGACGCATCCCGGTCCCACGACGACGTGGTCGACCTGGATGCCGGCCCGGCCGGCGAGTTCGCCACCTACGGGCTGGGCGAACGCATCACCGGGGTGCGGGTGGACACCACCCACACCGACCACCCGGCGGTGCAGGTGCGCCTCGTCGTGCGCTTCGGTCGCCCGGTCACCGCCATCGGTGCCGAGGTGCACGCTCGCGTCGTGTCGGCGCTGCGTGACCGCGGCGGGGTCGACGACCCGGCCGTCCACGTCCACGTCGCCGACCTCGTCGAGGGGGATCGCACCGACGACGACACCCAGACCCTCGGAAGCGCCGCCGCCGACGACGACACCCAGACCCTCGGAAGCGCCGCCGCCGACGACGACACCCAGACCCTCGGAAGCGCCGCCGCCGACGACGACACCCACACCGGCGAGGAGACCGACGACGTCGCCAGCCCCCGGGGGGAGGCGTCGTTCGCGACGCCCGCGACCGACGAGCCCTCCGAGCCCCGCGTCCCGGAGACCCGATGACCCTCCTGCGTCGCTTCCTGGCCCTGCTGGTCGCCCTCGCCCTCGTGACGGCGGCGATCCTCGTGGGCATCGAGGCGGTGGGCATCCGCGCCGACAGGAACCCCGTGCTCCTCCCCATCGACGACTGGGGGGAGAACCTGGCCAGCGGCGACTGGGGCCGCTGGAGCGCCGACGCCTGGGCGATCGCCGCCGGGGCGACCCTCGCCCTCGGGCTGGTGCTCGTGGTGGTGCAGCTCATCCCCCAGCGGGTGCCCACCGTCGAGCGCCGCCACGCCGACGGCGAACGGGTGATCCGCTACGGCCGCAAGGGCATGGAGGCTCGGTTGCGCGACCTCACGATCGACCAGGACGGCGTGCTCGGCGGGAAGGTCACCACCTCCAAGCGCACGGCCAGGGTGACCGCCCTGGTGCCCCGCGGCGCCGACGGGCCCACCACCGAACGCACGGTGCGCACCGCGGTGGGCCAGGAGCTCGACAAGCTCCAACTGGCCAAGCGACCGAAGGTGCGCGTCGACGCCACCGAGACCGCCGATCGGGTGCTGTGACGTGATCGACGGCACCAACCGTGTCCTGCTGCTGCTGTTCGGCCTGGTGCTGGCCGCCGCCGGCGGCCTCGGCCTCGCTCTCAACCAAGGGCTGCTCGACGACGTCGACCAGCCCCGCTCGATCTACGCCGACGTCCGCGACGAGCTCGTCGCCGACCCCGACCTGTGGTTCGCGGTGATCCTCGGCGCCAGCGTGGTGGTGATGGTGCTCGCCCTGGTGTGGGCGTCACGCCAGTTCACCAGCCGCCCCGGCCCGCCGCACCTGTCGACGGTCGTGCTGCACGCCGATCGTCGCGGGCGCACCACCCTCGAGCCGGCGGGCCTGGCCCAGGCCATCGCCGGTGACATCGGCACGGTCGACGGGGTCCGCAAGGCCCGAGTGCGGATCGTCGCCATGGGCCGCGAGCCGTCGATGCACGTGCGCCTCGACGTCCACCGCGCCGTCGATCCCGACGCCCTGCTCCGACGTCTGGAGCCAGCGCTGGATCGAGCGGCCGAGAGCCTGGGGGTGGACGCGGTCGAAGCCCGGGTGCGGATCGACTTCGCCGGCCGCGACACGGCCCGGGTGGTCTGACACACCGAGACGCGGCCGCCGCCCGCCTCTACGCCGCCGCCGTCCGCCACGCGCCGAACCTCGCCGAGCGCGACCCCCAGACCCGCCGGGCGGTCCGACTCGACGAGTCTCTACGCCTCCAGGGGAGAGGTGGCTGACCGCTCGTCGACGCGCGGCGCGTCCTCTGCCGCCTGCTTGAACCCGAGGTTCTCCTTGGCGATGGCCTTGGCGATGGGCCGCCGGACGAGGCGACCGATCAGCCCGGCACCCCGGCCGGTGACCTCCACCTCCAGGGTGTTGCGGCAACCGCCTTGCGGGGTGGGCTCCAGCAGGTGGCGGGCCGTCATGGTCGCTCCGGCCACCGTCGTCGCCCATTCGAAGCAGCGTTCGGGATCCAGACGGGTGACGGTCCACACCCGAACCGGTTGGGCCGGCTGGCGGATCCGCGCCGTGGACCCGACCGCCAACGAGCCGGGCTCGCCGCGCTCCACCGACCGCATGGTGTCGGGGCTCAGCTCGGGCCAGCGTGCGACGTCGGCGGTGAGCGCCCACACGGTCGCCGGCGGGGCGCTGATCTCGATCTCGTTCCTGATCATGCGGTAGTTGTACCATTTGGTACACTTCCTGACAAGGGCCGACCGAGACGAGGAACCGCACCATGAGCACCGCACGCGCCGAGCTCCTCAGCCGGGTCATGGACCACGTGGCCGCCCACGGGCTCAGCGACGTCAGCCTGCGGGAGCTGGCTGGCTCCGTGGGCACCAGCCACCGCATGCTCCTCTACCACTTCTCCAGCCGCGAGGGCCTGGTGGCGGCCGTGGTCGAGTCGATGGAGGACCGCCAACGACAGGCCCTCGAGGCGCTGAGCACCGAGGCGGCCTCCCCTCGCCAGCTGATCGAAGCCCAGTGGGCCCAGCTGTCGGACCCGGCGACGCGACCCTTCGTACTGCTCTTCTTCGAGGTGCTGGCCCTGGCGCTGCACGATCGCCCCGGCACCGAGGGCTTCCTCGACCACCTCACCGAGCCGTGGCTCGACCTCGCCGAGCGGCTGGCCACCGACCTCGACGCCCGCACCGACCGCGACGAGCTGCGCCTGGGTGTCGCCGTCAGCCGCGGCCTGCTCCTCGAGGCCGTCGCCTCCGGCGACGTCGAGGCGGCCACCCGGTCGCTGCACCGCTTCCTCGACATGTGGGACGCCACCCGTCCCGACACCGACGAAGGCTGACCACCAGGCCCGAGCCCGGGCTCACCAGCCCAGCAGCCTTCGGCCCCATCAGCCTTCGACCCAACCCGAGCGACAGCCGGTCGGTCCGTCCCTCCCGACAGCCTGTCGAGCCCTCAGGCCGCCAAGGCCGAGGTCCGTCCCGCGCATCCTCTGGGAACAGACGAAGGCCCCGCGACGAGCCGGGCCTGCCTGGTGGACGCCGCCGGGTTCCCGGTCAGGGCATCAGCGGGTTCGGGCAGCGAGGACCTGCTCGCGCAGGATCTCGGCGTGGCCGACGTGCTGGGCCAGCTCCCGCAGCACCTGGAGCCGGAGGGCCCACACCGGGCGCTCTCCTCGCCCGGCGACCACGTCGTCGTCGCGCAGGCCGGCCAGGTTGGTGCGCGAGGTCTCCCAGCGCTGCCGGTACGCCGCCTGCACCGTGGCGATCGTGTCGCTCTCGGGCGGCGCGAACGACGCGTCGACGGTGTCCGGGATGCCGATCTCGGCGTAGGACCGCCCGGTGATCGCCTGGTCGAACCAGACGGCCTCGAAGAAGATGGCGTGCGACACGAGGCCGAGCAGCGTCGTCGCCGACGGCACGAGGTGACGCCGGGCCTCCTCCTCGGTCAGCCCGTCGACCACGTCGTGCATGGCCTGCCGGTAGGTGTCGATGAGCTCCTCGATGCGCCGGCGCTGATCGACGGTCCAGTCCTGGCTCTCGCCCTCGGTCATGGCCTCACTCTACGAACCAGGCAACTGCCGACGAGCGGGATGTCCCGGGCCCGGGGGATGGCCCGGTGCCGGGGCCGGCGACGGGCCTGTCGGTCGACGCCTGCGGGAAGCAGGCACCAGACTCGTGGACGTGGTCGGCCGCCCCCACCGGAACCGCTACGACCGGCTGGGCCGGTTGCGTCGTCTGACCACGCCCCTCGAGGTGGCCCAGATCCGCCGGTTCGGCACCAGCTTCCTGGCCGCCCTGTTCCGCACCGACGTCTTGGTGCTGCACACCGTCGGGCGCCGCAGCGGGCTCGAACGTCGTACGCCCCTGGCCTGCACCCCCGACCCCACGGTCGGCCTCGGCCCCGACCGCGTGACCGACGCTGACCCCGCAGTCGGCCTCGGCCTCCACCGCCAGACCGACCCCGATCCCGACCCCGCCAGCCCCCATCCCGACGACAACCACAACGGCGACGACAACGACAACGACAACGACAACGACCACGCCAGACGCCATCCCGGCGACGACCACGGCGACGGCGAGCACAAAGGCGACGGCGACGGCGAGCGCGAGAGCCAGAGCCAGAGCCAGAGCCAGAGCCAGAGCCAGAGCCAGAGCCAGAGCCAGAGCCAGAGCCAGAGCCAGGGTGGGCCACTGCTGGTCGTGGGGGGCGCCGGCGGCCAGGCCCGCGCGCCGGACTGGGTGGCCAACCTGCGAGCCGACCCCCGAGCGACGATCACCCACCGGCGGCGACGCCTCGACGTGGTGGCCGAGGAGCTCGCGGGCGAGGAACGGTCCGCCCTGTGGCCCCACCTGACCGACGTGTGGCCCCGCATCACCACCTACGAGCGCCGCGCCGGCCATGTGGTCCCGGTCTTCCGGCTCCGCCCGGTCGACACCACCTGACCCTCGACCGGACGAGGTTCGGGCCCACGACGAGCAGAGGGGCCCGGGCCCGGTCTCAGATCCAGAGCCGGTGCCGGTGCCGGTGCCGGTGCCGCAGCCGCACCCCGAGCCAGAGCCAGAGCCAGAGCCAGAGGGCACCACCGGGCGGCGACACCTCCCCACCTCCATGAGCCACCACGTGCGCACACCGCTCTGGGGCTGGAGGCACTCCACGCGCGACGCCGCGGCAGCCGAGGCCGGCCGAGATGGGTCCGGCGTCCGGTCGGGGACCGACCGCGTCTGCGGCGGGTGGCCGTGGGGGGGATCAGCCCGGCGCGCCGGCCGAGGGGCGAGCGACCCGTCGGGTGCGGCGTCCGAGGGTCACCTCGCGGGGCGGCCGCCGTCGAGGAGGACCGTCAGGTCGGCGATCGAGTCGATGACGGCGTCGGGACGGCCGCTCGCGCCGTCGAGCACGTCGGGGCGGAACTTCCCGGTGCGCACCAGCACGCCCCGCACCCCGGCGCCCTGGGCGCCGAGCACATCGGCGTCGATGTCGTCGCCCACCATCACCACCTCGCCGGCGTCGAGGTCCAGCTCGGCGAGGGCGGCATCGAAGAACGCCGGCGACGGCTTGCCCACCACCGTCGCCTCCACCCCGGCCGCCGCCTCCAGGCCGGCCACGTAGGCGCCGCTGTCGAGGGCGAGGCCCTCGGCCACCTTCCAGGTGAGGTTGCGGTGCATGGCCACCAGCGCGGCGCCGTTCGTGAGCAGCCGGAAGGCGTGGTCCACCGCCTCGTAGGTGAACTCCGGCCCGGCGCCGCCCAGCACCACCACGTCGGCCGCCTCGTCGCCGCCCACCACGGTGACGCCCTCGAGGTCCTCTCCCACGTCACCGCTGCTCAACACCCAGCACCGGGCGCCCGGGTGGTGGCCCCGCAGGTGGCCGGCCGTGGCGCTCGGCGCGTTGAGGACCTCGGCGTCGCGCACCTCGAACCCCGCGCCCACCAACGTCTCGGCCAGCAACGAGCGCGAGCGCGACGTGGTGTTGGTGAGCAGCCGGAACGGGACGCCCGCCTGCCGGAGCCGGGCCAGGGTGTCGATCGCCCCCGGGATCGGCTCCCACGACACGGTGAGCACACCGTCGATGTCGATCAACAGCCCACGCACCGGCCGTCCGTCGAGCGAGAGGTCGGTCGCCGATGCCATCCCCCCACACCTACGCCCGTTCCGACGGCTCCACAAGGCCACCACCCCCGACGCCCCGCCCGGTCAGCCCACCGGGCGATGGTGACCCCACGAGCTCGGCGCGGTGATCTCGGCGACGGTCCAGGTGGCCTCGTCGACCAGCACCCCGCCGTGACCGAACTCCACGTCGAAGCCCGACGGCGAGCGGCTGTAGAACGACACCATCTCGTCGTTGGTGTGGCGACCCAGGCCCATGGAGATGCCGCTCCCGGCATCGAGGTGTCGGTCCATGGTGCGGCCGACGTCGTCGAGCGTGCCCGCTTCCACCATGAAGTGGTACAGCGCCGGCTCCGCGGCCGGCACCAGCGCCAGGCTGTGGTGGCGCCGGTTGCAGCGCAGGAAGACCACGTCGTGGCCATCGGGCCGCCAGTAGTCGCTGACGCGGAAGCCCATCACCCCGACGTAGAAGGCCAAGGAGGCGTCGAGGGCCGGGGTCCCGAGCACGATGTGGCCCATCCCGAGGGCACCCGTCACGAAGCGGCTGACCCCGGTCGGCGACACCCATGGCTGGTGGTCGTGCATCGGCCCGTGGAACAGCTCGAGCGGGAATCCACTCGGATCGGTGGCCCGCACCATCCCCCGCACCCGGCGACGCTCACAGTCCTGGGCCGAGGCCTCCGTCATGGTGATTCCAGCCGCCCTGAGCTCGGCGGTGGCACGCTCCAGCGCCGCCGCGTCGGCCAGCTCCCAGCCAACGGCGGCCAGCCCGTCGGTGCCTTCGACGACCATCACCCGGAACGGGCGGTCGTCGAAGCGCAGCCCCAGCCAGCCGTCGCCGTCGACCACCATCGCCCCCAGGTTCTCGGCGTAGGACCGCCACGCGCCCAGGTCGGCGGTCGTGATCGTGATGTAGCCCAGACCTCGGATGTCCATGTCGTGCTCCCTCGTCGCGTCGTCGACACGAGCATGCGAGGGATCCGTCGCGCGGACAAGGTGAGAACCAGGGTCGATGATGGTAAGAATCGGACATGGTCGACGTGGTGGCGGTCCGGTACCACCCGCACGACGCGGACTATCGGCTCGCCATCGAGATCATCGACGCCGCCGAGCTCCGGGCGCGCGTGGCGTCGGACCCCCAGCGGGGGTTCGAACGGGTCGACTTCCAGTGCGTGCTGTTCGTCCGGTCGGGCAGCTACGACCACGTCGTCGACTTCGAGACCCACCGACTCGTCGGCGGCTCGGCCCTCGTGATCTCCCCCGGGCAGGTCCACCGCTTCGGTCCCCCCGGCCGGTGGGAGGGATGGATGCTGATCCTCGACACCCACCTGGTGCCCGAGGACGCCCGGTCGCTGCCCACCCACGTCCGCCTGGACGACGATGCCGCCCAGGCGACCACCGAGCTGTTCGCTCGCCTCGAGGCCGACACCCGGTCCGCGGCCCACCCGGCCGACCTGGTCCGGTTGCTCGAACGGCAGGTCGCGGTGCTCATGGCGCGTCTCGCCCTCGGTGGCACCGGCGCCGAGCCGGACCGCCAGGTCGATCCCCTGGTGTCGTCGCGCCATCGCGCGTACCGCGCCGCGGTGGAAGAGGGGTTCCGCCGTTGCCACCTCGTGGCGCCCTACGCCCGCGATCTCGGCTGCTCGACGCGCTCGCTCAACCGAGCCTGCCAGGCGGTGGCGGGTGTCTCGGCCAAACAGGTCGTGGTCGCTCGCCTCGTGTTGGAGGCCAAGCGAGTCCTGGCCCACACCGACGACACCGTCTCGACGATCAGCCGCTCCCTCGGCTTCGACGAGCCCACCAACTTCGTGAAGTTCTTCCGTCGTGAGACGGCGACCACGCCCACCGCCTTCCGCCACGCGGTCCGCGCCCACCGCGCCATCTAGTGCCCTGGCCGGACAGGACACCGACCGTCGAGACCGTCGGCACCCGGGCACCCGGGCACCCGGGCACCCAGGCACTTGCGTGCACCAGACTCGCGGGTGGCCGAGGCCGCGCCGGCGGCCACGCGAGCAGGGGGGGACGACGCGATGCTGCTGTCAGGGGATCCGAACGGCGAACGGGTGCACGGTCGGACCTGCCCGTTGTGCGAGGCGATGTGCGGGCTCACCGTCCCGGTGACCGCGGAGGGCACCATCGGCACCATCCGCGGCGACCGCGACGACCCGTGGTCCAAGGGGTTCATCTGCCCCAAGGGATCGGCCCTGGGCCGCCTGCACGAGGACCCCGACCGCGTGCGCACCCCGCTCATCCGTGACGGCGACAGTTTCCGCGAGGCCACCTGGGACGAGGCCTTCCGCCGCTGCGAGGAGCTCATCGGCGGCGTCCTCGAACGCCACGGCACCGAGGCCACCGCCAGCTACATCGGCAACCCGGTGGCCCACAACTTCTCCTACAGCCGCTACGGCAGCGCCCTCATCAACGCCACCGGCCGCTGGTACTCGCCGGGCACCATCGACACCTGGCCCCGCAACGTGGCGTCGCTGCACCTCTACGGCAACGCCTGGCTGATCCCGGTGCCCGACATCGAGCGCACCGACCTGTTCGTCGTCTTCGGGGCCAACCCCCAGGCGTCCAACGGCAGCCTGTTCTCCTGCCCCGACATCATGGGCGAGATCGAACGCATCCGGTCTCGCGGCGGGCGCACCATCGTGGTCGACCCCCGCCGCACCGGCACCGCGGCCAAGGCCGACCAGTGGATCCCCATCCGCCCCGGCGGCGACGCCGCCCTGCTGCTGGCGGTGCTGCACGTCCTCGTCGACGAGGACCGCGTCGATGCCGGCGCCGTCGCCCACCTCGTCGACGGACTCGACCGCGTCACCGAGATCGCCCGCCGCTACCCGCCCGAACGGGTCGAGGACCTCGCCGGGGTGCCCGCCGACGCGATCCGCGACCTGGCCCACCAGCTCGCCGATGCCCCCAGTGCGGCGATCTACGGCCGCATCGGACTGTGCAACCAGGAGTACGGCACCCTCGCTTCCTGGCTCATCGACGTCGTGGCCATCTGCTCCGGCCACTTCGACCGGGTGGGTGGCTCGATGTTCGCCGACCCCATCAACACCGTCATGTCGTCGCTGGCCCCGCCCGACACCGACGTGGTCGGCCGGTGGCACAGCCGGGTGCGCGGCGTGCCCGAGGTGCTCGACCAGATCCCGGTCGGCCTCATGGCCGAGGAGATCACCACCCCCGGCGACGGCCAGCTGAAGGCCCTGGTGATCCTGGCCGGCAACCCGGTGGTGTCGGCCCCGCAGTCCAACGACCTCGACGCCGCCCTCCCCCAGCTCGAGTGCCTCATCAGCATCGACAACTACGTCAACGAGACCAGCCGCCACGCCGATGTCATCCTCCCGGGCACCACCGCCCTCGAGACCCCGTTCTTCGACGCCATGTACCAGGCGTGGTCGGTGCGCAAGATCGGCCGCTGGTCCGACCGGGTGCTCCCCCACCCCGACGGGTGGCCCGAGGACTGGGAGACCCTCCTCACCCTGCAGGGCCTGCTGTCGGGCCAGCGCCTCGACGACGTCGACGTGCAGGCCACCGACGACGTCATGTTCGACCTGCTGTGCGCGGCCAAGGGCATCGACCCCGAGGTGGCCCGGCCCCTCTCGCCGCCCCGGGGACCCGAGCGCCTCACCGACTGGTCGATCCGCACCGGCTCGGTGGGCGACCGCTACGGCGAGGCCCCCGACGGCTGGACCCTCGAGAAGCTGAAGGCCCACCCCCACGGCGTGGACCTCGGCCCCATGGTCCCCCGGGCCGCCGGCGCCGTGCGCCACCCCGACGGGCGCATCCGTCTCGCCCCCGACTACATCGTCGCCGACCTCGACCGCCTCGACGCCGCCCTCGACGCCGAGCGCCCCGACCTCGTGCTCGTCAGCCGCCGCCACCTGCGCTCCAACAACTCGTGGATGCACAACATCACGGTCCTGGTGAAGGGCAAGGACCGCTGCACACTGCTCGTCCACCCCGACGACGCCGGGCGCCTCGGCCTCACCGACGGCGAGGCCGCCCAGGTGACGTCGTCGGTCGGTTCACTCGAAGTGCCCGTGGAGGTGAGCGACGAGATGATGCCCGGCGTGGTGTGCCTCCCCCACGGCTGGGGCCACGACAAGGCCGGCACCCGCCTGTCGATCGCCCGTGAGCACGCCGGGGTGAACAGCAACGAGCTGCTGCCCGCCGACTTCTGCGACCCACTCTCCAACAACGTCGCCGTCAACGGCGTCCCCGTCGAGGTCGCCCCCGCCTGATCCCGGCCGGGCCCGTCGCAGGGCAGCCCCCCCCGGGGCGGCGCCGGACGAGCCCGAGACGCGGCCGGACGAGCCCGGGGGCACCGATGCCGCTGGCTGCGCCCTCGGCCGGAGGCGGCGAAGTATCGTCGACCGTGGCGGCGGGTGAGAGGGGCAGCGCCCCACCCCACCGCACCTGGACCCGTGCGGGAGGCGACGTGAGCGACCCAGGACGACCCGACGGGTGGTGGCTGGCCTCCGACGGTCGCTGGTACCCGCCACCCGAGCCTCGACGCCCCGAGGGCTCCGTCGGACAGACCGGCGCCACGAGTCAGGCCCACCACGGCCAACCGCGCTACCAGAGCGGGCAGCAGGGCCCACCCGGCTACGGAGGCCCGGCCGCCTACGAAAGCCCGGCCGCCCATGGCACCCAGCCGGCCGGGCAGACCTCCGGGAAGGCCACCGCGGTCATGGTGCTGGGGATCTCCAGCATCGTGCTCATGTGCGCCTACGGCATCGGGATCATCCCGGCGATCGTCGCGCTCGTCCTCGCCCGCGGGGCGCGCCGGGAGATCGCGGCCTCGGGCGGGTGGCTCGGGGGTGCGGACCAGATCCGCACCGGCACCATCTGCGCGTGGATCAGCGTGGCGCTCACCGGCCTCGCCGTGCTGGCCGTGCTGTTCACCCTCCTGATCCTGATCCTCGCCGCGCTCCCTCCGGGCTGATCGTCCTGGGCCGGGCGGCTCATTCCGGACCGGGCGACTCAAGGGGCCACCACGGCACGCCGATGCCCCTCGGGTTCATCGAGGCGACCCCGCAATGGGTCCAGGAGGCGTTCGTGGTGGGAACCGAGGCAGCGGCGGCGACGGAACCGAGGACCCCGGTCTGGTCCCGTCGAGGAGGGTGGACGAACCGGCGGGTCGCCACCCTCGCCGCCGCCGGCCTGCTGTCCGCCGGCTCGCTGGGGCTCGCCGCCTGCGGCAGCGACGACGACGCCGGCGCCGAGGGCACCACCACGACCACGGAGGCCACCGGCAACGGGGCAGGAGCCTCCTCGGGGGCGCAGCCGGCCGAGGTCGACCAGACGGTGGCGGCGGTGCTGAGCTCCGTCGAGACCAACCTCAACCAGGCCGGTCCCGACGGCCAGGTGGTGTACGGCTGGAACCACCTCGTGGGCGACGGCACCGGTTCGGGCACCATCACCGACGGTGACGTGGTCGTCGACATGCTGGGCAACGTCGACTACGTCGACGGCAGCGGCGAGTTCTTCGGGTTCATCACCTTCGACTTCGGCGACGCCGGCACCCTGGCGGTGCGCATGGACGGCTCGGCCCAGGCCGCCACCGACACCAGCGACGCCGCCCTGTCGGCCGACCTCGAGATCCTCGGCGGCACCGGCGACCTCGTCGACGCCTCCGGCACCGGCCGCTTCGAGGGCGGCCGCCCCGAGCGCCTCGGCGGGGCGGTCGAGGGCACCTACTCGTTCGACCTCGCCGACTGACCATCCCGATCGCCATCCCGATCGCCACCCCGGTGCCCGCCCCGGCCGGCCCGACGCCTACGGTCCGGGCATGCACGCGTCGCCTCCCGAGATCGGTTCCACCAGGGCGATGCTGGCCGAGATGGTCCCGGACGCCTCGCCCGCCCAGCGCACGGCGCTGGCCGCGACGATCGGGGCGCTCAAGGCCAGTGCCAAGGTGTCGCCGGTCCCCATCGCCTTCGCCGTCCGCAAGCTCTTCGAACAGACCGGGGCCGAGACGACTGCCACGCTGCGCCGCCACGCGCCGATCGACGTGGTCGTGTGGCCCGACGAGCCCTACGGCGAGCGTCCCGAGGAGGTGGCCGACATCTTCGTGCCCGCCCGCTCGGCCGGCCCCGGCGTCCAACTGCCCACGGTGGTGTGGGTGCACGGCGGCGGGTTCGTGGGTGGCAGCAAGGAGCAGCTGGCCGGCTGGTTCCGGATCCTCGCCGACGCCGGCTTCTGCGTCGTGGCCCCCCGATACTCCCTCGCCCCCCGGGCCCACCACCCCACCCCGGTGCGCCAGGTGGTGGCCGTGCTCGACCACCTGCGACGCGACCCCGTCCGCCTCCACGTCGACCCCACCCGCCTGGTCATCGCCGGCGACTCGGCGGGCGCCCACATCGCCGCTCAGGCCGCCCTCGTCGTCACGGACCCTCGCTTCGCCCGCCGGCTCGGCGTCCGCACCACCATCGACCCCGCCCATCTCCGCGCCACCGTGCTGTGCTGCGGGATCTACGACGTGGCCGCCATGGACGACCCCACGTCGCCGTTCGGGCCGTTCTTCGACGCCGTGATGTGGGCCTACGCCGGCACCCGCCGCTGGCGCCTCGACCAGGCCTTCACGCTCGGCACGTCCCTGCCGGGCCACGTGACGGCTGCCTTCCCTCCCGCGTTCGTCACCGTGGGCAACGCCGACCCCCTCGCCCCCCAGAGCGACGAGCTCGTCGGGGCGCTCGAGGCCGCAGGCGTGGTCCACGACGCCTTGCGCTTCCCCGGCGACCACCAGCCGGCGCTGGAGCACGAGTACCAGTTCGATCTCGATCTCGACGACGCCCGACTCGCCCTCGACCGGATGGTCGCCTTCGTCCGCGCCCACACCGGCTGACAACGAGCCGCCGCCGGCCGGCCACGCCAGCTGGGGTCGGCGCCCACGGTGGGCTGGACGGGACCGATCCGGCACCCGCCGCTGGCGCCAGGACCGCACCTTCACGCTCGGCACCTCCCTCCCCGGCCGCGTGACCGCCGCCTTCCCGCCCACGTTCGTGACCGTCGGCAACGCCGACCCACACCCCGGGCGACCGGGTTCGGTCCCGGACCATCCGGGATCTCGGGTCCCCTCGGCCCCGCCGTGGCGCGGTGCGCCATCGGACATCCCGGTGACCATGCCAGGCCGGCCGGTCACTCCAGGAGGTCGCGGCGCGGTCGCTACGGCTCAGCCCGGTGGGCGCTGGAGTACCACCGAGGCCAGCGACAGCAGCTGGCCATCGTTGCCGGCATCGACGCACCGCAGCGTGACCACGCGGTGGTCGGCCGCGTCGCGCGACACGGTGGCCGACGTGCGGGCCGGGCCGGTGCGGACCTGCGACAGGTAGTGGATCTGCACGTCGGTGGCCACCAGCCCCGGGCACATCGCTTCGGCGGCGGCCTGGAACACGGCGCCCAGCACGCCACCGTTGATGGTGCCGAAGCTGTTGCGCACGTAGTCGTGGTGGGCGATCTCCACCACGCCCCGGCTGGCATCGACGACCTCGACGCCGATGCGCTCGAGCAGGGTGCCCACCACCGGCTCGGGCGGTTCCATGGAGCGGTGCTGGCCCACCAGCGCGGCGGGATCGAAGCTGCCGGCCGACGCCGAGGCCGACCGGGGGATGCGGGCGAAGGTCAACAGCCCCGTGGCCACGCGGGTCGGGACACCGTCCCCGGCACCGGTTTCGCCGACGCCCCCGACGTCGTGGCCACCCCCGTGTCCGCCGGTACCACCGCTATCGCTTTCACCTGCGCCCCTGCCTCGCCCGGCATCGCCACCACGCCCGGTATCGCCGCCATCGCCGACGTCGTGGCCACCCGAATCGCCGACGCCGTCGGACCGGGGTGCGGGCCCCTGCTCGACGGCCGCGTCGATCGCTCGGCGCAGGACCTCGAGGTCGTCGGTGCCGTGCCCGTCGTAGAGGTCGACGCCCACGACCACCGTGTTGCGCCCCGCTCGCACCAGGCGGGCGTCGACGACGACCGGCCCCTCGGTGAGCCACCCGGTGGCGTGCAGCGACATGTCCTGGGTGGCGGTCCAGTCCGGCGACCCGGCGATGAGCGCCACCGGGGCGCCGGCGATGTCGACCAGGGCGGCGAGCTGACCCAACGCCACCGACCCACCGGTGCTGCGCACCCCTTCGGTGAGCGGCGAGCACATCAACAACCGCTCGGCGTCCACCTGCCAGGTGGCGGTGTCGAGGTCACGCAGGAAGTGCCGCTCGGGCGGATAGGCGGCGGGCGTCGGCGCCCCCTGCGGCGCGGCGGGCGACGTGGACGCCGCCCCGGTCGACTCGGCCGGGCTCTGCTGGTTCGTGGTGTCCCCCATCCCCGCATCGTCCCACGGCCGGTGCCACCGGCCCCTCGGACACTCCTGGCCGACCCGGCCGGCACGGACAGCGAGATGGCGACGCACGGCCAGGTGGCACGGACGGCGAGGTGGGACGGCAACGAGGTGGGACGGCAACGAGGTGGGCCGGCGGCGGGACAGCACGGGCGGCGCGTGGCAACCGCGGCGCGGAGGCATGGACAACAGGGGCACGGGGCGACCTGTCCGGTCCCACCCCGAGCCTCGGGTCCCGGGGCACCCCGACCAGGCCCGGGCGGGAGCCTGCGGACGTGCCGAGGAGCGGGATCCCCCCCCTGTCCCGCAGCCAGGGGCGAGGCACCCCAGAAGTAGGGTGCCGGAATGTCAGGCCCTCGTCGCCACCGCTCGCTGTCCGCCCTCGCCATCGCCGCCGTGGTCGCCGCGCTGGCGCCGGGGGCGCTCGCCGGGACCGGACCGCAGGCCGAGGCGCAGGCCTCACCCCCGTACGCCGTGAGCGCGGCCGACATCACCGGCCACCTCGAGGCCTTCCAGGCGATCGCCGATGCCAACGACGGCACCCGGGCCTTCGACACGCCCGGCTACCAGGCGTCGGTCGACTACGTGGTGCAGCGCCTCGAAGCGGCCGGCTTCGAGGCCGAGATCCACGAGTTCGTCGTCCCCGACGCCCCCATCCGCGCCGCCGCGCCCGTCGTCGAGCGCACCGCCCCCACCGCTCGCACCTACGTCGAGGGCACCGACTACGAGATGCCCTTCCCCAACTCACCGATCGCCGTCGAGGGCGACCTCCACGTGGTCGAGGACGGTTGCGACGCCGACCAATGGGAGGCGGTGCCGGCCGGCACCGTCGTGCTCGTGGCCACCAGCCCCGACTGCCCCGTGCTCGACGAGGTCGGCGACGCCGGACGGGTCGACGCCGTCGGGGTGCTGGTCGCACCGGGCGACGGCGCCGGGGCACCCCCGGACGACCTCGACCTCGACGGCCTGCCCTTCTACATCCAGCTCGCCACCATGTCCGTGTCGGGTGACGTCGCCACCGAGCTGGCCCTGCTGGCCGAGACCGACACCGTGCGCATGGCGCTCGACCCGGGCATCGACCTCGGCCCGGTCACGTCGTACAACGTGCTCGCCGACTGGCCCGGAACCACCGACGAGGTGGTGATCGTGGGTGGCCACCTCGACTCGGTGCCCGACGGACCCGGCATCAACGACAACGGTTCGGGTGCCGCCGGCGTGCTGGCCCTCGCCGAACGGTTCGCGGCCACGAACCCGGCGACCGATCGGACCGTCCGCTTCGCCTTCTGGGGGGCCGAAGAGACCCCGCCCGCCCTGCTCGGGTCCACCGCCTACGTGGCCTCGCGCACCCCGGCCGAGCTCACGGCGATCGTCGCCTACCTCAACGTCGACATGATCGGCTCGCCCAACTGGATGCGAGGCGTCACCGACCCGGCCGCGTTCCCCGACGCCGCACACGCCCCGGGGTCCCAGGCCATCACCGATGCGTTCGTCGAGCACTTCGCCGCCGACGGCAAGCCCGTCTGGCCTTTCACGTGGAACGGCAACTCCGACGACTACCCCTTCGCCCTGGCCGGCATCCCCACCGGCGGCCTCACCACCGGTGCCGGTGGCAACCCGACCCAGCTCAAGACCCCCGAGCAGGCCGCCCTCTTCGGCGGCACCGCCGGCGAGTACTTCGACGCCTGCTACCACGATGCCTGCGACGACCTGACCAACGTCGACGCCGACATCGCCGCGGAGATGACCGGCGCGCTCGGTGCCGTGGCGTTGGAGCTGGCCGACGCCGGCCGACCGACCGGTCCCGTCGAGCCCGGCGACGGTGCCGGCGGACGCACCCCCGCCCCGGTCCTGGTGCCCGCCTTCACCGGCTGACGGTGCCGTGCGTGGGGCTCGGCCGCGCCCTGGCCGGCTCAGGGCTCGATGACGACCTTGCCCCGCACCCGGCCGGCGGCGAGGGCGGCCATGGCGTCGGCCACCTCGTCGAGGGCGTAGGTGCGCTCGACCGCCGGGACCACGGCGCCGGACTCCACCAGGTCGCGCAGGGCGTCGAGGTCGGCCGCGTTCTCCGAAGAGAGGAAGGTGCCCATGGTCTGGCTCACGAACGGCGACCACAGGGTGGCCAGCAGCTGGCGCTGCATGCCGCCGAGCACCTTGGCGCCGGTCTCGGAACCCACGATCACCAGCCGTCCCGAGCGGGTGAGGGCCCGGCGCAGGTCGCGCAGGCGCCGGTGCCCACCGGTGTCGATGACGGCGTCGTAGCGCACCGACCCGTCGAGGGCGTCGGTCGTGGTGTGGTCGACCACGTGGTCGGCGCCCAGGGCCCGCACCAGGTCGACCTTGGACCCGCTGGCCACCCCGGTGACCTCGGCGCCGAACGCCTTGGCGATCTGCACCACGTAGGAGCCGACGCCTCCGGAGGCGCCCATCACCAGCACCCGCTGGCCGGGCTGCACCTTCGCCCGGTCGCGCACCGCCTGCAGGGCGGTGAGCCCGGAGACGGGCAGGGCGGCCGCCTGGGTGGCCGAGACGCCGGCGGGCGCATGGGCCAGCTTGGCGACCGGCACCCGGGCATAGGCGGCGAAGGTGCCGTGGCCGAGGCCGAAGACCTCGTCGCCGACGGCGAACCCGGTGACCTCGCCGCCCACCGCCACCACGGTGCCGGCCACGTCGAGGCCCAGCTGGGGCTCCTTGGGTCGGCGGATCCCGAACCCCATGACCCGCATCAGGTAGGGGCGACCGGCCATCAGGTGCCACTGGCCCCGGTCGAGCCCGGCGGCGCTCACCTGCACCACCACCTCGCCGTCGGCCGGCTCGGGGACGGGGAGGGCGTCCACCTCCACGGTCCGGTGCGGGTCGAGGTCGTAGCGGTGGCGCACCACCGCGGCCATGGTGGCCGGGAGCGGCTTCGGCTGGTCGGTGGGCACGGTGCGGTCCTCTGGGGCGTCGGCGATGGTGGGGGCCACGTCGGACGGGGAGTCCGTGACGGTCGCGCGGTCGGCGGGGGCGGTCACGCCGTCGATGGCGCTGGTCGCCCCGTCGATGGCGCTGGTCGCGCCGATGGCCGGGCGCCGCGTGGCGACGGTGGCGGTGGCGGTGGCGGTGGCGGTGGCTCTGGTGTCGGTCATGGTGGCAGCTCCGTTCTTGACGTACAGCGTATGCTTACGACGTACGTAAACAGAACACGTACACTGTACGTCTGTCAACCCCTACTCGTGGAGGTCCCCGATGGCCGGCACCGAGCCGAGCGACGCCGCCGCCCCGAACCCGCCGCCCCGCACGACCCGCACCGGCCGGCGAGCCGGCATCGACCGGAACCAGATCGTGGTCGCCGCCCTCGCCCTGGCCGACGAGCACGGGATCGACGCGGTGAGCATGCGCAAGGTGGGCGAGGCCGTCGGCGTGGAGGCCATGAGCCTCTACAACCACGTGGCCAACAAGGACGACCTGCTCGACGGCATGGTCGACGCCGTCTTCGCCGAGATCGAGCTGCCCGACCTCGACGACCCCGACCTCGACTGGCGCACCGCCCTGCGCAACCGGGCCCGATCGGCCCGGGCGGCCATGCGGCGCCACCCCTGGGCGGTCACCCTCATGGAGACCCGAACCTCACCCGGCCCGGCCACGCTGCGCCACCACGACACGGTCCTCGGCACCATGCGCCGCAGCGGCTTCTCCCTCGCCCTCGCCGGCCACGCGCTGGCCCTGCTCGACGCCTACGTGTATGGCTTCGCCCTCGAAGAGATCACCCTGCCCTTCGACGAGCCCGCCGGGACCGCCGAGCTGGCCGCGGCCATGCACGAGGCGCTGCCCGCCGACGAGTTCCCGTACCTGGCCGAGTTCACCGTGCACCACGTCATGGTCCCGGGGTACGACTTCGCCGCCGAGTTCGACTTCGGTCTCGAGATCGTGCTCGACGGCCTGGCCCACGCCTTCGCCGCCGACACCAACGCCTGACGGCGGCAGCCCAGCCCCGGGGCATGACGGTGGCAACGCGACGCTGCTCGCTACGGTCGTCGCCATGCGGCCTCCCCCATCCGACCGACGCCGACCCGGGCGGGTCGCAGGTCGGACCGGCGCGCTGCTGGCCGCCCTCCTCCTCATCGTGGGGGCGGCCTGCTCCTCCGATGCGAGCACCGGGGCCCCGGCGGGCACCACGCTCGGCGCTGACCAGACCGCATCCACCGCCACGTCGACGACCCCGCCGACCACGGCGACCACCACGACCACCGCGCCGCCCCCGCGTTCGCTGAGCCTGCTCACCACCGGCGACCTGCTGTTGCACATGCCGGTGCAACGCCAGGCCCTCGCCTACGGCGGCGGCACCTACGACTTCACCCCGATGTTCGCCGACATCGCCGACGAGATCGCCGGGTCCGACTTCGCCATCTGCCACATGGAGGCACCGCTCTCGCCCGACAACCAGGGCCTGTCGGGGTACCCGATGTTCCACTCGTCACGCGACATCGCGGACGCCGCGGCCGCGGTGGGTTTCGACGCCTGCTCCACCGCGTCGAACCACTCGCTCGACCAGGGACCCGCCGGGGTGGTCGCCACCCTCGACCAGCTCGACCGGGTGGGCCTGGGGCACGCCGGCACCAACCGTTCGGCCGAGGAGGCCGCCACCCCCCGCCTGCACGACGTGAACGGCGTGCGCCTGGCCCACCTGGCCTACACCTACGGCACCAACGGCATCCCCGTGCCCGCCGACCAACCGTGGCTGGTCGAGCTGATCGACATCGACACCATCCTCGCCGACGCCGCCACGGCCCGGGCCGCCGGGGCCGAGCTCGTCGTGGTCGAGATGCACTGGGGCGACGAGTACGTCCACCTGCCCAACGCCACCCAGCGGGCCCAGGCCGCCCAGCTGCTGGCCTCGCCCGACATCGACGTGCTCATCGGCCAGCACGTGCACGTGGTGCAGGCCGCCGAGCGCATCGGCGACGAGTACGTGGTGTACGGCACCGGCAACCTGCTCTCCAACCAGGGGGCTCCGGCCACGCCGACGGCCAGCAACGACGGCGTGCTGGTGCACGTGGATCTCACCGAGAACCCCGACGGCACCTGGTCCCAGGCGGTGCGCTACACCCCCACGTACGTCGAGCGCGGCCCCTTCGTCGTCCGGCGGGCCGCCCCCGGGTCGGACTCCTACCAGCGCACCGTCGCCGCCCTCGGCGGACTCGGCCCCGGCACCTTCGACGGCACCCCCACCTCCTGAGCCCGGCCCCCGGTGAGACGGGAACACGTTCCGTCGGTGAGACGGCCCTACAGGCCCCGACGCGGCAGCCGGGCGGCGAGACTCCGCGGTGAGACGCACGAGCTCGGCCCGGCGAGCGCACGACCCACTGCACGGGCGGGACCCGATCAGATCGAGGGCTGATCGACCCCTGATCAGACCGGTGTCTGCTGGTGCACCACCAGGCGCCACCGACCGTCCACACGGCGGTAGCTGCTGGTGAACAGCGCCGTGTACGAGCCGCCGTCGCGCTGGGCGGTGGCCCGGTAGGCGACCACGGCGGAGGCGTCGCCGAGCACCAGCACCCGCTCGTCGGCGAACTCGAACGACGTCCACGGTGCGTCCTGCATCGAACGCACCAACTCGGCCCGGTCGTCGATGACCATCCCACCCGGGAGCAGGAAGCACACCTCGTCGGCGAGCACCTCCCCGTAGAACGTCGCCGCCGCCTCGCCCCCGCTCGACAGCGCCACCCACCCGTCGCGTTCGAGCCCCAGCACCTCGTCCTCGATCCCCATGCGACCCAGTGTGGCTCGCGGCGGCGGGGCCAGACGCCCACACAGGCCCGTGCCCGGATCCGATCCGATGGCACCGCTCCAGCGGTCGACCGCGACCAGGGACTGGGCGCCGTGGACGAGCCGCCGTCGCTCCGGGCGGTGGCGCGGTCGTCGCTCGTCCTCGACTGGCGATCCGCCACGTGCCCGTGGCGGACGCGGCAGGGCCCGGGCGCTGGAGGTCGCCCGGGCCCTGCCACCCGCCGGGTGGACCCCCGCAGGGGTCGCCGCCGCCGACCGCGTCGTCGCGGTCGGCGGCGGCCCCTGGGGGGTTCAGTCGAGGCCGAAGGCCTCGGAGACGTCGCCGAGGTCGACGAACACGGTCTCGCCGTAGTTCTCGTCCACCCCGTCGTTGTCGGTGACCATCAGCACCCGGCCGTCCGCGGTGACGGCGAGGCCCTCGAGCTTGTCGGGCACCGCGATGCTGGCGGCATCGAGGTCGGCCAGGACGTCGCGCAGCAGCGTCTTGGTGACCACCGGCAGCGGCTGGCCGTGCTCGACGAAGGCCGTGGCGGCCACATCCACCGCGTAGATGCGCTTGATCCGGGCCTCCTGGCCCAGCTGGTTGTCACGCTCGACGATGGCCACCCGGCCGTCGGGGAGCACGGTGATCTCCGACAGGCCCACCCAACCGCCGGCCGGCGACTCGACCGGGTCGAGCTGGTAGGCGGCGAAGGCCCACGTGCCGGTCGCCACCTCGTAGCGACCGATCTTCACCTGGCCGGCGGCGTCGTCGGCCCAGCTGCGCTGCACGACGGTCCACACGACCTCGTCGCCGCCGGCCTCGGTGCCGGTGACGGCCACGCCCTCGAGACCGCTGCTGGTGGCGTTGCCCACCAACGACGCGGGCAACGCCACCGAGTCGAGCACCGCGCCGGTGGCGTCGGTGCGCACCAGCAGGTTCGGGCGCGAGCTGCCGGGGTTGACCCGACCCTCGCTGGCCAGCCAGAAGCCGCCCTCGGGGCGCACGGCGACGCCTTCGAGATCGAAGTCGCCGGTCAGCTGGTCGGCGACGCCCACGCCGCCGACGGCGATGCGCTCGGTGATCACCGCCGGCGAGGAGCTCACGTCCACCCGGTACAGCCAGGACTGGGCCAGGAAGGAGTCACTGACCGCCCAGGCCGTGCCGGCGTCGTTCGGGTCGCCGGCCAGGCCGGACATGGCCACCCACGGGATCGGCGTGCCGGCCCCCTCGTCGCTGCTCACCAGCTGCGGGTAGGTGGGCGCACCGGGACGGAACAGGGTGATGAAGGGGCGAGCGGAGAACACGTCCTCGGGGTCCTCGTCGAACCCGTCGACCTCGGCGGTCACCACGAAGGTGCCGTCGTCGGTGAGCAGCATGCCCTCGGGGCCCATGCCGGTGGGCAGCATCTGCACGAACTGCGGCGTGCCCGAGGTGACGTCGTAGACGCCGACCACGTTGGCCCGCTCGGCGCCGACGAAGAGCAGCGTGCGACCCCGGTAGTG
The DNA here is from genome assembly GCF_021246445.1 of Rhabdothermincola salaria. Lineage (NCBI taxonomy): Bacteria > Bacillati > Actinomycetota > Acidimicrobiia > Acidimicrobiales > Iamiaceae > Rhabdothermincola > Rhabdothermincola salaria. The sequence goes on from NZ_JAJQXW010000001.1 coordinate 1,920,680, forward strand.
GCCCACGGCCAGCCCCTCGGGCTCGGCGCCCTTGTTCTCGGACCGGCCCTCCGGGTAGTGGCCGTGGCGTACCACCAGGTGCTCGAAGGTGTTGCCGCTGTCGTACTCGACGGTGCCGTCGATGTTGAACAGGGTGAAGCCGCGGCTGCCGCCCTCCACCCCGTCCTCGTCCTCGTAGTCGCCCTCGTTGGCGGTGACGAAGGTGTCGTGGTCGACCCACTTCACGGTGTCGGGCTCACGACGACGGTCGGTCAGCGAGCCGGTCAGCTCGATCAGGCCGTTGCGCTGGGGGCCCAGCTTCTCTTCGACCGTGTCGATCTGGTCGAGCGACACGGTGCCGGCGCTGAAGTCGTTGATGACGCGGGCCGTGCGCAGGTCGACGATCACCAGGTGGTTGTTCTCCTGGAGGGTGACCACGGCCTGGTTGCGACGGTTGATGTCGACGAACTCGGGCTCGGCGTCGGTCGGGGCGGTGTCGGCCAGCCCGGTGAGGTCGACGGTGCGCAGGCTCCACCGGTTGGGCTGGCCGGCGAGGTCGAGGACCTGCAGCGAGCCGCTGGGCAGCTGCGGGAGGATCCCGTCGTCGAGGTCCTCGTCGCGCTCGTTCTCGATCACGATGGCGCCGTAGCGGCCGCTGGGGGCGATGGCCACCGAGTCGGGCTGGCCGTCGAGCGGGATGGTGCGCAGGATCTGACGGCTGGCGATGTCGATCACCAGCAGGTCACCGCTGGGGTTCACGAAGTCGGTGCTGGTGTTCACGGCCACGAGCGCCCAGCCGCGGTGCACGGCCACGCTGGTGGGGTCGCCGGGGAGCTCCATGGCGCCGAGGGGCTGGGGGTTGGCCGCATCCGAGATGTCGACGAAGCCGAGGCGTCCGGTGAGGCCGTCGGTGTAGATGGCGGTACGGCCGTCGCGGGTGACGTCCACGATCTCGGCCGACGTGGCGGTCATGGGATCGTCGCCGGGGAACAGGTTCTCGGTGATGAAGAACGAGCCGGTGTGGGCGAAGGTCGCATCCGGGCGAGCGGCGTGGGCAGGACCACCCCGCTGGCCGGCGTGGTCGGGACGGGCGGCGGCCACGGGCAGCGTGAGCGAGCCGGCGGTGACAGCGACGACCGCGGTGGCGGCGACGGCGGGGCGGAACCAGCGTCGACGCTGGCCTTGAAGACGGAACATGGGCCTGGACTCCCTTGTCGGTGGACGACGGTGAGTCCACCGCACCCGAATGGCGCCACGGCTGCGCCGACGTGGACGGCCGGCGACGACTCGACGAAGGATCGGCGAGGCACTCCGACGCGGCGCTCCGACGACGACGCGGCGTGGTCGTCGACTCGCGATCCGTCACCCCGTCGCCTGGCGCCCCTCGACCGGCCCGGGCCGCTCAGCTCGCGCCGTGCCGGCTCAACCGCTCGGCGGAGCTCAGCCCGTGAAGCGGGGGGTCACCCGCACCGCGTCGGCCGGGACAGCGCCCCCACCTCGGGTCGCCGCGTCGCCGGCGCCAGCCACCGCCGTGGTGGTGGTCGGCGAGGCGGTGGACGGCGAGGCGGTGGTCGGCGGGGTGGTGGTCGGCGGGGGGTCGTCGGGGCACCCGACGGTGACCTCGGTGTCGAGGATCGCGCGTGCCCCTTCGAGCCAGGTGACGACGACGGTCCGCGCCCCGTCGGCGTAGGGGCCGAAGGTGAGCACGCCGCCGTCGCTGTCATCCACGCCCTCGGCAACCACGACCCCGTCGATGGCCACGTCGTAGGTCTCGACCGACTCGTCGCCGATGGCGACCTCGATGGTGCCGCCGTCGGCGGTGCACACCGGCTCGGCGGCGGCCTGGGGCTCACCCTCGACGGTGATCGTGATGGTGGCCGTGGCCGTCGTGAACCCGTCGGAGACCGTGTAGGAGATCGTCTCGGTCCCCACGAAGCCCGCATCCGGCGTATAGGTGAACGACCCGTCGCCCGCGATGTCCAACGTGCCATCGGTCGCCGAGTCGAACGCGATCACGGCCAGCGGGTCACCGTCGGCGTCGGTGTCGTCGGCCAGCACCCCCTCGCTGGCACCGACGGTGAGCACCTCGCCGGCGTGCACCTCGTAGTCGTCGTCGACCGCTACCGGCGGGGTGTTCACCCTCACCTGGATGGTCACCGTCGCCGACGCCGTCGCCACCCCATCGGAGATCGTGTACGTGAACCCATCGGTGCCCACGAACCCCGCATCCGGCGTGTACGAGAACGACCCATCCAGCGATGGATTCACCACCCCGTCCGTCGCCGACGTGAACGAGATCACCGTCAACGCATCACCATCACCATCGGAATCGTTGGCCAACAACCCCTCACCAGCCGCCACCACCAACGGCGTGTCGGGAGGTGTCAGGTAGAGGTCGTCGAGCGCTGTCGGCGCCTCGTTGGTCACCGAGATCGTCACCGACGCCGACGCCACCTCCACCCCATCAGAGATCGAGTACGTGAACCCATCCGTGCCCACGAACCCCGCATCCGGCGTGTACGAGAACGACCCATCCAGCGACGGGTTCACCACCCCGTCCGTCGCCGACGTGAACGAGATCACCGTCAACGCATCACCATCACCATCGAAGTCGTTCGCCAACAACCCCTCACCAGCCGCCACCACCAACGGTGTGTTGGCGCGCGTCGAATACACGTCGTCCACCGCCGTCGGCGCCTCGTTGGTCACCGAGATCGTCACCGTCGCCGACGCCACCTCCACCCCGTCCGAGATCGTGTACGTGAACCCATCGGTGCCCACGAACCCCGTATCCGGCGTGTACGAGAAAGACCCATCCAGCGACGGGTTCACCACCCCGTCCGTCGCCGACGTGAACGAGATCACCGTCAACGCATCACCATCGGCATCGAAGTCGTTCGCCAACAACCCCTCACCCGCCGCCACCACCAACGGTGTGTTGGCGCGCGTCGAATACACGTCGTCCACCGCCACCGGCGCCACCGCCGCGGCGGGCGCGGCCGCCAGGACCACGACGAGGGCTGACCCCACCAGCAATGCCACGACCTTGCGCATCTGGTCCTCCCCGTGCCCGGTGGCACGACCCTATGACAATCAGCGGGAGCGACGTCGCCTTGACATGCCTATGCCTCTTAGGCACACTGCCTATGAGCAATAGGCAGTAGCGCTCGAGGAACAGGCCCGTCGTACGAGCACCCGAGAGGACCACGTCATGCGCCACCAGATCCGCACCCAGATCGACATCGACGCCACCCCCGACGAGGTCTACGCGGTGGTCGCCGACGTGGCCGCCTACCCCGAGTGGAACCCCACCATCGTCGAGACCGACGGCCACGGGCGCCTCGGCGAGAAGCTCCGCCTGCGCATGCAACCGACCCAGGGCGGGGGCATGACCTTCCGCCCGACGGTGACCGAGGCCGAGCCGGGCGTGGCCTTCGAGTGGCTGGGGCGCCTCGGGGTTCCCGGGCTCTTCGACGGGCGCCACCGATTCGAGCTCACCGACCTGGGCGACGGGCGCACCCGACTGGTGCACGGCGAGTCGTTCTCCGGGCTGCTGGTCCGCCCCCTGCGCCGGATGCTCGACGACGGCACCGCCCACGACTTCGAGGTCGTCAACGCGGCCATCGCCCAGCGGGTGGCCGAGCGGCGCGGTGTGGGCGCGCACCGCCGCCCCGGCCCTGAGGCCCCGACCGGCCGGAGCGCCGACGCCCCCGAACCCGGCCGCGCCGCCGGCCTGGTCTGAGGTGGCGCGCAAGGTCGGTCTCGGCCTCGCCGACGTCGTCGACGCCGCCGCCGCCGTGGCCGACCGCGATGGCCTCGATGCCGTCACCCTGGCCACTGTCGCCACCGCCCTGGGGGTGAAGGCTCCGTCGCTGTACGCCCACGTGGCCGGCCTCGACGGCCTGCGACGCGAGCTCGGGCGCGAGGGCGCCCGCCGCCTGGGTGCGGCCATGGCCGACGCCGTGGCCGCCGCCGACGCGGACGCTGAGGCGCCCGAGACGCCCGCCCGCGCCGCCTCTGCGACCGCCGGGACGACGAGCGGCCATCCACCCGGGCGCGCCAGCCCCGAGGCGGCCCTGCGGGCGGTCGCCGTAGCCTACCGGCGCTTCGCCCACGACCACCCCGGCCTCTATGCCGCCATGCTCCCGGCCCCCGACCCCGCCGCCGAACCCGAGGCAGCGGCCGACTTCGCCACCGCCATCGCCGCCCCGGTCGAGGTGATGAACCGCTTCGGCCTCGCCCCGGAGGCCACCATCGACGCGGTGCGCACGGTACGGGCCCTGCTGCACGGCTTCGTCGACCTCGAGCTGCGCGGGGGGTTCGGCCTCCCCGACCCGGTCGACGACACATTCGCCCATGCCGTCGACCTCGCCGTCACCGCCCTCGGTTCACGGGGCGGGACGCGTCGCCGACGGACCCGCTGAGGGCGCCGACCGCTCGGAGAGCATCGTCGGGCCGTGACCGCGTCAGGGCCGGGTCCGCCACCGGCTCGGGGCGGCGGGCGGCCGGGACCGAGCGGGACAGGGAGCACCCGGATGGCGTCGCCGGCCGCGTCCGTCAGTCGCGCACGACGAGCTCGAGGACGTCGGGGCGCGAGTAGTGACCCGACGGATCGAAGGCACGGCGACCGGCAGCCACCAGCGCGATGTCGAGGTCGGCGGTCACCACCCCGGCCGACCCGGTGAGCGGGCCGTCGACGACCTCACCGCCCGGCGCCACGATGGTGGTGTTGCCCTTCGACATCCAGTCGTCGGCCCCGCCGTAGATCTCGTCGGCTCCCGGGAGGTCCCGGGGCACGTCGCTCCCGGCGAGCAGAGCGGTGACCCCCACGACGTACACCTGCCCCTCCTTGGCGATGTGGCGCAGCGTCGGGACCCACTCGTCGCTGTTGTCCCACGTCGGTGCCAGCAGCACGTCGATGCCCTTGTCGTAGAGCGCGGCGCGGGCCAGCGGCATGTAGTTCTCCCAGCAGATCAGCGACGCGACGCGAACACCGCCGATGTCGACGACGGTCAGCACCGGCCCCTGGCCGTTGGCCCACACCAGCCGTTCGGCCCCGGTGGGCACCAACTTGCGGTGCACACCGGCGACGGTGCCGGCGTCGTCGACGTAGACCACCGAGTTGTAGAGGGTGCCGGACCGGACCCGCTCGGTCACGCCGAGTGCCACCCAGACCCCCGCATCCCGGGCCGCGGCGCACACCACGTCGAGATCGGGGCCGGGCACCTCGACGGACTGGTCCTGGAAGCGGGCGTACCACTCGCCGTCGCTCCACGGGTTCTGGCGCCACAACCAGTCGGGGTAGCCGGGGACGAACGACTCGGGGAACACCACGAGGTCGGCCCCGTCGGCGCCGGCTCGGGTCACGTGCTCGGCCACGAGGGCCAGTGTCGCCTCCCGGTCGAGGTAGGCCGGGGTGGCCTGGACGGCGGCGACGCGCAAGACCCGTGCGTCGCTCATGCCGGGGGCGCGAAGAACTCGAGCGCGATGTTGTCGGGGTCCCGGAACGACAGGCCCGAGCCGTAACCGGCGTCGACGATGCCGCCGTGGTCGACGCCGAGCTCGTCCAGGCGCTCCGCCCACTCCTGAAGCGCAGCCCGGTCCCGGCACGCGAAGGACAGGTGGTCCAGGCCAGGTCGTCGCTCGTCGAAGGCGGCGTCGCTGCTGCCGTCGGGGAACTGATGGAGACCGACGAGCGTGTCGCCGACGGACCACACCACATGCCGGAACGGGCCGGTGTCCTCGTCGAGCGCCGGAGCGGCGTCGAAGAGCCGCTGATACCACGGCACGCTCCGCTCCAGATCGGTGACCGTCAGCGCGACGTGCGTGATCGTCGGGAACACCGGCATGGCTCGACCTCTTCGATCGTCGTCGCGCACGAGCATGACCCATGCCTCGTCGAAAGACCAGGGATTGCTGTTGCCGGCGCCAGGGTGCGAGCCCGGGCGCGGGCGCGCCACCCTGGCTGGGTCGGTCCCGCGCGCCTACTCCCGCGAGGCGATGAGGCTGCGCAGGCGCGGATAGACCTGGCGCTCCCAGCGGCGACCGCTGAACACCCCGTAGTGGCCGACGTTGGGCTGGAGGTGGTGCTGCTTCATGTGGGGGCTCAACCCCGAGCACAGGTCGTGGGCGGCCATGGTCTGGCCGATCGAGCAGATGTCGTCGCGCTCGCCCTCCACCGTGAGCAACAGGGTGCGGTCGATCGCGGCCGGGTCGACCGGGCGGTCGTGGACCCGCAGCTCCCCGCGGGCCAGCTCCCACGTCTGGAAGACCCGCTCGACGGTCTCCAGGTAGAACTCGGCGGTGAGGTCCAGCACGGCGAAGTACTCGTCGTAGAAGTCGCGGGTGGTGGCCGCGGCCGACACCTCGCCGTCGGCGAGGGCGGTGTACAGCTCGAAGTGGCTCTTGAGGTGCCGGCCAGGGTTCATGGCGAGGAAGGCGGTCAGCTGGAGGAAGCCCGGGTACACCCGCCGGCCCGCCCCCGGGAAGCGCCACGGCACGGTGGCGATCACGTTCTGCTCGAACCAGTCGATCGGCACGCTGGTGGCCAGCTCGTTCACCTTGGTGGGGTTGATCCGGGTGTCGATCGGCCCGGCCATCAAGGTGAGGGTGCGGGGCACGTTCGGGTCGCGGGCCTCGGCCATGACCGCGGTGGCGGCGAGGCCCTGCACGCAGGGTTGGCACACCGCCAGCAGGTGGGCGCCCGGGCCGAGCACGCCGAGGAAGCGCACCACGTGGTCGACGTACTCGTCGAAGCCGAACCGACCGGCGGCGAGCGGCACCTCCCGAGCGTTCACCCAGTCGGTGATGTACACGTCGTGATCGGGCAGCAAGGTGACGACGGTGTCGCGCAGCAACGTGGCGAAGTGGCCCGACAACGGCGCCAGCACCAGCACCCGCGGCCCCGGGTCGGGCATCGGCTTGGCGAAGCGGAGCAGATGACCGAACGGCGTCGAGTCGACCACCTCCTCGACGACGTCCACCACCCCGGTGGGGGTGGGCACCGCGTCGATGGCGAACGGGCGTCGCACGTGGGTGAGCTCGGTGTCGGCGAAGACCTCCTGGGCGGCCCACATCGAGCGCACCGCCGGCTGATCGCCGAGCCCGAACGGCAGGGCCTTCAGGCCCCGGGCCGACATGCGGGCCGCCACCCGCATCGGCGCGAGGGCATCGGCGTGGGCCTGGTAGAGCTCGTAGAGCATCGTCACCTGCACGAATCGAGCGACAAGGGACGCCACCGACGCCGGTGGCGCTGGCAGCCTGCCGCGCCACGAGCGCGATGTCACGACCTCGGGGCACTCGTCGACGAGATGGCGCCAGATCGCAACAGTGCGTTCATCGAAGGCCTCCATCTCCCGTCACATTGACCGTCGACCATGGATCTCGTGCCCGAGGCGACGCTCACCATCAACAGCCGCAACTACGGCTCGTGGTCCCTGCGCGGGTGGCTGATGTGCCGCTTCGCAGGGCTCGACGTCCACGTCGAGGTCGTCGACAGCAACGACCCGTCCGCCCGCGACGAGCTCTTGCTCATGTCGCCGTCCTTCCTCGTGCCCCGCCTCGACATCGACGGCCTGGCCATCTGGGACACCCTCGCCATCGGCGAGCACCTCGCCGAACGCCTCCCCGACGCCGGCCTCCTGCCCATCGACCAGCCCGCCCGGGCGCTGTGCCGGTCGGTGAGCGGCGAGATGCACTCGGGGTTCGCCAGCCTGCGCTCGGCGATGCCCATGAACCTGAAGGCCCGCCACCACGACTTCAAGGTCTTCACCGGTGCCCGGGCCGACATCGATCGCATCGAGGAGATCTGGGCCCGTTGCCTCGACCTCTCCGGGGGTCCGTTCCTGTTCGGCGACCGACCCGGCCTCGCCGACGCCATGTACGCCCCCGTGTGCACCCGCCTGGTCACCTACGGCGTGGAGATCACGCCCACCAGCACCCGCTACGTGGACCGCGTCCTCGCCCTCGACGACATGCGGCACTGGGCGGCCGAGGCGGCCCGAGAGCCCGACGAGATCGTGGAGCTCGACGCCGAGTTCTGACCCGTGGTGGCGACCCGCCCCCACGACACCCCCCCCCACCCCACCGAGGAGACGCGTCGATGGCCCTTCGCCACGAGATCGACGATCACGACCTCGGCCTGCTGGCCGAGGCCCCCCGCCCGCCCCTGCGGTTGGTGGATGCACCGCCGGCGGACTCGGCGATGGAGGTCGAGGCCTCGGGGCTCTTCCTGCGAGCCGTGGTGGACAGCCTCGGCGCCGCCCTGCGCAGCCCCGGACTGGTGGCCGGCGCCGTGGGCGAGCTCGCCACCGGCCTGCTCACAGCCACCACCGCGTCGCTCGGCCGGGCCGTGGGCCGCGAGGTCGACGGGCCCGTCGCCCCGGCCCGCGACGCGCGCTTCGCCGACCCGACCTGGGAGGACAACGCCGCCTACTGGTGGCTGCGCCAGGTGCACCACCTCAACGAGCGCTTCGTCGGCCAGGTGATCGACGCCGCCCCCATCGACGACCGCACCCGGGCCAAGGCGCGCTTCGCGGCCGGCCTCACCTGCGACGCCCTCGCTCCCACCAACACCCTCGCCGGCAACCCGGCGGCGCTCACCCGGGCCTTCCAGACCGGAGGCCTGAGCCTGCTGCGCGGGGCTCGCAACCTGGCCGACGACGTGGCCCACAACGGCGGGTGGCCCACCCAGGTCGACGGCTCGACCCTCGAGGTGGGTCGGGACCTGGCCGGCACCGGCGGCCAGGTGGTGCACCGCAGCCACTTCATCGAGGTCATCCAGTACCGGCCCCGCACCGAGGCCGTCCACGAGGTGCCGCTGTTGTTCTGCCCGCCGTGGATCAACAAGTACTACATCCTCGATCTCGCCCCCGGCCGGTCGCTGGTGGAGTGGGCGCTGGAGCACGGCCACCAGTGCTTCGTGATCAGCTACCGCAACCCCGACGCCACCCTGCGCGACGCCACCTTCGACGACTACCTGCGCGAAGGGCCCCGGCGGGCGATCGAGGTGGTCAAGGAGATCACCGGGAGCGACGTGGTGAACACCATGTCGGTGTGCCTCGGCGGCACCCTGAGCGCCATGAGCATGGCGCTCGACGCCGCCCGCGACGACCGTTCGGTGAACTCGGCCTCCTTCATCAACACCCACACCGACTTCACCCGGGCAGGCGTGCTGGGCACGTTCACCGACGACGCCACCGTGCGGCTCCTCGAGCGGCACCTGCGCCAGGTCGGCACGCTGGACCAGCGCCACATCGCCCACACCTTCTCGTTGCTGCGGGCCAACGACCTCGTGTTCGGCTACGTCGCCAAGAACTGGCTGATGGGCGACACCCCGCCGGCGTTCGACCTGCTGGCCTGGAACGCCGACGGCACTGACATGCCCGGACGGCTCCACGCCGACTTCCTGCGCTGGTGCTACGTCGAGAACCGCCTGGCCCGAGGTGCGTTCGAGGTCGAGGGCACCCGGCTCGACCTCGGGCGGATCTCCCAGCCCACCTACGTCGTGTCCGCCGTCGACGACCACATCGTGCCCTGGAACTCCGCCTACCAGACCACCCAGCTCTTCGGCGGCGAGGACAAGCGCTTCGTGCTCTCCACCTCGGGCCACATCGCCGCCATCGTGAACCCACCCGGGCCCAAGGCCAAGCACTGGGTCAACCCCGCGCTCCCCGCCGACGCGGAGGACTGGCTCGCCGACGCCGAGCTGCGGACCGGCACGTGGTGGGACGACTGGGCGGGATGGATCGGCGACCGCGCCGGGCCCATGGTCGAGCCCCCGACCCACCTCGGCAGCGACCGCCACCCGCCCATCGGCGACGCCCCCGGCGTCTACGTCCACGGCCTCACCGCCGACGTCTGACCGATCCGCACCCGACGGCCGCACCCCGCCGCCGACCCGCCCGCACCTCTGATCGCCGCTCGTCTCACCCACCAAGGAGCCTCACATGACCTCCACCCTGATGGACCTCAGCATCGCCGCCCAGGAGAACACGCTCAGCGCCATGGAGACCTCCAAGGCCTACATGCTCGAGTCGTTCAAGGCCATGACCGCCACCACCCGGCGGGTCATGCCGACGATGCCCTCGATGCCCGAGCTCACGCCCATGATCGACCCGCGTGAAGCGGTGTCGATGAGCTACGACTTCGCCGAGAAGCTGATGGCCTCGCAGCGGTCCTTCGTCGAGGAGATGATGGCCAGCCTCTCGCCTCCCGAGGAGATCTGACCTGCCCGGTCATCACGACACCGACGGTCGTCGCCCCGCTGAGATCGGTGCCCCGGATCGGGGAGGTGCCGACCGGCGGGGACCGAGACGGGCTCCGGGCCCGCGCGGGCCACGGACCGGCCGGCGATGAGTTCCGCTGTCGACGCCTCGCCGTCCGACGGACGGACGGTCGTGACCCGGCTCAGGTGGGCGGGACGGCCCGGAGGTGGGCCGCGAGGCGCAGGGCCAGCGCCACGATGGTGAAGGTGGGGTTGGCGGCCCCGCCGGTGGGGAACACCGAGCTGCCGGCCACGTAGAGGTTGGCGACGCCGTGCACCCTCCCGTCGGCGTCCACCACCCCGCGGCGCGGGTCGGTGTGCATGCGCGTCGTGCCCATGTGGTGGCGTGCACCTCGCAACCGCTCGGGCCAGTGATCGTCGACGCCGCCCAGCCGGCTGGTGAACGACACGCCTGACGCGGCCAGCCCCGCCCGGTAGAGCTCGTGGGCCCGCACCGCACTGGACCGGTCGAGCGGCGACAGCGTCCAGCGCAGCTCCACCCGCCGGCAGCCCAGCCGGTCGCGTTCGCCGGTCAGCACCACCCGGCTGTGCGGATTCGGGGCCTGCTCCATGACCTGCTTCACCCCGAGAGTCTCCCGGAGGGGCGCTCGCAGCCGATCGCGGCCGGCCCGGGCGACCTCGATCGCCCGGGCGCCGGTGCGCCCACCCACCCGCTCGAACGCCCGGTCCGCCACGTGTCGCGCCCGCCGGGCCACGCCCACCGCCCGGCCTTCCCCGGGGACCGATCGCGGGCCCAGCCCGGACGCCGGATCCACCGGGCCCGGCCGACCCGGCTGGCCCTGGTCCCGGGGAGCGGCCTTGGCGGCGGTCAGGGGGGTGACGACGGCGCACACGTTGGTGAGGCCCTCCCGGGCACGCACGTCGGGCGCCAGGGCCAGCACGGCCCGCAGCCGATCCGAACCCACGGCGTGGCTCTCGACGTAGAAGGAACCGAGCGCCCCACGCCGCGCCCGGATGCGGGCCGCGTCGTCGAGGTAGAGGTGCTCCATGAAGTAGCGCCCGACGAGGTCGTGACGGTTCCCGAGCCCGGCGCGCTCGACGCGGTCCGAGCTCAGCAGCAGCCTGGGGTTCTCGATGCCCCCGGCGGCCAGCACCACCACCCGGGCCGCCACCCGATACGTCGTGTGGGCCCCGCTGCGCACCACCACCGCGTCCACCCGATCGGCGGTCGGGGTGGTGTCGAGCTCCACCGCCGTGGCCCCGAGGTGCACCTCGAGGTGGCGGGCGGCCTCCAGTTCGGCCCGGCGGCGACGACCGACGTGGGTCGGGGTGCTGTAGTGGAAGGCGGCGGTGTGGAGCCGGTCGTCGGCCAGGGGCAGGGCCGGGATGCCGAGCGCCGACCAGTCCATGGCGTCGAACGGCAGCGGGCCCAGCTCGAGCTCCGGTCGGGCCCGCTCGTAGAACGGCGCCAGCTCCTCGAAGCCGAACGGCCATCCGCTGTCGGGCACCCAGCCGTGGGCCACGAAGTCGGCGGGGTCGAGCGGACGGCACTCCCCCGCCCACAGCTCGGTCGTGCCCCCCAGCACCCGGCTGCGGGTGGACTCCAGGGGGAGGTAGGCCTGGCCCGTCGATGGGCCCGCCGAGAGGTCATCGGTGTCGGGATCGGCGACGAGGCCACCGCTCTCGAGCAGCACCACCCGCCGACGGGGTCCGGCCAGCTCGCGAGCCAGGGTGATCCCGGCCGGCCCGCCGCCGACGATGCACACGTCGGCGTCGATCCGGGTGCCGTCGGGCACCTGGGAGGCGTCGAGGAGCACGAAGGGCGGGGCCGGGGTGTCAGACGCGCACGACGCAGCGGCCCATCTCGCGGCGGTGCGGCATGTAGTCGGCCACGGCGAAGTGCTGGGTGCAGCGCTCGTCCCAGATGACCACGTCGCCCAACGACCACTGGTGGCGGTAGTGGAAGTTCGGGTTGGTGACGTGGGCGAAGAGCATCTCGAGCAGCGCCGTGCTCTCGGCGTCGGTGAGACCCACGATCGACTCGGTGAAGCCCCGGTTGACGTTGAGGAACCGTCGACCGGTGCCGGGGTGGACGCCCACGACCGGGTGTTCGGCGCCGGGGAACTGCTCGCGCACCTTGGCCACGATCTCGGGTCCCATCTTCGACACGAACGCCTTCCCGGCGCCCATGGTGTGTCGGGCCGTGAGCGGTTCGAGCAGGCCCTGCATGGTGGGTGAGAGCGCCTCGAAGGCAGCGTAGGTGTTGACGAAGATGGTGTCGCCACCCCTCGGCGGCAGGTCGACGGCTCGCAGCGTGCCGTAGGTGGGGGGCGCCTCGTCCCAGCTGACGTCGGTGTGCCACTCGTCCTGGTAGGGCGGGTGGTCGACGTCGTCGACGATGTGCTCGCAGCGGGCCTCGGTGGACGATCCCCGGGCGAGGGGGTGGATGTAGGGGCCCCCGAAGCGCAGGGCGAGGGCCAGCTGCTGGTCGTCGTCGATGGCCTGGCCGGGGATGTGCACCACGAGGTGCTCGTCGAGCATGCCCACGAGCCGGTCCCGGGTGGCGTCGTCGATGCCGGCGGCCAGGTCGAGGCCTTCGACGGTGGCCCCCAGGTGTCCCGCGGTGGGCGTGACAGCCAGTGCTCGGCCGCCGCCGTCGACGGCGGCCTCGCCCTCCGAGACGGTGCTGGTCATGACGATCCTCCCCCGGGCCCGGTGTCCGGCCGACCCGTCCCCAGACCGTACCGGCCCCGCCCTCCCGAGCGCCCGGCCCCGACGATCGCCAGGCCCCACGCTTCTTGCATGGAAACGGCGCACCCCACGACGCCCTTCCCATGCAAGAACGCCTGGGGTGAGGGGTTGGTGCCGGAACGCGCTCCAGACATGGCCGCCTCCGTCAGGGGGCGGGCGAGGCGGCCGAGGAGGGGACGACGCGCACGGCGCCCTTCGACGCCGAGGTGGTGAAGGCGGCGTAGGCCCGCAGCGCGGTCGACACCCGTCGCGCCCGGGGCGCGGCCGGTGCCCACCCACCCGGGTGGGCGGCGTCCGTGGCGGCACGTCGCTCGGCCAGCGTGGCGTCGTCGACGTCGAGGCTGAGCGACCGACCGGGGATGTCGACGGTGATCGGGTCGCCGTCGCGCACCAGGCCGATGGCGCCGCCCTCGGCCGCCTCCGGCGACACGTGCCCCACCGACAGCCCCGACGAGCCACCCGAGAAGCGCCCATCGGTGACGAGAGCACAGCGTCCGGCGAGGCCCATGCTCTTCAGGTAGGTCGTCGGGTACAGCATCTCCTGCATCCCGGGCCCGCCCCGAGGCCCCTCGTAGCGGATCACCACCACCTCCCCGGGCTGCACCTCACCGCCGAGGATGCCGTCGACGGCGGCGTCCTGGCTCTCGAACACCCGGGCCGGGCCGGTGAAGGTGAGCTGGTGGTCGGGCACCGCCGCCGCCTTCACGATGGCGCCGTCGACGGCCAGGTTGCCGAACAGCACGGCCAACCCGCCATCCGGACGGTAGGCGTGGGCCACGTCGCGGATGCACCCGGCTTCGCGGTCGAGGTCCAGGCTCGGCCACCGAGTGTCCTGACTGAACGCCTCGGTGGTGCGGATCCCCGCCGGCCCGGCCCGGTAGAAGCGCTCCACGTCCAACTGGTTCCCGGCGCCCGACTGCTGACCCACGCCAGCCCGACCGACGCCACCGCGGCCAGGTTCGCCACCGCCCGCCTCCTCACCCACGCCACCCGGAACGAGTTCAGTGCTGTCGACGTCCGTGCTGTCGACGTCAGTGCTGTCGACCTCACCGGCATGGGCACCGACCACGGCGTCCAGCCCGTCGGCGTCCAGCCCGTCCGCGCCCTTCCCGCGCACGTCCCAGCGGGCCAGGGCGTCGGCGAGGGTGGGGCTGTGCACCGTGGGCACCGACGCGTCGACGAGGCCGGCCCGGTCGAGCTCACCGAGGATGCCGAGCACCCCACCGGCGCGGTGCACGTCCTCCACGTGGTAGCGCTCGCTGGCGGGCGCCACCTTGCACAGCTGGGGCACCCGGCGGCTGAGGGCATCGATGTCGTCGAGCCCGAAGTCGACGTCGCCCTCGGCCGCCGCCGCCAAGAGGTGCAGCACGGTGTTGGTGGAGCCGCCCATGGCGATGTCGAGGGCCATGGCGTTGGCGAAGGCGGTGCGGTCCGCGATGCGGCGAGGCCGCACGGCGTCGTCGCCCTCGTCGTAGAACCGACGGGTCAGCTCCACGATGGTCCGCCCCGCCTGGCGGAACAGCGCCTCGCGGTCGGCGTGGGTGGCCAACAGGGTGCCGTTGCCGGGCAGCGACAGCCCGAGGGCTTCGGTGAGGCAGTTCATGGAGTTGGCCGTGAACATGCCCGAGCACGATCCGCAGGTGGGGCACGCCGAGCGCTCCACCGCCTCGACCTCGTCGTCGCCGGCGTCCGGCCGTCCGGCCACCTCCATGGCCGACACGAGGTCGACCTTCACCTCCCGGCTGCCCCCGCGATCGCTGTCGGGGTCGGCCAGCGCCACCTTCCCCGCCTCCATGGGCCCGCCGGACACGAACACGGTCGGGACGTCCAGGCGCAGAGCGGCCATGAGCATCCCCGGCGTGATCTTGTCGCAGTTGGAGATGCACACCAGGGCGTCGGCGCAGTGGGCGTTGACCATGTACTCCACCGAGTCGGCGATGAGGTCGCGACTCGGCAGGCTGTAGAGCATCCCGTCGTGGCCCATGGCGATGCCGTCGTCCACCGCGATGGTGTGGAACTCGCGGGCCACCGCGCCGGCCGCCTCGATCTCGGTGGCCACCAGCCGTCCCAGGTCGCGCAGGTGGACGTGCCCCGGCACGAACTGGGTGAAGGAGTTGGCCACGGCCACGATGGGCTTGGCGAAGTCGTCGTCGGTCATGCCGGTCGCCCGCCACAGGGCGCGGGCGCCGGCGGCGTTGCGACCGGCGGTGGTGGTGCGGGAGCGGTACTCGGGCATCGGGTCCTCCTCGGGGCGATGGGCCGCCGGCTCGTGGCCAGTCCACGCGCTCGGAGCGCGTGGACCCCGGTGGCGTCCTCCACGAGGGTGCGACCTCCCGGGGTGGAGAGGAAGAGCCCATCGGTGGTGGCACTGCCAGTCCCACCCTGCCCACCCCGACGGCCCACCCCGACGAGCCCCCGCCCTGCCGGCCCACCCGATCTCGCGTAGCTGTCGGACTCGGGCGCTACCCCCTGGCGCTCACGTCCGACAGCTACGCGTAGTGGGTGGGTCTCGCGCCACTACCCTCGCCGGCCGTGCGTGGCGACGAACTCGGGGTGTTCCTGCGGTCCCGGCGAGCCCGGGTCGATCCGACAGCCGTCGGCTTCCCGAGGGGTGGACGGCGACGGACGCCCGGCTTGCGACGCGAGGAGCTGGCGTCGTTGTCGGGGGTCACCGTGTCGTGGTTGGCCAAGCTCGAGCAGGGGCGGGCCCGGTCGGTGTCGGCCGGCGTGCTCGACGCCCTGGCCCGCAGCCTCGACCTCGACCCCGCCGAGCGCGCCCACCTGTTCGCCCTCGCCGACCTGCGGGCCCCGACCGCGCCGGCGGCCCCGGCCGGATCGCCTCGGGTCACCCCGGCCCTGCGGGCCCTCCTCGACGCCCTCGAGCCCAACCCGGCGTACGTCATCGACCGGGCCTGGGACTTCGTGGCCTGGAACCGGGCCGAAGAGGCCCTGTTCCCGACCCTGGCCCGCTACCGCGAGGCGCCGCCCAACCTCTTGGAGCTCACCTTCACCGACGACGAGCTCGCCGTGTTGATGGCCGACCACGACACCGAGCTGGTGCGGCTGGTCTCCCAGTTCCGCCTGCACTGCACCGACTGGCCCGAGAGCCCCGAGCTCGACGCCCTCGTCGAGCGGCTCGCCGCGACGTCGCCCCGATTCGCCGCCCTGTGGGAGGCCCGGGACGTGGCCCCCTTCGAGACCACCCGCCGGGTGTTCGACCATCCCGCCGCCGGTCGGCTGGAGTTCGACCACCACCGCCTCGCCGTGCTCGACCAGCCGGGCCTCCAGCTGGTCGTCTACACCCCCGCGGCCGGCACGGAGAGCGCCGACCGCCTCGCCCGAGCCGACGCCGGCTCCCGCTGACCCGGAACCCCCGCAAGCCCGCAAACCCGCAAACCCGCAAGCCCGCAAGCCCGCAAGCCCGCAAGCCCGCAAGCCCGCAAGCCCGCAAGCCCGCAAGCCCGCAAGCCCGCAAGCCCGCAAGCCCGCAAGCCCGCAAGCCCGGGGATGATCCTCCGCCCGGCGATCCGGGCGGACCGGCAGGCCGGGGCCATGCCCGGACTGCCCCGGTCGGCCCCGCCCACCCGGGTCGAAGCCGGCGGGGACCTCGCGACGCTGCCCGGACTCGAGGACGGGACCCCTCCGACGCGGGCAAAGACGGAACCTGCCCCGGCGGAGGCGACCAGCCGATCCGGCCCGCCGCGGGCGGCGGACGCGGCACGGCCCCCTCCGCCGAGAGGGGGCCGTGCGGTACGTCATGCGGTGGGGGAAACCGCACCGTGCGGTCGGGGGGAATCGACCGCTCTCCTTTCATCGGCAACCACGCGGCGCCAGTTGAGCGATCGGCGTCAGGTACGCGTCAGACGGCGCCCGGCATCCCGTAGGACATTCGGTGGGGGCTCAGGGCCCGCTCCGGGACCGGGGCACCGACCGCCGTGGCGCGCACCGGAGCAGTCAGGCGACGTCCCACAGGCGGTCGGCGAGGCCGCTGGCCCGCACCACCCGTTGGGTCACGGCCCGCTCGACCGATGCCGCGTCGCCGACCAGGGTGACCACCCGGCGGGCCCGGGTGACCGCGGTGTAGAGCAGCTCGCGGGTGGCCAGCCGCGAGGTGGGCGACGGGAGCACGACGATGACGTGGTCGAACTCCGAGCCCTGGCTCTTGTGGATGGTCATGGCGTGGACGGTCTCGACCGACTCGAGGCGCACCGGAGCCAACAGCCGGGGCGCCTCGGGTCCGGGGAAGGCCACCCGGGCCCCGCCCGGCGCCGCCACCACGACACCCAGGTCGCCGTTGAACAAGCCGTTGGCCCGGTCGGTGGCGGTGACGAGGACGGGACGGCCGACATAGAAGCCCGGCGCCAGCGGCTTGACGCGCGCCAACGCCTCTTCGACCAGGCGGTTCCAGCCGGTGACACCGAACGGGCCGCGCCGGTGCGCGCACAGCACCCGCAGGGAGGTGAGGGCCTCGAGGGCGTCGTCGGTGTCCCCTCGCTCGGCGAGGTCGCGGACCCGTTGGGCGGACCGCCCGACCTCGGCGACGACCGGGTCGCGGGCATCGGTGGTGTCGCCCGGTGCGTCGATCCACGCCAGGCGCACGCCGGCGTCGAGTGCGAGCGTCAGCTGGGCCACCTCGGCTTCCGGGTACTGCTCCGAGGCGCCCCCGACCTCGGCCAGCAACTCGAGGGCGAGGTCGGCGTCGCCGGCGCGGACGGCCTGGGCGAAGCGGTCGATGACCGAGCCCGGCGGGAAGCGGAAGCTGCGGGTGAGCACCGACACGCACCCGGCCAGCGGCCCGGCGGGCGGAGGGCCGGATCCGAGCGCGGCGTCCACCGCCGGGCCGGCGATGTCGCCCAGCACCGAGCCGGCCTCGACGCTGGCCAGCTGCCCGGGATCGCCCACCAGCACCACCCGGGCGTCGGGGCGCACGGCGTCGAGCAGGCGGGCCATGAGCGGCAGCGACACCATGGAGGTCTCGTCGACGATCACCACGTCCTCGACCAAGGGGTTGTCGGCGTGGTGGCGCATCCGCACCGTGCCGGGGCGGGCCCCGAGCAGGGCGTGCAGCGTGGTGGCCCGAGCGTCGGCGAGCTCGTCGGCCAAGGTCTCGACGTCGGACAACGACGAGCGCCGCAGCTGGTCGGCGACGGCGTGGAACGCCTCTCCCATGCGGGCCGCGGCCTTGCCGGTGGGGGCGGCCAGGGCGATGCGCAGCCGGCCGGAGGGGTCGCCGGCCCGCAGCAGGGCCAGCAGGGCGGCGACGGTCTGGGTCTTGCCGGTGCCCGGGCCGCCGACGATGACGGCGAGGCGGCGCGACGCTCCGGCCGTGGCCGCCGACCACTGGGGGCTGTCGTCGGCGTCCTCACCAGGGGCCAGCGGGACCAGGGTCTGGAGAAGTTCGACACGGCGGGCGTCGGCCAACGCGGCGGCCACGGGAGGAGCGGCGGCCCGCTGTCGCAGCTCGCCGGCCACACGGCGCTCGTAGGCCAGGTAGCGCTCGAGGTACAGGCGGGTGCCGTGCAGCGCCATCGGCCGGGGCGGCACGCTGGGGGTCTCGGGGGGCTCGCCGTCGACCAGCACCTCGACGAGGGGCGACGCCGCCAGCGCGGCCTGCCAGGCGGCGATGTCGGAGGGCCACGGCAGGTCGTCGACGCCGGCAGACTCGACCACACCGCGATCGCCCTCGACCTCGGCGGCGGCCGAGGCGGCCACGGTGGCGAGGTCGAGGCAGGTGTGGCCGAGGCGAGGAGCCCGGGCGGCCAGCGCGGCGGCCACCGCCACCTCCGGGGGTTCGGCCCCCACCCCGGTGAGCCGGCACAACGTGGCCGCGAGGTGGGCGTCGCCGGCCGACACCACCCCCGCCGCCCGCCACGGTGCCAGCAGCGCGAGCACCTCGAGGTCCGCACCCCGTGTCCCGCCGGTGGCGGTGTCCACGCCGGTGCTCACGCCGCCTCCTCGCCGGTAGCCAGCAGTCGGTCGACGGTATCGAGCGCGGCGACGGGGGGACACCACCAGAACACGCCCCGGGTGTCGTCGGCCGCGCGGGCGGGATCCATGCCCCGCACGAACAGGTAGGCGGCGCCGAGGAGCTGGTGTTCGGGGTCGTAGCGCTCGGCGAGTCGCCAGCGCAGGTAGCGGTGCAGCGCCACCAGGTAGAGCGTGGCCTGCAACGGGTAACCGTTGTCGTTCATGGCCGAGGCCATCGCCGACCGGTCGTAGTCGGTGTCGCGGAGGCGGTTGGTCTTGTAGTCGGCCAACCAGAACCGTCCGTCGGGGGTGCGGGCCACGAGGTCGATGGAGCCGGTGATCATGCCGGCCACGTCGACCGCCAGCGCACCGGCTGCCGCCCGCTCGGCCCAGGGCCGCACCGGATCGTCGGCCGGCAGATGGTCGAGCAGCGCATCGGCCACCCGGGCCGCCGACAGCCGGCCGAGCGGCACGTCGAAGGAGAGCTCGTCGAGGCGGTCGACGCGGGGAAGGTCGACGAGGCGGACCGGACCCAGCGGCCCGCCCAACGGGGCGGAGAGCGCACCGACGAGGCCGTCGGCCAGCACGGCGCTCTCGACCGGGAGCGGCCGGTAGCGCAGGGCCTCGGCGCACCGGTCGTGCAGATCGGCGGCGAGGGTGGCCGACCCGAAGTCGGTGTCCTCGAGCACCGAGTGCACCAGGGTGCCGAACGCCTTGCCCCCGGGGACATCGAGCAACGGCAACGGGTGGAGCCCGGACTCGACGGGTTCGTCGTCGACCGGGACGAGCGCGGGTTCGTCGTTGCCGCCCTCGGGGGGCAGGTCGGGCGGGAGGTCCATGAGGTCGGCGAGGGGCGGGGCCGGGTCGGCCGGGTCCGGGGGACGGTGGGCCCCGGCGGCGTGGGCCGCGTGGGCGATGCCGGTGAACGACCAGATGGCCCACCGACGGTCGATCGGACGGTGGGCCACGGCCACCGACAGCTCGTCGGTCGGCGACGGATGCCGGTGGTGGGCCTCGCCGAGCGGTGGGGTGACCTCGACCACCGAGATGCGGCCGTCGGACCGAGCGGCCAGAGCCGGGAGGTCGACCTCACCGTCACCCGCCCCTTCGAGCACGCGCTGGAGCTCGGACCGCCCCCCGCGCGGCGGTCGCGCCCACCACACGACCAAGCGGTGCTTGGCCCGAGTGAGCGCCACATAGAGCAGACGTCGAGCCTCGTCCTGGTTCTCCTCGGCGTTGCGCTCGGCGACGGCCTTCACGGGTCCCGTGCCGGCCCCGTCGTCGTTGGTGGGGATGGCGTTGGTGTTCACGTACCGCGTGCCATCGATCCAGCCGTGCCCGATGTCGTTGCCGCTCGTGGTCTGGGTCCACATCGTCGGGCAGAGCACGACGGGGAACTCGAGGCCCTTGGCCTTGTGCACGGTGAGGATCTTGACGGTGTCGTCGTCGCGGTCGATGCGGCGAGCGAGCACCTCGGAGGCCACGCCCTCGTCGTCGGCCACGGTGGTGCCCGACAGCGCCATCTCGTCGAGGACGCCGAGGAGGGCCGCCGGGCTGGTGCGCCGACCACCGGACGCGGTGTTGAGCAGCTCGGCCACGTGGTCGAGGTCGGTGAGGTCGCGTTCGCCCGTGGGCCGGACCAGCACCCGGGCGGGCAGCCCGGCACCGCGCACCGCACCGAGCATCGCCGGCAGCCCCTGTTCGACGAGCAACCCGGCCCAGCGCCGAAGCTGTTCGGCGAGGTCGGCCATGGCGTCGTCGCCGAGGTCGACCATCGACGAGGCGTCGTCGTCGAAGAACCACCCCAGGGCGGCAGCCCGGGCCGCTCCGGGGCTGGCCGGGCGATCGAGGGCCACCAACAGGGCGCGCCACTGGCGGGCGGCGGCGCTGTCGAGCACGCTGTCACCGGAGCTGCGCGCGGCGGGCACACCCGCCGCGGCGAGCGCCTCTGCGTAGGCGTCGGCGTCGACGTTGGAGCGCACGAGGATGCCGATGTCCGAGGCCTGCAGGCGGCGACGCTCCCCGTCGTCGACCAGCTCGGCGTGCTCCAAGAGGCGCACGACCTCGGCAACGAGGTCGACCGCCACGCCGGCGCGCGCCGTCCGCGTGTCGTCGTCGCCCGGGCGATGACGGAACTGCAAGGGGGCCGGGTCGGCGTCGGGGCCGGTGTCGAAGAAGCGAGGCTGGCTGCTCCCGGGGGCCCCGTCCACCGGCCGAAAGGCCACCGACGGGTGGCCGAACGCGACGCCGGCGAAGACCTGATCGAGGGCCTCCAGCAGTGCCTGGTCGGTGCGCCAGTTGGTGCCGAGCCCCACGACCTCACCCCCGTGGCCGTGGGCGTACTCGAGGGCGGTGAGGTAGGCCGACAGCTCGGCGGACCGGAACCGGTAGATGGACTGCTTGGGGTCGCCCACGATGACGGTGTCGACCGGGTCGGCGGGGCCCTCGAGGAACGCCCGGCGGAAGATGTCCCACTGCACGGCGTCGGTGTCCTGGAACTCGTCGACCATCACCAGCGAGAACCGCTTGCGCAGCGCGGCGACGATGGCGGTGCCGGCGCCGCCGGCCAGGGCGTCTCTGGCCTCGGAGATGAGCCCGTCGAACGTGCGTCGCCGCTCGGTGGCCCGGCGGGCGAGGACGTCGGCCACCAGGTCGTCGACCAGGGCCGCGGCCTGGTCGAGCAGGGCCGCCCGGACTCGGGCCTTGGCCGTGAACCTCTTCCCGGTGTGTTCGGCCCACTCGTCGCAGTCGACGGTGTACATGCGGGCCGAGGGCATGCGCAGACGCAGCTTGACCGCCTTGAGCACCGCCTCGACGTCGAACGGCACGGGCGTCGAGTGGCCGTGGTCGCGGAGGAAGCGGTCGACGACCAGCTCACGGATGTCGGTGTCGTCGTCGGTGATGGCGCCGGTGCTGCCCCCACCGCTGGCCACCACCCGGCTGCAGAACCCGTGGATGGTGGAGATGGTGGCGGCGTCGAAGTCGGTCACCGCCGCGGTGACGCTGGCGAGGCGCCGCACTCGCTCCCGGTCGTCGAGCGGGTCTCCGTCGCGCCGACCGAGGGCATCGAGCACGTCGTCGTCAGTGGGGGGGCAGCCGGCCGCCAGGTGGGCGGCCGCGGCCACCAGGCGATCGCGGACCCGACCCCGGAGCTCGGCGGTGGCGGCCTCGGTGAAGGTGACGATGCAGAGCTCCGAGGCGGCCAGGCCTCGTTCGGCGATGGCACGCGTGGCCAGACCGGCCAAGGCATAGGTCTTGCCCGTGCCGGCGCTGGCCTCGATGACGGTGAGACCGGAGGGCAGCGGACCGCAGAGATCGAGGTCGTGCAGCGCGGGGACGGAGCCGGTCACGGTGCCCCCGAGACGCCCGACGGGCCGGCCACGGCGTCGGCGGTTGCATCGCCCGACGCGTCGAGGTCGGCCGTGCCCAGGACCAGGAGGGCGGTGCGTTCGAAGGTGCCCCACAGCCGCTCGGCCCAGCAGGCCAGCCGGGACTCGTGGTCGCCCCAGCCCTCACCCGATTCGTCGGGCCGCCGCGGCTGGGCGAGCACCACCTCGGGATCGGTACCGAAGAGCTCGGCCACGAAGCGGTCGCCGGCCTCCCCCACGCCCGGGTGCTTGGACACGTAGATCGCGCCCGCCGCCGACGGTCCGCCCTCGTGGTACGCACGCGTGGTGGCGGCGAACGCCGGCACCGCGTCGCACGACGCCCGGCGGTGCAGGTCGATCGCGACCCGGAGCACTTCGGGGGCGTCGCCGGGGGTGCGCAACGCCACCCGTTCGACCGCCACACCCCCACCCTTGCGGGCTCGACCCACGAGCGCGACCTCCCAGGCGACCGACGGGTCGTGGGCGTGCAACAGGGCCGCCTGGACCCACGCCACCAGCAGGTCGCGATCCTTCAGCCGCGACGCCGTGAGGGTGAGGTGCTGGGCACCGACGATCCCGTCGAGCTGGCCGACGATGCGCACCGGCGCGCCATCGGCACCGGTGACGCTGACGTCGATGGTCACGGACTCGGGATCCGCGAGCGCACCGCCTGCCACCACTGTCGCGGCCGACACCAGGTCGTCGACCTGTTCGCAGGCCGCGTCCAGGCTCTCGTCGCCGAACGCGAGCGGGGGCACGCTGCCCCGGCGGCGCTGGGCTCTCGACCACTGGGCCAGGGCCCTGCTGTCCCAGGCCGCACCGCCTCGGAGGCGGTGGGTGAGCAACTCGTCGGACACCTTCCAGCGCTCGAGGGGGCCGAGGGTGAAGGGGATGAGGTCGTCGCGGGCGCTCGCCGCCTCGGGCAGGGACACCCCCAGGCGGTCCCGCAGCAGGACCTGGGCCGGGTTGCGGCACGCCGCCAACAGCTGGGCCACGGTGACGACGCCGCCGTCGTCGAGCGGCGCCAGGGGCTCGACGAGGAAGGACTGCCCGCGAGGCACCGGAGCTGCGCCGCCGCGTCGGGCCGAAGCCGCCTCGAGCGCGACGGTGTCGAAGCCCCAGGGCCCGTCGTCGTCGAGCCCCCGGGTGAGGAAGTTCCGCTCGGACCAGCTCTGGCGGGGGTGGTCGACGGTGATCGCCGCTCGCACTGCGTCCTCGGAGCCCTCGACCCGCGCGGTGGCGTCGAGCACGTCGAGGAGCTCGGCCACGGGCACCGCGGGAGGGACGGGGGCGTTGGAGCGGACATCGTGGCCGTCGCTGACGATCACCAGGCGCTCGCCGGCCGCCATCACGGCATCGAGCAGCTGCGCCCGCGCCTCGCTGCGCGGGTCGCGGTCGCCGACGCAGGGCGGGTCGGCGGTGAGGTCCTCAGCCGCGGCCAGTGCCCCCGCCCCGGTGCCGTCATCGAGACCGAGCAGGCAGATCACCCGGTGGGGCACGCCCCGCTGGGCGGTGAGCGACGAGACGGTGACCGCTCCGGTGCCGAAGCGGGCTCGGCCCCCTCCCCCACCCAACCGGGCCCGGACCAGAGCGGCGAGATCGAACGCCGCCACCTGCGTGGGTCGGGGTTCGCCGTCGACGGTCGCCTCGGAGGCGAAGTCGGCGAGGAGGCGCTCGAGGCGACCCCACTGCCAGGCCTCGTCGTCGGGGAGCCGGCACAGGTCCCCCACGGCAGCGGCCAACCGCTCGGTCCACGCGTGCACCGGCGCGGCGCGGCGCAGGCCCTCGACGGCGAGATCGAGGCGGTGGACGAAGTCGGCCAACCGGCCGGCGATCTCGACGTCGCGACCCTCGACGTCGGCGAACGGCACGACGTCGTCGGGACCGAGGCGCACACCGTCATCGGCCATGGCCGCACCGAGGAGGAGCTGGTCGAGTCCGGCCCGCCAGGTGTGCACCTCGAGGTCGGCCGGGATCCCGAAGTCGGCGTGGTGCTCGGGCCCGAGGCCCCACCGCACGTTGGTCTGCTCGACCCAGTCGGCGATGCGATCGAGGTCGGCCGGTTCGAGGCCGAACCGATCGCGGACCGGAGGTCGGGCCAGCAGGCCGAGCACCTCGCTGGAACGGAAGCGACCGTCGAGCAGATCGAGGAGGCCACCGACCGCGTCGAGCAGCGGCGTGTCCTGGCGGAGGGTGCGGTCGGCGACGCGCACCGGGACAGCAGGCAGCCCATGGGCGGGGTCGCCGGCGAAGGTGGCTTCGACCAGCGGGGCGAAGCGCTCGATGTCGGTGCACAGCACAGCGATGTGGCGGGGCTCGAGCGCCAGGTCGTCGTCCTGGAGCAGGTGCAAGATGGCGTCGCGGAGGACCTCGACCTGGCGGGCCGTGCCGTAGCAGCGGTGCCAGCGCACGCTGCGGTCGCCCCGGCTGACGACGAGTCGGCGGTCGAGACCGCCCGGCGGGGGCGGACCAGGCGGGGCGGCATCGCCGGCGACGTCGTGCTGCAGGCGCTGCAGCAACGACGACGGCTCGGCCTCGGGGCCTGCGGCGGTAGGGGCATCGACCGATGCGTCGGCCGCGGTGGCGGTCTCGAGCAACAGCAGGTGAGCCTCGCGGGACGTGCGGCCCCAGCTGTCCACCAACGGATGGCCGCCCTGGGCGGCGAAGTCGTCCTCGCTGCGGGGCAGCGGCCGCGAGACGCGCTCGGCCTCACCCAGCTCGTGGCGCAACCGGTGCCAGCGGGCGGGCGACGCGGCCGGGGCCAGCACGTGCACGTCGACGTGGGCCGACAGCGCGTCGAGCACGTCGAGCTGGGGCGTCGGGAGGCTGGCCAGACCGAAGAGGAACACCCGGGGCGGCAGCAGCTGGGCCACCACCACGCCGGCCACGGTGCCGGCCCGGCGCAGCTCGGCGACGAGGGCGCCGAGCCGCTCGGCGTCGCTGGTGCCCCCGAGGTCGGCGCGGACCTCGCGCCACAGGGCGGGTTGCCAGCGGTGGGGTGGGGCCAGCGTGGCCCCCACCGCGTCGACGTCGTCGCCGAGGCTCCAGCGCTGCACCATGGTCGGACGGTGCAGGGCGTAGCGGTCGAAGAGGTCGGCGATGGCCCGGGCCCGCACCGCGTCGGGGCTCTGACCGAAGTGGTCGGGCTCGTCGCCCAACGCCTCGTACACCGCCCAGGTGAGCGGACCCACCGACCAGGACCCGAGACCGCAGCGGTCGCCGAGCGCCCGGCGCACGAGCGTGGCGGGGAAGACGAAGTCGACGTTGGCCACGATGCCGTCGCCCGCGCCCGGGGCGCTGGCACCGAGGCGGGCCGCCAACCGACCGGTGAGCCAGCGCCGGAGCCCGTCGCCGGGGACCACCACGACCTCTCGGGCGAAGGGGTCGTCGAGCGGCACCGCGAGCGCGTCGGCGAGCTGGTCCGCCAGGGGTTCGAGCGACCCCGCCACCGAGAGATGCATCGCCACGCCGGCGACACTACCGACGCCCTGTGACAGCCCACCGCGGGGTCCCGCCACGGGGACGGGCCCACGGGCTCGACCCTGGTCGCCGGCCGAGGCTCGATGCCCGACCTCAGCTCTCGGCCGATGGCCCGACCTCGGGGTCGCGGCCCCGGTCCGCCGACCCCCATCCCGTCAGGGCAGCGGCACCAGGTCCTCGTGGGCGTCGAGCGGCAGGTCGCCGTCGATGGTGACGGTCATCTCGTTGGCCAGCAGCTCGGCGGTGCCGTCGAGCACGGTGAGGAAGGCGGTGTCGGCCGCATCGCGGCCGGTGGCGACGCGCAGCAGCGACCGGCGGGGGGCGAGACGGGTGGGGTCGAGCACCCACCACACCCCGTCGAGGTGGGCCTCGACCACGGCGTGGAACTCCATGGGGCTGAGCCCGGGTGCGTAGACGGCCACGAGCCGGGCCGGCACCCCGAGGGCCCGCAGGGCGGTGATGGCGAGGTGGGCGAAGTCGCGGCAGACGCCCTTGCCGGCGAACAGCGCGTCGGCCGCCGTGTCGAGGGGCCCGCTGGCGCCCGCTTCGTAGGCGAGGCGCTCGAACACCCAGTCGGCCACGGCGAGCAACCGGTCGGCGCCCGGCTCGAGGTGGCCCAGCTCCTGGGCGAAGAAGCCCATCATCTCGTCGGACGGGCAGTAGCGGCTCTGGCGGCGGTACACCACCTGCTCGTCGTCGAGGTCCCGGCGGGGGTCGGGCACCGGGGCACCGATCGCCCCGAGCACGGCCGCGTAGCTCATCTCCAGCCGCCCCTCGGACACGGACACCACCTGGGCCAGGCCCTCGTGGGCGGTGGTCATGGTGGCCACCGGGACGGGTGCACCGTCGAGGGTCACCACGAGCGACTCCTCCAGCCGGTTGCCGGCACTGGCCGCGGGAGCGACCTGCAGCACGACCTGGCACGCCGCGGTCACGTCGAGGGTGAACCCGCACGAGACCCGCCACAGGCGGTGCACCGCAGAGGTGGCGGCGGGACTGGTGGTGGTCGTCACGGGCTGGTCACGGGCCGGGGCACGGCTCCAGGGTACGGAGACCCCATCCGGTCCCGACGGGGCGGACCTCGCTCGCCCCGGAAGATCACACGGCCGAAACACTCGAGCGGGGCCCCCGCCGGATCGCCTCAACGGGCCCCGGCAGGCGATCGTCGCGGCGATGGACGGCCCCCCGTCCCACCCGGCCCACCTTGCTCAGGTCCCCTCCAGCCACTGCTCGAGGGTGGCGTCCTCCCAGTCGTCGGGCCCGTACACGGTGCGAGGCAGCGGCGTCATCACGTGGGTGGTCCCCCCGGTGGTGAACTGGGCCGACCGCCGTTCCCAGTCGACGAGACGCTGGTCCGGCTCGCCTTCGTCGCTCAACCCCCGCGCCGCGTCACGGTTGGCGCGCAGCCGCGCCTGGGAAGCGATGTCGGTGGCCCACACCATCACCACCTCGTGGGGGTTGGACAGCACCTCGTACAGGCCGGTCGGCTCGTGGCCGTACTCCCGCATGAGCGGCACCCGCGTCTCGGCCACCTCGGCGAGGAAGTCGAGGGCGGTGCCGGGTCGCACCTCGAGGATCTCGTTCACGAACAGGCTGCCCTTGACGCCGCGTGCCGCGATCTCGTCGGTCGTGGGGCTGCCGGGCACCCCACCGCACAGGCGGTCGAAGCCACCGCTGCGCCACTCGGCCGCCTTGTCCCACCAGTCGCCGTAGAAGGCCTTGCGGCGCTTCAGGTTGAGGCGGTCGACGTTCTTGGCCCAACCCGTCCAACCCTCGGTGCCCACGTCCCAGATGTTGACGACCTGGGGCCAACGGCCACCCCCGTAGGCGCAGACGTAGAAGGAGCCCTGCAGGCTGTTCATCTCCGGCATGCGCTGGACCGGGTCCTGCCAGAGGTGCTCCATGTAGTCGTACTGGCCCTGGCCGACCACGTCGACCACCTCGTAGAGGTACAGCGCCCTGTTCGCCATTCGTCGTGGCCTCCCCCGTCAGCGTGCCCGAGGCCCGCAGTCTGGCGCGGGCTCAGCCGTCGACGGACGACGACGCACCGAGGGCCTCGCGCCACAGCTCCTCGACCAGCACCTCACCGAACAGCCAGCGCGCCACCTCGTCGAGGCGGTCCTCGTAGCCGGCGAGGCCCACCCGCAGCCGCACGGCCGAGACCGCCACCTCGGCGTCGACGAGCACCGCGCAGGTGATGGCCTCGCCGGGCAGGCCGAACTGGTTGCGAGCGGCCAACCCGGCCACGTCGTCGGGCGGCAGGCAGGTGGCGAACCACCGCTCCGGCGCCGGTCCCGACGACGACCAGTAGAGCCCTCCACCCAGGTCGCGCAGGGATCCGCCGAGCTCGACACCGGCGACCAGATCGAAGCAGTCGACGTTGCCGGGCACCGCGGCGGCCAGCAGCGCGGCGCGCGCCTGGCAGGGGGTGACGTCGGCGGACGGGTGGCGCGACACCACCAGGTCGCGGTCGCCGGTCTGCATCCTCAGCTCGGCACCCGGCACCGCGTGGGCCAGCACCACCGTCTGGCGCAGCAGCGCCCGCTCCGCACCCGTCCGTCGCTGTTCGCTCATCCCCACGACCTTTCTGTTAGGTATACCTAACACCATAGGGAAGGCACCCGTGCGGAGCAAGGCTGGACCGTCGCCCGGGGCACGACAGGTCGGGGGACTAGCGTTCGGGGCACCGTCGGCGCCCCGTCCGGCAGCACTCTCGGAGACGACATGAGCGACACCACCTCCAACCCCACCGGTCCCGTCCCCACCAACCCGATGGCGGTGGGCGCGCTGGTGATGTCGATCTCGTCGCTGTTCTTCTGCGGACCCGCCGGGGTCGTCGGATGGTGGCTGGGGCGCCGGGCCGAGCAGGACATCCTGGCCTCTCCCCCGCAGCAGGGCGCCAAGATCGCCAAGGCCGCCAAGATCATCGGCCTCGTCGCCGTCGGCCTCTGGGTGCTGGGCGTGGTCATCATCGCCGTGATCGCACTGATCGCCGCCATCGGCGGCGACTGAACCGCCCGCCGTGCCCCGTCTCCTCGTGGTGCACCACACGCCGTCGCCGGCGACGCACACCCTGCTCGAGGCGGTGCTCGACGGCGCCCGCACCGACGAGCTCGACGACATCGAGGTCGTCACCCGGCCGGCCCTCGGCGCCACCACCAGCGACGTACTGGCCGCCGACGGCTACCTCCTCGGCACCCCCGCCAACCTGGGCTACCTGTCGGGGGCGCTCAAGCACTTCTTCGACACCATCTACTACCCGTGCCTCACCGACACCGTGGGGCGCCCCTTCGGGCTGTGGGTCCACGGCAACGACGACACCACCGGCGCGGTGACCGGCGTCGAGAAGATCACCCGAGGGCTGCAGTGGAAGCTGGTCCAGGCGCCCCTCGAGCTCACCGGCGCCCCCACCCGGGCCGACACCGATGCCTGCTGGGAGCTGGGCGCCTCGGTCGCCGCGTCGCTGGCCGAGGGGTTGGCGTGACCACCCCCGCCCCCGGCCGCGACACCCCGAACTCCGAGACCACCGACCCCGAGTCCACCACCTCCGGGGCCGGGACCGGCCGGACCGAGGCCCGAGGGTGCGAATCGTGCGGCGGACCCCACGCCTCGGTGATGGACACCCCCGACGGACCCTCCCGCCTGTGCCCGCCATGCGCCACCCTCCACGGGCTCGGCTGCCCATGAGGCCTCGCCCCACCTCCCGCCCGTGGCGGTCGTCCCCAGGTCCTGGGCCCGGGCGAGCGCACCCCCCGCCGCACGGGAGCACGGAGGACATCGCACCGGGGACCCGCCGGCAACGGTCCCGGTAGTGTCGCCGATGCGCGCCGGCTCGGGCAGCCGACCGGCGCACGCCACCAGCGGGCAGCGATCTCTCGAGCGAGGGCGACGATGAGCGACCAGGACCGACCTCAGGACCTCCCGTCGAACCCTCCGCCGTACCCACCCCAGAGCGACCCCTGGTACCCACCCGCGGCGCCGCAGTCGACGGCACCACCCTCCAGCGCAGGACCGGGCCAGGCCCCGCCCCGGTGGATGCCGCCGGCCGGCCCGGGCCAGCCGCCCCCGCCAGGACCCCCCGGAGGCCCGTACGCACCCGGACCCGACCCGTCCGGCGCCGGGCCCAACCCCTACGGCCCCGGGCCCAACCCCTACAGCCCCGGACCCAACCCGTACGGTGCCGGACCGAACCCGTACGCCCCCGCCCCGGGCGCCGGTTCGCGCACCAACAGCAACGCGCTGGTCGCCCTCATCGTCGGGGTGGTCGCCCTCGTCGCGTGCCAACCCCTCGGGCTGGTCGCCTTCTTCCTGGGCCGCAGCGCCCGCAAGGAGATCGCCGAGTCGCAGGGACACCAGGACGGCGACGGACTGGCCGTGGCCGGGCAGGTGATCGGTCTCGTGAGCTGCGCCATCTTCGTCCTGTCGATCCTGGCCGTCGTCGTCATCATCGTGATCAGCGTGATCACCGCCGCCGCCACCTCCGACCCGAGCACCACCTCGTTCTGACGTCGCCATGGCCGAGACGATCCCCACCGACGACGGGGTGGACGCCGCGCTCGCCGCCGTGCGCCAGCGCTGTCTGGCCCTGCCCGAGGTCACCGAGAGGCTCTCGCACGGGGCGCCCACGTTCTTCGTGCGGGGCACGACCACCTTCGTGATGTTCCACGACGACCACCATGGCGACGGCCGCCTGGCGCTGTGGTGCGCGGCGCCGTCGGGGGTGCAGGCCGAGCTCGTGCGCACCGAGCCCGACCGCTTCTTCCGCCCGCCCTACGTGGGCCACCGCGGCTGGATCGGCGTGCGCCTCGACGTGGCCCCCGACTGGGACGAGATCGAGGGGATCGTCACCGAGGCGTACCGCTGCGTGGCCCCCAAGCGCCTCGCCGAGCGTCTCGACGACGACCGGCCCTGACGACGGCGACCGGGCGCCGGCGGGCCCGTCGGGCGTGGCAGGCTCACGGCCATGGAGCTCTTCTTCGACGATGCCGACATGGACGGTCAGCTGCAGCGCTCGGTGAGCGCGGCGTACTCGGGGTCGGCCGACGTCGGCGAGGTGCTGGCGGTGGCGGCACGCATCACCCCCGGCGACTACGACAGCTGGTGGCAGGAGTGGTCGGCGCTGGCCGAGACCAGCGACCGCGCCGCCGCCGCCGCCCGCCAGGCCGGCCACACCGTCTCGGCCACCAAGGCATTCCTGCGGGCCACCGAGTACTGGCGCCAGGCGTGGTTCTTCCTGCGCCACGACCTCGACGACGAGCGCCTGCAGTCCGGATGGCGGCGCCACCGGGCCTCCTTCCGGGCGGCCACCGAGCTGTGGCCCCACGCCACCACCTGGCTCCGGGTGCCCTTCGAGGGGGTCCACATGGAGGGCTACCTCGTGCGGCCGGCCGACGACGACGTGGCCCGCCCCACCGTGATCGCGCCCTGTGGCTACGACTCGGCCGCCGAGGCGGGGTGGGCGGCCACCGGCTACATGGCGCTCAGCCGGGGCTGGAACTTCGCGGTCATGGAGGGCCCGGGTCAGGGCGGGATGCTCTACGAGCACCGCGTCCCCATCCGCCCCGACTTCGAGGTGCCCTTCGCCGCCATGCTCGACGACCTGGTGGGACGGCCGGGCGTCGACCCCGACCGACTGGCGCTCGTCGGGCGCAGCTTCGGCGGCTACCTGGCCCCGCGGGCGGCCGCCTTCGAACCCCGCATCGCCGCCCTCGTGTGCGACCCCGGCCAGGTCGAGTTCACCTCCCGCATGGCCACCCAGATGGGCGACGAGCTCACCGCCAAGGTGCTGGCCGGCGATCCCGAGACCGACGCGTCGCTCCAAGACATGCTCGAAGGTCCCCGCAACACCGAGTACTGGGGGGCCCGCATGGCCACCCACGGCCAGGGCACCTTCGCCGGCATGCTGCGCGAGCTGCACCGCTTCGACATCACCGACATCGCCGGACGCATCACGTGCCCCACGCTCATCACCGAGGGCGAGGGCGACTTCGCCAGCCAGAGCACCCAGCTACGAGCGCTGCTCACCGGCGACGTCACCCTCGTGCACTTCGACATCGCATCCGGCGCAGGGGGGCACTGCGAAGGCTTGGGGGCCACGCTGTTCGAGCAGGCCACCTTCGACTGGCTCGAGGATCGCCTGGGCCACGCCCCCTGACCGCCACCTGCCTGCCTGACCCCGACCTGAACGTCATCTGACCGTGGCCGAGGCCTGCGCCCTGCGTGCGCCGGACCGACCAGCCACGTATCGTCTCCCGGGGCGGCGGGTCTCCCACCATCCGTGGTGGGTCGGGGAAGGGACAACTCGGGTGGCCACGGAACCGGACGAGGACTGGCGGTGAACCCCGAGCCGTTCACGATCCGCCACGACCTGTCCCGCCCCTTGGCCGACTGGGACCTCGACGCGCTGGTCGCCCTGAGCGCCGGCGCCCAGGTGCAGGCCGAGGGCGAACCCGACGCCGTGGCCAGGGTCCTGCGGGCGGTCCAGGGCGACGCCGTCGTGGTCAACCACGTCAGCGACCTCGGACGGGGGTTGCACACGGTGCACCCCCTCGACCGCACGCACATCGTGGCCGCCTGGCGCCGGGCCCGCGACCACCCGGGGGAGGTCGTCGAGGTCCACTGCCGCAGCGCTCGCGGCGACGGTTGGGGCGCGAGCCGCCAACGCTTCCTCAACCTCTACGGCCACCCCGAGCTGGCCGTTTTCTGCATCCTCACCGACGAGTTGGCCACGGCCGATGTCGAGTTCACCACCCCCGACACCACCGTCGTGATGGGCGCCCCCGCCCGCTGGGTGCTCATGCACACCAGCCCCATCGGCGGCATCGAGTCGGTGGAGGGCACCATCGAAGAGCTCCTCGGCGTCCAGTCCGCGTCGCTCGTGGGCACCACCGCCATCGACCTCGTCGACCTCGACGACCAGAACGCGGCCCTCGGGATCTTCGCCGAGGCCATCCGCGAACCGGGACGGGCCATCTCCGCCCAGCACCGGCTCCGACGACCCGACGGCACCACACTGTGGGTCGAGAGCACGCTGCTGTTGACCCCGCCCCGGTCCCATCCCTCGGGACCGGCCGACGACTCCACCCTCGTCGTGCTCGTCGTCGACGCCACCGAGCGACGGGCCCAGGAGGCCGCGCTGCAAGCCAGCCGCGAGGAGGCACGAGGGCTGGCCGAGGAGTTCCGGCTCCTCGCCGAGGAGGTGCCCTCGGGCGTGTTCCGCGCCGACATCGGCGGCAACGTGCAGTTCGCCAACTCCCACTTCGTCGACCTCGCCGGCGGCCGCCCGGTGGCCAACCTCGCCGACCTCGCCCACCCGGGCGACCGCGACCGGGTGGAGGCCGCCCGGGCCGCGGCCATCCGCCACCACGACGACGGCCGACCCGGCGACGACACCGTCACCGTCGAGTTCCGCTCGGCGTTGCCCGACGGCGGCAGCCGCTCGCTGCGGGTGCGAGCCCCCCGCAGCGGCTCCGGTGCTCCGTCCGGGCTCATCGGGGTGTTCACCGACTCCACCCCCACCGCCCGGCTGCGCGAGGAAGCCCGCACCGACCCCCTCACGGGCCTGCGCAACCGCACGGCCCTCGACGACCACATCGAGACCGCCATCGGTGCCGGCCGCGAGGTGGCGGTGATGTTCATCGACCTCGACCGCTTCAAGGAGGTCAACGACGCCCACGGCCACCATGCGGGCGACGCCGTCCTGCAGGTCGTGGCCAAGCGCCTCCGCGGCTGCACTCGACCCACGGAGATGGTCACCCGCTACGGGGGCGACGAGTTCGTGATCGTGAGCACCGACCCCGCACCCGACATCCTCGAGAACCTCACCGGGCGCGTGCACGGGGTGCTCGACCACCCCATCCGGGTCGACGGCCTGCTGTGGCAGCCGTCGGCCAGCCTCGGCCTGGCGTTGTCGGAGCCGGGCGACGGCCCCGCCGACGTGCTGCACCGCGCCGACCACGAGATGTACCAGGCCAAGCAGCGCCGCCGCCGGCCGGCGTCGTCGTAGGAAGGGCGAGAGCCGACCGGGCCCCGAGAGGGGCCCGAGGGGTCACCGGGCTTCGGCCTCGATCCAGTCGAGGAGGGTGGCGCCGTCCACCGGGCGGCTCCACAGGTAGCCCTGCCCCCAGTCGCAGCCCAGCTCGACCAGCTCGGCGGCCTGCGCCTCGCTCTCGACCCCCTCGGCGATGGTGAACAGGTCGACGGCGTGGGCCAGAGCGATGATGCCCTCGACGATCGCCCGGTCGCGGAGGCTGTCGGTGAGCCCGCTCACGAAGGTGAGGTCGATCTTGAGGCAGTCGACCGGCAGGCGGCGCAGGTAGGTCAACGACGAGTACCCGGTGCCGAAGTCGTCGATGGCGATCTGCAGGCCGAGGTCGCGCAGGGCCCCGAGCCGGGCGATGGAGGTGACCGGATCGCCCATGACCGCCGTCTCGGTGATCTCGAGCATGAGCCGGGTCGGGTCGATCCCGGTCTCGGCCACCACGGCCTTCACCCGGTCCACCAGGTCGGGCTGGGCCAGCTGACGGGCCGACAGGTTGACCGAGACCATCGACGGGGCCGACCTCCCCGACTCCTGCCACGCGCAGAACTCCCGACAGGCCTGGGCCAGCGCCCACTCCCCGATGGGGTTGATGAGCCCGGTGCTCTCGGCCACGTCGATGAAGCGCGCCGGGGCCAGCAGGCCGTGCTCGGGGTGCTCCCAGCGCAGGAGGGCCTCCACCCACACCCCTTCGGTGCCGTCGGCGCGGGCGAGGGCGACCTCGGGCTGCCAGACGAGGCGGAACTCGTCGCGTGGCAACGCGCGGCGGAGGTCGTTGGTGAGATCGAAGCGCTCGATCGCCCGGTCGCGCATCTGCGTGTCGAAGATCTCGTGGCGGGATCGCCCTTGCTCCTTGGCCCGGTACATGGCCCCGTCGGCCTCGCGCAACAAGACGTCGGCCGACGCCTCCTCCCCCGTGCGTGCGGTGATGCCGATCGATGCGGTCACGTAGGTCTCCACCCCGTCGATCGCGATCGGGGTCGCCATCGCCTCGGCGACGCGCTCGGCCACCATCGCGGCCTCGGTGACGTCGTGGACGCCCTCGCAGAGCACGGCGAACTCGTCGCCGCCGAGGCGGGCCACGGTGTCGCCGGCTCGCACCGCGTCGACGAGGCGTTCGGCCACCACCACCAGGAGCTGGTCGCCCACGTGGTGGCCGAGGGCGTCGTTCACCAGCTTGAACCCGTCCAGATCGATGACCAGCACGGCCAGCGTGGCCCCGTCGCGCTGGGCAGCCGCCGCCGCATGCTCGATGCGGTCGACGAGCAGGGTGCGGTTGGGGAGTCCCGTGAGGCCGTCGTGCAGGGCCAGGCGCCGCAGCTCGCCCTCGGTCTCGGCCTGGTCGAGTCTGGCCGAGACGATGTTGCCCAGCGCCACCACGAAGTTGGCCTCGTCTTCCCCGAACGAGCGGTCACCCAGGGCGAAGCCGGCGAGCACGCCGTGGTCGGCGCCCCGGCGACGCACCGGCACCGCGACCACCGCCTCCACCGGGAGGACGAGCTGCTCCATCCATGTGCGATAGCGGGGGTCGCGGGCCAGACCGGTGAGGATCGGCTCGCGTTCGATCCGAGGCAGGAACGCCTCCAGCAGCCCGGCCTGGGCCTCGGTCAGGGGTTCGCCCTTGCGGGCGGTGAGGGCGCCGAACTGCGCTCGGACCACCGCGCCGTGGGCGGTGGCCTCCCCCGTCTGGCGGTGGGCCAGCTCGACGAACATGGCGATGTCGACCCCCGCGGTGCGGGCCAGGCTCTCGGTGACCACGTCGATCACGGCGTCGACGTCGCCCTCGGCCAGGGCCAGCTGGCCGACCCGGGCGATCTCGGCCTGCATGGTCGCCTGCCGCTCCAGGTCGCGCCGGGCGGCCACCTTCTCGGTGATGTCCGAGGACACCCCGATGAAGCCCGCGACCCGTCCATGGTCGTCGACGATCGGCGTGTTGTGGATCGAGAGCGGCACCTGCGCGCCGTGCCTGGTCTCCACCACGATCTCGTCGGTCCACGGTCGGCGCTCCCTCATCGCCGCAGTGGCGGCGTCGATGTGCTGGGCACCCTCGACCACCGGCGCCACGTCGCCCGCCAGGCGTCCGATCGCCTCGCGCGCGCTCCAGCCGAAGAGCCGCTCCGCGGCGCTGTTCCAGTAGGTGACCCGAGCCTCCCGGTCGGTGGCGATCACCACCTCGCCCACCGACGACAACAGCTCCGCCTGGAAGCGCATCGCATCGCGCGCGGCTCGGCTCTCGGTGATGTCGTGCATGTTGCTGAGGACGCCGTCGGGCCCGAGGTGGTCGGTGCGGTTGGTGAGGTACACCTCCATCCATCGCCACCCGCCGTCACGGTGCCGAAGCCGCATCTCCGCCGACGACGTGGCCCCCGGTTCCCCCTGCACCGCCGTCCACGCCTCGAGGGTGAGGTCGAGGTCGTCCGGGTGCACGTCGTCGGCGAGGTCCTCTCCCAGATAGTGCTCCGGAGGGAACCCGGTGATGGACTCGACGCTGTCGGTGATCCACAGCGCCCGTCCCTCGCGGTCGAGCACGCTCACCACGTCGCGGCCGAGGGAGAGCACGGCCTGCAGCTGGGCTTCGCTCTGCACCGCCCGTTGCCGAGCCTCGGCCTGTGCCTCACGATCGGCGAGGGCCTGCAGGGCGAAGGCGACGTCGGCCGCCAGTTGCTCGAACAGCTCGACCAGCCCGTCGTCGAACATGCCCACCCGCGACCCGTAGAGGGCCAGCGAGCCCACGATCGTGTCGTGCACGCTGATCGGCAGGCAGCACGACGACGCCAGGCCTCCTGCCACGACCCCGCGGCGATGCACGTCGTAGGGCGTGGCCGCGGCGATGTCGTGCACGACGCACGGCCGGCCCTCGGCGATGGCACGAGCCGACGGCAGTGGGCTGTCGAGCGAGATCGTCGTCTCGGCCACCCGTTCCGCCCCCAGGCCCGCCGCCGCCAGCGGGACGAGCGACCCTTCCTCACGACGCTCGCCCACCCAGGCGAGCACGATCTCGGGGTCCTGCACCGCGACATCGCACACGCCCTGCAGGATCTCCTGTCGGGTCGCGGCCCGCAGCACGGCGCCGTTGGCGGCCGCCAGCATCGAGTAGAACCGCCCTCGGCGGTGGCCCGCGCTCACGGAGCGTGCGCTGCCGTGAGCGGCGGGTTCTCCGTCGGCCGTCACGTCTCGCTCCCCCCGTCCGAGCGCTTCCGCCCCCCCACACACTCGCCTCGGCCGAGTCTAGGGCTCGCCGTCGGCCCGCGACTCGGAGTCGGCCCGGCTCCCGACGCCGGCTCCGACGGACCGTCCCCTCGGGTCCGTCGCCCCGACCGTCATCGCCGACCGGCGCTCCACGGCTCGACGACCCGACGCTTCGTCGCCGGAAACGCCGAGATCCCGGCGCGAGTCCAGCGCGCCGGGATCGTCGTGGGGACGGTGACGTCCTGCGGGGATCGCTAGGCCCTCGAGCGACCGGACGTGACGGCGGCGACGATGAGGCCGACCACGCCGACGGCGGCGACGATCCAACCGATGGTCGAACTGGCGAAGAGGGCGATGAGCACCCCGACGACGATGACGACGAGCGCAGCTCCGATGGTCATGATGATTCTCCTTGTGGGTCCGTTGGTCGGGGCGGGCCTCCCGACCCCGGTCCCACCTCCTCTACCCCTGCGCTCGCCGGAACAGTCCCGTCGGTGACGGCCTCTCGGATCGCGAACCGCTCCGCCAGGCGGTCCCGTAGCTCGGGTCGATAGGTGACGAAGCGTCCGCGGCCCGACTCCTTGGCGTCGTAGAGCGCCAGGTCGGCGTCGCTCAGCAGGGCGTCAGCGTCGGGGCGAACCCCCTCGGCGATGCCGATGCTGAGGCCGACCACCACCGAGCGAGGAGGATCGGTGTCGAGCACGAAGGGCTCGCGGACCGCCTCGAGCAACCTCTCGGCCACCAGCTCCACCGACGCTCCACCCGGAGCGCTCTCGGTGAGCACCACGAACTCGTCGCCACCGAATCGGCCGAGCGTGTCGGATTGGCGCAGGGCGCCCCGGAACCTCTCGGTGACGGCCTTCAGCAACTCGTCGCCGACGGCGTGGCCGTAGGTGTCGTTCACCGCCTTGAAGCCGTCGAGGTCCGCGAAGAGCGCGGCGGGCACCATCCCCGAGCGCGGCGCCCGTTCGAGCAGGTGCGCCGCCCGATCCAGCACCAGCGTCCGGTTGGGCAGATCGGTGAGCGGGTCGTGCAGGGCCAGGTGGGCCAGCTCGGCGGTGCGCTCGTCGACGAGGTCCCACGCCCTCCGCTTCGACGAGGCCAGCACCCGCACGATGATGAAGGCCAGGAGGAAGTTCACCAGCACACCCACCGCGGCGAGGAGGGCGAAGCCGTTGACCTGGGAGGGCGTCGGCGACGGCTCGATGGCGAGGGCCAGCTCCCACCGACCGGTCTCGCCGAAGGTGGCGAGCCGTTCGGCCGGGCCTTCCGGGGCACCGCCGGGGCTCGTGGCCTCGGCCACCACGAAGGAGGTGCCGTCGGGCTCGACCCGGGTGAGCACCGCGCCGACACCCGCGTAGTCGTCGAGCACGTCGGTGAGGATGCTCTCGACGTCGACGGCGGCGATGAGCCAGCCGCGGATGGGGGCGCCCTCGGTCCCCAGTGGCACCGCGGCGTCCACGAAGACCGGCTGCACGACGGTGAGGAACGAGTCGTCGCCGGCGTCGAACGGCACCGTCACGGTCCCCCCGGTGGCCTCGGCCGCGGCGAACGCCGAGCGCACGTCGAGCTCGGCCCCCGTGGCGAAGCGCAGCGGTCCGCCGCAGAGGTCGAGGACCTCGGGCGCGAAGGCGAACGCCGCCGACTGCTGCACGCCGGCCCGGCCGAGGCAGTACACGGGGCGGTCGCCGGGGGGCTGGATGCCGATCTCGGCGGCGACGTCACCATCCGGATCGACCTCCCGCTCGGAGGTCTCGGCCACGAAGGTCGCCAGCTCGTCGGCCGGCACCCGCTCCACGTAGCCCAGCCCGTCGATGTCGGGGAAGCGCTCGGCCACCGCCTGCCCGTCGAACCAGACCTGCAGCTCGCCGGGAGCGATCTGACCAGCGGCCAACGACACGAAGGCCCGGGCGGCGAGGATGAGGTCGAGGTTCCGCCGCAGCCGGCTCTCGACGGCCTCGGTGACCGTCACCTCGGTGTTGTCCACGCTGCGCTCGGCGTCGGCTCCCAGCTGCTGGGCGGTGAGCAGACCCGCCAGCAGGGCCACGACCACCCCCACGGCGAGGATGGCCCACGCCCACCGCTCGGCCCGACTCGTCGTCCTCGTCGAGGACGACGACAGCGGCGGGTCGGACGCTTCCGAAGGGGACGGTCCCGATGCGGCACTCGGCCCAGCCGGGCCCGTGGGCCCTTCGGTGGCCATGACCCCTCCCGGGCCCGGCTGCGCTCCGATGCCGCTTGCGTCCACACCCCGAGCCTTGCACCGCCGCCCGGCGGGCGCCGGGGGACCGGGTCCCGGAGGGCGTCGCCATGGGTCCCAGGCCGACTGGGTCGCGCGCACCGGGCCGTTCGGACCAGGTCGGTGGCGTCGGGTACGGCATTCCCGCCCGGGCGCCGTGGGGGCAGGGAGCGAGGGCCCGCCCGACCGGCGGCGAGCGCGCCGCAGGCCTCAGTCGAAGACGAGGTCGTCGCGCAAGGAGCGCTTGATCTCGGCGAAGCCAGGCGTGGCCGCCAGGAGGCGCACGGCGTCCCAGAGACGCACCGCGTCCTCGCCCTTGGGGGCCTGGGAGATGACGGGGCCGAACAGCGAGTTCTCGCGCTCTGTGCCGGGGTCGAAGGTGAGCAACGGCGTGCCCACGTCGCGTCCGGTGCGACCGAGCGCGGTGTCGGCCTCCTCGCGGAGGACGTCGTCGAGCGAGGCGTCGTCGGCTGCGGCCGCCAGCCCGGGCGGCAGACCGACCTCGGCGAGGACCTCGGCGACGAGGTCGTCGGGGATGGGCTGGCCCTTCCAGATGGCGGTGCTCAGCCCGCCGGGGTGCAGGCGGGTGCCGGCCGCGGTGTAGAAGTCGGCGATCACGTCCTCGCCGTGCTCCCGGCGAGCGGCCGCCGCCACCCGCAGCAGGTCGCGGCCCAGACCGTGCAACGCCGGGTAGGCAGGCGGGAACTCGGCCCCGTAGTCCTTGCCCTCGTTGACGACGGCGAGCGCGATGAAGCGCCAGCGCACCCGGTAGTCACGGCGCGCGGCGACCTCGGTGACCCACCGGCTGGTGACCCATGCGAAGGGGCAGATGGGATCGAAGAAGAACTCGAGGTCGGGGCGCTCGCTCATGGGCTCCACCCTACGGAGCGCTCCGCCCACCACCACGACCTGGGACCCCATCGATCGTGGCCGGCGCCGAGTCGGTGCCGAGGCGACGCCGCGTCAGTCGGGGCGCCGCTCGAGGTCGCGGTAGGTGATGTCGGTGCGGTCCCTTGCCCCGACGGTGAAGTCGTCCTCGAAGACGAACCGGGCGCCGGCGTCGAAGGGCACCTCGTAGGTCCAGTCGAAGGCGCACACCCGGTGGGCGATGCGCCAGGAGCCGTCGCGCCGTTCGAAGCGGTCGACGTAGCGCAGGGCCAGGATCATGTCGGTGGCCCGGCCGTCGTCGTCGGGGCGGCTGAGGTGGTGGGCGATGCAGTAGGTGTCCACCTGGGCCACGTCGCCCTCGATGCTGCGGAAGTGCGGATCACCGATGAAGTGGTGGGTAGCGGCGAAGTGCGGGAGCACCTCCACCACCCAGCGGGCGAACTCGGTGCCCGTGCCCCGGAACGAGTTGTGGTCGTCGTAGCCGTCGGGGTGGTAGCTCGACGCCATCAGCTCCTCGTCGAGGCGGTCGGTGCCCCGGGCCAGTCGCTTGACGACGTCGCGGATCTCTTCACGGGCGAGCAGCTCGTCGAGGTCCATGCTCAACCGCCCAGGGGCTGCATCTGGCTGGGTGAGATGCCCAGGTAGCGCTCGAGGTTGCGGTGCAGGTTGATGGCCCGCACCTCCTCGCTGCTCATCACCACGTGGGTGGGCCGTGCCTGGTGCATGCCCCGCTGGATGCCCTCGAGCAGCTCCACGTCCTGGCCGATGACCAACCCGAGCGGTGTGCCCGCCGGTAGGGACATCTCCTCGACACGCGTACGGGGCGAACCCTCCGGGCGCCGGTGCAGCAGGAACATCACCAGGTGGGCGTCGTCGGGGGTGGCGCCGGGGCGGGCGATCAACACGTTGACCATGTCACCCCAGATCAACACGGTGGCGTTGGGGAACAGGTTGTACTGCGACAGGTTCATGATCTCGTCGACCGTGTAGCCCGACATGTCGACCCCTCGGGCCGCCTGCACGTCGCGCACCCGCTGGGCGAACACGTCGCGAAGAGTCTGACCCTCGGGGATCTCCGGCAGCGGATCGCCGTCGGCGGCCCCGAAGCGGGCTCCCTGGGTGGCCACCATGCCCTCCCACACCTGCTCGTCGGTGACATCGCGCAGCCGCGGGCTGGGCAGGCCGTACTGCTGGTAGCAGACCCCGGTGTGGGTCCACAGCCGCTGCGGCGAGTGGATGTCGTCGATGGTGGGCAGCATCTCGGGGTGGATGCCCTGCACGTGGTAGATCTCCGAGAAACCCTCGGCCACCACCTTCCAGTTGGCCGGGGCGGGCACCGAGATGGCGGCATCGGCATGGAACTCCATGAGCCCGGCCCAGTCGGCGTCATGCCACATGCCGTCCATGTACTCGGGCAGCGCCATGGCCTCCGGGTCGGGGTTCACGAAGACCAGAGGCCCCCAGGTGTCCACCCGGGCGGGGGCCAGACCGTGGTCTTCGGTGCGGAACCCGGCGCCGAACCCCTTGCGGGAGGGCACCTCGCGCAGGGTGCCGTCGAAGTCCCACGCCCACCGGTGGAACGGGCAGCGCAGCTCCTCGAGGCCCGAACCGGCCCCGGTGCAGATGGCCGAGGCCCGGTGGGGGCAGCTGTTGAGGAACGCCCGCAGCTCGCCGTCGTCGCCCCGCACGACGAGCACCGAGAGGTTGCCGGTCACGTACTCGAAGAAGTCGCCGGGCTCGGGCACGTGGTCGATGGTGCAGGCGATCTGCCAGGCGAAGGGCCACATGCGCTCGGCCTCCATGGCCGCGAACGTGGTCGAGGTGTAGCGCTCGCGGGGGATGCGCACCGGCGCCACCGACGGGGTGATGGTGGTGTCGACGAGGTCGGGGTCGGACAGTCCGGTCACAGGGTGGCCGATGGCCATGGCAGCGCTCCTCGGAGAAGGCAGGCCCGCCGCGCGGGCGGACCGTCGGACACGGATCACCGAGGGACCTTCAGCGCGCATCCGAGCCCCCCG
Source organism: Rhabdothermincola salaria (assembly GCF_021246445.1). Classification (NCBI taxonomy): domain Bacteria; kingdom Bacillati; phylum Actinomycetota; class Acidimicrobiia; order Acidimicrobiales; family Iamiaceae; genus Rhabdothermincola; species Rhabdothermincola salaria. The sequence continues at coordinate 1,962,822 of NZ_JAJQXW010000001.1, forward strand.
GCGATGCGTTCGTCGCCACCTTGCCACACCCCTCGGCGCACCCGCCCGCCGGGCGGTCCGGGCCGCGGGACCCGACACCCCCGCTGATACCGTCGTCATCGTCGCCGGTGGCCCGACCGGCACCCCTTTCGCTCCACGGCCCGTCTCGGCCGTGTGCGTGCCCGGGAGGCGCGTCGTCCCATGCCCAGCGATCTCACCCTCGACACCATCGACCTCTCGAGCATCGACTTCTGGGCTCGGCCGTGGGCCGAACGCCACGCCGCCTTCGCCCTGCTGCGACGAGAACGACCCATCGCCTTCTTCGAGGAACCAGAGCTGGCCGGGTTCCCCAAGGGCCCCGGCTACCACGCCATCACCCGCCACGCCGACATCCTGACCATCAGCCGCACCCCCGAGGTGTTCTCCTCGGCGCAGGGGGCGGTGTCCATCATCGACATGCCCGCCGAGCTCAACGAGTTCTACGGCTCGTTCATCTCCATGGACGATCCCCGCCACGCCCGGCTGCGCAAGATCGTCGCCGGCACCTTCACGCCCCGCATGCTCAACAAGATCTACGACGACGTCGAGCGGGTGGCCGTCGACACGGTCGCCGCGGTGGCCCCCAAGGGCGAGGTCGACCTCGTCGCCGAGATCTCCAGCCCGTTCCCGCTGCTGGTCATCTGCGACATGATGGGCATCCCCGAGAGCGAGCGCCAGATGGTGCTCGAGCAGTCCAACATCATCCTGTCGGGCGGCGACCCGGAGTTCATGCCCGAAGGCGTCGACCCGGTCACCGCGTTCATCGGCGCCGGCGAGCAGTTGGTGGCTCTCATGGACGGCCTGGCCACCGAGCGGCGCGACCACCCCACCGACGACCTGCTCTCGGCGTTGGTCAACACCGACGTCGACGGGGAGCGCCTCACCCAGCAGGAGCTGGCGTCGTTCTTCATCTTGTTGGCCGTGGCCGGCAACGAGACCACCCGCACCGCGGTGTCCCACGGCGTCGCCGCCCTCGGCGAGAACCCCGACCAGCGCCGGATCTGGGCCGACGACGTCGAGGGCGTCACCCCCACCGCCATCGAGGAGATCGTGCGCTACGCCTCACCGGTGATCTGGATGCGCCGCACCGTCACCCGCGATCACGAGCTGTCCGGGCACCAGTTCCACGAGGGCGACAAGGTGCTGATGTTCTACGGCTCGGCCAACCGCGACGACGCCGTCTTCGACGACCCGGACCGCTTCGACGTGCGCCGCGACCCCAACCCCCACGTGGGCTTCGGCGGGCCCGGTCCCCACTTCTGCCTGGGCGCCCACCTGGCCCGCCGCGAGATCGGGCTGGTGTTCCGCGAGCTGTTCCGCCAGCTCCCCGACCTCGAGCTGGCCGGCCCACCCGAGCAGCTGCGCTCGAGCTTCATCAACGGCATCAAGCACCTCCCGGTGCGCTTCACCCCCAAGGGCTGAACGCCGGACCAGGGCGGCCGGCCGGGCGCGCCCGGCCGCGGCGACACACCAATCCGCCGGGTCCGACCCCTCGAGGGTCAGAGCGGGGGCGGGCCCAGCAGGGTGGCGACCACGCGGCCGTCGCGGAACACGGTGATGTCGCCGTCGGCCGACACCTTCAGCACCACCATGGCCGTCTTCGACAGCGACTTGGCCGCCGCAGTGCGGGCCCCCTCGTGCTCGCTGTCGGCGCTGTCGACGATGGCGCCGTAGGCCAGCAGGCGACCGTCGCGGTCGACGATCGTGGCCCCGTCGAGCAGGGCCAGGCGGGCGAGGGTGACGTCGTCGATGTCCTTGGCGTCGATGAGGTGGTGCAGCTTCGTCTCGGGGCGCATGGCCAGCGGATCGACGTCGTCGCGCAGGTCGTAGCGGTCCTTGAGCGGCACCGTGCCGTCGATGGCCGAGGCGTCGTCGACGATGGCCAGGATGGCCCCACCGCGGTCGCCCGAGACGATGAAGGCGGCGTCGACGACGATGCCCGCCGCCTCACCGCCGCCGATCATGCGCTCGACGAGCGCCGCCAGCTGCAACGGGAACGCCGACCAGTGCTCGCCTCGGCGCACCAGGAACGGACGGCCCGAGAGGAAGGTCCAGATGCTGCGATCGGCCCGGAGGAAGAAGCCGAGCCCACCGAGACGGCGGCTGGCCGCAGCCACCAGCGAGCCGCTCTCGACCAGGGCGACGCTGCGCCGGGGGCTGGCCATGCGCCGCCCGGCCGGACTCAACGCCGGCTCGAGGGTGACGTCGTCGGTGGCCAGGCGGTCGATGCGATGCCACTGCAGCTCGGTGCGGGCGTGGCCGTGGCCGTCGACGACCAGCACGGACCGCTGCCCGTCGAACAGCAACGGGGCCCGCTTGGCGGCGCGCACGTCGGCCGGGTAGTCGAACAGCAGCCGCGGATCCTCCTCCAAGACGTCGGCGATCAGCACCCCGTGGGTGAGGTCGTGGGACTCGACCCGGGTGGAGCTGAGCTCGACCAGGTACTCGATGACCTCGCCCACCAGCGCGGCCTTGTGGGCCTGGTCGGCGGAGGACGGCACGTAGTCGGCCAGCACCTCGGCGGCCACGACGTCGCGCAGCGCCCGTCGCACGGCCGGGTCGAGCCGACCGGTGACGGGGTCGACGGCCGTGCCCCGGAACCGCTCCGCGGCCCGCAGGCCCGCTGCCGGGAGGCCGCCGAGCATCTCCATGAGGGGTTCGGACCCCTCCTGGAGCAGACCGGCGATGCGCTCGTCGAGGCACACGGTGCAGGTGGTCTCCCAGCCGTCGGGGCCCGACGCGGTGGCGCTGACGGACCCGGGGCCCTCGAGGCCCGTGTGGGAGTCCTCGCCCGGGTGCTGGTGCGACAGCCCGACCGACGCCCCGAACATCACCCCGGCGAGGACGCGCGTGACCGCCTCGCCCACCGGGTCCGGGGGCTCGACGTGCGGCTGGGAGGTGTCGATGTCGGCTGCGGTCACCCCCTCAGTCTGCCGAACCGACCGCCGGTTCTGACGGGTCGAGGCGAGACGGCCGGCGGGACGCGATCGGCGCCACGCTCCGCGCAAGCCGGGAGCCAGGCGCCTGGCTCGGGGCGTCAGTCGAGAGCGCCGCTGGCCGAGGTGACCTCGATGAGCTCGAGGCACTCGCCGTCGGGGCCGGGCCAGAAGAGCACCCGCAGCAGCGGGAGGTCGTCGCCCACCGACAGCTCTCCGGTGGGGGCGAAGGGCTCGCTGCCGGCGGCGCGCACCACGGCTTCGTCGCGGGCGCAGTCGTCGGTCGACCACGCCATGCGGAACAGACCCAGCTCGTTGGCTCCCCGCACCCGTCGGTCGCCGCTCGTGGGCGCCACCGGTCGGTGCCACTGCACGAGCGACACCCCGAACTGCGAACCGCTGTCGGCCACGTCGGCCCGGCTGTACTCGACCGCGCCCTCGACACCGAAGAGCGACCCGTCAGCCGACGCCCCCTCCCAACGGCCCACCAGCCGCAGCCCGAGCACGTCGAGGTAGTAGGAGAGCGACTCGTCGAGGTCGACGGTGTTGACGACCACGCGGGCGATGCGGGTGTCGTCGCCGTCCTCGAGCTGCACGGCCACGCCATCGGGATCGGCGACCATGGCCGTGGGCACCGACGCCCCCTCGGGGTCGACGACCGGGGACGGCCCGGCGAGGAGCCGCCCCCCATGGGCGGTCACGGCGTCGAGGACCTGGTCGAGCTCGGGCACGGTGAGCACCAGCCGGGAGAAGCCCGGTTCCCACATGGTGGCCGGCGAGGCGCCGGTGGGCGGCGGCACCGTCCACTGCAACAGGTCCAACGACAGACCGTCGTAGCCACAGTCGCCCTGGAGCATCCAGGCGTCCCAGGCCACCTCGTCCAGACCGAAGGCGCTACCGGGCTGGGGCCGGCTCGGCACCGTGCGGGTGACCGGCTGCAACCCCAACGCCTCGTAGAACGCCACGGACCGGGCGAGGTCCGTGCAGTTGGAGTTGACGTGGTAGATGCGAGAACCCCCGATGGCCATGGCCCAACCGTAGGCCGATGGCCCAGCCCCGTGTCCGCCACCGCAGGCCGCGACATCTCCGACTCCCCCGGCCCACGTCCACTAACGTCTCGTTCGACTCGCCCCCGGACACTTCGAGGTCACACATGTTGCGCCCCCTTGCCAAGGTGGGAGCGGCTGCGGCCGTCCTCGCCGCCGCCACCCTTTTCTCCGCCTCCCCCGTCTCCTCCCAGGACTCGGGCCCGGCCATGGGCTACACCCTCCTCACGCAGGGAGGGGAGGTGCGGGACTGCCGGCTGGCCACCATCGACCTGACCACCGCCGAGGTCAACGCGCTCCCCGCCGCGTTCAGCGGGAACGCCTGCGTCAACGACCTGGCCGTCGCCCCTGACGGCACCGTGTGGGGCATCAGGGAGGGGCGGCGCCTCGCCCTCGCCGACGCCTCGTTCGCCCCTCAAGCCGAGTCACCGCTGTCCCTCGTCGCCTTCGACCCCACCACCGGCGCGGTCACCAACACGGTCACCATCGACATCCCGGGCCCCGACGGCAACGCCTTCCTCCCCGAGGGCGGCCTGGCCATCACCCCCGACGGCACGGTGTGGGCGCTCTTCGCCGCCGACGCCTGCGACGACGGGAACCAGAACTGCCTGTGGACCATCGATCCGTCCACCGGGTCGGCCACCCTCGTCGGGGAGACCGGCACGCTCGAAGAGGAGATGTTCGGGCTGGCCGCCTGCTCGGCCGGCGTGGTGACACTCACGATCGACGGTCGCAACGGCCCCACATCCGTGCCCGCCTTCGTCCCGAACCCGGACGTGGGCTTCCTCGACCCGGCCACCGGCCTGCTCACCGAGGGCCCGGCCATCGCCGACACCGTGGTGGGCTACGACTGCAGCGGCAGCGCCGGCTGGGCGCTCACCGGGGCGTCCATCATCGAAGACCGGTCCGTGCCCCAAGCCGTGAACGCGACGCTCACCAGCTTCGACCCCGCCACCGGCGCGCTCTCCGAGATCGCCGCAGTGAACCCAGCTGAGTCCGACGTCGTCCTGCTGGCCGTGGCCCCCACCGTCCCGCCGCCCCCCAGCACCACCACCACGACGGAGGCGGCCCCGGCCACCACCTCGGCCCCGACCACCACCTCGGCAGCGTCGCCGGCCGTCGTCACCCCCCGCTTCACCGGCTGACCCAGACCCTCCCGGCCCCACCGGCCGGTTGCCAGCACTCCGAGGGCCGGTCGCCACGACCGGCCCTCGTCGCGTCCGGCTTCTTCTCCTGCGGCATCGTCTGGTACCGACCTGGCGGCCACCGCCTGGACCCGGGGCGGGCCTAGTCGAGCGTCGGTGACGCGGGCAGGCGCAGAGCCTGCATGTCGTCGTGGCGGCCGCGGATCTGGTCGTGGTAGCTGGGCTTGGTGGGGATCCAGAAGCGGTCGGCCCGCACGGCGTCGAGGACCAGGTCGGCGACCTCGTCGGGAGCCATGCCCGACGCGGTGGAGTCGCGGATGGCGGCGTCGACGAATTCGGCGTCGGGCGTGGGGTCGGGACGGAGCCGGTCGACGAAGCGCTCGGGCCGGTTGCGGCCCGAGGTGCCGATGCCGGTGGCCACCAGGCTCGGCACCAGGCACGACACGCCGATGGGCGCGCCCACCGAGGCCAGGTCGTGGGCCAGGCACTCGGTGAGGCCCACCGCCGCGAACTTCGAGCCGTAGTAGGGCCCGGAGTACGCGTTGGTGACCAGGCCGCCCATGGAGGCCGTGGTCACCACGTGCCCGGGCTCGCCACCAGCGAGCATCCGGGGGACGAACGAGCGGATGGCGTGCACGATGCCGAAGTAGTTGACGCCCATCGTCCACTCGAAGTCGGCGACGGTGCGCTCCCACACCAACCCGCCGGTGAACACCCCCGCGTTGGCGCACACCAGGTGCACCCCGCCGAACTCGGTGTACGCCGTCTCGGCCAGCATCTCCACGTCGGAGGCCGACGACACGTCGGTGCGCACCCCGATCGCGGTCGCGCCACCATCGGCCAGGGCGGCCACGGTGGCGTCGAGCGCCGGCTGCTCGATGTCGGCCGCCACCACCCGCATGCCCTCGCCGGCGAACCTCTGGGCCATCGCCTGCCCCATGCCGCTGCCGGCACCGGTGACGACGGCGACCCTTCCTTCGAGTTGATCCATGCGGGGCACGCTACGTGGCTCGGCGCCACGGCGCGGCCGACCTCAGAACGCCTCGGGATCCTCCTGCACCGACTCGGGCACGGGGAACCGGTAGAGGTCGGCGGCGTTGGCCCAGGTGATGCGACGGACGTCGTCGGCGGGGAGGTCGCCGATCTCGCGGTGCACGATCTCCTGGGTGTTGGGCCAGGTGGAGTCGCAGTGCGGGTAGTCGCTCTCCAGCAGGATGTTCTCGACCCCGATGCGCTCGCGCTGCACGAACGACGAGGGATCCTCCACCGCACAGAACCAGAAGTTGCGCTTCAGGACCTCGGCCGGGGTGAGGTCGGTGCCGGTCCAGGTGCCGTACATGTCGTGGTAGCCGAGCATGTGGTCGAGGCGGTCCATGAGCCCGGCCACCCAGCCGATGCCGCCCTCGCTCATGCAGAGCTTGAGGTCCGGGAACCGCACCGGAAGCATCGAGTACAGCCAGTCGATGGCCGCGAACATGGCGTAGCCGAAGAACAGCACGCCCACCGTGTCGGGCGGGGCGTCGGGGGCGGTGGCCGGCGAGGTGCCCGACGAGCCGATGTGGAGGTTCACGACCGTGCCCGTCTCGGCGCAGGCGGCCATGAGCGGGTCCCAGTGTCCGGAGTGCAGCGTGGGCAGGCCCAGCATGTGGGGGGCCTCGCTGAAGGTGATGGCCTTGAAGCCCCGCTCGGCGTTGCGGCGCACCTCGTCGGCGGCCACCTCGGGATCGAGCAGCCACGGGATCTGACAGGGGATGATGCGGTCGGGGTGCGACCCGGCCCACGACTCGATGTGCCAGTCGTTCCAGGCCCGCACGGTGGCCATGGCCAGCTCGGTGTCCTTGGTGGTCAGCTGGAGGCGCTGGCCGGCGAACCCGGGCAGGAACGACGGGAAGTTGACGCTGGCGTACACGCCGTTGAGGTCCATGTCGGCGATGCGGGCGTCGATGTCCCAGGCGCCGCGGCGCATCTCGTCGAAGCGGGCCGGTTCGAACGAGTACTCGCTGACCGGGCGACCCACCACGGCGTTGAAGCCCACGTTGGGGAACTCCTGGCCGTCGTAGACCCACACCTCGGCCCCGTCGTCCTTCTCCACGATCTTGGGTGCCCGGTCGGCCAGCGCCGCCGGCACCCGTCCGTCGAAGGTGTCGGGCGGCTCGACGATGTGGTCGTCGGCCGAGATGATCGTGTAGCGGCGGGCCCGCCGTTCGGGCTCGGGCAGGAACGTGACCGAACCGGTCTTGGACTTGCCGCCGGTGGTGAAATCGGCGTTGGCGGCCAGATCGTCGATGCTGATGCTCATGTGAGGACCTCCGGGGATTCGCGCAGGAGCCGGCGTACGGCGCCGGCCCAGAAGACCTCGGTGCCCCGTTCGAGCAGCGACGCCTTCATGGGCGGACGCACCGCCGACGGGACGGTGGTGGCCGCCCGGCCCGACGTCACCACGTCGAGCATCAGGCGGCACTGGCGGTCGAGGGTGGCCGCCTTGTAGGTGGCCTCCTCGATGGTGGCGGCGGTGACGATGACCCCGTGGTTGGCCAGGATGACCACCGAGGCGTCGCCGATGCGGTCGGCCAGGTCGGCGCCCAGCTCGGCGGAGTCGACCTCGCCGGCGTACTCGCTCACGAAGGCGACCTCGCCGTCGTACATCGAGGACTGCTGGTGCAGGAACTCCGGGACCAGACCCAGGGCCGCCAGCACCACGGCGTGGTACGGGTGGTTGTGCACGACCACCCGGGCGTCGGGTCGGCGACGGTGCAGCTCGGTGTGGATGTGGAAGGCCGGGGTGACGTCCCAACGGCCCTCGACGACCCGACCGTCGGCGTCGACGCGGCAGATGTCGGAGGCGCAGATCTCCTCCCACCACAGCCCCCACGGGTTGACCCACATCGAGTCGTGGCCCTCGGGCGCCCAGGTGATGTGCCCGGCGATGTTCTCGCAGAAGTCGTGGGCGGCGAGGATGCGGAAGGCGCAGGCCAGGGCCTGGCGTTCGTCGAGGTCGACCCCGATGGGCGGGGTGATGCTCGGCGACCACACCTCGGCGCCCCCCTGGCTCAGGGTGAGGCCGTCGGGGACGGCGCCTTCGGAGATGGCGGCGTCGGCGCGGCCCGTCGTCGGTGCTGTCGTGGTCTCGGCGCTCATGGCGACCATCCCCCCGGGTGGTGGCGTACACCCCTGACACTAGTGCTCACCCGCACCGGCCCCACCGGGGCCGTCTGTGGTGCACTACCTCCCATGGGGACCGGGGGCACGACACGACACGACGACCACGCCGACGCCGCGACCGAGTCGGTCGGCCCCGGCCCGGTGGTGCGCACCGAGCACGGGCCGGTGCGGGGCCGGGCCCTGCCAGGGGGCGCGGTCGCCTTTCGGGGGATCCGCTACGGCGCCCCACCCACCGGCATGCTCCGGTGGCGGCCACCGGAGCCGCCCGCGGGGTGGTCCGAGGTCCGCGACGCGCTCGAACCGGGGCCGGCCGCCTGGCAGCCCGCCGGCGGGCCGCTCGACGGTCTCGTCCCGGGCATGGCCCCCGCGCACCAGGGCGACGACTGCCTCTCGCTCGACGTCTGGACCCCGGGCGTCGACGACGGTGTCCGACCCGTCCTCGTCTGGATCCACGGCGGGGCCTTCAGCCTCGGGGCCGGTTCGCTGCCCGTGTACGACGGCGCCCGACTGGCCGCCGAGCACGACGTCGTGGTGGTCACCGTGAACTACCGCCTCGGCGTCTTCGGGTTCCTCCACCCCGACGACGCCTCCGCCACCCCCAACGTGGGCCTGCTCGACCAGGTCGCGGCCCTCCGGTGGGTGCGTGACACCATCGCCGGGTTCGGTGGCGACCCGTCCAACGTCACCGTGTTCGGCGAGAGCGCCGGCGGTGGCAGCGTGCTCTCGCTGCTGGCCATGCCGTCGGCGACGGGCCTGTTCCACCGGGCGATCGTGCAGAGCGGCGCCACCGACCTGCTGCTCGACCGGGAGGCCGCCGCGCTGGTGGTCGACGCCGTGGCGCGGGCGGCCGGTCTCACCGCCGGCGACGTCGACGGGCTGCGGACCCTGCCCGCCGCCGCCCTGCTCGAGGCCCAGGCCACCGCGGCGAAGGAGCTCTTCACGACGGTGGGCACCATGCCCTTCCACCCGTGCGTCGACGGCGAGGTGCTGCCCACCTCGTGGCTCGACGCCGCCGCCCGGGGTGTGAACCCCGTGCCGCTCGTCATCGGCACGACCCGAGACGAGATGGCGCTGTTCTCGGCCATGGACCCGCGGGCCGCCGCCCTCGACGACGCCGGGCTACGACGCCGCCTCGACCGCGCCGGCCACGACACCGACCTCGTCGTCGACGCGTACCGGACCGTCGGCGTGGTCGACCCCCCGCACGTCTGGTCGAGGGTCCAGACCGACACGCAGATGTGGGTACCCGCCCAACGACTCGCCGAGGCCCACGCCCGCCACGCGCCCGTGTGGGTCTACCGCTTCGACCGGCCCGCCGCCGACCCGAGGCTCGGCGCCTGCCACGGGGTGGACATCCCGTTTCCGTTCGGCACCACCGACACGGGTGGGTGGGGCGACTTCCTCGGCGACCAGCGCTCGGCCTCGGCCCTGTCCGCCGTGGTCCGCCGGCTGTGGACCGCCTTCGCCCGCCACGGGCGACCCGACACCGAGTCGGTCGACTGGCCGGCTCACGGCCCCGACCGCGCCACCCTGTTGCTCGACGACGCCGTCACCGTCGTCCACGATCCCGACGCGGCCGTACGGCGCCTCTGGAGCGATCCGCAGCCCTGACCCGGTCGAACCCGGTGCCGCCTCGCGGGTGGGGCACGGGATCGGCCCGCCTCTGGTGCGCCGCGTCGTCGGGTTCAGGTCAGAGCCGGGCCAGGACCGGGCTCAGATCCAGGGCGGTGGCGGGCGCCGCCTCGTGGAGCGCGGCGCCCACGGCGAGGTCGACGCCCGCACCGACGGCGGCGTCGAGGATCTCCGGGGTGTCGATCCCCTCGCCCATGACCTGGGCGCCGAAGGCATGCCCCAGGCCCACGAGAGCCGACAGCACCCGCCCACCGTCGGGGCGGGCCGCCCGCACGGTGAAGGCCTCGTCGATGCGGACCACGTGCACCGGGAAGGCCGTCAGCCGGGCCAGGCTGGAGCTGCCCGTGCCGAAGTCGGCCACGGCGATCCGCACCCCCAGCTCGTCGAGGGCGAACAGCTCGGCCGCGGCATCCAACGACTGGATGGTGGCCGCCTCGGGCACCTTGACCCCGACCTGATCGACGGTCAGCCCCAGCCGGCGGAGCCGTCCGCGGAGCTCGTCGGCGAAGCCGGGCACCAGCTGGGCCACGGTCACCGGCAGACAGAGCGCGGCCTCCGGGTGCTCCCTGAACAAGGGGGCCATCTCGCCCAGGGCCCGCTCCATGACGGCCTCGCCCAGCACGCCCACCAGCCCCGCCTCGCGGGCCACCGCCCACACCTCGGTGTCGGGTGGGCCGGGCGGCCGGACGTCGAGGCTCCTGTCCCGGCCCTCGGGCCCGGCCCACCGCACCCGCGGGTCGAGCCCGGTCACGACGCCGTCGCGCAGCCGGTAGGAGAGCTGGTAGTCGAGGGCCACCCCGGGACCGTCGAGCATCTCGCGCAGCCGCTCCTCGCGCGCCACCCGATCCAGCAGCTCCCGACGATGGCGGGATCGGAACCGCACGGCCCGGTTACGACCCGCGCCCTTGGCCCGATAGAGCGCCAGGTCGGCGTCGCGGAGGATGGCGCCGGGCGCCATGCCGGGCCCCACGTCGCGGAGCCCGACGCTGGCGCCGGTGCTCACCACCACCCGGCTGCCATCGAGATCCACCTCCACCGGCTCGTTGAGCGAGGCGAGGATGCGTTCGGCCAGGGCGTCGGCCCCGCCCTCCTCGAGATGGGTGGCCGCCACCACGAACTCGTCGCCCCCCAGACGCGCCACCATGTCGGTCTCCCTGACCGACGCCGAGAGCCGCTCGGCCACCACCCGCAACAGCTGGTCGCCGGCCTCGTGGCCGTGGGTGTCGTTGACGATCTTGAAGTCGTCGAGATCGACGAACAGCACCGCCGCGTCCCCGTCGGGTGCCGGGCCGTCACGGCCGGGAACCGAGGACCCCGAGGTCACCGCCTCCAAGAACTCGAGCAGAACGGTGCGGTTGGGCAGGCCCGTGAGCACGTCGTGGGTGGCCCGGAAGGCGAGCTCGGCCGATGCCGTTTCGGCCTCCCGGCGGGCCTCGGTCTCGGCGGCCAGGAGGCGACGCCGATCGGTGACGTCGTTGAGGTAGACGCAGATCCCGGAGCCGAGCGCCTGGACCTGCACGTCGAACCAGAGCCCCGAGGGGTACGAGGCCTCGAAGCGCTCGGCCGGCCCGCCGTCGGCCACCCGACGGTAGGCCGCCTCGAACTCGGTGCCCACCGCGTGGGGGAAGACCTCCCAGAGGTCCCGGCCCTCGATCTCGGGGGCCGACACCCGGAACAGCTCGGCCCCCTTGCGATTGAGGTAGGTGATCCGCCAGTCGGCATCGATCGCGATGTAGACGGTGGGGATGGCGTCGAGGATCTCGGCCACCCGGTCGGCCTCGGCTCGGGTGTCGGTGACGTCGATGGCCACGCCGACCAGGCCCAGGGCACCGGGCTCGGGCACCCGCGACCGCATGAGCACCGAGCGCCGCCCTCGCACCGGGTGCTCGACGTGCATGACGACCTCGCCCTCGACGAGCTGGTGGCCGTCCCAGAAGGCGTCGAGCACCCGCTCGCGGTCGTTCGGGTCGCACAGCCGGTAGACGTCCTCGAGGCGGACGGGGGCGCCACGCGCCACGCCGAAGATCTCGTACATCGTGGGACTCCAGGACAGCTCGCCGTCGCTGGCGTGGTCCCAGCTCCAGATGCCGATGCCGCTGGCCCGGACGGCCGCGTCGAGCAGCGCCGCCGAGCGCTGGAGCTGGCGCTCGATCGCGTCGCGGTCGGCGGCGTCGCTTTCGCTGCCGGATCGATCGGAGTCGTGGTCGAGGGTCATGCCGGGAGCTCCGGAAGGTCTCGACGCCCGATCCCGCCCGGACGCACCTTCACCACTCAGCGTAGGCAGACGGACACGATCTGCCCTGAGTCGAACGACCCTTCGGCAGTGACCCTGGTCACCGAGAGGGGGTGGAACCGAGGGAGCGGGTCAGGCGACGACCGTCCGGAACCGCTCGACGGCGCCCGAGAGGTAGTCGGTGGCCGCGTCGCGGCCCTCGGGCAGCGCCACGGTCAGGCGGACATCGGTGACCCCGGCGGCGACGAGGGCGGGCACGCTCTCCATGGTGGCGTCGAGGTCGACCGACCCGTCGCCTCGGCGCACGACGTTGGCGTAGCCCATCACCTGCAGGCCGGAGGGGTCGCCGCCGGCGGCCTCGACCAGCTCGCGCATCTCGGCGATGCCGGTGACCGGGTCGGCCATCGCCGCGCCCCACGGGATCCATCCAGAACCGAAACGGGACAGGCGCCGCGCCACGGCCTTGTTGGGTGTGCCGCTCACCCAGATCGGCACACCGCCCTCCTGGAGGGGCTTGGGCATCTGGTGGATGCCCTCGAAGGTCAGATCCTCGGACTCGTAGCTGGCCCGCGGCTCGCGCCACAGCGTCTGGCACACCTCGAGGGTCTGGTCGAGGAGGCGGCCCCGCCCGTCGAACTCGAGGCCGGCCGCCTCGTACTCCTCGCGCTGCCAGCCCACCCCGACGCCGAGGTCGAGGCGTCCGCCGGAGAGCACGTCGATGGTGGCCGCCGTCTTGGCCAGCACCACCGGGCGGCGCAGGGCGGCGATGAGGATGCCGGTGCCCAGCCGGATGCGCTCGGTGAGGGCCCCGATGGTCGTGAGGACGACGAGCGGATCGAGCCAGTGCCCGTCGGGGCCGGTGGGCTGCTTGCCGCCGGCGGAGCCGCCGACCTTGGGATCGGCGTAGGCGTCCATGTTCTCGCCGAAGGCCACGTGCTCGGACACCACGAGGCGGTCGATGCCGGCGGCGTCCATGGCCAGGGCCTGGTCGAGCAGCGACGACCACCCGCCCGGGTCCTCGGCGGAGAACGTCCGCAGCTGCATGGAGATCTGGGGCGTGGCGGTGGGCGACATGGGGTCTCCTGCGGGTGGGGAGGCGTACTGGGAGCTCGGCGTGGTCGGGTGACCATCCTGTCCCATCCTCGCCCGCCGGTCAGACTGGACCGGCGTGAGGCGACGAGAAGCCGGACGGCCCGCAGGGGTCGGCCCGGCCCGAGGAGGACACCGATGAGCGACCTGGAGGCACGGCTGGCACGGCTCGAAGCCACCGAGGAGATCCGCCAGCTGGCCGCCCGCTACGCGCTCGCCCTCGACCAGCGCGACGTGCAGGCTCTGGCCGCGCTCTTCGTCGACGACGTGCGCACCGGCGACGGGCGGGTGGGCCGCGAGGCCCTCGCCGACTGGTTCGACCCGATCCTGCGGCCCTACTCGACCACGTTCCACCTCATCGGCAACCACGTCATCGACCTGGTGGACGAGGACCACGCCACCGGGGTCGTGTACTGCCGACCCGAGCACGAGGTGGGCGACCTCTGGGTGGTCATGCCCATGCAGTACTGGGACCGCTACGAGCGCCGCGACGGCCACTGGTACTTCGTCAGCCGCTCCCCCAAGGTCTTCTACGCCGCCGACGTGCTCGAGCACCCCTTGCGGGTGCCCGAGCGGTTCCACTTCCCGGGCAACCCCATGATCACCCGGGCCGAGCTACCCGGGCGATGGGAGACCTGGCAGGCCTTCTGGGACCCCAAGCCCTGAGCCGGGCCACCACGGGGCATCCACGGGTGGAGCGCCGCTCGAACACCCTGGTAGCGACCTCCGGGGGTGCCGGAGACCGGTCTCGCCGGGCCGGACAGCGACTGCAGCACGCCGCATGCCCGGGCGACGACCTCACGTCAGGCCGGGGTGATGGCCTCGCGCTCGTCGCGACCGTCGGCGTGGCGGGCGAAGCGGACCGCCTCGGGCCCGTGGACGGGGCCGTCCTCCGGCCACGGCCAGCCACCGAAGCCGTCGCGCTGGTAGTCGGCGAAGGCCTGGCGGATCTCGTCCTCGGTGTTCATCACGAACGGTCCGTAGCGAGCCACCGGCTCGCCGATGGGACGCCCCTGCAGCACCATCACCTCCACCGGGCCGTCGCCGGCGGTGAGGTGCAGGCCCCGGTCGGAGCGGACCAGGGCGCCGGTGTCGGCGTCGATGCGCTCCCCGTCGATCTCGAGAGAGGGGCCGTCGAAGAGGTAGAGCACCCGCAGCGTGTCCGGTGACGCGGGCGCCTCCAGGTCCGCCTCGGCCCCGGGCTCCATGGTGAGGTGCCACACGCCGAGGTCGGCCTCGGGTCGCGCCGCCCAGGAGTGAGGGGGCGGATCCGGCGGCGTGGCCCCGTCGAGCGATCCCACGATCACGGTGATGTCGGTGCGCCGACCCGCCTCGTCGGTGCGCACCACCTTGGGGATGTCTCGGTCCCACAGCATGGTGAAGTAGGGCTCCACCAGCTTGTGCTCGGCCGGCAGGTTGATCCAGATCTGGAACAGCTCGCCGGTGTTGGGGCGGTCGGTCTCGAGCAGGGGGAACATCTCGCTGTGCACCACCCCGCGTCCGGCGGTCATCCACTGCGCGTCGCCCCGGCCGAAGCGGGCCGCCGCCCCCATCGAGTCGGCGTGGTCGATGAAGCCCTGGCGGGCGTAGGTGAGGGTCTCGAAGCCCCGGTGGGGGTGCTGGGGGAAGCCGGGGACGCGGTCGCCGTGGTACATGCGCCAGCCGTCGATGCCCTCGAAGTCGGACCCGATCTGGCGCCCGGCCAGCGAGGCCGCCGGCGCGAAGGACCCGTCGCCCTCGGGGTAGGCGTCGAGGTGGTGGGCGCAGAACAAGAAGGGGTCGACCGTCGGCCAGTGCAGACCGAGGGGGAACGTCTGTTGCACGGACGAGCTCATGGCTCCAGCGTAGAGGTCCTTGCGCGCACAAACAACGCCCTGCGTACCTGTCGGGAAAGAGCGCCACCCCCCAGCGCCGTCCATCGACAGCTTCGCCGGTGGGTCACGACACGAGTGGGACACGAGTGGGACTCGACCGGGGTCCGAGGGAGGTCGACCGGTAGCGTGAGGCGATGAGCTGGAGCCTGGCCGATGTCCCCGATCTCACCGGCACCACCGCTCTCGTCACCGGGGCCAACAGCGGGCTCGGCTACGAGATCAGCCGGGCCCTGGCCGGACGGGGCGCCCACGTGGTGATGGCCTGTCGCAACGTCGACAAGGCCGCGGACGCCGCCGCACGGGTGAACGCCCACGCCGGTGCCGGTCCCGGCTCCGCCTCGGTGATGTCCCTCGACCTGGCCGACCTGGCCTCGGTGCGCGCCCTCGGGACCCGAGTGCGTGACGAGCTGCCCCGACTCGACCTCCTGGCCAACAACGCTGGACTGATGGCCGTCGACGAATCCCGAACGGCCGACGGGTTCGAGATGCAGTTCGGCGTGAACCACCTGGGCCACTTCGTGCTGACCGCGGAGCTGGCCCCGCTGCTGGTCTCCGCGCCCGGCGGGCGCGTCGTCACCATGGCGTCGATGGGCCACCGGGCGGGGCGCATGGACTTCGACGACGTCATGTTCGATCGTCGCCGCTACCAGCGCTGGCCCGCCTACTTCCAGTCCAAGCTGGCCAACCTGCTCTTCACCCTCGAGCTCCACCACCGGTTCCGCCAGGCCGGGGTCGACACCCTCGCCGTCGCCGCCCATCCCGGGTACGCCCACACCGACCTCGGCCACGAGGGCAGCGGATGGCTCAACCGCCTCATCGACCCGCTGGGCGGGCTGGCCTCGCAGTCCGCAGCCCGGGGCGCCGAGCCCTTCCTGCGGGCCGCCACCGATCCGGCCGTGACGAGCGGCGAGTACTACGGGCCCCGCCTGATGGCCTGGGGCGACGCCGTGCTCGAGACCCCGAGCGCCCGCGCCCGAGACACCGACGACGCCCGGAGCCTGTGGGCCCTCTCGGAATCGCTCACCGGCACCACCTTCACCGTCCCGCGCGCCGCCTGACCCCGGCCCACCCCGGGTCGCCACCCACGCGTACCTGTCGGGAAAACGCGACACCCCCCAGCGCACAACACCGTCAGGTACGCGAGCGGACCTGACGGGGAGGGCCCCGGTGAGGGATGGTCGCGGCCAGGGTCGGGCGCCGGGTGGATCAGGGCAGGCGGACCTGGGCGGCGCCGGTGATGGGCGGCAGGTCCCGCGGGCCGAGGGGCCCAGGGCGGGCCTCGCACACCGCCGGGATGGCGTTGACGATGCGGTTGGCCGCCGAGGCGTTGCCGCCTCCGGCTGCGCCCGGCTCTCCGGGCTCGGTGCCGTGGACGCTGACCGTGAGGTTCGGGTGGCCCGAGAGCACGATGCGGTGCTCGCCACCCGGCGAGGACGAGCTCGGCCAGTCCGGGGCGCAGGCGTCGTCGATCCGGGTGATGTGCTCGGCCACCACGAACGGCTTCCCACCCACGTTCCCCTGCACCTCGAACCGGAACGCCCCCTGCGTGCCCGCCTCGAACACGCCCATACCGGGGACGTCGACGGTGCGTTCCAGCGCCCGACGCTCCACCGAGGTCGTCACCGACTCGAGCTCCACCTCGAGCATCTCGGCGACGATGCGCACCATCGGCGCCCACACCATCTGCAACGAGAAGTCGTGCAGCATCAGGGGCAGCTCGTCCATCGTCTTCCCGAAGCCGATGACCTCGCGCACCACCTCGGGGGCGTCGTAGAGGGCGTAGTTGAAGACCTCCTGCATGCGCAGCTCGGTGATGTCGGCCCCCACACCGCTCACCAGGCCGGGGAGGATGTCGAAGGCCCAACCCGGGTCGATGCCCGACACGAACACCGACGACGACCCCGTGGCACAGGCCGGTTCGATCACGTCGAGGAGCTCACGGGGCGCCGAGGCCGGATGCAGGAGGGGATAGAAGGAGGTGGACACGACGTCCTTGCCGGCCTGCAGGCACCGCAACAGGTCGGTGACGGCGTGCTCGGGGCGGGTGTCGGCGGTGGCCGTGTAGACCACGCAGTCGACGTCGTCGGCCAGCGCCCGAGCGGTGTCGTCGGTGGCGGCCACGCCGAGGGGGTCGACGAAGGCCAGCTCCCCGGCGTCGCGCCCGACCTTGGCCGGGTTCGACACCACCACCCCCACCAGCTCCAGATCCCGGTGGGCGGCCACCGCCCGGATGGCCGGCCGCCCGGCGTTGCCCGTCCCCCACACCACCACTCGATAGGTCATGCCCGGACACTAGGTGTCGGCCGTCACAGATGGAGGGTCGAGCCGACGCTCAGGCGCCCCGGCAGGGACGGCATCGACGTGACAGGCTGACGCGGTACCACGCGGCACCGATCGGACCGGGGGACACCGATGCCGACCCATCAGTCGACCGAACCCAGCGCCGAGGCCGCCTCGGCGCCCCGAAGCGGGATCGAGGCCCTCACCGTGGTCGCGCACTCGGCGGGCGGTGCGCTCTCCACGATGGTGGACACGGCGTGGGCGGCGGCCGCCGCCGCTGACCGCGTCGACCTCGTCGACCTCGCCACCCGCGCCATGGCCCGTCCGCACGGCCTGGCCCCGCTCCCCCGCCCCACCCGCTTGGGACCGAGCCCGTGGTCATCCACCGCCGCGGACGACTGGCGCCGGCTCGACTCGCTCGCCGACACCGACCGGGCGGTGGTCGCCTTCGCCGAGCAGATGAGCCTCGACGTCTCCGCCATCGACGACACCCACCGCGCCGCGGTGGGGGCCGCCCTGGGCCCCGCCACCGGCGACGTGGTGCAGGCCCTCTGGGTGTTCGACTACGTCCCCCGGGTGCGGTCCGCCCTCGATGCCCTGTTCGGCGCGGCACCGTGGGAACCGTTCGGCGCCGAACCCTGGCCCGAGGCCCCACCGGGCTCGTCCGCCGCCGACATCTGGTCGGCGATCGACGCCTACATCCGGATCGTGCCCCGCCTCGACGCCCTCGACCCCGTGGTCACCGAGCTGGTGCGCCTCCGCGGGGCCCGCCAGCACCAGTGCCGGCTGTGCCAGTCACTGCGCAGCCGCCCTGCCCTGCGGGCCGGAGCGGGTGACGAGCAGTTCGCGGCCGTCGACCACCATGCCGACAGCGAGCTGCCCGCCGCCACCAAAGCCGCCCTCGCCCTCACCGACGCCATCGTCTGGCTGCCGGGGCGGATCGATCCCGCCGTGGCCGCATCCGTGCGCGACGAGCTCACCGACGCGCAGGCCGTGGAGCTGGTGCTCGACGTGGCCCGCAACGCCACCAACAAGATCGCGGTGGCCTTCGCCGCCGACGCACCCCACGTCGACGAGGGGTACGAGATCTACGAGATCGATCCCGACGGTGAGGCCGTCTACGGCCTCAGCCTCGACGAGGAGGACACGTGACCGCAGCCGCCCCCATGCCCGAGACCGTCACCGACGCCGTCACCTTTCTGGCCAGCGAGGGCTACGTGGAGGACCTGCAGGTCTGCCCGGTCGGCATCCTGCGCAGCGGCCACGACGATCCCCACCCGGTCGACGGCGCGATCGTCGACTACACGTTCCGCTTCGAGGGCCCCACCGATCCAGGCGACGAAGCCATCGTGCTCGGGGTGCGCTGCTCGCAATGGGGCGTCAAGGGCGTGATCATCTCGGCCTACGGGCCCGACGCCGACCCGGAGGAGGCCGCCGTGCTCAACGCCCTGGCCCGATCTGCCTCGAGGCCCTACGACTGATCGGCGGCGGGTGGCCGGACCCGGCGGGGCAGGAAGAGTGCGGAGACGGCGGCGGCCACCAGGCCGAGGGCGGCGGCGATGGCCATGGACCAACGGAAGGCGGACGTGGTGGCGGCGGTGCCGACGGCCACCGTCAACCCCGACACCGAGGGGATGACGGCGAGGGCCACCAGCCCGGCGGTGCGGGCGATGGCGTTGTTGACCCCGCTGGCCGTGCCCACCAGGCGTTGGTCCACGCACGCCATCACGCTGGCGGTCAACGGGGCGACGAAGGCGACCAGACCGAGCCCGAGCAGGATCGAGCCGGGCAGGACGCCGGTGGTCCAGCTGGTGTCGACGTCGATGCCGGCGAGGACCACCACCCCGGCGACGGTCAGCAGCGGTCCGACGACCATCTGGGGACGGGGTCCCCATCGGGTGGCCAGCGCCCCCGAGCGGGCCGAGCCGAACAACAACAGCAACGTGGCCGGGATGAGCGAGCTGGCCGCGGCCAGCGCCCCGAAACCGGTCACGACCTGGAGTTGGTAGACGACGAAGAAGAAGACGCCGCCCAGCAGGGCATAGAGGGCGAAGGTCACGATGCTCAGCACCGTGAAGGTGCGGGACTCGAACAGTCGACCCGGCACCAGCGGAGCCGCGCTCCGTCGCTCCCACACCACGAAGGCCACCGACGCCACGATCGCGGCGACCGAGGCGACGACCACCAGCGGATCGCCCCAGCCGTCGTCGGCCGCCCGGTTGAGGGCCAGGGTCAGGCCGGCCAGGGCGACCACCGCCAGCCCGGCACCCGCCAGGTCGAACCGACCGCCGGGGACGCGCACGACGGTGGGGGTGGCCCGCACGGCCACGACCGAGACGAGGACCAGCGGCACCGACAGCACGAAGGCCCAGCGCCAGCCCGGCCCGTCGATCAGCCACCCACCCAGGATGGGGCCGATGGCGCCGGACAGCCCCGTGAGGCCCGCCCAGGCCCCGACGGCGCGAGCCCGATCGTCGGGCACGAACGACGCCTGCACGAGCGCCAGCGACGTGGGCGTGAGGAGGGCCCCGCCCACGCCCTGGAAGAGGCGGGCCAGGACCAGGAACCACAGCGACGGGGCGAGAGCGCAGGCCAGGGTCGCCAGCGCGAACCAGACCGCCCCGACGACGAAGACCCGCCGGGATCCATAGCGATCACCCAGCGCGCCGCCCAGCAAGATGAGCGAGGCGAGGGTGAGCAGGTAGGCGGTGAGCACCCACTGCACGCCGTCGCCACCGACCCCGAAGTCGTCGGCGATGGCCGGCACGGCGACGTTGACCACGGTGCTGTCGAGGAAGGCCACCCCGCTGGCGAGCACCGTGGCGCCGAGCGCCACACGGCCCCGGGTGGACCCGAGCGACAAGAGGGCGGCTCCGGGAGGCTCGGATCCGGTCGGCCGGTCAGTCGGGTGGGCACTGACTGCGTCGTCGATGCCCGAACCCTACGACGATCGAAGTGGGTGCCGGAGGGCCTCGCGTCCTATACCCTAGGGGGTATGTGCCAACGAGCTACGTGCCCCACCTGTGACCGTCCCACCTTCGCCGGCTGCGGCATGCACGTCGAGCAGGTCCTCGGCGACGTCCCCGCCGATCAGCGCTGCCGGTGCTCCGCCTCCGCCCCGTCGGGTGGTTCCCTCCTGAGTCGCCTTTTCGGTCGCTGACCCACCGGGCAGCCGTCGCCCGGGCCCCGGTGAGGCCTCCAGTTCACGGGCTGCTCGCACCCGGCGTCGCGCCGGGGTCCCCGGACGCGCCATCATGGGCACCGAGGCGCCGACCGACCGGCGCCACCGCACTCGCCCGGGGGGACGCCGTGAGCCCGAACGTGAACCTGCTCGACCCGACCTGGTACGTCGACCCGTTCGACGCCTACCGCTGGCTCCGCGACGAGTCACCGGTCCACTGGGACCCGGTCCAGGAGATCTGGGGCATCTCGCGTCACGCCGACGTGCGCACCGTCGAGCACGACACCGCCGCCTTCTCCTCGCTGCCCGGCTCGCGCCCCAAGACCGACCAGCTCGACGACACCTCGATGATCAACCGCGACGACCCGGCCCACCAGAGCCAGCGCATGGTCGTGGCCCGCCGGTTCACGCCGCGGGGGGTGCGCAGCCACGAAGACCGCGTCCGCGACCAGGTCACCGCCATCCTCGACGAGGCGTCGGCCGACGGCGGGTGCGAAGCCGTCGAATCCATCGCCTCGCGCCTGCCCGCCATGATGATCTGCGACCTGCTCGGCTACGACCACGACCTGTGGCCCAAGGTCCGCGAGTGGTCCGAGGTCACCATGTTCGAGGCCGGGCAGACCTCCCCGACCGGCGGGGGCTTCAAGTCCCAGTCCGACGCCAGCGCCAACGCGGTGCTCGACTTCGCCACCGAGACCATGAAGGTCATCGCCGCCCGTCGCGACGACCCACGCGACGACCTCATCTCGGTGTGGGCCCACACCGAGGTGCACGGCCAGCCCTGGACCGACGGCGAGATCCTCACCGAGGCCCTCCTCGTGCTCGACGGCGGCGCCGAGACCACCCGTTCGGTGATCGCCGGCATCATCGCCGAGCTGGCCCGCCGCCCCGAGCAGAGGGCCCTCCTGGCCGAGGACCCCGGGCTGTTGTCCACCACCGCGGTGGAGGAGTTCATCCGCTGGATCAGTCCCATCTCCAACATGCGCCGCACCGCCACCCGCGACACCGAGCTGCACGGCCAGACCATCCACGAGGGCGACGAGGTGCTGCTGCTCTACGGGTCGGCCAACCGCGACGAGCGCATCTTCGACCGCCCCGACGACTTCGACGTCACCCGCCCCCACAACCACCACGTGGCGTTCGGGTTCGGCACCCACTTCTGCCTTGGCGCGTCACTGGCCCGCCTCGAGCTGCGCGTGCTGTTCGAGGAGATGGTCCGCCGCTTCCCCTCCTGGAAGCTCGTCGGCCCCGAGCCGGAGATCGTGCCGGCCACCTTCACCCGCGGCTACGGCGCGGTCAACATCGAGTTCGGCTGACCCCGGGGGGCGCCCCCTCGACGGTCGGCCCGTGCACGGGGCCGACGGGTGCCCGGTGCCAGCGCCTCGTTCAGCCGCCGGCGGCCGCCGGATCCTCGGTGACGTACCTGACGTCGGAGGCCAGACGCCCCTCCGGCGGCGGTCGGCCGTCGTCGCTCCAGGCCCAGATGCGCCAGAAGCGCCGATCCAGGTCGTGATAGGCGTCGCGGGAGTGCACCACCCGGTAGTTGTCGGCGCAGAGCGCCTCACCGGCGGCGAGGTGCACACGCGGTGCCCAGGTGCGCACCGACTCGAACACCTCGGCCACCTGGTCGATGCAGTGCTCGTGAGCCCGGGCCAGCGGGCCCGGCACCGCCCGGATGTGGTCGCGCAGCGCCACCACGATGACCTGGCGACGCCCCGACGGGGTAGTCGACACGAGGGTTCCGCGGCGCGGTGGCGCTCCCGGCGCGGTGAGGTCGACCTCGACGTCACACATGAAGCGCACCAGCTCGGCCCCGCCGGGGTCGGCGGCCAGGGCGTCGAGCACGCGATAGGCGTCGACGACGGTCGAGGCGCCGTCCCCCTCGCTCGGTCGCTCGCACAGCAGCACCATCGTGTCGGGGCCGTCGAGGCCGTAGGTGAAGCCGTCGGTGTGCAGCGGCAGCGGCACCTCGTGGGCACCGTCGACGCGGATCTTGGGGTCCTTGTCGCCCCCTTCTCGCACCTCGACCGGCGGAGGGCCGGCACGGAGCCGGTCGCCCAGCAAGGTGGCGGCCAGGGTCGCCGCCGATGACTGCGAAGGCTCGAGCCCGGTGAGGATGCAGGCACCGACGCCGGCCACCAGTTCGGCGGCGTGGGTGGGGTCGTCCGTGCGGGACGGTTCGAGACCGGCAGCGATGGCAGCGATGGCGTCGAGCAAGGGAACCTCTCTCCAACGGGGCGCACGGAAATGTAGCCCCCAGCCACCCCCGCCCCCGTGGTCGGCCGGGCCTTCACCGCACCCACCCACCGACCGGATCGCGCCGTGTCCGACCGCGACCGGCCGGCCACGTACACTGCCGGGCCGTGGGGGACGACGACGCTCGAGCACTGGTCCGACGCTGGTGGAACGACGTCTGGGGCGAGGCGAACCCCGACGCCGTCGACGACATCTGCACCGACCCCTACACCCGCCACACCAGCCTGGGCACCGAGCGCATCCCTCTCGCCAAGTACAAGAAGCGCCTGGCCGAGTCGATGCACGTGATGCGCGGCGCCGAGACCACCATCGACGACCAGGTCGTGGCCGGCGACAAGGTATGGACCCGGGCCACGAGCCGCGGGGTGAACCTCAGCACCGAGAGTCGCCAGGTGCTCACGTGGATGATCGTGCACCGCATCGAGGACGGCCGCATCGCCGAGAGCTGGACCGCCGCGCTCCCCGGGGTCGAGTGGGAGTCGTGACCGCCGGGCCCTGAGGCCCACGACACCTTCGCCGCTGGCGGACCACGACCAGCCGGCCCGCACCCGCCCGGTCAGCCCAGGCCGAGGACGACCTCGCGGTCGCTGAACCGGCGCCGGCGCAGCACGAAGACCACCATCACCACCAGCACCACGGCACCCATGATCACGAAGGTGGTGCGCAGCCCGATGGCGTCGGCCAGGGCGCCGAGGGGCAGGGCGGCGATGCCGAAGCCGCTGAAGCCCAGCATCACCAGCGACTGGATGCGCCCGTGGTAGTCGAAGTCGCTGAGGTTCAACAGCAGCGAGTTGGTCATGGTCTGGTAGGTGAGGCTCATGCCGCCGGTGAACATCAGCGCCACCACCGCCAGCCAGAAGAGGGGCATGAGGCCGAGGGTGATGAGGCCCACCCCGAAGCCGATGCCGGCGACGGTGACGAACCGCCAGGGGTCACGCCGTCCGCCGCTGCGGGCGGCGAAGAGCCCGAAGGCGATGGCGCCGACGGCCGAGGCCGCACTGAGCACGCCGTAGCCGGTCGACCCGGTGTCGAAGATGCCGTCGGCCACGGTGGGCAGGAAGGCCATGAACGGGTAGCCGATCATCACGATGACCAGGGAGCTGGTGACGAGCAGCGCCAGGTCCGGACGCCGGCGGACGTAGCGCAGGCCGTCGGCGAGCTCCCCCCACGGCGACCCGTGGATCCGCTCCGGGTGGGGCGGGGCGGGCGGCAGGAACACGGTGAGCACGGTGCCGAACAGGCAGAGGGCGCCGCTGGCGATGAAGACGCCCTCGAGGCCCCACGTGAAGGCGGCGATCACGATGCCGGCGATGGTGGGCCCGATGACCCGCATGCCCTCCGCCCCCATCTGGGCCAGGACGATGGCGTTGGACAGGATGCGACCGTCGACGATCTCGGCCGTGTAGGACATGCGGGCCGGCCCGAACAGGGCGAAGGCCACCGCCTGCAGGGCGCTGGCGCCCATGAGCATCCAGTACTCCACGACGTCGAGCACCAGCGCGACGCCGATCCACATCGAGGATGCCACCAACAGCAGCTGGGACACGACGAGCACGGTGCGCTTGGGCAACCGGTCGGCGGCCACGCCTCCGAACGGCGTGGAGATGAGCATGGCGATGCCGAACGCCAGCAGCACGCCGCCCAGCCCGGCGTTGGTGCCGGTGAGCTCGCGGGCCAGCCAGCCCCGGGCGATGGCCTGGGCGTTGACGGCCATGAACACGAACAGGCCAGAGAACCACAGCTTGCGGTAGGCCGGCACCGCCATGGCGGCGAAGGTGGACGACGCGAGGACGGGGGCGGTGGCGACGTGGTCGGCGGGCGGCGATGGGGAGGTCACGGGGTCACCGGAGACGTCCTCCACGTCGATGCCGTCCTCGCCGTCCACCTCGCAAGTGCTATCAGGGTTGCGTCGCGGGCACGAAGCGACGACGGGGCGACCGGTGGAACGACCGGGGTGCCGGCCACGGCGCCTCGGACGTGGGAACGTGGGCGCTGACCAGCGACGGAGAAGGGTGGAGACGACGATGGTGAGCGATCGCAACCCGTGGGAGCGCCCGGCGGTCATGGGATCGCTGTTGGCCGCGCTCATCGTGGTCGGCCTCGCCGTGGGCGCCTACGCCGGTTCGTCGGTCGCCGACAGCGAGCGCGACCGCCTCAGCGAGTGCGCCGCAGCCCAGATCGCTGCGCTCGACCGGGCCGCCGCCGTCACCGAGCCGATCGGCACCACCCCCGCCGCGGTCCCGGCGCCGGCGGACCTGGACACCATCGTGGTCGAGCTCACCGCCATCGGCGACGAGCTCGAGGCCCGCTCGGTGGGCGAGTGCCGGGCCAGCAGCGACCCCGGCTTCCTGCGCCGGGTCACCCAGCTGCACCAGGCCCGCACCGACGCGGTCACCGATCTCCGGGCCGCCGGCGAGAGCGGCGACGCGGCGGCCCAGCAGGCCGCCCTCGACCGGCTGTCGTCGGTCCGCACCGAGATCGACGTCGAGATCTGTGCCCAGCTGGGCTGCGAGAGCGAGGTCGGCCCGCCGGCGCCCTCGTCCGACCGGCCCACTGAGTGATTTCGGGCGAAACGCGGCATACTTGCTCGTTCCGTCGCTCGAAAGGCTCCCATGGACTTCGCCATCGGCTCCAAGGTCATCTATCCGTCCCACGGCACGGCGGTCGTCACCGGTCGCTCCGAACGCGAGGTCGACGGTGAGAAGGTGACCTACCTCGAGCTCTCCGTCGCCGCCGGCGAGGAGTCGTGGCGAGGTGGGGCCCTCAAGGTCTCGGTGCCCGAGGACCGCGCCGAGGACCTGGGCGTGCGCCCGGCCATCTCCGCCGACGAGGTCGACGACGTGCTGGCCGTGCTGGCCGTCACCAATGTGCGGGTGCCCACCAACTGGTCCCGCCGGTTCAAGAACCACCAGGAGAAGATGAAGTCCGGCGACATCTACGAGTGCGCCGAGGTGGTCCGCAACCTGTCGCTGCGTGAACGTTCCTCCAAGCTCTCCAGCGCCGAGAAGGCCATGCTGGGCAAGGCCCGCCACATCCTCGTCTCCGAGTTGGCGGTGTCGTGGGACTGCTCCATGGAGGACGCCGGCGACCGCATCGACGCCGTCCTCGACGGCCTCGCCGTCGCCTGAGCGACCTCGCCTGAACGACTCGAACGTGCCCCGGTCCCCAGCCGGGGCACGTTCACGCCCGGCCCCACTCGGCCACCGCTGAGGGTCGCGGGCACCAGCACCCGCACGCGACGATGCCCGCCCCGAGGGGCGGGCATCGCTCGACGTCAGGACCGCTGAAGAGCGGAGTGGACGATCAGCCGGTGAAGCGAGGCGTCACCGTTGCGGGCTGGGCCGCAGCCGTGGTGGTCGGACCGGCCGTGGTGGTGGTGGTCTCGACGGGGACCTCGCACGGATCGAGCTCGATCAGACCGGTGAAGGCGTCGGCGCCACCATCGGCGCCGCCACCCGCGTACACCAAGATGTTGAAGCCCGGGATGGTGGTGACGTCACCGAGCGGGATGAGCACGTCGGTGGTGCCGGTGGCCACGATGGCGGCGTCCTCGACGACGAGGCCGCCCGGGACGTCGAGGATGCTCTGCGCGCCCTCTTCGAGGTCCTGGATCAGCACGGTCTGCTCACCGGCGATGGTGCCCACGACGTCGACGGTCCCGGCCGCGGCGCCGTGACGGGCCGTGATGCGACCCTCGCCCTCGGCGAAGCAGCTGGAGTCGTTGGGCCAGACGGCGATGCTGGGCTGACCCTCGCCGCTGAGCCAGACGGCAGCCACGGTGATGTCGTCGCCGGGCTCGAGGACGAGGTCGCCGCCGATGTCGGGCTCGCCCTCACAGAGCTGGTCGGCGCCGACGTAGATGGCCACCGGGATGGTGACAGCGGGGAGCGTGAGCGGTCCGAGGGTCTCACCCCAGCTGAAGTTGCCGTCGATGACCTCGCCACCGGCGCAGACCGTGACGGTGAAGGGTTCGGTCGGGGCGTCATAGGTGGCGTCGTGGACGATGGTGACCTGGGCGGTTCCACCGTCGGTCCCGGCGCCGGCGGTGGCCGGCATCAGACCCACGGCCACCAGGGCCATCACGGCCAAGAGGGCAAGGCGCTTCATTTTTTCTCCTTGTGATCGACGCAGGGGTCCGGGCGACGGGGGCCGCACGACGCGTCGGGCGAGAGACTAGACGAGATCGTGTCGCGGGTCACGGGTTTCTGCGGCACCGTCACCGGCGTGCTACGCGACGGTGCCCGCCCCGAGGGGCGGGCACCGGAGCACGATCAGACAGGGAGCTCTCGGACAGAGTGCCCTCAGAGGCGCTCGAGGACCGCCGAGCAGGAGCTGACCTCGATGCCGCCGCCCTCCTCGACGTCGAGGTTGGTGACGACGCCGTCCTCGATGATGGCGGCGTAGCGACGCGACCGGGTGCCGAGGCCGAAGCCGCTGCCGTCCATCACCAGGCCCATGGCCTCGGTGAAGGCGCCGTTGCCGTCGGCGAGCATGACGATGTCCTCGCCGACGCCCTGGTCGTCGCCCCAGGCGTCCATCACGAAGGCGTCGTTGACCGCCACGCACACGATCTTGTCGACGCCCTTGCCCTTGACCTGCGAGGCGGCCTCGACGAAGCCGGGCAGGTGGACCTTGGAGCAGCCGGGCGTGAACGCACCCGGAACCGCGAAGAGCACGACCTTGCCCTCGCCGAGCAGCTCGCCGGTCTGCACCTTCTGCGGGCCCTGCTCGCCCATCACGTGCGCTTCGACGTCGGGAACCTTGTCACCAGTGGAGATAGCCATGTCGCGAACATAGGACAGCCGCACGGGCGCTCGCGCCCCGGGCGGCCAGGAAACCCCGGGACGTCCGACCACCCGCCCAGGCGGGCTCAGACCTCGAAGCGCCACCCGTCGCCGTCGGCCACGATGCGGCCGGCGCTGGGGGCGGCGTAGTGCGTGCCGATGACCAGGGTCCCCTGGTCGCCGTGCTCGGCGATCAGGCGGCGACGCGACGCCGCACCCATGGTGGCGTCCCAATCGGCGGTCATGCCCCAGTCGGGTTCGGCCCACTGCACCGGGTGGTGGGTGGCGTCGCCGGTGATGAGGGCCCGCTCCCCGCCGGACTCGATGAGGACCGAGACGTGGCCCGGCGAGTGGCCCGGGGTGGGCACCAAGCGCACCTCGCCGGTGAGGCGGTGGTCGGCGTCGACGAGGTCGGCCTGACCGGCCTCGACCACGGGGGTGACGGTGTCACCGCAGTTGAGGGCGTAGCCGCCGGGCTCGGCCATCCAGTGCTCGTACTCCGAGCGGCAGAACAGGTAGCGGGCGTTGGTGAAGGTGGGCACCCACCGGTCCCCCTCGAGGCGGGTGTTCCACCCCACGTGGTCGAAGTGCAGGTGGGTGCAGCACACGACATCGATGGTGTCGACGGCGAAGCCGGCCGCGGCCAGGCGGTCGGGGAAGTCGGCCGGTCCTCGCAGGCCGTCGAGACCAGGGATGGCTCGATCGCCGACGCAGGTGTCGACCATGATGCTCAGCCCCTCGCTCTGCACCACCAGGGCGTGGATCGACAGCTCGGTCGTGCCGTCGGCGTCGGCGAAGTGCGGGGCCAACCACCCCAGGTGCGGGGCCAGGGCCTCCGGCGTCGCCGCCGGCACCAGCCCGCTGATGGGCAGTGTCTGCTCGAGCTCGACCACCTTGGTGACGACGACGTCGCCGATCTGCCAGCGCATGGATGTGCTCCCCCCTCGTGTCCGTGCCCCGACGGTGTAGCGCGCCGGCGGCCGGCGTGCCTCAGGAACGCCCGGCCTCGACGAACGTGGCGAAGAAGCGGGCCTCGGACTCCTCGTCGCCGATGAGCAACAGGTCGCACCCCTCGACCATGACCGTGTCGGGCTGGGCCGGCTCGAAGTGCCCGGCGGTGACGGCCACGGCCACCACCGTGCAGCCGCTGCGTTCTCGGACGCGTGCCTCGCTGATGGTGCGGGCCATCAATCGACGAGGTACCGGCACCCGGAACACGTCGAGGCCGTCGGCCAGCTGCAGCGTGTTGTCGGGCGTGAGCACGTTCCAGATGGCGTTGGCGCCGGTGGAGGCATAGGAGAGCACGCTGTCGGCACCGGCGCGGTGCAGCGTCGACACGTTGCGGTCGAGCCGGGCCCGGCTGATGATCTGCATCTCGGGGCGGAGCTTGCGGCAGTAGATGGTGAGGTAGACGTTCACGTCGTCGTCGTGGGTCGTGATGATGGCGGCCCGCGACTGGTGGATGCCGGCCTCCTCGAGCACGGTGAGGTCGGCGGCGTCGCCCACCACGTAGACCGACGGGTCACGGACCCGTTCGGGGAGCTGCTCCACGATCCGGTGGGGGATGCCGGCGGCGGCGAGGGTCGCCCCGGCGGCACGCCCGACCCGACCACCCCCGATGATCACGACCGGCGCGTCGAGGATGTCGGACTCCCCGAAGTGCTCGTCCCAGCGGTCGAGCTGGGCTCGGTTGCCGGCCAGCACGATGGCGTCGTGGACCTCGAACACCGCGTTGGGGCGAGCCACCGCCAGCTCACCGCGGTCCCACACCCCGGCCACGGTGAGGCCGGTGAGCGGGCGGATGTTCGACTCGAGGAGCGTGCTGCCGACGAGGGTGCGGGGGGTGGCCGCCTCGGCGATCAACAGGTCGCCGAACTCGCCGATCACGACGCTGCGGCCGCCCGGGGTGAGCACCCGTCGCGCCAGGGCGGTGCCCAGCATCACCCCGAGCTCCAGGACCTCGGTGCAACCGGCCATCTCGAGGATGTCCACCGAGGCGTGGCGGTTGGCGGTGGCCACGATCGGCACGTCGTGGGTGATCTCCTGGACGGTGAAGGCCACGTTGGTGTTGGTGGTGTCGCCTTCGGTGGCCACCACGAGGGCGGCCTGGTCGACGCGGGCGGCCCGGAACGAGGCCGGGTCGTCGAGCGCCCCCACCATCACCCGGAACCCTTCGTCGTAGAGGCGCAGGGCCCGGTCGACGTCGTCGATCATCGCCGCGTAGGGGATCCCGGCCTGGTCGAGGCGACGGACGAGGGACTCCTCGATCGGACCGACACCGGTGAGCAACACGTGCCCCGACGTGCTCCGAGGCAGCTGCCGCGGGGCGCGCGCCCGCTGACGGGCCTCCATCCAGGGCACGAAGATGAACTGGATGAACGAGAAGGGCAGCAGCACCAGGATGAAGACCGAGCCCGACAGCAGCACGACCACCGAGAAGACACGGCCGACGTCGGACTCGAAGGTGATGTCACCGAAGCCGAGCGTCGACATGGTGACCACCGTCCAGTAGACGGCGGTGGCCCAGCTGTGGGTCTGGCCCTCGTACTCCATGATCTCGTGGAAGACGGCGCTGAAGAGCACCACGATGATCACGAAGACCACCAAGAGGACGCCCAGCACCCGCAGGTTGCGCCGCCCGTGGGGGTTGGCCAGGTAGCTGAAGATGGCCCCGAGGGATTTCACCGGCTCATCCCGTCCTCACCTCGAGTCCATCGCCCCCTTCGGCGCCACCCACTTCGAAGGGCAGGCGCTCGGCGAGGCCGAGCACGATGTGGAGCTCGTCGTCGTCGGGGCGGGGGACGACGAGCAGCTCCCGGACGTAGTCGAGGGGTCCGGGGACCACCTCGGCCATCCCGCCACCGTCGAGGTCGCTGGTCGCCCCCTTCAGGGTGACCACGAGGGCCTCGTTGGAGTCCACGTCCACGTCGTCTCCCCGGGCGTCGAGGACGGGGGCGTCGGCATACGCCGCGATCCACTCGCCGGGGCCACCATCTACTCGGAGGGTGATGACGTCGACGCAGCCGTCCTTGTCGGTCTCGACCGCGGTGAGGGCCGACCGGTCGACGTCGTCGGATCCGCCTTCCACGGGGTCGGCCGCCCCCGAGAAGGGGCAGTCGGCCGCCGAGAGAGGGCTCAGCGTGCCGTCCTGGCCGTCGTCCCCGCACCCGGCCACGAGGGCGCCGGCCACGATGAGCGCGGCGAGCATCCGAGGGGCGCGCCGGCGCAGCGGTGCCGGTTGAGGAGCACGAGGCATGCCCGCCAGTGTCCCACCTGTCGCCGCCTCGGCAGGTCCGACCCGGCGCGCCCGGCGCGACAGGTGTTGCATGGGGCCATGACCTCCGGCAACGGCACGTCCCCCGACGCCCACCCCTCCGACGAGCGACGCGCCCCGGTCCCCGACCGCGACCGCCCCGTGCTGGTGGCCGGAGCCACCGGCTACATCGGTCGGCGTCTGGTCGGTGAACTGGTGGCCGAGGGCCGGAAGGTCCGGGCCATGGCCCGCAACCCGGCCAAGCTCGCCGGCGAGGAATGGGCCGACGTGGTGGAGATCGTGCGCGGTGACGTGCTCGACCCGGCATCGCTGACCGAGGCCTTCGAGGGGGTGGGTGGTGCCTACTACCTGATCCACTCGATCGGGGGCGAGGACGACTGGGAGGAGCGTGACCGGCGGGCAGCGGCCAACTTCCGCGACGCCGCCGCGAACGCGGGCGCCAGCCAGATCATCTACCTGGGCGGCCTCGGCGACGACGCCGGGGCGTCGCTGTCACCGCACCTGCGCAGCCGCCACGAGGTGGGACGCATCCTGGCCGACGGTGCGGTGCCGGCCACCGAGCTGCGCGCCGCGGTGGTCATCGGGTCGGGCAGCGCCTCGTTCGAGATGCTGCGCCACCTCGTCGAGGTCCTCCCCGCCATGGTCACCCCGAAGTGGGTCGAGACCCGCTGCCAGCCCATCGCCGTGCGCGACGTGCTCGCCTACCTCGTCGGCGTGCTCGACGAGCCCCACGCACTCGGCCGGGTCCTCGAGATCGGCGGGCCCGATGTGCTGACCTACCGCCAGATGATGGAGGTCTTCGCCGAGGTCGAGGGCCTGCGCCGCCGGCTCATCGTCACCGTGCCCGTGCTGTCGCCGTCGCTGTCGTCGCGCTGGGTCGGCCTGGTCACGCCACTCCCGTCGGACCTGGCCCGGCCGCTCATCGACAGCCTCGTCAACGAGGTCGTGGTGCACCAACCCGACATCCTCGACATCGTCCCCCGGGACCTGCTCACCTACCGCGAGTCGCTCGAGGTGGCCCTGCGACGGGTCGAGGACCTCCAGGTCGCCACGACCTGGGCCGACGCCGAGCTGCGCGGCCGCAACCCGGCGGACCCGCTGCCCGCCGACCCGGACTGGGCGGGCGGAACCCTCCTCGGCGACGTCCAGGAGGGCACGTCGACCGCCGCTCCCCACCTGCTGTTCGCCACCATCTGCGGCATCGGAGGCACCCGGGGCTGGATGACGGGAGATGTCTGGTGGCGGATCCGCGGCACCCTCGACCGCCTCGTGGGCGGCATCGGCATGCGGCGCGGTCGCCGTCACCCCGACGACCTGCGCACCGGCGACGCGCTCGACTTCTGGCGGGTCGAGGCCTACGAGCAGGACCACCTCCTGCGGCTCCGGGCCGAGATGCGCCTCCCGGGCCAGGCGTGGCTGGAGTGGACCGTGTCCCCCGCGGGAGAGGGCAGCGCGGTCACCCAACGAGCGCTCTTCCACCCTCGTGGGCTGGCCGGGCGCGTCTACTGGTTGGCCGTGTCACCCTTCCACCGGGTGATCTTCGCCCCGATGCTGGCCCGGCTGGTGGAGATCGCCGAGAGCGGCGGGCACCTCCCGACCACGGGAGATCCGGACCGCGACGCCGTCTGAGCCGGGTCGGAGATCAGCTCACCGACGTCGACGGGGTGGCGTCGGCCACGGGCGCGTCGTCGTCGGTGCCCGGGTCGACGTCGGCCTCGAACGCAGGGATGCCGGCGTTCTCGAGGGCTTGGCGCTGGTACATCCAGTGCAGGAAGCGCACGGCGATCTGGGACCAGATCACCAGACCCCCGACGACCTGCATGACGGCGGCACCGAGGTGCTGGTCGTCGAGCGGGCCGAATCCCTCGAAGACGCGGGGCGCCAGCTCGAAGGTGGAGAACAGCGGGTAGTCGCCCCAGGTCATCCACCAGGCGGTGGGCAGCGGGGCGATGGACTGCACGATCAGGTACACCATCGCCAACGGACCCACCAGGCGGGGGGTGAGCGGCGCGGGCGGCTGCACGGGGAACCACAGCAGGAAACCGGCCACGATCCAGAACAGGTCGAGGGCGAACGACCCCAGCGGGCTGCCGATCATGCGATCCGACACCATCGGCGTGTTGATGGTGAGCAGGATCACGTTGGCGCCGATGATGCAGAACAGTGGGGTGCTGACCACGCGCACGAAGGCACGGCGGCGCGCCCCCGCCTGCAGCCAACGGCCGACCACAGGGGGGCAGCCGTAGAGCAAGAGGGGCAGCACGATGAGCACCACGAGGACCTGGCGGGCCATCTGGACCGAGAGCAGGTAGCCGGCCCCCATCGCCGCCATGGGCCAGTCGGTGGCCACCAGCAGCAGGGCCACGCCGGCGAAGGCCGCCACCTTGCGCCGCAGCGGGAAGTCGCGATCGCGTCGGAACCCGGCGATCAGCAGCCCGACGAGCATGATCGTCAGCAACCAGGCACCCAGGTACGGGCTCCACTCCCAGTTCCACACCTTGCCCTCGGCCGAGCACCACCAACTCACGTGATCGACTCCCATTCGATGGTCTCGAGCTGGGGCAGGTCCTCGACCCACACCTGCTCGGTCGCCCCGAAGGGGTAGACGATGTGCGCCTTGTCGTCGGGGGTGAACACCACCACCTGGCTGGGGTGCCCGACGGTGTAGTTGCCGCTGGTGTCGTCGGG
Source organism: Rhabdothermincola salaria (assembly GCF_021246445.1). NCBI lineage: Bacteria > Bacillati > Actinomycetota > Acidimicrobiia > Acidimicrobiales > Iamiaceae > Rhabdothermincola > Rhabdothermincola salaria. The sequence continues at coordinate 1,996,420 of NZ_JAJQXW010000001.1, forward strand.
GATCACGGCGCCCGGGAGCTGGAGCTGGGCCATGGCCCGATCGATCTCCTCGGGGGTGGCGGTGAGGCCCACGAAGCGGTCGTCGAAGCGGTCGAGGTAGGTGCGCAGCTGCTCGGGGGTGTCACGCGCGGTGTCGACGCCGACGAAGACCATGTTGGGCACACCGCCCTCGAGCTGCGCCCTCTCGAACGCCGAGGAGATCCGATCGAGGTGGATGGGGCACACGTCGGGGCAGCTGGTGTAGCCGAAGAACACGAGGGTGAGCTCGCTGGCGGTCTCGGTGCGCAGGTCGTAGGGCTGGCCCTCGGTGTCGGTGAACACCACGTCGGGCTTGTCGAGGGCGTCGCCGAGCATCGAGCCCTGCAGGCCGTAGCGCTCCGCGCCGGCCCGGTCGAACTGGTCGGGGGGCGAGGTGCACGAGGCCAGCAGCACCAGCCCGACCATCGCCCCCAGGACGGCCGCGACGCGCCGCGAGATCACCTGCTCACCTCCCCGGGGTCGACGACCTCGACGTCGATGCCGATCTCGCCGGCGTCGGCGAAGTCGAGCACCAGCTCCACCACGTCACCGACCTCCAAGCCGTCGGGCACCGCCACCATGAGGTGGAGTCCGCCCGGTGCCAGGGCCAGCTCGCCGCCGGCGGGGACCTCGAGGTCTCCCGCCTCGTCCATGGTGACCTGGCCGTCCTCTGCGATCTCCGTGCGGTGCACCATCGCCCTGTCGCCGTCGTCGGTGCGGGCCCCGAGCAGCGTGTCGACCTCGGTGCCGGTGTTCTCGATGGTCATGTACGCCGCGCCCATGGGCCCGGCCGGCACCGGCATCACGGGGTCGACCACGCTGACCCCTGCCTCGGCGGCCGACGGGGCGCCGTCGGTGGCGTCGTCGTCACCGCAGGCCCCGACGGCCACGGCGACGAGGAGCAGGAGGGCCAGCGGCGCGCCCACGCCACGGCGTCGACGTGCCGGGCGGGGATCGCTGGACCCGAGCGGGGGGCGGATCACCACGCCTCAATCCAACCAGCCCGGAGCCCCCGGCACACATCGGGGAGACCCCCGGTTGACGTGACGTCGGTCTCCCCACAGGCGGCCGGCGGACTCGGCACCGTCAGTCCCGCTGCTGTTCGAGGGCGAGCACGTCGCCGACCACACCCACCCGCACCGTGGCCCCCACCGGGGGCAGGCCGGCCGACGGCCACCGGGCCATGAGCTCCACCCCGTCGACGACGAGGTCGACCGCGGCCTCGTGGCCGCGGAAGCGCACGGCCCGCACCTCGGCGAGCACGCCCGCGCCACCCGGTGCCACGTCCTCGGGCCCGAGGAGGCGGAGCTGTTCGGGGCGCAGGAAGATGGTCGTCGACCCGGCCGGCGCGGGCCGCCGCAGCCGCAGGGGGCCGAGGGCACCGGTGACGGTGGGACCGTCGACGATGCCGGGGATGGCGATGGCGTCGCCGAGGAAGGCGCCGACCCAGGTGTCGTGGGGTTCGCGGTACAGCTCGGCCGGCGGACCCACCTGGATGATGCGCCCGGCGCGCATGACGGCCACGGCGTCGGCCATCTCGAGGGCCTCGGCCTGGTCGTGGGTCACCATGACCGCGGTGGTGCCCGCCTCGCGGAGCAGACGGGTGACCTCGGCGCGGACCTCGGCGCGGAGCCCGGCGTCGAGGGCGCTGAAGGGCTCGTCGAGCAGCACCATCGAGGGCCGGGGGGCCAGGGCCCGGGCCAGCGCCACCCGCTGTTGCTGCCCCCCGGAGATCTCGTGGGGACGGCGCCCACCGAGGCCCTCGAGGCCGACCATGGCCAACAGCTCCTCGATGCGCGCCGTTCGGGTCGCCTTGTCGAGCTGGCGCAACCCGAAGGCCACGTTGCCGGCCACGTCGAGGTGAGGGAAGAGGGCGCCTTCCTGGGGGACCAGGCCGATGCCGCGCTTCTCGGGGGGGAGGTGGGTGCCATCGGCGTCGAGCTCCACCCCGTCGAGCTCCACCCGGCCGGCGCCGGGGCGTTGCAGGCCGGCGATCACCCGCAACAGGGTGGTCTTGCCGCAGCCCGACGGGCCCAGCACCGCCACGATGCTCCCGTCGGCGACCTCGAGGTCGACCGAACGCAGCGCCGCCACCGGCGGCCGGCCGGCGAAGGTGACCGACAGCCCCTTGACGACGAGGTGGCTCATTCCCGTGACCTGCGATCGCCCACCGCGCTCAGCACGGCGGTGGGCAGCGCCGCCAGCACCACGATGAGCACGGCGTAGGGGGCGGCGGCGGCGTAGGAGACGCTGCTGGTGGCGTCCCAGAGCCGGGTGGCGAGGGTGTCGAACCCGGTCGGGCGCAGGAAGAGGGTGGCGGGCAGCTCTTTCATGACGGTGAGGAAGACGAGGGTAGCGGCGGCCGCGATGCCCGGGGCCGCCAGCCGCAGCACCACTCGGCGCCACACCCCCCACACCGAGGAACCGAGCGAACGGGCCACGTCCTCGAGGCCGGGCGGGATCTGGGCCACGGCGGCCTGGATCGACCCGAGGGCGAGGGACATGAACAGCACGGCGTAGGCGACGATCAGGACCGGCAGCTCCTGGTAGAGCGAGGGCACGACCCGGATGGCGAGGAACACCATGGCCAGGCCGACCACGACGCCGGGGAGGGCGTGGGCGGTGTAGGCCGCGCTCGATGCCACCTTCGACAGCCGGCCCTGGTGGCGGACGGCCAGCAGCGCCACCGGCAGGGCCAGCACCACGACCAGCAGCGCACCCAGCGCGCCGACCAGCAGGGTGTTGCCGGCGGCGTCGACGACCTGGGAGGTGTCGGCCCGGGAGGTGCCCCGCGACCACCAGCGGACCATGCCCCACAGGGGCACACCGAGGCTGAAGCCGACCAGGGCGACCGGCACGGCCAGCGCCGGCCAGCGCCACGCGCCCAGCCGCAGGACGGGCTGGGGTCGCACGGCTCCGGCCCCGATGCGGGCCGCTCCGTGACGGTGCCGGTAGCGCGACTCGATCAGCACGATGGTGATGGTGAGCACCGCCAGCAAGACCCCCAGCACGGCGGCGGGGGTGCGATCGAACGACGCCCGGTACGACTGGTAGATGGTGTAGGTGAGGACCTCGTGACGCATGGTGGCGACAGCGCCGAAGTCGCTCATCACGTAGAGGCCGACGAGGAGGCCGCCGCCCACCGCGGCCGTGCGGATCTGGGGCAACGTGGTGCGCCAGAAGACCGTCAGGCGCCGGCTGCCGAGCGTGCGGGCCACGTCCTCGAGGGCAGGGTCGCAGCGGCGCAGAGCGGCCATGACCGGCAGGTACACGTAGGGGTAGGAGATGGTGGTGAGCACCAGCACCGACCCGCTCATCCCGGCCAGATCGGGGCGGAAGCCCAGCCAGCTCCACGCCGCGACGTAGGAGGGCAGGGCCAGGGGCAGGCCCACGAGCACCTGCACGACCCGGCGACCCGGGATGTCGGTGCGGGTGACGAGCCAGGCCATGCCCACCCCGATGACCAGGCAGAGGGTGGTGACCACGGCGGCCAGCCACAACGACCGGAGGGTGAGCTCCAGGGTCCGCGACCGCCACAGGGTGTCGAGGAACGCCCCCCACCCCTGGTCGGTGGCCCGGATGACCAGGTAGACGATCGGGCTGACGGCAACCACCGTGGCCACCAGGGCGCCCACCATGAGGGGCACAGGAGCGCGACGGCGAGAGGGGGCCGACACCTCGTCGGTGCCGGCCCCCTCCCGTGAGAGCGTCGTCGGCTCCGCGGCGATCAGCTGAGGAGGCCCTTCTCGGTCAGCAGCGCCTGGGACGCCTCGAGCGACTTCAGGTCGGCCAGGTCGAGGGCGGGCCCGTCGAGCTCGGCGAGGGGCGGCACGCCCTCCGGGTTGGGCACGCCGGGCACGACCGGATACTCGAAGGTCTCCTCCACGAAGTAGGTCTGGCCGGCGTCGGACAACAGGTACTCGACGAACGCGAGGGCCGCCTCGTTGCCCTCGCCGCTGGTGGTGATGCCCACGGCGGTGGCGTTGATCAGACCGCCGGGGTCGCCGTCGACAGGGAAGACCAGCTCGGCCACCAGCTCGTCACCCAGCTCGGGCGCGGAGCGAGACCAGTAGTAGTGGTTGATGAGCCCGATGCCGATCTGGCCCTCGTTGACCGCGTCGAGGATGGCCACGTTGTTCTCGTAGGACTCCGTGTCGTTGGCGATCATGGCGTCGAGCCACTCCGAGGCGGCTTCTTCGCCCTCGGCCACGCGGTACCCGGTGACGAACGACTGGAAGCTGGCGTTGGTGGGCGCCCAGGCGACCTGACCCTCGTACTGGGGGTCGGTGAGGTCGGCCACGCTGGTGGGCGGGTCGTCCACCAGCTCGGGGTTGTACACGATCGCCCGACTGCGGCCGGTGACGCCGACCCAGAGGTCGTCCTCGGACGGCGCGAAGCGGGGATCGACGGAGTCGACGACCTCGGCCGGCAACGGGGTGAGCAGGCCGGCATCGGCCAGCGCGCCCATGGCGCCGACCTCCTGGGAGTAGAAGACGTCGGCCGGGGTGCCCGACCCCTCCTCGAGGATCTGGGCGGCCATCTCGGCGCTGTTGCCGTAGCGGACGTCGACGGCGATGCCGGTCTCCTCGGTGAACTGGTCGATGAGGGGTTGCACCAGGTTCTCGGACCGGCCGCTGTAGAGGGTGAAGCTGCCGTTCTCGCTGTCGCTCGCCCCGTCGTCGGAGCCGCACGCGGCGGCGACGAGGGCGATGACGAGCACGAGGAGGGCGATGGGGCGCAGCCGTCGGCGTGAGGGGGACATCAGTGGAGCTCCTGGACGAACGGGTGACGACGAGCCGGGTGTCGGCTTGCCGGGCGCTCACTGTAAGGGGAGCCTTACAGGTGGCGCAAGGCGTCCTCGTCGAACGAGGCGCTCACACTGGGTGCTTGGCGCCGTACATCTCGGCGTCGGCGTCTTCGATGAGGGCATCGAGGGTCGACGAGCTGGCCGGACCGGCCGCCGTCCCGACGGTCACGGTCACCCGGCGCTCAGGCAGCTCGACAGAGGCTCGACCACGCACCCGCTGGGCGATCTCCTCGACGTCACCGATCCCCGAGATGCCCGGGCACACCGCCACGAACTCGTCGCCGCCATAGCGGACCACCACATCCCCCGGTCGGAGCACGGCGAGGAGCCCACCGGCGATCTGCTGGAGGACCTGGTCGCCCACGCCGTGGCCCAGCTCGTCGTTGATCGCCTTGAACCCGTCGACATCGACGAAGAGCACCGCCACCCACCCGGTGCTCCCGGCGCCGAAGAGGGACTGCGCCGCGGTGCGCAGAAGGCTGCGGTTGCCCACGCCGGTCAGGGCATCGGTGTGGACCTCCCGTGAGAGCTCGCGTTGGGCCTTCAGGAGCATGTCCTCACGCGTGTGGCGATCGGTGATGTCGAAGCACGTCCCGATGTAGCCGAGGAACGAGCCCATGGCGTCGTACCGAGGACCGCCGACGTCGAGGATCCACCGGAACACCCCGTCGGCCCGGGCCAGCCGGTACTCCATCTCGAAGGCCTCATGGCGACCGAACGCGTCGGTGTAGGTGCGCAGACAACGGTCGCGATCGTCGGGATGGACTCCGTCCAACCATCCCTGGCCGCGTTCCTCGTCGAGCGAGCGTCCTCTGAAGTCGAGCCAGGTCCGGTTGAACTCGACGCACATGCCGTCGGTGTTCGACGCCCAGAGCAATGCCGGATGGGCATCGGCCATGGCTCGGAACACCTCCACCTGCCGACGCAACCAATCGACCTCTTCGTGACCCTCGTCGACAACAGCTCCCGGCACGTTCTCTCCCCCGCGTCCTGGCGTCGACCGCACCACTCCCCCCGGCGAGGTCCGCGATCGTAGCGGTGACCGTGGAAAGCTTCCGATTCGACACCTCGGGACGCCGCCCGACCCGGTGCCTGCCCCCGAGGAGACGACCATGACCACGACCAAGGAGGCCGAGCCGAGGCCGTCGCTCTCGGTGGCCGAGCGTCGCGAGCTCGGGCGTCGCGCCCGGCAGGTGGTGCCCCGTTCCGCCCTCGGTGAGTGGGCGCCGGCCGCCGAACGCGATCCGCTGTCGCTGCTGGCCGAGCAGGAGCTCACCCGAGTCCCCGAACTGGTGCCCATCCGCCACCAGCGCATGGCCGTGTCACCGTTCACCTTCTTCCGCGGGGCGGCCAAGGTCTTCGCCGCCGACCTGGCCGGCGCCCCCCGCACCGACCTGAAGGTGCAGCTCTGCGGCGACGCCCACCTCACCAACTTCGGGGGCTTCGCCTCACCGGAGCGCCGTCTCGTCTTCGACCTCAACGACTTCGACGAGACGCTGCCCGGCCCCTTCGAGTGGGATCTGAAGCGCCTGGCCGCCAGCTTCGAGGTGGCGGCGCGCGGCAACGGCCTCGACGAGGCCGACCGCCCCGCCCTGCAGCGAACGCTCGCCACGACCTACGCGTCGGCCATGCAGCAGTTCTCCTCGATGTCGCACCTCGACATCTGGTACGCCCACCTCAGCCTCGACCAATTCGGCGAGTACTGGGACACCTCCCTCTCCGACGCCATGCGCTCTCGGGTCGAGAGGACCGTCCACAAGGCCCAGGGCAAGGACCGTCTCAAGGCGCTGCGCAAGCTCACCACCGTCCGCGACGGCGAGCCCCGGTTCCTCAGCGACCCCCCGCTGCTCGAACCGGTGACCGAGCTCCCGTCGCACCCCGAGCACGACAAGGTCGTCGAGATCGTCGCGACCGCCTTCCAGAACTACCGCCGCACCCTGCAAGCCGACCGACGGGTGCTCCTCGAGCGCTACCGCTTCGTCGACCTGGCCCGCAAGGTCGTCGGGGTGGGCAGCGTCGGCACCCGCTGCTGGGTCGCCCTGCTCATGGGCAAGGACGACGACGACCCGCTCTTCTTGCAGGTGAAGGAAGCCGAGGCCTCCGTGCTCGAGCCCCATCTGCGACCCAGCGGCTTCGCCCAGCACGGCCAACGGGTGGTCGAGGGCCAGCGGCTCATGCAGGCCACCAGCGACATCTTCCTCGGCTGGGAGCGGCTGCACGGCGTCGACGGTCGCGACCACGACTACTACTTCCGCCAGCTCTGGGACTGGAAGGCCTCCGCCGACGTCGACGGCATGGACCCGGCCCTCCTCGCCCGCTACGCCCAGATGTGCGGATACACCCTGGCCCGGGCCCACGCCCGGTCCGGCGACGCCGTCGCCCTGTCGGCCTACCTCGGTGGCGGCAAGGCCCTGGGCGAGGCGATGGTGCGGTTCGCGTCCGTCTACGCCGACCAGAACGAACGCGACCACGAGGCCTTCGTGGCGCACGTCGCCTCGCCCGAACGGTCCCCCTGAGAGAGCCGGGGCCGAGGCCAGGGCGGTTGGCTACTGTGTCGCCGCGGCTGCACCGGCGCCGCATCGGCCACGGGAGGCTGCTCGCATGACGTACGACCCCACACCGTCCGGGGACCCCACACCGGATCCCGACGCGACGCCCGGGTCCGACGATCCCACCCCGGCCGCGACCCCCGACACGAACGCCACCGACGCCACCGTCGTGGAGACCCCGGCTCCCGAGACCCCGGCTCCCGAGGCTCCCGCCGCCGACCAGAGCGCCCCCACCGGCGAGCCCACCCAGACCTGGGCCGCCCCCGCCGCCGACCAGAGCGCCCCCACCGGCGAGCCCACCCAGACCTGGAGCCAGGCCCAGCCCCGCAGCCCGCAGGCCCAGCCCCCGGCCGAGCCCGGTTGGTGGCAGGCCTCCGACGGCTGGTGGTACCCACCGGAGGCCCAGCCCGGGCCCCAGGCCCAGCCGGCCGCCAACGGCTACGCCGCTCCCGCCTACCCCCAGGCCGCCCCGGTGTCCCCTTACGGAGCCCAGCCCAAGAGCCGCATGGCCGCCGGCCTCCTCGGCATCTTCCTCGGTGGGCTCGGGGTGCACCGCTTCTACCTCGGCTACACCAACATCGGCATCATCCAGATCGTCGTCACCGTCCTCACCTGCGGGCTGGGTTCGATCTGGGGCCTGGTCGAGGGGATCATGATCCTGGCGCGCAGCCAGAGCTTCCTCACCGACGCCGAGGGCGTGCCGCTCACCGACTGAGCCCACCGACCGAGACCCGCCACCACCCGGCCGAACACCTCCGTGCCGGGCGACGTGGAAAAGGGCGGTCCGTCGGATAGGACAGAGGGAACGATCTCCCGCTCCTCGACGCCCTTGCGCTCCGCTTTCGGCGCTCACTGCGACGATGGAGCCCGCCTCCGGGTGCCTCTCGTCACGAAGGTCATCCGGGAGCTCCCCCCGCTCCGGAAGGACAGTGATGAACCCTCTTGTGATCGTCATTCCCGTGGTGGTGGTGTTGGCTGCTGTGGTGGTGTTCGCGGCGTCGCGGCGTCGTGACAGCGGTGAGGCCATCGGTGCGTTGTCGCGTGAGACCCGCAAGCGTGATCGTGGTGAGCCCGAGGTGCTCGAGGACACCGAGGTGGCGGTGTCGGGTCGGGCCGTCGAGGCCCAGGCGGCCCTGGAGCGTCGCCCACCGGAGCTGGCTCGTGTCGGTGGCGGTGATCTGGCCGAGTACGTGCCGCCCGACGCCGAGGCGATCGGGGTGTCGCGCCGTCAGTTCTTCAACCGTTCGATCGTGTTGTTGATGGGTCTGGGCCTGTCGGGGTTCGGTGCTGCGGTGCTGGCGTTCCTGTGGCCTCAGCCCAAGGGCGGGTTCGGGTCACCGATTCGTATCGGTGAGGTCGATGACATCAAGGCCAACATCGCGGCCAACGGCGGGTTCTTGTACC